>JAFSKR010000016.1 GCA_017448825.1 Bacteroidaceae bacterium
ACCGATGTGGGGCACGTCGGTTTACTGGATAGCCGCTGGTATCAAAAGGGAGATTTTTTACCTGTTACCTTGCCAACTCTTGGCACACTCGGTCTTGGTAGTCGCGTGCCACCTTGGCGGAGAGGACACCATTGACGAGGATGGAGAAGGCGAGTTGGTGACCATTGGAGGCAGTGACATAGCCAGAGAGGGCGATGCAGCCTTCGAGGGTGCCAGTCTTGGCACGCACGTTGCGATGGGCAGGGCCTGATGTCATACGGGTGTCGAGGGTGCCGTCCACGCCAGCAATGGGGAGTGCGGGGAGGAAGTAGCGGTAGATGTCGTCGTTCTTATAGGCGTAACGCAACATCGCCACTTGAGCATCGGGGCTGACGTAGTTGTAGAGGGACACACCGCTGCCGTCGGCTATTTCCACGTAGGAGGTGGAGGTGCCAGCCTTGCGGAGCACGTTCTCCACCTGACGGGCACCGTCTTTCCAGGTGCAATGCTTGCCGGTGTTGAAATGGGCAAGCTGGAAGAAGACTGCCTCGGCATGGAGGTTGTCGGAGTTCTTGAGCATCCGCTGCATCACTTGGTCGATGGTGCGTGTCTTGGTGTAGAAGTTGCGGCCATTGTAGGAGTATTCCTTCATGCCATAGTCGATGGCGATGCCGTCGGCTCCTGTGATTTTCAGGCTTCGCAACTCTTGGGAAAGGATGTAGGCGAAGTGGGCGGCAGGGTGGAAAGAGGCATCTTGCGAGTAACTGGTGAAACTGGGTGCCATCTTGCCTCGTTCGACCATGAGGGCGCAGAGGTAGGGCTCGTATTTGCTGGGCACATCGTCCCAGCACCAACCATTGCCATAGAGGTCGCTGCTCTTCATGCTGGCATCGGCATAGATTTTACCTCGGACGGCTCGGATGCCGAGGTCGCGGATGTTGCGTGCCAGTTCCTTGAGGTCGCTGATGGAATAGAGTGGGTCGAAGTCGCCCACCACATAGATATCTCCTGCCAGGACACTGTCGGCAGAGATGCTGCCCGTGTAGTAGGCACGGGTCTTGAATTCATGTTGGGCACCGATGACGCTGAGGGCGGAGATGGCGGTGAGCACTTTCTGTGTGGAGGCGGGGCGCATGACTTTCCGATTGTTGTAGCCCCACAGGAAGGAGTCGGTGGTCAAGTCCCACACGCAGATGCCAGTGTGGTAGTAGGCGTTGTCTGCCTCGCGTGCCAAGCGGTCAAGTTCTGTCTTGATGCGTACATCCCACGGCATCTGCCTCTCTTCGGGCGAGAGCGAGTCGATTGCGACAGAGTCAGTGGGCATTTGCCCCTGTTCCGTTGTCCAAGAGTGGTTGTCTGTCGTTTCTTGTGCTTGTACTGACAAGAAGCATGTCAGCATGAGGATGATGGCTAATCTTCCTCTTCTTCCGTTTTCTTTCTTTTCTGAATAATACATTGGATGAAGTCTTCTTCGTTGATGGGTGTAATATAGTGTTCTGTGTTGTTTCTGAGCACAAGGACGAGGCTTGTGCGTAAGGCTCTCCCGCCGATGCGCAGATGGTTGATGCGATCAATATGGGCGATTTCATCGAGGGGGATGACCACCTCTTTGGCGAAACGTCCACGATGGATGACAAGTGTGCGGTCGGTTCGGATGGTGTAGGTGGTGTGTATCATCCGCTCGATGAGGATGACCATGATGAGGAGTATGGCGGCAATGAGAATGCCGCTCACCGGTCGGGTAAGTGCCTCGGTGTTCCACACGAAATAAATGGCTACTGACAGCAGGGCTGCCAGTAGCACATAGTTGCTGAACGATACTTTGGAGTGAAACTGCCTATTCATTGTTCAAAGGGCTTGTCATGCCAACCTCGATGCAGTTGCCGCTCTTGAAGATGCGACGTGCCATCTCTTGAATGTCGGCAGCGGTGATGCTGTTGACGGTGTCTTCATAAGGAGTTACATTGTCCTCACCGTAGCGGTAGAAAGTCACCATCTGTCCCATCCAGTAGCCGTTTTTCTTCACGTTCTCAGCATGGCTGCGGAGCAGGTATTCCTTGGTCTTCTGGAGGTCTTCCGCCTTGGGTCCTTTGTTTACCATGTCTTCCACGCCTTGATAGACAATCTCGGTCATCCTTTCGCGTTTCTCGGGTGCGGTTGGCAACTGAATCTGAACGGTGGCCTCCTCTTGTGGGTAACGGCTGAGTCCTGCGCTGACGGGTACTCCATAGGCACCTCCCTCGTCTTCGCGGACGCTCTCTGTGTAGGTCATGTCCATGATTTGTTCGAGCATATCTACCACGAGTTCGTTCTTCAAGTTGTGTTGCACGGGGGCGTGATAGACGAAGAGGATGATGGCGTTGGGGGTTTCCTGTTGTTTTTCGAAGACGTTCTTCTGTTTCCCTTCTGCCATTTTGAGGTCGATGATGTTATATTTTTCGGTTCCTTTCTTTGTGGGGAGGGCACCAAGGTACTTGGCTAAGAGTGGGGCGATGGTGTCGATTTCAAGGTCTCCGACGATGAAGAACTCAAAGTCGTCGCCGTCTGCGAATCGCTCTTTGTAGAGTTCGATGATGCGGTCATAGTTGATTTTGTCGAGGTCTTCAGCTTTGGTGCGGAGTGCGCGCACGTTGTCATGATAGATGACTTTTGCGATGGTGTCTCGCAGGGCGGTGGTGGGTTGCAGTTCTTGGTTCTGCAGCATGGCCTTGGTGCGCTGGAGGGCGGAGTTGTATGCCTCCACATCCTTGCGGGGCGCTGTAAACTTGAGGTAGGTGAGTTGCATGAGTGTCTCGAAGTCTTTCTTCACACAGGAGCCTGACACATACTCGCCTTCAGAACCCACACTGGTGCTCACACTCGCCTGAATGCCAGCCAGTTTCTTGTTCAGTTCGGTAGTGCTGAAGTTGCCCCATCCACCGTTTCCTACCCAGTCGAGGTTGCCTGTCTGGTCATACTCCTCATTCGGGTAGAGTGAAGTGCCACCCCAGCTGACTGCCTGCAACTGAATTTGGTTTGGTGAGAAGTCGGTCTTCTTCACATGCACCTTCACGCCGTTGCTCAAGGTAATCAGTTTAGCATCGAACTTGTCGTCGGTGATTTTTTTCACTTTGCCAGATTTCGGCATCTTGGCGATGAGGGGTTCCGTGTTCACCTCGTCCTTCAGAGGCTCTATGTTCTCGGCTTCCACTTCTGCCATCCAACTGAGTATCTGCTCCTTGGTGGGCAGGATGTTGTCCTCCTTGTCGGCAGCGAAGATGGCTGCGGCGAAGTTGGAGTCGGGCATCTGCTGTAGAATTTGGTTCACCATGTCAACGTTTGTCATCGGCACAATCTGGTTCATCATCTGATACTCCCATTCGATGCCAGGCATAGGCTCGTTGTCGATAAAATGGCGCACGCACTCGTTTACATAGTTGCTGCTATACACCTTATCGCGGTGCAGATAGGAACTCTCCAGTTGTGAGAGATATTCCGACTTGAATCGCTCATACTCTCCTGCATTGAAACCATACTTCTTGGCACGCAGAATTTCGCGGTAGAGAGCCTGTATGGCTTTCTGGTACTCGTTGTCCTTACAGGTCACATCGCCTTCGAAGGCGGCCTTGGTGTTCGAAACCACGTAGTCGCCATAGCCAAAACTGGCATTGATGAACGGAGGGTTCTCCTTTTGCAAAATGTCGCTGACACGCTCGTGGAACATACCTCCCAAGGCATCCGTGAGGTAACCGACCATCAGGTAGGGGATGGTGTTCTTCTGCTCCCTTGGGAAAGCCTCGTCCTTCCACATCAGCGAGATGGTGTTTCTCGACTGCTCCTTGTCCTTGTTGATGGAGATGAGAGGTTCAGCATTGTCGGGCACGGGGAAGTATTCGAATGGGGCAGCATCGGCACCAGCAGGCTGGATGTCGGCGAAGACCTTCTGAATCTTCTGTTCCATTTCGTCCAAGTCGATGTCTCCCACAACTACGATGGATTGAAGGTCGGGGCGATACCACTTGCGATAATAACTGCGTAAAGCCTCGTAGGGGAAGTTCATCACGATGTCCATCGTGCCAATAGGCAGACGTACACCGAACTTGCTATCTGGATAGAGTTCAGGCAGAGCCTTCTCATACATACGCATCGTGGCAGAACTTCTCATGCGCCACTCCTCGTTGATGACCCCACGCTCCTTGTCTATCTCCTCATCTTCCAACAGAAGGTCATGGCTCCAGTCGTGCAGGATGAGCAGACAGGAATCGAGAGCACCCTCCGTCTTCACATTCACGTTGTCGATGTTATACACCGTTTCAGTGAACGAGGTGTAGGCGTTGAGGTTTTCACCGAATTTGACTCCTATAGTTTCGAGGTATTTCTTGAGGCGGTCGCCGGGGAAGTTCGTCGTACCGTTGAAACACATGTGTTCCAAGAAGTGTGCCAGACCTCTCTGGTCTTCCTCCTCCTGCATCGAACCCACCTTCTGGGCAATGTAGAAATAGGCACGTTCCTCAGGCCACTCATTGTGCCTCAGGTAGTAAGTCAAGCCGTTAGGCAGCGTTCCCTTGCGCACGGCAGGATCCATGGGGATGGTCATGTCCTGTGCCGAGGAAACCAAAAACGATAAACTAAAGACTAAAAGCGATAATAATTTCTTCATCATAATTCGAGGTTTAATTCTATTCGTGGTTGTTGTTTCCTTATTTCTTGTCCAACGCATGTTTTGCGTAATCCACTGTGAAGTGCAACCCTCGGCTCTCCTTGCGTTCCAAAGCTTGACGCGTGATGAGGTAGCCCACGTTAATCATGTTGCGGAGTTCACAGATATCGCGAGTAGGCTTCACACGTTTGAACAGATGTTCCGTCTCCTCATAGAGCAAGTCCAGGCGCTCCCAAGCACGGTGCAGACGAAGGTCTGAACGCACGATGCCTACGTAGGTGGACATAATTTGTCCCACCTCCTTCACGTCCTGAGCAATGAGCACCTTCTCCTCATTCGTCATCGTGCCCTCATCGTTCCATGCCGGCACCTTGTCGTTGAACTCATATTGGTCAATTACTTCCAACGAGTGCTTAGCGGCAGCGTCAGCATACACTACCGCTTCGATGAGCGAATTGCTTGCCAGACGGTTGCCACCATGCAATCCTGTGCAGGAGCATTCGCCCACCGCATAGAGTCGTTTGATGCTCGACCGTCCATCTAAATCTACCTGAATGCCACCGCACATATAGTGAGCACTCGGAGCTACAGGGATGTACTCCTTCGTGATGTCGATGCCGATGGAGAGGCATTTCGCGTAGATATTGGGGAAATGATGCTTGGTCTCCTCGGGATCCTTGTGTGTCACGTCCAGACACACATGGTCGAGGGCGTGAATCTTCATCTCATTATCAATCGCACGAGCCACGATGTCGCGGGGAGCCAACGACAGTCGTTCGTCATACTTCTGCATGAACTCCTCCCCTGTCGGCAGACGCAGAATGCCGCCATAGCCACGCATCGCCTCCGTGATGAGGTAGGCAGGATGCGTCTCGGCAGGGTTGTACAGCACCGTCGGGTGGAACTGCACAAACTCCATGTCCTTCACTTTGCCCTTAGCGCGATACACCATCGCGATGCCATCGCCTGTCGCAATGTTCGGGTTCGAAGTTGTGGCATAGATGGCACCCGTGCCACCCGTTGCCATCAGCGTCACCTTCGACAGAAACGTGTCCACCTTGCCCGTCTTCGTGTTCAGCACATACGCACCAAAGCACTCGATGTCAGGTGTGCGTCGAGTCACACGGATGCCCAGATGATGCTGTGTGATAATTTCTACAGCGAAATGATGCTCCAGCACATCAATGTCAGGGTGGTTCCTCACCGCCTCCATCAGTCCTCGCTGAATCTCCGCACCCGTGTCGTCCGCATGGTGCAGGATGCGGAACTCCGAGTGTCCCCCTTCACGGTGCAAGTCAAACTCACCATCCTCCCTCCTGTCGAAGTTCACCCCCCATCGCACCAAGTCCTTGATGCCCTGAGGGCCTCCCATCACCACCTGCCTCACTGCTTCAGGGTCACTGATCCAATCGCCTGCAATCATGGTGTCCTCAATGTGCTTCTCGAAGTTATCCACCAGCAAGTTCGTCACCGAGGCGATGCCGCCCTGCGCCTTCGCCGTGTTAGCTTCCTCCAGCGTTGATTTACAGAGAATGGCAATCTTGCCCCTTTTAGCCTCTGCCACCTTCAGCGCATAACTCATACCAGCCACACCAGAGCCGATAATGAGGAAATCATACTTCTTAGTCATGGTCTTAGCAAGATTTACAAAACATTTGGCGACAAAGGTACGATAAAGAGAGCACAAAAACAAAAAAAACAGAGATTTTGTTTGAATTTGTCGAGCGAGAGAACTTTCGGCAAGGCCAACGGTACGATGGAGTGAACACAAAATGGCTGGCTTTTGTTTTTTTGATGTTATAGTTTGTTAATGGTGTGGCTGAATCGAAAGAATAACCGTACCTTTGCATCTGAATAAACTAAAAACTGGAATCTAAAAACTAAAAGTGATAAACTAAAAACATAACTAAACTTTCGGAAGTACTTTTCGCCTTCGGAGGACGAAGAAAAAACAACTAAAAACAAGACAGACCTGTTTTTATTTGTTTTTCTTTCGTCACGCAAAGCGTAATAAACACATCCGAATAATTCATAGATGGTATGACAAGGATGAAAAAATGGTTGTTGGCATCGTTGTGGATGGCTGGCATGGCGATGGGCGTGCAGGCGCAGGAGGTGGCGGTGAGTGCTTTGGGCGATATATTCATGAAACAGGTGGCAGACGGGCACTACAGGGGCGCACGGCTACAGTTGGAGCACTGGTTAGACGGGGCTGGGGCGAATGAGAAGGGGAGGGAGGATGCGGAGGCCCTGCTGTTGGTGTGTGATTATGTGCTGGAAGCTAAGGGTACGGCTGACAGGATGGGCGAGTGGATGGAGGGTCATCCGTTGTCGCAGTATGCGGCGGTGTTGCGTGTGTTCAGAAGAAACTTGCTGGTGAAGGAACATCGTTTTGACGAGGCGGTGAAGTCGTTTTTTGAGGATGAAGCGCAAGGGGCATCAACTCCTGCCGTGTTGCCTTATCCGCTGACGAACTTGAGTGATGAGGTGTTTAGTTACAACGGGGTGCTGTATCGTTTGGCGGGTGAGCATCTGTATGACGAGGGAGCGTATGATAGGGCGATGACTTATCTGGAGGCTGGCGAGAAGACTCGTACGTCGTTATACAAGTTGGGTATGTGCCAATATAGAACGGGAGCGTTCGACAGGGCTTACGCTTCCTTGACAGAGTCCGCCAGTGTTGACCAAGACGAGATGGCGCAGAACGCGTGGTTGCATGCTGGCATTGCTGCTTTGCAACTACGAAATAGGGAAGATGCCCAAAAGGCGTTTAAGCAGGCATCGCAGATGTCTGTCAACAATGTTCTTCGCGAACAGGCTCTTTATAATTATGCCCTGACGTTGCACGAGCAGTCGGCATCTGTTCAGACTGTGGCGGTGATGGAGCAGTTCTTGAACGAGTTCCCAACTTCTCGGTATGCCTCTCCTGTTTCCCGGTGTCTGACGGAGGTCTATATGACAAAGAAGGACTATTCGAAGGCTCTGAATGCTTTGAACAGGGTACAGACTCTCGATGCTGACTCTCAGGCTGATAAGCAGAAGGTGTTGTACAATCTGGCTTTTCAAGAGTTGACAGGAAACCGTGTACAGGAGGCTTTGACGTATGCTGGACAGGCTATTGCGCTGGGCAAACTGGATGCGGAGACTTATGCGGAATCGTATTACATCAAGGGGGATTGCAATTATCGTTTGGGCAATTATGCTCAGGCTGCCAACGATTTGAACACGGCCATCCAATTGGCTGGACAGACGGCCAACGGGAGGTTGAAGAATGATGACTATGCGGTGTACAGTCTTGGATATGCTCTGTTCAAGCAACAGAAGTATAATGCGGCGATAGTCCAGTTCCAGAAAATTGTAGAATCGGAAGGGAAGAGCAGTGTCATGAGGGCTGATGCCTACAACCGTGTGGGCGACTGCTATTTGAATATGCGTGACTATGATTTGGCTAATGCCAATTATGAACTCGCCAAGCAGACGGATCGTTCATTGGGCGACTATTCGATGTTGCAGCAAGCATATATCGAGGGTTTGCGTGGCAACTATGACAGGAAGGTGGACATCATCAACCAGATGAATACGGAGTATGCGGGTTCGGCTCTGGGTGCCAAGGCGATGTATGAGCTGGGACGTGCATACGTCTTGTCTGGCAGAGAGGACGATGCCGCTTCGGTATTCGGTATGATAGCTTTTCGATACCCCAACAGTGAGTATGCAAGGAAGGCGGGCGAGGAATTGGCGAATATGGCGGCCAACATTGCCATGCAGGATTCGATTGCGGCGGCACAGGACTCTATGGCGACGGAGGAAGCCAAGGCTCCCGTGTTGACGGCACAGGCATTGTTCAATGCTGGACAGTATCAACAGGCTGAGCAGCAACTGAACCAAGCAATAGACAAGGGTATAAGCAAACCCTATTGGTTGGCTCGTGCGTTTGTTCTGCTAAGCGACATCTACAAGGCTGAGGGTCGTATGGTGGAGGCGAAGCAAACGTTGGAGTCATTGAGGGCAAATTATAAGGAGAATGATGACATCAAGGAGATGATAGAAAGGAGAATGGAAGAAATAAAACATTGAGTTTTTTATGAAAAAGATTTTATCACTTTTAGTTGTTAGTTTTTCGTTTTTGGTTGCTTTTGCGCAGCTGGACAACACCGTGGAGGTGACCAACGAGGTGAAGCCTGTGGTGAAGGACGTGAAGAAGGTGGACGTGAAGGCAAAGGCGGCGGAGACGAAGGTGACACACTACACGATGGAGTATGCTGTGCAGGGGCAACCACTCAACCAATACACACCAGAGCCTCTGGGCGACTACACCAGCGAAGCAGTGTGGAAGGGAAACAAAAAGGGCTATGTGCATCTGGCAGGTGGCAGTCATGGCAACGTAGATGGACTGGTGGGGTATCTGTTTGATTTGACAGACCATGATGCGTTAGGCATCGACCTCTCGTTGAAAGGATTCAACGGGAAAGCCAAGGACAACGGGTACTACAACATCCAAGATTGGCGGAGCCGCGATTACCACAGCCGGGCAGGGCTGAAATACACCCATCGCTTTGCCAATGGTGCAGACTTCTTCGCAAAAGGTGCGTATGAGAATCGGATGTTTAACTACATGGAAGACCAGAACCTCCTGAACAGCCAGACGGACAAGCAGCACAATGTGTTGGCGAATTTCGATGTGGGGTTGACCCCCTATCAGGTAAATCAATGGACGTTTGGGCTGGCGGCAGGAGTGGACTTCTTCAGCCAGAAGTATCTGACCAGCCTTGCAGACAAGTTGGGCGAGACATTCTTCCGCTTCAATGCCGATGCGGCCTACCAGCTTGCTGATGGACAGAGCCTTGGTTTGGGACTTGGTTTTGCTGGTGCCTCTTATGGAAACGATGAGTTGGATGGCTTCACACGCTTCCGTTTCACGCCACATTATATATATACTAACGAGCAGATGGGGCTGAAGCTGGGACTCTTCGTCAGCACGAAAGGCAACGTAGCTCCCGATGTGGCTTTCACCTACCATCTGAATCCGAGGAGCGAAGCATACGTGGAGGCAAGTGGACATGAAGACGACAACACTTTCCGTCGCTTTACGGACATGCACCCTGCCTTTTGCATCCATCAGTACACAGTGGGGAGGATGGAGCCTGAGTTCCATCAGGTGGATATTCGTGTGGGATACCGCTTCAAGACCTTGAACGGTTTTAGCGGCCACATCAATGGGGGTTTTGACCTGATGAAGAACTCTCCTGATATGGATTGGATTTCCAACAGTGTGAATGGCTTGCTGTATCCGTGGATGGAATTGTCGAAGAGCAAGCGTTTCTATGTGAATGCCGACTTTGTGTATAACTATCAGGACATCGTGAAGGTGGATGCGAAGAACCAGTTGAACTTTGACAGCGATAAGGACGGCGATGACTGGGTGAATGGTTCTTACATCACTCCTGCTTTCCAGATGCTGTGGAGGGCTGACGTGAAAATTGTCAAGGACTTCTATTTCGGTTTGGATTGGGAGTATGCGTGGTATAATAACCCCGACATTGATGTCGTCCCAGGTCCTGCCTACGAGCGGCCCGCCACGGTGAATCTTGGTGCCAGCCTCCATTACACTTTGCCAGTCAGGTTGCCTCTTACGGTCTTTGTGAAGGGAGACAATCTGCTGAATCAAAAGTTTGACCGCTACTTTGGTTATCGCGACCTTGGCACGAACTTCATAGCAGGATTTGCCCTCAGTTTTTAAGATTTTTGACCAAAAATTTGGCAGGATAAACTAAAAACCCTAACTTTGCAGCCGAAAAAAGATTGGAAGGGTTCCGACATCAACCGTGTCGGGATTCTTTTTCTTTTCATCCGAAAAATAAGTTACTAACCCAAGGACACTTATCATCCACAAAAGGAGTCACCAATCCAAGACAACTAAAAAAACAGAAATACTATGGCTTATATGTCACAAGAGGGCTACGACAAGCTACGTGCCCAAATCAAACAACTGGAGGAAGTGGAACGACCAGAAGTCATCCGCCAGATTGCAGAGGCCCGAGAAAAAGGCGACCTCTCAGAGAACGCAGAATACGATGCCGCAAAGGAAGCGCAGGGAAAACTTGAAACAAAGATAGCCGAACTGAAGGCAACCCTTGCCAGCGCAAAGATTCTTGACCCGTCCATGCTGACAAAGACCGACGAAGTGCAAATCCTCTCAAAGGTCGAGCTGAAAAACGTGGAGAACGGCATGAAACTTGTCTATACCATCGTCAGCGAAGGAGAGGCAAACCTCCGCGAGAACAAAATATCCATCAAGACCCCTATAGCACAAGGTCTGTTGGGCAAAAAGGTAGGCGAAATCGCCACCGTCACCGTTCCACGCGGAGTGATGAAATTTGAGATAATGGACATCACATTCGGATAACGCTTCAGTCAAACCATCATGAGCATCTTCTCCAAAATAGCAAACGGGGAAATCCCCTCCTACAAGTGCGCAGAAAACGAAGAATTCTACGCCTTCCTTGACATCAACCCCCTCGTGAAAGGGCACACACTCGTCATCCCACGTCGCGAAGTCGATTACATCTTCGACATGGAAGACAGTGAATTGGCACGTTTCGAAGTCTTTGCTAAGCAAGTCGCCATCGCCATCAAGGCAGCCTTCCCCTGTGTGAAAGTGGGACAAGCTGTGCTGGGGCTTGAAGTCCCTCACGCCCACATCCATTTGGTGCCCATGCAGAGCGAGAAAGACATGAACTTCGCCAATCCGAAGCTAAGCCTCTCCACCGAAGAGATGCAGGCCATCGCCAGCAAGATTTATCAGGAATTTACGAAGGCGTGACTCGCTCCCCCAAACATCGACGGATTGAAACACAAACCGTAACATCATGCTGACACAACAGGAATGCGACTTCCTTCATACCCGTATGAAGGGGACACTCATAGAAGCCTTGGGGATGCGTTTCATCCCCACAGACGACGAGTATGCTGTGGCAGAGTTGCCCATTTCACCAGCTACCCGTCAGTATTTGGGCATCCTGCATGGAGGCGCCTCGTTAGCGCTTGCCGAGACCATCGCGGGAGTAGGCTCCTTGCATATCACCCACTTCGATGAGACACTGGCTGTGTGCGGCACCGAAGTCAATGCAAGCCATGTAGCCATGTCTGCCACCGAGGGGGTAGTCTATGGCAAAGCTCGCCTCATTTATGCAGGTAGGAGCACCCATGTGTGGAACGTGGACATTGTAGGTGAAGATGGCATCATCATCTCTGCCGAGCGAGTTACCAACCGCATGATCAAGATAAAGTAAACCTCTGTTGGGCGTCAGAGCATCAGTACACTTTCGTTTCCCATATTGAAGAGGAGGTCGATGATGCTGAGGTTAGGCAGAAAGCCATGCTTCTGTTGGAAGACCTGATAATAGGGCTTAGACGATGGAAGGGGAGACGAAGGGACGGAGGGTGTATGAGAAGAATAGGCAACGGGCGTTAGTCCCTTGTACGCTGTGGTACGTGCCATCTTGGGCTTGATGTCCAAGATGGCACAACTTGTTTCTATAAGAGCTTCGTTGAAGTCCATTAGGAACCTCCATTTTCGTTCGTAGAGGGGGCGGAAGTCATCTTGCAGATACTCGAAGAAGGGGGAGTTGAAGTAACTGGTCTCGATGGCGTACCAATGTTGGCGCTGCCAGTCACTATGGGTGCTGATGCGCACGTCCTTCATCAGGCACTTCCCCTCTATGAAGTTCCCCTTATCGATGGGGATGGAAAGGTGAAGCGGACCATTCGGGGAATCGATGGTGCATCGGTTACGAATGGTCTGCTTGTGATAGTTTTCGTACTGTTCGATGAAAAAGGTTTCATCCTTTAGCAAAGCAGAAAACCATGAGACAGGAGGAAGATAGGCACTTGGAAGAACCATCTCACTTGATATTGTCCACCCATGTGAAGAGTCGGCTCCAGCGTACGCCGTGTGATTTGCCGTAGCGGTCGGTGATGAGGGAGAGCCAGATAAACAGTGGTTTGCCCACCACATGGTCTTCGGGCACAAAGCCCCAGTAGCGGCTATCGGCAGAGTTGTGGCGGTTGTCACCCATCATCCAGTAGTAGTCCATCTTGAACGTGTATTCGTCGGTCTGCTTGCCGTTGATGTAGATTTTGCCATCCTTCACCTCCAGGCTGTTCTTCTCGTACACACGGATGGGTCGCTCATAGATGGCAAGGTTTTCAAGCGTCAGCTTGATGCTCTGTCCCTTGGCAGGAATCCAGATGGGACCATAGTTGTCGCGCGTCCAGCCATACTGATGGTTGAGCGGATAGACCATGCCATAGATGCCATATTCCAGCGGGTCATTCTCGTTGAAGCAATTGTTGTCAAGCACTTCCACCACGCTGTCGCAGAACTCTTTGTTGGCACGCAGCGCCTCCACCGCCATGTGGGTGAGTGGGATGCCGCGGTTGTGGTCCAGAATCTTGTCGCGGTCTTCGTCGCTGATGTTCAGCTCGTCGCACATTTCGTCGGACAGAATCTGGTTGTTACGCGTATAGACCTTATAGTTGAACTGAGCGAAGGTCGGGGTCTCCTGTTTCTTGCCGTCCACATAGATGATTTTATCCTTAATCTGCAACGTCTGGCCAGGCAGACCCACGCATCGCTTCACGTAGTTCTCGCGGCGGTCGGCGGGGCGCGAGGTCACACTGCCGTAGATGTTCGTTTTGGATGCCACTACCTGCTTGCCGATATTGCTGATTTGGTCATAAATGGCTTGCTGCTCCTCGGTAGCTAAGCCCTTCATCATGGGCACCTCGTAGCCTTGTTCTGCCACGTACACACTCCCTTCTTGATAGCAGAGGGCGTAGTAGTCACCATTGTATGACACAGCCACCGTGTCGCCCGCAGGATAGTTGAACACCACGATGTCGCCCAGCTCCACCTTGCCAAAGCCTTTCACGCGGCGGTACTCCCACTGAGGCCATTCGATGTACGATTTGCAGTTCAGCATCGGGACGGTGTGCTGTGTCAGTGGCATCGTCAGCGGAGTCTGTGGAATGCGCGGCCCATAACTCATTTTGCTCACCAAGAGGAAATCGCCTGTCATCAGTGTTTTCTCCAGCGATGACGAGGGAATCTGATAGTTCTGGCAGAAGAAGTTATTGACGAAATAGACAGCGACCAGTGCAAACACGATGGCATCTACCCAACTCATGATGGTGCGTGCCACGTCGCTCTCCAGTTCCTTCCACCATGTCCACTTGATTTTCTTGCTGATATACACATCATAGATGAACGGCAGCACCAGCAGTCCCCACCACGATTTCACCCAATAGAGGAATGCCAGATAACACACAGTTGCTATGCCAAATTTCACCCATTTCCATCCTGTCCATACAGGTTTCTCGTTCTCTCCCGAACGCGTCTTCTTGAAGCTTTTATAGTCGAATCCCATACGTCTCTTTTCTTTAGAATTTGAACAAGTCGTCGGTCGTCAGCAGTCCCTCATGTTGTGCCGTAAACTCTGCCGCAATCACTGCCCCCAGCGCAAAGCCCTGACGCGAGTGCGCATCGTGTGTAATCGTGATTCGGTCAGCCTCGCTGTTCCATGTGATGGAATGGATGCCTGGTACCTCATCTCGTCGCACAGAACTGATGGGCAGCAAGTCCGTTGCCACCTCGTCGCTCCCTTCAATCGTTCCGTCGGGTTGCTGCAGGAAGCCCATTGTCCAGTCCTTTTTTCGGTCCAGTCGTTCCACAATTTGCTCTGCCAGCGTGATGCCTGTGCCCGAGGGGTGGTCGAGTTTGTGGATATGGTGCGTTTCTACCTCTTTCACGTCATATTGTGGGAACTGGTTCATGATGCTTGCCAGATACTTGTTCACGGCACTGAAAATCGCCACACCAATCGAGTAGTTACTTGCCCAGAAGAGTGTCTTGCCCCCCTCCGTACAGGCCTTCTTCACCTCTTCGCCATGTTCTTTCAGCCATCCTGTGCTGCCACTCACCACCTTCACGCCTGCCTCCCAAGCCTTTAGGTAGTTCCCGTAGGCTGTCATGGGGGTGGTGAACTCGATGGCCACGTCCGCACTGGCAAACGCCTCACTCTCGAACTCCTCTTGATTGTCAATATCGATGATGCTCACAATTTCATGACCACGGCTCAAGGCAATCTGCTCTATCATCTTGCCCATCTTGCCGTATCCTATCAATGCTATTTTCATACGTTTTATACTTTATTTTGCTGCAAAGATAGGGAATTTTCTCTTTTTTTCTTACCTTTGAACAAAATTTAATACAAAAACGATGGAACAACTGTTGCATTATGTGTGGAAACATAAGATTTTCCCTCTTCACGAACTTCGCACCACCGACGGGCGAAGGGTGGAGGTGCTCAACCCTGGGATTCACAACACCGATGCTGGGCCTGACTTCACAGAAGCCAAACTGAAACTTGATGACACTGTGTGGGTGGGTAACGTAGAGCTGCATCAGAAGACCAGCGATTGGTTCCATCATCACCACGACACCGATGCTGCTTACGAGAACATCATCCTGCACGTGGCATCCGACATCGACCGCCCCCTTTTCTATCCTAACGGACAAGAAATCCCCCAGTTGCAACTCACCGTGCCACAATATGTGATGGACAACTACGCCGAGCTGAGCCGCAACGACCACCGTCCACCCTGCCATGATGTGGTGGGCACACTGCCTGTCTTCCTCATTCATAACTGGATGACCTCACTTGCCCTTCAACGTTTCGAGGAACGCACTCGTCAAATTCTTGTCCGTCGTGAAGCCCTCGACAAAAATTGGGAAGACACACTCTTCGTCACCCTTGCCCGCAATTTTGGTTTCGGTATCAACGGTGATGCTTTCGAACGTTGGGCGCAATCCATCCCCATGAATGCAGTGGCAAAACATCGTGACAGCCTCTTCCAGATAGAAGCCATCTTCTTCGGGCAAGCAGGATTGCTTGATGCCACTTGCATCGATGACTACTACCAAAAACTGCAAAAGGAATACTGCTATTTGCGCCAGAAGTTCACCCTTACGCCCATCAACCCCATTGCGTGGAAGTTTCTCCGTCTTCGTCCCCAGAACTTCCCCCACATCCGCATTGCCCAGCTCGCCATGCTCTACTATGAACAGCGCCTCAACCTCTCGCGCCTGCTCAATGCAGCCAACTTATCCGAGGTTTCAGCGTTGCTGCTCACCCATGTCAGCGACTACTGGCGTACACACTACACCTTTGGCGGTCAGCCCACTCGTCCTACCGAGAAGGGCCTCTCGTCTTCCTCTATCGAACTGATCATCATCAACAGTGTCGCACCCATGCTTTTTGCTTATGGCAAGTACAAGTCCGACCAGACCCTCTGCGACCGTGCTTTTTCCCTTTGGGAACAACTCAAGGCCGAGAACAATGCCATCATCCGCGACTGGGCATCGGCAGGTGTCCACTGCGACAACGCAGCCGACAGTCAAGCCCTTATCCAACTCACTCGCAACTACTGCCAGCGCCGAGACTGCCTCCGCTGCCAGTTCGGCTACGAGTACATACGCCGTACACCCGACTTTCTGTGCGAGACCGAACGGAATTAAAAGATTCTTTGCCTCCCATGTTCCTTTCCACGTAGTTATTGTTTTCCTATGCAGGGAAGGAATGAAATAACATCCCGTTAGTGATTGTTATCTTTTGCGGGTAGTGTCGTTGAGGAAAGTGGAACGATGTTGAAGATAAAATGTAAGTTGTTCAAGTTTAAGAAGGGTTGATGTCGAGGGTGGGACCTGCACCAGTGTCTGCATCCTTGAGGACAGATGACACGATATCGGCATTGAAGGCATTGTAGCTATAGGTAGGTATGAATTGCCCACGGCTGCCTTCTGACAGCTCTATATCATCTACGCCTAAACATCCGACAACCTTGATGTTGAAATCCTTGTCGCCGCGCCAGTCTTTCAGCGCATTCTCCCTTGCCGCGTTGGTGGTGAAGGCACAATTCTCCACATAGATGTTGGAATAGACACCGTAGCCGATGCAATAGTTGTAGTCATCGCCGTCGTAGAGGCTGTTGACGATATGCACTTTGCCAAAGCGCACGCGTGGACAACGCTCAACACATCCCTCTCCCCACCAGCAGCAGATAAAGGTGCAGTTGAGATGGCCTTCGTCCAAAGTGGCGGAGTTGTTGCTGTTGCCTATCAGGTTGCTGTTGCAGTGGTTGTCGTTACCTCCGCTGCCGCCCGCCATCGGATTAATGAGATAACGGAAGCGAGTCCAACTGACACAAATGCTGTCAGAGCCTTCCACAATGTCGAAATTGCCGTCAATGCCATCTTGTATGTCGCAGTGATCCACCCACACGTTCTTTGCTCCAATCAGGGAAATGTTGTCACAATAGTTGGCATCGATATCGTATGCACCGGGACCAAGCAGGGTAAGGTTGCGGATGATGACATTGTTGCTGCCGTTCAAGAGGAAAATGCCCGCATTCTCGTTGCGGTTCAGGTTGCTGACGCTGGCTCCCGAAAGACCGATAATCGACTTGTTAGAACCGACGGAAATCATCTTGTCGAGCGTGATGCTACCTTGTACATACACGGTAGCAGGATTGGTTCCGCTCACAGCCGCCTCCAACTCTACGGCAGTGCTCACTACGCTGACGTTCTGGTTGTCGCCACCAGTGGTCTTTTCTCCGAAGCCTATGGGCTTGAGCAAGTCGTAGGTTGAAGTGGTGCCGTTGTCCTCTGTTGGATGATCATCTTTCGAACATGAGGAGAACAAGGCGATTGCCAGCAACATCATGCTGCCTACAACCATTGAAAAACGTTGAGAATTGAAGTCGGAAAACATAAAAGTAGGTTTTTATTGAGTTAGTTTTTATCCAGGCGACAAAGGTACGAACTTGTTATGACAGTTTTTGAATCCTTCAATAGGTTTTTTGCACATGAGTCAGGCTTTTTTGTGCAGAAGCCCCCATTTCGAGTTTTTCTAATGACCTTTGTGGCCCCCAATTGCACATAAAAACACAGAACTGCCCCTAAACATATCAAAAAAAATAGAGGGGCGAGCTGTGTGGCTCGTCCCTCCGATTTACTATAGGTTATAGGGTGAAGATGTGGGTGTGCCATGCGGCTTGTGTGCATCGCATCAACCACATCTTACATTTTGCATTTTTTACTTCACATAGACTTTCTTGCCGTTGATGATGTTGATACCCTTCTGAGGTGTAGCGAGACGCTGACCTGCTACGTTGAAGATAGACTGCTGAGCAGCAGCTGGAGCATCAACATTGGAGATACCATCTGGGATGGTGTTGCCAAGGTAGAAGAGTTCGAAGTCATCGTAGATGAGCCAGTCACCGCTTTCTGCTGCAATCTTCTTGAAGCCGAGCGTGAGGTCGTCACCTTCGCGAACATAGATGCTAACAGTGTTCACATATGCATCCTCAGTCTTGGTGATGCGATACTTGAAGCCAGCCATTGATGATGGATAGTAGTTGGCACCCACCTTCGTGTCGAATGGATAAGCAGGGCTGTCAAGGTTGATTTCAGTCACGGCAACCAAGTCGTCCTCGTTCAGGATAGACTCTTCACCTTCGAGGATACAGATAGTACCGTCCCAGTCTTCCATGAAGCCAGCAGCCTTAGCTTCTTCGCTACCCTGTGCGTTCCACCACTTGTCGAACGATGGAGTTGTCCACTCGCCAGCGGCTGTTGAAACGACAGGAGTTGAAACTTCATCCTTAGATGTTGCAGCGAAGAGGAATGCGTTCTGACCCTCACCGTTTTTAGCGCGGTCAATCATGCCCTGATCTACAGTGCTGCCGTCGCGGTAGCAAGCACGTACACGGATTTGGTAGTTACCTGCTGGCAGACTGCGGAGTGTCTGAGAGATAGTGAATGGCTTCTGGTTCCAGCACTCAGCGAGTTCACGACCATAAGTGTTGATGCTTGGGTTGCAATCCTCACCTTCGCAAGTCCAACCAGTCTTAGGACCATCGGCAAAGCTTGGGTTGGCAAGCATGTCAGTGATGTCCATTGGGTTCTCCTCAGAAGCGTTTGCAGAACCCTTCTCTTCGAAGATAGCCTCGTTGATAGGAGTAGCAAGTGCGCGCTCGTAAGCGACGAGTGTCTCTACAGAAGCGTAGTTGGCCTTCAGGTCAGCGAACTGTTCTGCGAGCAGGTCGTTAATCTTCTCCTTGTTGTAAGTCTCAGCCTCTGCATACTTGTAAGCATAAGAAGCGTAAGCGTTGTAGATAGCGGTTGCAGGCTCGATGTCTTTGTAAGAGTCGTTCTCGCCTTCACCCAGAGTCATCACTGCAAACTGTGCAACACTGAGGAACTCTGTGATAGCTTCTTCTGCGTCATAAGTGGCCATCAACTCACCATACTTGTCGATGAGGTTGTAGGAAGCAATAGCACTAGCTGCAGTCTTCTTGAAAGCAATAGCGTCTTCAAGCTGTTTGTTAGCCACAGTGTAAGCCTCAACGTCGCTGATTGGGAATGCAATCTGTGCAACCATCTCGTTGTAGGTAGCGAGGTCACCAGCCCAGAGTTCACCCTCTGCAGGTGCGTTCTCAGCAATCTTGTTCTGGAGGAGCGCATTGTAGTCAAGTTCTGTACCATAGTACTTCAGAACCATACCAGCGTTACCAGCCATACTGTTGTGGTGGTAGCCCACTGTCACCTTGCCGCCAGGAGCATAGAAGAAGTCTGTCTTCAGCTTAATCCATTGGTTACGATTCCCGAAGCTCCAGAAGCCCAGAGTGGTTTCGTTCTTCAGCTTCACGCATTCGTTGCCTTCAGCGTCGTTCATAAAGATGTACTGGTTGCCATCTGTAGCATAGCCGTCTTCTGCAATGAACACATAGCCTTCGAGGGTGTAGAGACCTTCTGGCAGGTCGTTCAGCACCTGAGTCACCCACATACCACCGTTAGCGTTAGCACCTGATGCCCAGCCGCTGTAGAAGGCAGCGTAGCCCTTCAGTTTCTGGATGCAGTTCTTCATGCCGCCGTGCCAGCCAGCCCACTTGTCCTGATAAATCCAGCGCTCTTCAGCAGTCTCGCTGGTTGACCAGTGTGCCTTGTCTGCTACAGGAGCCAATGTCTCACCAGCCTTGTCTGTAGCTTCTCTTTCCATGTCAGTCTCATCGTCGGGAGCGTTGCTGCCGAACCAAGTAGTTTCCACTGCTTCAGGGAATTTGTAAGTACCAGAAGCTGCGTCATAAGTTGGAGTGTACTCCTGGTTCACAAACCAAGGATTAGAGATAGCGTGAGTGAAGTCGTAAGAACCATCTGTTGCCTTCTCCTGAGTGAGCAGGTATGCGATACGTGCCTTGTTCAGGTTGTCGGCAGCAGCAAGATAGTCAGCCACAGTTGCGTCAAGGTTGTCTGCATCGTAGAGCACCGACTTGGCGTTGTTGACAGCAGCCTCAAGGTCAGCCTTGCCAGAGAAGTCTGTCACCTCCAGAATACCCTCGCATACGCCAATCACAAACTCCATGGTCTGCGTGTTGGTGAATGCTTCATGGTTGGAAGCGTCAATAGCCTTCATCTCCTCGATGGCAGCAGTAAGCTCTTCGTAAGTGCTGTTCTTGCTGACATCGTTCTTCTCGTCGAAGAACATGATTTCGTCCTGCATGATGGCACCTAGTGTTGGGTAAGTCTCACATACAGCCTCAGCAAAGTCGATAGCGGCATTCTGAGTCTTCTTGAAGTCGTTGTAAGCCACCAGAGCCTTTGCGCTCTCGTCGTATGGCTGCTCATAAATCATGCGCCATTCGTTCCACCATACCTGGTCTTGTGGCTGATCCACGCGCTTGTCGATACCGATGCGGATGGTTGTAGCCTCAGGCACGATGAAGAGCACCTCGTTCCAGTTCCAGTTGCCCTGAGCGAGATACTTGTCGGCACCCCAGTGGCAAGAAGGACCATAAATCTCTTCGCCAGCCTTGTTGGTGAAGTGACAGTCAGTCTGCCAGTTGCTTCCGTAGTCGAAGAGCATCTCCTTCTGCGCACCTGCGAACATATACATAAGCGGAGTCTCGAAGACATCTTCGCCCACCTTCACATACATGAAGGCGTTCTTGGTCTGTTCGCCAGCCAACCACTTGTCAAAAGTGATGTTGGTGGTACCTTCACGATAAGCACCAGCCATTTTCAGTGTATAGACACCGGCAGGAATAGCAAACTCTTGGTAAACATCCCATGTGGAGACGTTGTACACACCCCAAGAGTGGTAGTCGTCGCGCTCTCCGCCAGAGCCATCGCGGAACTCCCATGTGCTTGGAGCGTCCTGACCATACTGGAAACCTTTCCAATAGGGGTCGTCGATGTTCTCATCGTCAGCCACTGTGGCTTTCCACTGCAGTTGGTCGGTCACGTCCTGACCTTTCGTCCAACCAGAAGTGTCCTGTGCCCAAGCTGCCATTGCAAAGCAGGCAGCCATTGCGTAAGTAAACAATTTTTTCATAATAGTTTTTTGGTTAGATTGATTAGATAAACTTAATGATTATTATGTATTAAAATAGGTGTCTCGTCAGAAGGGCTTATCGTGGTTCGGCAACCGCCCAGCCCAGCGTATGAAGACTTTTGGGTGCAAAGTTAGGGAGTCTGCGTGGTTCCAGCTTTCAGTTATAGAACTTTTGTTTTATTTTTTGAAACTTGAAAAGGAAAAAAAGTAACATGGTATCAACAAAACGGGAGAAGTACGATTCAAAAAGAGAAACGAAAGGTTAATTCCATTGTTTGAAATCAACCTTTCGCTTCTCTTGCACGGGGTGAGGGACTCGAACCCCCGACCCTCGGTTTTGGAGACCGATATTCTACCAACTAAACTAACCCCGTGGGTGGTAGCTCCACCGGGAATCGAACCCGGATCTAATCTTTAGGAGAGATTTGTTCTATCCATTGAACTATGGGGCCTCCCCGTTTTGCGGCTGCAAAGGTATGAAAAAAAAGTAAAAAGTAAAAATGAAAAGTGAAAAATGAAGGTAAAAAGTAAAAAGTAAAAATGAAAAGTGAAAAATTTGCTACCGCACAAAAAGTAAAAGATATAAATGAAAAGTGAAAAATTTGCTACCGCAGCAGAGTCCCAACTGGTGGCATACTCTCGCGGTAGCAAATTTTTCACTTTTCACTTTTACTTTTTACTTTTTACCTTCATTTTCACTTAATTATGCAAGTGCGGTAGCAATTTTTTCACTTATCACTTTTCCTTTTTACCATTTTTTCATACCTTTGGGGACGAAAACCCTAAATCAAACATCCTATATGAGCAACGTAACACCTACAAGCGTCAATTTGAGCCGCAGCTCCGAGAAATTCGAAGTCAACGGCGCCTATCTGAAAGTGTCAGAACAAATGAAGGAAGAACTGAAGCATAAGCCCCTTGACGAAGCCATCCAGTACCTCGTTGGCAGGGTGAAGGGACGGTTCCTGTTCAGTAAACGGCTTAAGACGGTCTGCTACTCCATTGGCATGATGAATAATGTGATTGACCGAGGCGATGCCGAAAAAATGGTTGGTTTGTCAGAGGCGCTGCAAGTGCGTGGCATCGAACTCATAGGCGATGCCATTGCCGCTCGTCCCCAAGTGAAGGGAGTGCTCATCGCTGGTCCCTCGTCAAGCGGCAAGACCACCTTCAGCAAAAAGTTGAGCCTCGCCCTCCAACGGCACGGGCTGGAACCGATATGTATTTCGTTTGACGATTATTACGTGGATCGCGAACTGACACCACGCGACGAGGCAGGCGACTACGACTATGAACACATAGAAGCCATCAACATAGCCCTCTTCCAGCAGCAGATTCGCCAGCTCCTCCAAGGCGAAGAGGTGGAAATGCCACGTTACGACTTCACCACAGGAAAAAGTCTTCCCAGTGGTAGGCGACTGCGACTCACACCACGCACTATCCTCATCATGGAAGGCATACATGCCCTCAACCCTATCTTGACGGGCGATGCTTCTGCTGAACATCTCTTCCGTATCTACATCTCGGGGCTTACCGTGGCAAAAACCGACGATGGCACCTACACAGGCACCACCGACAACCGTCTGATACGCCGCATGGTGCGTGACGCGCAGTTCCGCAACACCACCGCCAGCGAGACTCTTGCCAGATGGCCCTCCGTGCGTCGGGGGGAAGAACGTTGGATAGTACCTTTCCAGTCGCAGGCAGATGTCAACTTCTGCACAGCTTTCCAGTATGAGCTTGGGGTGCTGAAGATGCGAGCCCTCCCTTTATTATATAATGTACGCGAGGACGACCCCAATTATGCCGAGGCACAACGTCTCAAGTGGGTGCTTCACCGTTTCCATGACATCCCAGTCGATTTCCTGCCCCCTCAATCCCTCCTGCGCGAGTTCGTGGGAGGCAGTGCGTTTGAGTATTAGAAATTGACCCCTTCTCTTGCCCATATTCGACAAAAGCACCACATTTGCAAGAAAAAGGACAATCCGAGCAACAGCCCTCTAAGGCAACCCCCTAACTTTGCAGGCAAAAACCAAAACCTGTTAAGAATGAAAAAAGTAACACTCACTCTCCTCGTCCTGCTGTTCGCCACCATCAGCATGGCACAAGACACCCTTATCAGCCCCCAAATCACTCGACAGAAAAAGATAGACGACGGGGGTAGCGGTATGTTCAAGGCCACCGCCGTGTCAGAAAAGACATTACCAGATTTCGTCGTGTATCGTCCCAACAACCTTTATTGGGCAGCCGCACGCGAAGGTCGTCTCCCCGTACTCATCTTCGGCAATGGAGGCTGTGCCGACACCTCGGCAGGCTACGAGCGAATGCTCATCGACATCGCTTCCCACGGCTATGTTGTCATCGCCATTGGCGAGATGCAGCAAGTCTATGGAGACAGAAAAGACAAGCACACCCCCTCCAGCATGATGGTCGAGGCAATGGACTGGATTAGCAAACAAGTGACAGACCGCCAAAGCGATTACTTCGACAACATTGACACGACCAAGATGGCAGCAGCAGGACACTCCTGCGGTGGTGCGCAAGTGTTGTGGAACGCAGCCGACCCACGCCTCAAGACCTATATCATCCTCAACGCCGGCATGGGAGACATGGAGATGGCAGGAGCCAGCCGCCAGTCGCTCGAAGGGCTGCATGGTTCCATCCTTTACATGACGGGAGGTCCCTCAGACGTAGCCTATCAGAATGCCCAACTCGACTACGACCGCATCCAGCACGTGCCCGTAGCCTTAGCCGACCTGCCCACCGCTGGACACGGCGGCACCTACAGTCAGCCCCGTGGTGGAGACTTCGGACGGATGCTCCTTGCATGGCTCGACTGGCAACTCAAACACCGTGCTCAACAGAAAGACATCTTCCTCTCCGCCCACCACTCCGACTTCCCTGGTTGGACGATGAAGCATAAGAACTTCGACCATCTTTGGATAAAGAGTCGTGAGGGCAGAAAAATCTTTGGCATCACCACGCCCGACTCCCTAATGACGAAACAAGAAGGCAAACATGGAGTCGCCATCATCAGTCACGGCTTTAACGGCACCCACCATTTCGGACGAGACTACTTCAAGCCCCTTGCTGACCTCGGTTATATGACCTACACCTTCGACTATCCCTGCGGCTCCGTCAATAGCCGTAGCGACAACAACACGCTCAATATGTCCATTCTCGACCAGCAAGCCGACCTCGAAGCCATCGTCAGGTACTTCCGCCACCAGCCCGATGTTGACTCACGCCGTATCGTGCTCATCGGTGAAAGCCAGGGCGGGCTCATCTCCGCCCTTGCCGCAGCCCATCTGAAAGAGCAGGTGCAGGCACTCGTGCTTATCTACCCAGCACTCTGCATCCCCGAGAATTGGCGCAAACACTATCCCAAGGTATCAGAAATCCCAGACACCACCATGCTTTGGAACGTGCCGATGGGCAAACGTTTTTTCCGAGAAATTCATGATATGAAGCCCTACGTCCTTATCAAGAAATACACAGGTCCCGTTCTCATCGTACAAGGAGACCAAGACCCCATCGTCAACGTCAGCTATGCCCTTATGGCCAACAAGACCTACAAGAACGCCCAACTCCAAATCATCCCTGGAGCAGGACACGGCTTCAAGCCCGAAGAGCGCAGCATCTCCAACCAATATGTGCAGGACTTCCTTGGCAAAGTGAAATAATTTACAATTTTACGACTTACGATTTACAATTTGCTATTCGGCGTGTGTGCATCGCGTTAGCCTAAATTGTACATTGTAAAACTGTAAATCAAATTGTACATCAAATATATTTTTTTATGGCAACAAACCTTTTCCGTTTGCTGGCTCTCCTTGTGACCTTTATCGCCAGCACCTCCCTCTCCACATCAATGGCACAGACCAAAACGGTGACAGAAACCGTGTTTGACCGTGAGGCCTACGAAGACAACTTTGCTTTTGGTGCCGATATCAGTTGGCTCAGTCAGCAAGAAAGTTGGAACACCTACTACAGGAACAAGGACGGAAAGAAAACCGACCTGATGACCATCCTTCAAGATGACTATCAACTCAATGCCGTCCGCTTCCGTGTTTGGGTCAATCCTTCAGGTGGCTGGAGCGGCAAGCAGGATGTCGTCAACCTCTGCAAACGTGCTCATGCCAAGGGCTTCAAAATCATGATAAGCTTTCACTACAGCGATACGTGGGCAGACTCGAAAAACCAGACTATCCCCTCCCAATTATAATCCGCAAAACGAAATGTTCCTGAAAAATTAAACGAAGCGTTCCGTTTTTCAAAACGAAATGTTCTTTTTTCGGGTTCCCTCCCCATACAAAAAACGCCTCAGATTTCTCTGGGGCGTTTCTGTTTTCACAATCCAATTATTTCAAGTGTTCAAGTCAAACTTCACATTCTCGTCACCATCGAGCAACTGGCGTGTACGCTCAATGTCTCCTTCTCCAAATCCGCAAACTCGGTGGCATACTTCATCGAGAACATTATCGACGAGGACAGCGTGATATAGTCGATGTAGCCGTAGTCACGCTCATACTTGCGGACGCATGAAAGCACACGCTCGCGCAACTC
>JAFSKR010000003.1 GCA_017448825.1 Bacteroidaceae bacterium
TGATAACCCGTGACAACCGATATGAAGGATTCACCACTACTGAGAGGATGACGACAGACAAGATAGTCAGTTTTCTTGATGACTTTTCCTTTCGCATCAGCAGGGACACCTTTGTCGTGCTTGACAATGCAATGGTGCACCAGAACAGGTGGATCAAGGAACTCAGACCGATATGGGAAAACAGAGGACTCTTACTTTTCTTCCTTCCTCCATATTCCCCACATCTGAATATTGCAGAAACTCTTTGGAGAATATTGAAAGGGAAATGGATAAGACCACAAGATTATATGAGTACGGACATGCTTTTCTATGCCACCAACAGGGCGTTGGCTGACATAGGAAACGGACTGAATATTCAATATCTTAAACATGTCGCTTAATTTTGATTACCTACTTAATGGTAATCGGGTATAAGTCCTTTCTTACGATACATATATTCTTAAAATTGTACAAAATTAGATAAAATTCGTGAATTATCAGCCGATCGTAATAAAAAACTCCATATTTTGCCCTTGATTGGGATATGATTGTCCATTGAAGTGCCCAGTCGAGGCTCTCCAAGGTCATTACATTCAATAGCGGGAAGGCAATAAAAAAAGAAGCCGCTACGGATTCTTTTCCTTAGCGGCTAATGTAAAAAGGGAATGCGCTATGCTAAATGAGTAATGATAAATGAGAAATGAAAACTATCTAACTTTTCGTTTTTTGTTTTCAGTTTCATTTCGTACCTTTGTACCCATCATTCATGTTGAGCTAACGAACAAAGGTTTTTTTCTTAACTCTTATATCTCTATGGCAAAGGAATATATCGTGCTGAGCCGACAGGATGCTGTGGCTCGTAATAACTCCCCCTACGTGAATCTGAAAATGGCGAATCTGGAGGGGGTGGAGAACATCTGTGTTTTTGATGTGCCCAAAACGAGCGGTCCCAAGGTGGGACAGTTGGTCACATTCATCACCATCCGCGACTATCAAGGCAAGAGGTCTGCATCGAACATGGACATGGTGGTGGGCAAGTTCCCAACCGAGGAACATCCTCTCTATCCGTTGGTACCTCGCCCCATCAAGCGTGAGGTGTGGGATGCCACCATCAAGCGGTTGCTGTCTTTCTGCAAGGATGAGGTGCTCATGGGCTTTATCAAGGAGCAAGCCGACTCGCTCTTCCCTCAATACAGCAAGTACCCTGCCGCCACGAGTGTGCACCATGCCTTCCCTGGAGGTTTGCTGAACCACACATGGCAGATGCTGCACCTGCTGGAAGGGGTCTATCCTGTCTATCCCTACCCCAACGAACTGAAGGTGGAACGTGTCATCGTCGGCATCCTCTTCCACGACTGGGGCAAAATATGCGAGTACAACACGGAGGGGGAGAAGATGGAGAACGGCTTCCTGCTGGGACACATCTATATGTCGGCGAACTACTTGAACAACCTGCTACGTGACCTCGGCATCGACAAGCGCGAAATCAACTTCATCGTGCATTGTGTGCTGGCACACCACGGGCAACTGGAGTTCGGTAGCCCTGTCCTCCCCTGCATCCCCGAAGCCCAACTCATCAACTACCTTGACAATATCTCTGCCAAGGCTGACATCTTCAGCACCACGGGCAACATGGAAAGGGCGTTCGCGCTGGGCACTACGGTGGTGAAAATCTGACGTTTATCATTTTACCAAATCTTCACTCGCTTCTCCTTCGGCACAAACATGGGGTCTTTCTCGGTGATGCCGAAGGCATCGTACCAAGCATCGACAAGGGGTAAAGCTCCATTCACGCGCCACTCACCCAGCGAGTGGGGATCCATCGTGGTGAGGCGACGGATCTCGGCCTCGGTAATGTTCTGTGCCCACACACCTGCATAGGCAAGGAAGAAGCGCTGTTCGGGCGTGAAGCCTTCCTTGACGGGCAGGGGGTTGTCTTTGGTGGCGTTCTTGAATGCAGCGTATGCAAATTTCAGACCACCGTGGTCACCGAGGTTCTCGCCACAGCAGAGGTCGCCATTGGCATTGAGGTCGGGCAGCACCTTGATGGCTGAGAAGAAGTCCTTGATGACCTGGGCACGCTCCTTGTACTTGTCGCCGTCGCCATCAGCCCACCAGTCGCGGAAGTTGCCGTCCTTGTCGAACTGGCGACCTTGGTCGTCGAACCCGTGCGACATCTCATGACCGATAACCACTCCGATGGCACCATAGTTGAAGGCATCGTCGGCCTCCATGTCGAAGAAGGGGTACTGAAGGATACCAGCGGGGAAGCAGATTTCGTTGGTGGTAGGGTTGTAGTAGGCATTGACCGTCTGTGGAGTCATGTGCCACTCGTTGCGGTCAACGGGCTTCTTCCACTTGCGAGCCAACATATCGGCATGTGCCCACTTGAGCACTTCCTTCATGTTCTCGTAGAGCGAGCGGGCAGGGTCGATGTCCATTTTCGAATAGTCACGCCACTTGTCGGGATAGCCGATTTTCACATAGAAGGCATCAAGCTTCTCGTGGGCAGCCTGTTTGGTGGCAGGGCTCATCCACTCTTGGGCATCGATGCGCTGGCCAAGGGCTATCTGCAGGTTTTTCACTAACTGCTCCATACGTGCCTTGTTGGCAGCAGGGAAGTATTTCTCCACATAGAGCTGACCGACGGCCTCGCCCAACACGCCATTGACGGCATTGACGCTGCGCTTCCAGCGTGGCTTCGGCTCTTGTGCACCTGTCATGATGCGGCCTTCGAAGTCGAACACTTCTTCATACACCTCGTCACCAAGGATGCCGCCCGCACCGTCGAGAATCTGCCACTGAAGGAAGTCCTTGAGCACTTCAACTGGGGTGTCGGCCAAGACGGCCAAAGCTTCCTTCAATGCCTCGGGTTGACCCACGGACAGGGAATCGATGTCGGTGATGCCCTGTGTGTCGAAGTAGGTTTTCCAGTCGAAGCCACTGTACTCGTTGGTGAATTCGGCAAAGGACATCTTGTGATAATTGGAGGCGGGGTCACGCAGTGCCACGTTGTCTCGTCCAGCCTTTGCCATGCGTGTCTCCAGTGCCACGACGTTCTCCATCTTCTGTTGGGCATCGGCAGGTTTCTCGCCGACCAGCTGGAACATCTTGACGATGTGCTGCTTATAGGCTTCGAAAATCTTTTTGTTCGCCTCATCGTCTTTCACGTAGTAGTCACGTTCGATGCTGTAGCCTCCCTGATAGATTTCTAGCAGGTTTTCCATGCTCGACATCATGTCGGCTCCGATATAGCTGCCCCACAGTTCGCCAAAGGATGTTCCCTCGGTGTTCATCTGGTTGATGAGGGCAACCAGTTCGGAGGTGTTCTTCACCTTCGCCACGCGCTTCAAGTCGGTCAGCACAGGGGTCACGCCTTCCTTGTTCTGTCGCACAGAGTCCATGCGCAGGGCATAGAGGTCGCCTATCTTCTGTCCCAACGAGCCTTTGGGCTGTGGCTGTGCAGCGAGTCCTTCGATAATCTCACGAATGCGCTTGTTGTTTTCCTCTGCCACGGTGTTGAAACTGCCGAAGCGTGCATACTCGGGAGCGAGTGGGTTGTTCTTCATCCAACCACCACAGGCATACTGATAGAAGTCTGTGCCGGGTTTGGCGGTCGGATCCATGTTCTCCAACTTGATGCCCATCGTCTGGGCATTCGCCATCATTGATGTAGCCATTGCCATCATCATCAAAATACTTTTAGTTTTCATCGATTATTGTTGTTTATGTGATATTCAAGTGCAAAGGTAAGTTTTTTAAGTGAAAAGAGAAAAATGAAAAGTGAAAAATTTGCTACCGCACTTTGAAACGTAAAAGTGAAGAGTGAAAAGTGAAAAATTTGCTACTGTAATTGTCGGTCACCTGTCGGAAAACTCCTGCGGTAGCAAATTTTTCACTTTTCATTTTTCACTTCTCACTTTTTTCCGTACCTTTGCACTCGATTTTAACTAAAGGGGTGCTCGTTGCGGCGGGCTGAGATGATACCCTTGAACCTGATGCAGGTAATGCTGCCGTAGGAATGATTCATGGTGAAAAGCCCCTTTTCATTGTTTAATCTTTAGTTAAATAGTTTTTTTATGGTAAAAAGAACTTTCGCCTCATGCCTCTTTTTCACAGCTTTGGGCATGATGGCACAGAGTCAGAAGGCTGACTCGCTCAAGACTGTTGACCTCGACGAGGTGAACGTCATTTCCACCCGTGCAGGAGAAACTACCCCCGTTGCCCACACCAACGTGAGCAAGGAGCAGATTGCCGAGCTGAATACTGGCAAGGATCTCCCGTTCCTGCTCTCCATGACCCCCAGTGTCACCCTCAGCAGCGATGCGGGCAACGGCATCGGCTACACCACCCTGCGTGTGCGTGGTACCGACCCGAGCCGCATCAACATCACCGCCAACGGCATCCCCATGAACGATGCCGAGAGTGCCCAAGTCTTCTGGGTGAACATCCCCGACTTTGCCTCTTCTGCCGAGAACGTGCAAATTCAGCGTGGTGTCGGCACATCGACCAATGGTGCCGGAGCATTCGGTGCAACGGTGAACATCCAGACGGCAAAAATTGGCACTTTGCCTTCCTTGGGGCTGGACGCATCGGCTGGTTCGTATGGCAGCAACAAGGAGACCTTCCGTTTCTCTACGGGTATGCTGGCGGACCACTGGGCGGTGCAGGGACGACTCTCCCACATCAGCAGCGACGGCTACATCGACCGCGCATCGGTCAGACTCAACAGCTACTTCCTGCAAGGCGGTTACTATGGCGACAACACGGTGGTGAAGTTCATCACTTTCAACGGGCAGGAGCGCACCTACCACGCCTGGAACTACACCAGCAAGTATGAGCAGAGCGTCAATGGCCGCACCTACAACTCGTGTGGTGAGTATTACGATGCTGACGGCAACCGCCATTATTACAACGGACAGACCGACAACTACCACCAACAGAATTACCAACTCTTGTGGAACCAGATTTTCTCTCCAGTTCTGAACATGAACGTGGGTCTGCACTACACGAAGGGACAAGGATATTACGAGCAGTATCAGGCAGGGGCATCATGGATGAACTTTGGCATGAGCACCGACCCCACGGTGTGGGAAGACCTGGTGGACCAACAGAAGATGGACAACGATTTCTACGGCATCGTGGCATCGCTCAACTACGACAACCGTCAGAATCTGAAAGCTACCTTTGGTGGCGGCTGGAACCAATACTCGGGCGACCAGTTTGGCCACATCGTCTGGACCAAGCCCGGAGTAGTTACCACAGCCCCCACCCCCGATGCCCTGTCGCCCGACTTTGAATACTATCGCAACCACGCACGCAAAACAGATTTCAACGTGTATGGCAAGGCAACCTACGAGCTGTTCAGAGGGATGAGTGCATTTCTCGACTTGCAGTACCGCCACGTGGGACTCAAGATGCAGAACCCTACCGTGGGCTATGGCTACAATGCAAACAAGCGCTACGTGATTGACAACGGCTACGACTTCTTCAACCCGAAGTTTGGCCTCAACTACGACATCACCCCGCAGCATAAGGTGTATGTATCGTATGGCATCGGGCATAAAGAGCCTGTCCGCAACAACTTCATGCAACAAATAGCCAACCCCAACAACGCTGCTGCCGTGGCAAAAGCTGAGCAACTGGGCGACCTTGAGGCTGGCTATAAGTTCCAAAGCCCCCACTTCACAGCAGGAGCCAACATCTATTGGATGCACTACAAAGACCAACTCGTGCTGACGGGAGAACTGAATGCCATCGGCGAGGCTCTGACCAAAAACCTTGACAAGAGTTACCGTCTGGGCATCGAACTGGAGGCTGCATGGAAGCCCGTCGATTGGTTCCGCTGGGATGTCAACGCCACCCTGTCGCACAACCGAGTGAAAGACATCAGCGTGACACTCGACGATGGCACGACCGAATCGTTGGGCAGCCAGCCTTTGGCCTTCTCGCCCAACTTCATCCTCAACAATCTGTTCACCTTCTCCTACAAGGGGATGAAACTGGGCATCCAGACGCAATACATCAGCGAACAATACCTGACCAACACGGGCTTCAAAACCTTCCGCGGATGGGACACCGAGGGTCATGCCACGACTGAGACACTCATGTTGGGCGAGAACTTTGCCACAAACATCGACCTTGCCTACCAGTTCCACATAAAGTCGGTCGGCATCAAGGACGCCAGCATCGGTCTGACACTCTACAACATCTTCAGTGCCAAGTTTGATAACAACGGTTGGGCAGCACCTGCCTATACGAAAGAAAACGGACAAGTGCTGGCTTACAATCCCAATTATGCCTCCTATGGAGCCATTCGCGATTGCTGGGCAGTAGGTTTCGCCCCACAGGCACCCTTCCACTTCATGGCACACTTATCACTGAACTTCTAACCCGCCCATGCATGGGTGATTTCCTCCATTCGGGATGAAAGAATATCTGCTGAACAACTGGCTCGAAATTCTTGGCACCATCACAGGCATCATCTACCTGTACCAAGAACTCAAAGCATCTATCTGGATGTGGGTGACGGGCATCATCATGCCCGCCATCTCACTCTTTGTCTATTACGAGGCAGGACTCTATGCCGACTTCGGCATCAACATCTACTACCTCATCGCTGCCATCTACGGCTTTTGCGTGTGGCAGTTCGCCAAGAGAGAAGATGAAACGGAGCTTCCCATCACCCATACACCCACTCAGCGATACCTGCCACTCACCTTCACCTTTATCTTTTGCTTCATCGCCATCGGCTTCATCCTGCAAACCTACACCGACAGTACCGTGCCGTGGTGGGACAGTTTCACCACAGCCCTCTCCATCGTCGGTATGTGGATGTTGGCACGCAAGTGGCTCGAACAATGGTGGGCATGGGTTGTTGTTGATGCTGTTTCTGCCGGTCTCTACCTCTACAAAGGCATCTACTTCTATGCCGCACTCTACGCACTCTACACCTTCATTGCCATATATGGATATTTCAAATGGAAACGACTTATGACGCTGTCATCCTCGCAGCAGGAGACTACCCCACCCATCCCATAGCACTCGAAGTGTTGAGGAACACTCCCTACCTCATCTGTTGCGATGGAGCCACCCAAGACCTCATCGACCACGGTATCATGCCTCATGCCATCGTGGGCGACGGCGACTCCCTGTCCGACAGCATGAAGGAGAAATACGCCTCCATCATCCACACCATCGAGGAGCAAGAATACAACGACTTGACCAAGGCTACACGGTTTGCCGTGGCGCAAGGCTTCCAGCAGATAGCTTACCTCGGCTGTACAGGCCATCGCGAAGACCACACCCTTGGCAACATCGCACTCCTCGCCTTTTACCTACGGGCGTTCCACATCCACCCCGTCATGTACACCGACCACGGCTTTTTTACCCCAGCCATCGGCACACACACCTTTCCATCCTTTCCACGTCAGCAAGTCAGCATCTTCCGTCTCTCTGGCACCACCCTCACCTCCGAAGGACTTCGTTGGAACGCCTATCCCTACGCAGAACTCTGGCAAGGCACCCTCAACGAAGCCAACGCCCAGCACTTCACCATCCACTCCGATGGCGAATACATCATCTATCAGACTTACACAGCCAAGTGAATTTCTATTGGGAAGACGATGACAGAAAAACGCTCACAGCAAGAAGAAGTCCGAAGAGGAAAATGTTACGAGCAGTGGCACCAAGCACGGAGTTGAGGGCACGACCATCGAGGGTTCTCATCTGAAAGAAAGCACGGATGTGGAGAATGAGGTAGATGAGCATAAGGGGTAGCGACCGAAAAAACGAGAAGCTAAATGTCTCCATGTCGGGAGCTGCCGAAGCAAGTGCTCTTGCTGAGGGCAGAAGGTTAGAGAGGGGAAAAAGGGACAGGGCGAAAAAAGCGAGGAAAAAGGCAATGATGCCCAACCAGAGATAAAGATTGAGACTGATGCGTTCACCCCGACGCTGCCCCATCGCTGAGCCAAATTTGTGTTTCTGTGCCTCAATGATACGCACAATGAGGGTACGCTTTCCGCTGATGAGGTCTTGATGGCGGTCACGATAGTTGTTGACCATCAAGAGGTTGTCGGTAGCCAACCCCATCGCAAGACCTGCCACCACAAGAGAAGCACCCATCAGTCCCGACTCCATGAAGGAGGTGGGGTTGCAGCCGAGCATGACGTAAGCCGTGAAAACGACGGGAACGACTCCGAAGAAGATGAACACAAGGAGGTCGCCCCAACCGAGGTAGGAGAGCCGAGTGGTGTAGAGGAAGCAGAAGAGGACGCAGAGGATGCCGACAAGCAGAAGTTCCCACTGCAAGTGCCACAACAGGAGCAGCAACCCAACGCCACAGGAAAGGAGTGTCATGACAGCGATACCCCACTGCATGGCACGGGGAGTAATCCACCCCTGTGCACAGGCACGTTCGGGACCAAGACGGTCTTCACGGTCGGTTCCCTTGCGGAAGTCGAAATAGTCGTTGATGAAGTTGGCGTCTATCTGCATCAGCACGGCAAAGAGCAGACAGAGCACAAAAGGCACGAGCACGGAGACGAGCCGTGTCTGCAAGAAAGTGTCGCTGAGGTTGAGACGACCATACATATCAATGTTCTTGCTGATGATGTGCTGGCACGACAGGGAAAATGCCATCGCACCACCTACGAGGACGGGGGCAATGGCACCAGTCAAAGTCTTGGGACGGGCAGCCAGAATCCACGCTAACACACTATTCGTCTTCACTTTTCCAGTACTGAATGGTGATGGTGTTGTTGGTGTAGAACATCGCACCGAACCCTTGGCGGTCGTTGTTCTTGTACTTGCCGTAGTAGTAGTTACCATTATTATAATAATAAAGCCCTACCCCCTCACGCTTTCCGTTGACAGTCTCCCCCACATACTTGTCACCGTTCTGATAGGCAAGCGATTCGAACCGATAGGTCTTGCCATAGTCGGCAGGAAGGGCATACTTGTCACCATCCTTCATGATGTAGAGTGGGTCGCCCGTGGTGAGGTCATAGCAGATGTAGTGTTCGTTGCTGCCCACCTTTGCGGTTTGTGTGCCCATCTTGATGCCAAAGAGGAAGTTGCCAAGACGATACTGCCCGTAGATGACACCATCGGTGTCAGTATAGTAGGCACCAAAACCATACACGTTGCGTTCTTTGGTGATTTGTCCGAAGTATTGTCCGTATGAGGACTTTGCCACACCACTGGCGAAGTCCTTCACATAATCGACAAAGGCTGCGTCATACTGCCCAGGAATCTGGGGATACTTGTCCAGACGACCAAACTGTGCATGCAGCGCAGTGGTGCAGAGGGCACAAAGAACAAAGAAGAGAATTTTTCTCATATAAGATGTATTCTTGCAGTGTGTTACTTAAAAAACGTTACAAAATTACACATAATAACTCAAATTTACAGCATCTGATTAAACCTTTTCGTAACTTTGCAGTCGATTTAGCTGTATTAATGATAAAAAATGGAAGTTAAAGAGGAAGTTATAGGACGGAAAAAACCTGTTGAGCCTCTTGTATCAAAAACATCATCCAACATGAAAAAATCTTTACTCGCGTTGTTTCTCACGTTCGTGGGAATGAGTGCTATGGCACAATCGAAATTCAACGTATCAGGCACCATCCTCGAAGAGGGAACAAGCGAAGCCATCATCTCGGCTACGGTGCGTGTGCTCTCGTTGCCTGACAGCAGCATGGTCGGAGGTGCAGCCACAGGCACCGACGGCTCGTTCAACATCAAAGATGTGAAGAAAGGCAAGTATGTGGTGAAAGTCACCTACATCGGCTACAAAGAGTTTCTGATGCCGATTGACCTGACGAACAAAAAAACAAAGAATGTTGACATCGGCTACATCACCATCACGCCCGACTCAAAACTGCTGAAAGAAGCACAGGTGACCGCCAACGCCGCACAAGTGGAGGTGAGTGGCGATTCCATCGTCTATAATGCCTCGGCATTCCGTGTGGCAGAAGGCTCGGCACTGGAGGAACTGGTGAAGAAGCTGCCAGGCGCGAAGGTGGATGACGACGGTAATATCACCATCAACGGCAAGACGGTGAGTAAAATCATGCTCAACGGCAAGGAGTTCTTCTTGAACGACACGAAGATAGCAATGAAGAACATCCCGACCAACATGATTGAGACGCTGAAGACCTACGACAGGAAGAGCGACTTCAGCCGTGTGACGGGCATTGACGACGGCGAGGAAGAGACCGTGCTGGATTTGACCGTGAAGAAGGGCATGAACGAGGGATGGTTTGGCAACATTGACCTTGGCATCGGAACGAAAGAACGCTACTCCGAGAACCTGATGCTGAACCGCTTCATCGAGAACGACCGCGTCACCTTCATCGGTGGTGCCAACAACACGGGCGACCGTGGCTTCGGCGGCGGTGGCGGCCGTGGCTGGGGCTGGGGCGGCAGCGGTTTGAGAAACTCGAAGAGCTTGGGCCTCGACTTTGTGAAAGGTACTGACAAACTGGATGCCGGTGGTAGTGTGAACTATCGCTACGACGGCAGCGACGTGTGGAACGAGTCGTCGGTGCAGAGCTTCGTCACCTCGGCAGGTGCCTTCAGCAACAGCGAAAGCCTGAGCCGCAGCAGCCAGCACAACTGGAATGCACAGTTCCGTTTTGAGTGGCGACCCGACTCGATGACGAACATCATTTTCCGTCCTTCGGGAAGCCTCTCGCGCAGCAAGGGCTACAGCAACAACCAGTCGGCAAGTTTCAACCAAGACCCCAACGACTACAGCGACGACCCGCTGACATACGGCATCGAACAGTATGATGCCGACTCCCTGCTCAACATCATCGTCAACACGAACGTGAGCCGTCAGCAGACCTATAACGACAATCGCCGCATCGCTGGCGAACTGCAAGCCAACCGCCGTCTGAACAACGAGGGTCGCAACATCACCCTCCGCGCCACAGGAAACGCATCGGGTTCGGACAGCAAGCAACTCTCGGCAGCACAGATTCGCTACCGCAGCACCAACTCCGAAACCATCAACAACCGCTACTACACCACCCCAGGTCGCAGCAGTGCCTACAGCGTTCAGCTGACTTATTCGGAGCCGATTGCCAAGAAGACCTACCTGCAGTTCTCCTACCGATTCAACTACAGCTACAACAAGTCCGACCGTCAGGCGTTCACGATGGATGCAGCCACCTACACCGACCTGGCGAATGCACTGAACCAATACCGCTACAACATCGACGGAGCAATTGACTATCTGCTCACACACGGACATCTGCTCTACGGAGCCGACGTGGATTCAGCTGCCAACAAGCTGAGCCAGTACTCCGTCTATAAGAACTTCGACCACACCATCAGCGTGAGCTTCCGCAAGGTGACCGACGACTATAACTTCAGTGCCGGCATCGACCTCCTGCCTCAGCACAGCGTGCTCGACTACAAGTATATGGGCACAGAGTACCCCACCATCACACGCAACGTGTTCAACTTCGCCCCCAATCTCGACTTCCGTTACAACTTCGACAAGCAAACCAACCTGCGTATGTTCTACCGTGGGCGCACCTCGCAACCCAGCATGACCAACTTGCTCGACATCACCGACGACTCCAACCCACTGAACATCACGAAGGGTAATCCAGGCCTGAAACCCTCGTTCAGCCACAATATGCGCATCAACTTCAACACCTTCCAGATGGAGCACCAGCGCGGCATCTTTGCCTGGGCAGGCGGCAGCGTGACACAAAACAGCATCAGCAACCGAACCTACTACGACGAGGCGACGGGTGTGAGCACCACACAACCTGAAAACATCAACGGCAACTGGAACGCTAACGTAGGTGGCGGCTTCAATATGTCGCTCGACAAGAACAACTACTTTACCGTCAGAAGCTTCACCTCGATGAACTACAGACACAGCGTCAGCTACCTTGACCCTACCAAGTATGACGATGACCGCTCGAAGACAAACACGGTGGGCGTGAATGAGAATCTGGGCTTCGGCTTCCGCAAGGATTGGTTTGAGGTAAGCATCAACGGCAATGTCGATTACAACAGTTCACGCAACTCGGTCATCACCTCTGGCAACCTCGACACTTGGTCGTTCAGCTATGGCACCGAGTTCAACCTCAACTTCAACAACGGCCTTTCCTTCTCCACCGACATCAGCGAAAGCAGCCGCCGTGGTTACTCATCAGCCAGCATGAACACCAACGAACTCCTGTGGAACGCACAGGTGAGCAAATCCTTCCTGAGAGGTAATGCCCTGACCATCAGCCTCCAGTGGAACGACATCTTGCAGAACCGTAGCAACATCAGCCGCACCATCGATGCCTACCGCAGTAGCGACTCTCGCTACAACGCCATCTACTCCTACGGCATGTTGCACGTCATCTACAAACTCAACATCTTCGGTGGGAAGAACGCCAACGGCACCGAGAACGAACGCAGCATGTGGGGTGGCTTCGGCGGTGGTCGTCCAGGTGGTGGCGGACGTCCTGGCGGCGGTCGCTCAGGTGGTGGCAGACGGTTCATGTAATCCTCTCCCATATCCAATAAAAAAACTCCCGACCATGCAGATTTGTGAAGTGCACGGTCGGGAGTGTTTTGTTAGAGCTAATGAAAATGTATCGAACTGGAAAACTCACTGGAAAAAGGAGAAGTTCACGCTGCCGTAGTTGCGGTGGGCAACGAAACGGGGATGGGCAGCGAAGGTGCGGTCTTTACCGTGTTCAAGGATGAAGATGCCACCGTCGGCCAACAGGGGGAGGGCGGCATCAGGGATGTCTTGCAGGGTGTCGAGGGCATATGGAGGGTCGGCAAAGATAATGTCGTAGCGTTCCTTACACGCGCGTACATATTTATATACGTCCCCCTTCAGCGGCACCCACTCTTTGGCTTGCAACTCTTTCTGCACCCGCACAAGGAACTGCCAGTGCTTGAAATCCTTCTCCACCGACACGACCTTGCTGCATCCACGTGATGCCAGTTCGATGCCGATGGAACCAGTACCGGCAAAGAGGTCGAGTGCTGTAGGTGCCTCATCAAAATCGACATAGACGTTCTCCAAAATGTTGAACAGCCCCTCCTTGGCGAAATCGGTCGTCGGACGTGCCTTGAAGCCTGTCGGTGTGGGGATGTGCCTCCCCTTGTATTTTCCTCTGATGATGCGCATAACTCAGAATCCGCAGATGAGCAGGGTTTGCAGGTCGTAGGGGATGAGTTGGTTGCCTTGTGTCAGTTTGTCCTTGAAGTCTTCACCACGCTCGATGACAGAGACGTTCTGAAGGAAATAGGTGATTTTCTCGGAGAGTTCCGTACACCTCGGTTCGCTGTCGCCCACGATGCAGAGGGCATCATCGACTTGGTCAAAGCCCAGTTCCTTCCACACGTTCAGCGCGTAATACTGCATATCCGCCACACTCACCACGGGGAACGTGTTGACAAACAGCATCCTGCCCTGCTCAAAGGCATAGACGGTCATCTCCTTCTCATGCAAATAGACATACATCTTCTTGCCCTGCCCGAAAAGGCTCTTCTCGCTGAAGAACTCTATCAACGTGCTGGCTGAGGCATAGAATCGGGCACGAGGGAAGTCGTCAAGCAGCAACTGGTGGATATTTTTGTCCAACCCGAAAACAATGGCGATACCCGAACGACGCAAGACGTTATAGCTGACGTGTAGAGGCTTGTCTTTGGGGAAGACAAATGGGTACACCGTCCCGATGTCCTCCTTCTGAAATGCCGCCACGGGCACGGTGGTGAAGTGCGGCGTGGTAATCAGCACGTTCACCCGCTGATACTCCTGCTTGAGCATCGGCTCGTTCATCAAGGCATCCTTCATGTTGGCTGCCAACGAGATGGTGTGGTTTACATCCCACGCCTTATACGTGAACGGCTCTTTCTGCCCAGGCGCGTAGGTACAAAAAGAAAGTCCATTCGAGCAGAGCCGAATGGACAAACTTCTATTGTTAATCTGATTTTCTGCCATCAAATTTGTGAATTGTCAAGTGGTAAATAAGATTATTCCCAGTTACCAGCCATCTTGTTGTTCGTGTCATCGAGGTCGCCGATGCGGAGTCCATACCATTCACCCTCCGTGTGGTCCTCGTTGTCGAGCATCAGCTCTGCGCGGTTTCTGTGACGCTTCTTCAAGTCAGCCTTCAGGTTCTTGATTTTCTTCTCGCTCATACCGTCCATATAGTCCTCCAAACGGGCACGGAACTCAACCAACATATCGAATTCGTTGCTCTTCATGTTGAACGAGGCCTTCTTGCGCAGTTCGATGATGCCCTGATAGACAGTGTCATAGACAGAGGGGTCGAAAGTGGATTGCTGGATGAAGGCGATGGTGCCGTCTGCCTTGCGACCCACTGGTACATACTTCATAGAGTCGGGATTGGCGATGCCCAGCTTCTCGGCAGCCGTCATCCAAACGGTGTCACGCTTGATGATGCCCTTTGCCACAGCTTCCCGCTCCGTCATGCCTGATTCCAACTGGTCGTCGGTCAATTCACCTTCCTTGATGATTTTATCCACCGTCTTACCATTCTTCACATAGTCAATGAGCGAGTCGATGGTGCCGCAGTACTCACCGAACGTCATCTTGTACTGCTCCTCTGCATCGCGGATTTCCATCAGACGAGCAATAACCAGTTTCTCACGTGCTGCCTTCTCTTCGTCGAAGGCAATGTCGTTGTAGATGCTGTAGAAGCAAGCTACGACCAAACCCAATGTACAAAGTACAAGGATGCCATTGATAACACTTTTTTTCATGATATGTTTTGTTAATTTTTTGTTTTTTCCACTCAATTTTACCGTCCGAAGCACGAGTTTTTGGCTTTTTCTTCGTCCAGCTCATGAATAATCACTATATTCGTTGCAAAAATAATGCAAAATTTTTAATTGTGACCACAACTTTGAGTTTTTTTTTGAAAAAAGATGATAAATGACTACCTAAAAGAACTGATTTTGCATCATTTCGGTCTAAAACCAACCAACGACCAAGCAAAAGTGCTCGATTCGCTCTGCAAATTCATCCTCTCGCCCGAAGCCGATTCGGTGTTCATCCTCCGAGGGTTTGCTGGCACAGGAAAAACCTCGCTGGTTAGTGCCCTTGTCAAGACGATGGAACAGCTCGACCGCGAATGTGTACTCATGGCTCCCACGGGACGAGCCGCCAAAGTCTTTTCCCTCTATGCCGACCATCCGGCCTTCACCATCCATAAGCGCATCTACCGGCAGAAGTCCATCGACAAGGACAGCATCTTCACCCTCAACTACAATATGCGGCAGAACCTCCTCTTCATCTGCGACGAGGCCTCCATGATAGCCAATGACGAATACCTCTCTGGCAGTATTTACGGAACGGGGCGACTGCTCGACGACCTCATCCACTTCGTCTATGGCGGCAAGGGGTGTCGGCTTATCCTCATGGGCGACACCGCCCAGTTGCCACCCGTCGGCGACGAGGAAAGCCCTGCCCTGCAAGATGACTACATGGGCGGCTATGGGCTTCACATCATCAGTCACACCCTCACCGAAGTGGTGCGACAAGCAGAACAGTCGGGCATTCTCTGGAACGCCACCCACCTGCGCACCCTGCTCAACGACGAAGCCATCTTCACCTTCCCCAAGATTTGCTTCAATGGCTTCCCCGACGTGTACAACATCCCTGGCAACGAGCTCATCGAATCCCTCGAAGAGTGCTACCACCGCGACGGGGAGGATGAAACCATCGTCGTGACCCGAAGCAACAAACGTGCCAACCTCTACAATAACGGCATCCGTGCCCAAATCCTCTGGAGAGAAGAACCCCTCGAAGGCGGCGACATGCTCATGGTGGCTAAGAACAACTATCATTGGACGGAAAAACTGGCACTCGAACTGATTGCCAATGCCAAGGAAGAGGGCAAGACGGTGGAAGAGGCTGAAACAGTGCCCTTCGACTTCATTGCCAACGGAGATACTGCTATTGTGCGTCGCATCCGCAACGAGCGCAATCTTTACGGCTTCACCTTCGCCGATGCCACCTTGGAGTTTCCTGACTACGATGACTTCCAAATGGAGTTGACCGTCCTCACCGACACCCTCCAAGCTGAAGCCCCCGCCCTCACCAAGGCACAGCAGGACACATTATATAATAATATCATGGAAGACTATGCTGGCGACCCCACCCTCCGTTCCAAACAAGATCGCCTCAAGGCCCTGCGCCAAGACCCCTACTACAACGCCCTACAAATCAAATACGCCTATGCCGTCACTTGCCACAAGGCACAAGGCGGACAGTGGACAAACGTCTTCATCGACCAAGGCTACATGACCGAAGAACTTCTCTCTCCCGACTACTTCCGTTGGCTCTACACCGCCATTACTCGCGCTACCAAACGTGTCTTCTTCGTCAACTGGCCGAAGGAACAAACCTTGTTGGACGGTCAACAATAATGAGTGGGCATTATTTCCTCATCAGACTAAACTTCGCTTTCATCTTCACAAATGGCTTCGTCTTGCCACGCAAAGTCATGTAGTTGTGGTTGTAACCACTTTCGCGCAGACGACCATAGAAAGGTACGTCCACTCCCGCACCAAGGCTCAACGTCAGTTCCTTCGTGGCTTGTACATCGGCAAATAACCCCACACGTTCCGACACTTGGCTCAGCATCGCCTTCTTGGGCAAATCTGCCGTCTTCGGACGGAAATAGAACTTATCTGCCTCCAACTCCATGCCCAAAGCACACTTCACCTTAGGCGAAACCTGATAATAGAGATAATTGTATGCCTCCATGCAGCTGAGGCTCCAACGATCGTCAAACTTGTGGGAATAGATAATCAGCGGATAGAGCGGCCAAGTGACCGATGTACCCAACAGATAGATGACACCAATGCCGAGAAAGGTGCTACGGTTCCGCGTCACAGCCATCATTCCGCCCACCATACCCGACGCATTTTCGTAGCCATATTGTGAGAAGTTACCTGTTCCCACTCCGATAAACGTCAACGGTTTTCCCCATGCTTGCAGGTTATAGGTCAGCATAAGCGAACCACCATAATGGTGATGCTCCGTCGGCAGCGTGAAGTTCAATCGTTCACTCCCCCACTCCGTACATAGTTTGCGGTTGCTGAAATTGTAAAATGGCGACAGTGACAACATCACCTTCTTGCTTGACAGCAACTGCACACTCGACCGGACCCGCACACTCACCCCCTGCTCCATCCGTCCACCAGCCAGCCGCTCACCATGTTCTGACCTTCGCCATGTAAAATCCGTGTTTGTGCCACCATCGACAGCTGCCGACAGGCTCATCCTTTCCCGTGGGTCGCCAAACTGCGCCCACCCCTTTGTGCTACCCATGAACACCACCAGCAGCAACACCCAAAGTTTCAATCCATCCATTTGTCCTTTGTGCATATCGTACATATCAATAACGAACGATTCCTTTCCTTATTGTACAAAAAGAACAATATTTCTGTAATAAGCACAAGGCAAACAGCATGAAATCAACCCTACAAAAAGGGCGACCTCCACACGGGAAGTCGCCCTTTATATAATATATGGATACTTGCTTTACAGCCCTGCCAACTCCACAATCTTATCGACCGCCGACTTCAAGCCTTCGGGGTTCTTGCCACCAGCTGTGGCGAAGTGGGGCTGACCACCGCCGCCACCTTGGATGAGTTTGCCTGCCTCACGCACATATTGACCTGCGTTCTTGCCTTCCTTCACGAGGTCATCGGAGATGGAGACAGTGAGGGTGGGCTTGCCGTTGATTTCGCTGCCGATGACGACGAGCAGACGTTCGGGGAACTGGGCACGAAGTTGGAAAGCCATATCTTTGGCGTGTTGCGGTTCGATGGGCAGCACACCTGCGATGACCTTCACACCATTCACGTCACAGGCTTTCTCGACCAGCATCTGCTTGAACTGCTTGGCCTTCTGCGCTTTGAACTCATCCACCTGCGCCTGCAGTTCCTTGTTGTCGGCGATGGCTTTCTGGACGGTCGCCATGAGATCGGGCGCATTGTTGAGCAATCCCTTCAGGTCGGTCATGAAATCCTGCATACGATCAAGGGTTTCTTCCACCGCCTTGCCCGTAATCGCTTCGATACGGCGCACACCAGCGGCAATACTGCTTTCGCTCACAATCTTCATCATGCCAAGGCGACCCGTGCTCTGTGCATGGCAACCACCACAGAACTCCACCGAGGTGCCGAACTGAACGACACGCACCTTGTCGCCATACTTCTCACCGAACAGGGCGATGGCACCGAGTTCCCGAGCTTTTTCTATGGGGTAGTCGCGGTATTCCTTCAGCGAGATGTCCTCACGAATCTTGGCGTTGACCAGATGCTCCACCTCACGAATCTGCTCAGGAGTGACCTTCTCGAAGTGAGAGAAGTCGAAACGCAAGCCGTCAGCCGTGACGAGCGAACCTTTCTGCTCCACATGGGTGCCGAGCACTTCACGCAGAGCCTCGTCAAGAAGGTGGGTACAAGTATGGTTGGCCTCGATGGCACGACGCTTCTCCACATCCACACAAGCCATGAAGTCAGCCGTGGGGTCTTCGGGCAATTTGTTCACGATGTGGATGGCCACACCATTCTCCTTCTTCGTGTCGAGCACCTGAATTTCTTCGTTTTCGCTGACGAGCACACCCGAGTCGCCAACCTCGCCACCCATCTCGCCATAGAAGGGGGTCTTGTCGAGAATGACCTCGTAGGCGGTGCGCTTCTTCTGCTGCACCTCTCTATATTTAATAATGTGAGCCGTGTATTCCGTATAGTCGTAACCCACAAATTCACTCTCAGCCTCATTCACCATCACCCAGTCGCCCATCTTCACCTCGGCGGCATTGCGGGCACGGTTCTTCTGCTCCTGCATACAAACATCAAAGCCCTTTTCATCCACCGTAAAGCCCTGTTCACGACAAATCAGTTCAGTCAAGTCAAGTGGGAAGCCGAAGGTGTCGAAGAGGGTGAACGCCTTGTCGCCTGCAATCTCCGTCTTGCCCTGTGCCTTCGTCTCGTCGATGACACCTTGCAAGAGTTTGATACCGTTTTCAAGAGTGCGGAGGAAAGAACTCTCCTCTTCCTGCATTACCTTCATCACCAGTTTCTGTTGAGCAGCAATCTCGGGGAAAGCATCGCCCATCTCAGCCACAAGTGTAGGCACAAGTTGATAGATGAACGCCTCCTTCTGACCGAGGAACGTGTAGCCGTATCGCACGGCACGGCGCAAGATACGACGAATAACATAACCAGCCTTGGCATTGGATGGCAACTGACCATCGGCAATGGCGAAGGCGATAGCACGGAGGTGGTCAACCACCACACGCATGGCGATGTCCTTCTTCTCGTCCTCTCCATACTTACAACCTGCCATGTCGCCCAACACCTTGATAAGTGGCTGGAACACGTCGGTGTCATAGTTGGAAGTCTTGCCCTGCAACGTGCGCACCAGACGCTCGAAACCCATACCCGTATCAATCACCTTGGCTGGAAGCCCTTCGAGCGAACCATCTGCCTTGCGGTTATACTGCATGAACACAAGGTTCCATATCTCGATGACCTGTGGGTGGTCTTTGTTCACCAGTTCACGACCTGGCACCTTTGCCTTCTCCTCCTCGGAACGGCTGTCGATGTGAATCTCCGAACAAGGGCCACAAGGACCCGTGTCGCCCATTTCCCAGAAGTTATCGTGCTTGTTGCCATTGATGATGTGGTCTTTCGGCAGGAACTGCTCCCAGATGCCAGCAGCCTCATCGTCGCGCGAAAGCCCTTCTTCGGGACTTCCCTCAAACACCGTAGCATAGAGGTCTTTCGGATCAATCTTCAGCACATCCACAATGTACTCCCATGCCCATGAAATCGCCTCCTTCTTGAAGTAGTCTCCAAACGACCAGTTGCCTAACATCTCGAACATGGTGTGGTGGTAGGTATCGTGTCCCACCTCTTCGAGGTCGTTATGCTTACCGCTCACACGGAGGCACTTCTGCGAGTCTGCCTGTCGGCGGCTCTTGGGTGTCACATTACCCAGAATGATGTCCTTAAACTGGTTCATACCTGCATTGGTGAACATCAGCGTCGGGTCGTCCTTCACAACCATCGGAGCCGACGGTACAATGAGGTGTTCCTTACTCTCAAAAAACTTTTTGAAAGACTCACGTATCTCTTTTGCTGTCATCATGTTCGTTTACTATTTTATGATTTACGATTTACAATTTACGAATTTAGCTGCAAAGGTACGAGTTTTCTCCTTAAAAAACACTAAAAATACAAAATGAATTGAAGAAAACCTATTGTTTTGTAGTATCTTTGCAACGAAATATCAAATAACAAACTACTAAAACTATCACATTATGACACTGATTATTGTTATTGTCGTCATTGCTGTGCTGGTGTTCGCTATCATCGGCATCTACAACAACCTTGTGAAACTTCGCAACAATCGCGAGAATGCTTTTGCTGACATCGACGTGCAGCTGAAGCAACGTTACGACCTTGTGCCTCAGTTGGTGGCTACCGTAAAGGGCTATGCCGAGCACGAGAAGGAACTCTTGGAGGCTGTCACAGCCGCCCGTTCGGCTGCCGTGAACGCCAACAGCATCGAAGACAAGATTCAGGCAGACAATATGCTGACCTCCGCACTGGCAGGTTTGAAGGTGACACTGGAGGCTTATCCTGACCTGAAAGCCAACCAGAACTTCCTTCAGCTACAAGGCGAACTCTCCGACATCGAGAACAAGCTGGCTGCCGTACGCCGCTACTTCAACTCTGCCACTCGCGAGCTGAACAACGCTGTGCAGACATTCCCTGCCAACATCCTCGCTGGCATGTTCGGTTTCCACAAGGAAGCGATGTACGAAATTGAGGCTTCGCAACGCGCCGCTGTGGAAAAGGCACCCGAGATTAAGTTTTAGCCCCCCGCCCCCAAAGGGGGAGGGCTAACGCGATGCAAGTAAACAGAGAAACGTATGCAATATATTGGCATTCAATCTCAAATTGCACGAAACAACTGGAACAGCATGGTGCTGCTCCTGATGTTCCCATGCATCATTTTGGGGATGCTATGGGTGTTCTGTTGCATCTTCGGATTCCAAACCACCTACGATAGCTACGGCCAAGAACAACTCTACTTCGACACCGACACCATCAATGAGATATGGCTTGGTTGGGCACCGTGGGCAGTTGTCATCGTCAGCATCTGGCTTGTCATTGCCTACCTCTTCAACGCCCAGATGATTCAACACGCCACAGAAGCCAAGCCGCTGGAACGCAAGGAAAACCCACGGGTGTATAACTTGGTGGAGAACCTCTGCATGAGCTGCGGTATGCCCATGCCGAAGGTGAACATCATCGAAGACCCACAACTGAACGCCTTTGCTTCGGGCATCAACCAGAAGTCGTACACGGTGACGCTGACACGAGGCATCATCGACTATCTGGACGACGACGAGCTGGAAGGCGTGATTGCCCACGAACTGACCCACATTCGCAACCGCGATACCCGTGTGCTCATCGTCAGCATCGTCTTCGTCGGCATCCTCTCCACCCTCCTCACCCTGCTCACCCGTGGTGTGTTGCGTGCCTTCCTGTGGGGTGGCCTTTCGTCTCGCCGCTCCAACAGCAAGAACGGTAACGGTGGTGTGGCGATTGTTGTGGTCATCATTGCCGCCATCGTGTGTGCAGCCATCGCCTACTTCCTCACCCTGCTCACCCGTTTTGCCATCTCGCGCAAACGGGAGTTCATGGCCGATGCTGGTGGAGCAGAGTTGACCCGCAATCCTCGTGCCCTTGCCTCCGCCCTCCGCAAGATTTCCGCTTATCCTGGGCTTGGACACATTGACCGCGAGGACATCGCCCAACTCTACATCATCCATCCGAAGAAACTCAAGCAAAGTTTCTTCGACAATCTCCAATCCCTCTTCAGCACCCATCCAAGCACGGAGGAGCGCATCCGCATCTTGGAGCAATTTTAGGTAAAATCACTTTCACTTCACATCCTTCCGATAAATCAACTTTCCGTTGATGTAACTCTTCAACTTTCGCCAGTCTCTGGGTATCCAAAGTTCACCTTGCGTGGTGAGGAAGAGGATGTGGAAGCCGACATCGTCGCGAGTCCATTTGAGGTGGTATTCATCACTATCCTTATAGCTTATTCCACGGAGCAGGTCAGCAGGATTCTGGACAGGGATACGTTTGGTGAAATCATATTCGTATGGCTGCTCGGGATGACGGTTGATGTAGTTGTATGCTATCGAGTCCAACTGTTCGTACAGAGTGTTGGCTTCCGTCTCATACTGTGCAGGGATGAAATAGTAGGTGCCCGTCGTCAACCCCGTGTGACTGTTGTCGCCATACGTGCTATGGCGCGTGGTCTTATGGCTGAGATGGCCATTCACGATGTCGTCATCAAACCCCTTGTCGTGCCGCCAATAGACGGGATAGGTCTTCACACCCTTCAGTTTCTTGACGGGTTTCAGGACTGGCTGAATCAGCACTTCGAAGGCGGCAATGTCAAAGGGCTTCATCGCGTCGTACGCAATGCCGTTGGGCTCGTCGCACCAATGTATGTAGTTGCCCAACATGATGTCGCCCTGATGGATGCTGTCGTAAGATTGATGGTAGTCGAAACTGGCCACTTCGCGGGCATTGGAGAAATACACGTTGTTCTTGATGCGCGTGGTGAGGAGCGAGTCATCGTCCTGACGGAATGCCAACGAGTACTTGATGGTGTCCACGCCCTCCTTGTGGTACTCATACATATAGCTCTCCGAGGCCTGCTTGCCCAGCATGGCGAAAGCGGTGCGGATGGAGTCGGTGGCCTGCTCCAGCTTCTTCATGCGCTGGGCATTGACGCTGTCACGCTTGCTGAGCACCATCTGCCTCACTTCCTCGCTCGGGACTTGCACAAAAGTTGGTACGAACGTGTTCTCCGTGAGCATGACCTGAAAGGTATGCCTGACGGCCTCGTTCCCTTGGAAGTTCGACTGTGTGTGTCTGATACGATAGCCCTGCTGACGGAAATAATCCTCCAGCTGACGAAGTTGTTCATTGGGTTGCTGTCCCTGTGCTGTCAGGCATATCGCCACCAACAGCACGAGCGTGAATAGTTTTTTCATTGTTATGCTATTTAAATTGTTATTATTTTACCATCAGTGCCACCTCCCCTTGCAAGCGCTCGCCACGTGAGCGAATGTCCTGAATCTGGTTCATGACGAAGGCATACGGGTCTTCTATCATGGGGGCATACGCAGGCTCTTCGACCACCGCCATCAGTTCCTCCGCTGCCGGGGCGGGGGGCAGCTCTTGAGCCTTCTCTTCTTCCTCCACAGCCTCTTGCCTCTTCGCCACCACTTTCTTCTGGGGCGCCACCTGCTGCACAGGCTCAGCTTCGTCCACCACCGCCACCGCCTTCTGCTCCACCACATCAGGCTCCTTCTCCGTGATGGTCTGCTTGGGTGGGGCTTGCTGTGCCACAACAGACTTTCCATCCGGCTCCGGTTGTCTCAACCCTCCCCCTTTGGGGGGCGGGGGACTAAAGGTCAGTAGCAGCAACATACTGGCAGCCACGCCTGAAACCACATATAGCCAGATGCGGCGTTTAGGCTTCCCGTTCAACTGCTCCATGCGTTGCATCAATCGGGCATTCAAATCGCTGGGCATCGGCGGGAGTTGCTGTTCCTGTCGGCTGATGGCTTCGCGCAGAAGGGTGTCGCGCTCCATGAGGGTCTCTATGTCTTTCTCGTTCATAGTTTCAACGTTTTTGCATGATTCTATAAAGTTTATTTCTGATTCGGCTCAGTTGGGAAGCCACGGTCGAAGGGATGGAACTGGTGATGTAAGCAATCTCCTTCAAACTCAGATGATCGAAGTAGAACATCGTGAGAAGGCTCTGTTCGTGGGGAGGCAGATGCTGCAACGCCTGTTCCATACATTCGATGGTGCGCTCGTTGTCTGGCGTATATGCTTCATCTTCCATCTCCTCCAAGTCCATATCGTGGTCATCCAGATAGACGAGCGTCGGCCTCTTCATCCGCACAAAGTTCAGTGCCTCATTGTAGGCGATGCGCCCCAGCCATGTGGCAAGCGAAGCCTGATTCCCGTCGTAGGTGCCGATGTTGCGAAAGGCCTTGATGAACACATCCTGATACACCTCTTCGGCATCCTCCCTCCGTTCCACGATTCTTGCCACCAAACGGAACACCATCTGCCCGTAGAGTGTCAGCAGTCGCTCTTGTGCCGTCCGTTTCTGCTGGAGCAAGTCAGGAATGAGGTTGTTGTTTTCTGTCTTCATTTTGAGTTCTTTCTATACAAATATACACACACAACCGAAAAACATTGCAAGAATTCACCATCTTTTTTTTGATTTCACGTCCACCATTTCTTAATATCTACTACAAACGGGTGAATATCTAACAAAAAAGGTTAAAGTATTTGTTGGATATTCATTTTTGTGTGTGTTTTGTTTGGAGGTATCTAAAGAATTAGATTATCTTTGCAGCGAAATCTAAAACATTAAACAGATATGAAACATAACAACGAAGAACGACAACTGACAAGAGCGGAGATGGAAATCATGAACATCCTGTGGAGCCCCCCAGCCCCCGAAGGAGGAGGGGGGCTTACCACTCATCAAATCATTGAGCAGTATCCCGAACCGAAACCTGCCTACTCCACCATTGCCACCTTCCTGAAGATTCTGACGAACAAGGGGTTCATCACTTCGCGCAAGCAGGAGGGAGGCGGCAAGACCTTCGTGTTCACTCCGCTGATTACGAGAGAAGCATACACTCAACGTGTGATGAAGGAAGTGAAGAGCACCTTCTTCGCCGGCTCCTTCAAGTCGATGCTCTCCTTCTTCGCCAAACAGGAAGAGGTGTCGGAAGAAGACCTGAAAGAAATCGTGGAACTCATCAACAATAAACAAAAATAATCTGATTTCATGCTATACATCCTCAAATCCGCCATCACCTTGGCACTCCTCTACAGCTGTTTCTTTTTCCTGCTGAGCAAAGAGACCTTCCATCGGTTCAACCGCTGCATGCTGCTGAGCATCATGGTCGCATCCCTCATCGTGCCGCTGTTCCACTTCACGACGGAGCACCCAACGGTCATCAACGAAGAGTTTTATCAGATGGAGACGCTGATGGAAGAGGACACCACACCCATGCTGGTGGTGCAGACGGAGGAGCACCCCCGCATCACGTGGGTGCAAGTAGTGGAAGGCGTGTATCTGACAGGCGTGGCGGTGATGCTGCTGCTCACGCTGATGCAAGCCCTCTCACTCCTTCGACTGATGCACAAAGGATTGCGTCACACCGACACACGGGGCAACACGGTCGTGCTGCTGAAAGGCGACATCCCACCATTCAGCATCTTCCGCTACATCGTCATGAGCGTGAAGGATTACGAAACCCACCGTCAGCACATCCTCACCCATGAGCAGGAGCACATCCGTCTGGGTCACACCTACGACCTCCTGCTGCTCGAGGCGATGAAGACCTTCCAGTGGTTCAATCCCTTCGTGTGGTTCATCAGCCGCGACCTCAAGGCGGTGCATGAATATGAGGCTGACCAAGCGGTCATCCATCAAGGCATCGACGCGAAAGCCTATCAGCAACTGCTGGTGACGAAGGTAGTGGGGATTCGGCTACAACCATTCACCAACAACCTCAACCACGGCTCCCTCAAGAAGCGCATTCTGATGATGTACCAGAAACCTTCTAACCGATGGCTCATGCTCAAAGCACTCTGCGCCATTCCCGTGGCGGCACTCACCATCAGCGCCTTCGCCACCCCTGCCGAAACCGACCCCGTGGAAGACATCGTCACGACGCTGGAAAACAAAGAAGTGCCCCTGCTCAACTCTCCATCCCCCAAAGCACTTCCCGTGGAGACGATCACCGAGCCGACGGCTGAAGACCTGCCACCTGCCGGCGGCAAAGAACCCCTCTTCATCGTAGATGGCAAAATCATCGATGTCAACACATCCAAACTCGGCAAAAATGTCAACTTGATGGAAGACGAGGATATGTTCAAACTCCTCAACATTTCACGCAAAGAAGACATCGAGGAGGTCTGTGTGCTGACAGGAGCCTCTGCCACCACTGTCTATGGAGAGAAAGCCAAGAATGGTGCCATTGTCATCAAAACCAAGGCTCTGCGAGAGTTACCATTAGATACGGTCGTCGTGCATCACAGCGCAGTTGAAACAAAAGCCACTCAAAACGATGTTCCAGTCGATTCGCTGGTCAAGATACTGCCTGGTGCGGAAAGGCACGAGGATGGCAGCATCACCATCGATGGGAAGAGCGTGAAGAAAATCATTCTGGAGGGTCAAGAAGTCTATAACGACGACGACGACCCCAACGAGGTCTTTCTGGAATGCGAAGAACCAGCCACCTACCCCGGCGGTCAAGCAGCCCTCATGCAGCTCGTCAGCCAAAACGTCCGCTATCCGGAAGACGCCCAAGAACTTAGTATCACAGGACGAGTCATAGTCTCCTTCATCATCCAGAAGGACGGCACCTGCACGGACTTCAAGGTGGTGAGCAACAATGCCCACGACCTGGGAGGTTCCCCCGTCACCGTGACGGCACAAAGAGCCTCAACAAAGCAGCAGGACGACACCGACTCCTCCTCCGAAAGGCTCATGGCGATGAAATCCCTCGAAGAAGAAGCCCTCCGTGTGCTCCACCTCATGGGCAAGTGGACACCCGCCAAACAGCGAGGCAGAACGGTCAGGATGCAGAAAACCCTCCCCATCACCTTCCGCCTCCAGTAAAAGAAAACACGTGTTAGCAATTAAAGATCAGTTAAACAGTTAGTGTACACACCCCTCGCCCCGTCAGCGATGATAGAGCGAGGGTTTGTTATGCCCTTCCATATCCCCAAAACCGACGTGCCCCACATCGGTCGACCGACGTGGGGCACGTCGGTGCATCGATGTGGGGCACGTCGCTGCAGAGGTGTCAAGCACACCACTTTTGAGGGGATGAGGTTACAGCATCTTGACCACTTCTTCCAAGTATCGTTTGTCTGTCTCATCAAACGTGGCAAGTTCCTTGCTGTCGATGTCGAGAACGGCTACAATGAAGCCATCCTTCCACACAGGCACCACTATCTCGCTCCTGCTCAAACTCGAACAGGCGATGTGCCCCGGAAAGGCATCCACATCAGGCACGATGACGGTTTCCTCCCGTTCCCATGCAGTACCACACACACCCTTCCCTTTCTTGATGCGTGTACAAGCAAGTGACCCTTGGAAAGGACCGAGGAGAAGTCCCCCTTCGGGAGTCGGGGGGCTGACCCTGTAAAATCCCGTCCACCAAAATCCGAACGTCTCATGCAGCATACTCGCCACATTCGCCATATTCGCAATCATGTCCGTCTCGCCCTCCACCACCGAGCGAATTTGCGGCAGCAGTTCCAAGTACTTCTCTTCCTTCGAACTGGCTGTGATTTTCAATTCTTCTGCCATCACTTCCACTTTTTATCGCAAAGTTACAAAACTTTCTCCTTCGGAAAGCCAACACTTCACGAAAAACTTGTAAATTTGCACACAGTTATGACACTTTCCATCCTGATATGTACCATTGACGCGGGAATCAGCCGAGTTCCCGACGTGCTGATGTCGCCCCGTGACGATGTCCAGTATGTGGTGTCAATGCAGTGGACGGACAAGCAGTACATGGAGCAGGTGCCAAGCGTGCTGAAAGAGCGGGAGGATGTGGTGCTGACGTTCTTGGAGGGGAAAGGACTGAGCAGAAACAGGAACCACGCCATCGAACACGCGACGGGAGACCTCATGCTGGTGGCAGATGATGACAACCGATACGACGAGACCCTAATCAGCCACATCTTCCATGCATACGAAGAACACAAAGAAGCCGACATCATCTACTTTCAGGCACTCGACATGGAAGGGAACCCACTGCACCCCTACCCCGCCAACTATGTGAGCTCTGTCGAAATGACCTTCAGACGAGGCGTGAAGGTGCGGTTCGACGAACGCTTCGGATTGGGGAGCGAACGGTTCTGCGCTGGCGAAGAGGAGGTGTGGATGAAGGATGCACGGGATGCAGGGTATCGTATCCTTTATGTGGCGAAGCCCATCGTGAAAACCCCAAAAGAAACAACAGGAAGCCACTTCCTCGAAAACCAGAAACTGCAAAGGAGCAAAGGAGCTGTGTTCAAGTATGTGTATGGCACGTGGGAAGCCCTGTGGCGAAGCGTCAAGGAAGCAGGTTGGTGGATGGTGCACCGAGGAGCCAACCCGTTTCCCATCTTAAGAAATATGCTAAAGGGTATGATAGAAGTCTAAGTACTGCCGAGCCACCTTCAGATAGTCATGGTGCTTCTTCACATACTCGATGCTTTGCTGTTTCAATGCAGGGATACGCTCAGGGTGAAGCACCAACTGCTCCATCTCTTCATAGCAACTTTCATACGTGGGCAGGACATTGATGATGGGACGCAACTCCTGTTCGCCCAAAATCTCATAATTCTCGGGTTCGCCCCCCCCAATGTTGATGATGCCCTTCGACATCGCCATCAGCGAGTTCATGGCAGGCGTGTAACTGTAGAGTTGGTCGAGAATGGCATCCGACGAATCCATCATGTGCTGATACTGAGCGAAAGGCACCCCCTCGGCTATCTGCACCTGCAAACGGTCGGGGTACTTCTCCTGCACCGCTTGGGTGGCTCGTAGCATGATGTCCGTACCTTTGTAGGCACTCCTATTCTTGCTGATACCCACAAACACCGTCACCCTCCCAGTCTTGGCACAAGAGGTCGCCGCCGACGTTTCCGGCATCTTGATGGGGAAAGGAATGAACCGCAGCTTCTCCTTGAACGGCTGATACGTCACCCAATACTCGTACAATCCTGCCACGATGCCGTCACAATCCTCAGCAATCAACTTGTTCAACACCTCCTTCGAAGTGCCGACCCACTCCTTGCGATAGAGTTCCGCCTCAGCATCCGTCCGGATGGTATCACCCATATTGAAATCGCTATAGCGAAGCGGACGCTGGTAGGTGTTCACGGATGCCCAATAGAAATCCATTCCGAACGCACCCAGCACCACCTTCTTGTTGTAGCGACGCAGGTAGCGGTAGAAGGGAGCTATCCGCTCAGCCTTCAGTTCCAAAAAGATGGGATTGATGAGTTGCACCACATCATAGCCACGAAACGTGGGCAAGGCCTTCATCAGCCGCCAAAGAAAGGAGGCGTTTCCCTTCCATCCAAACGCACGTCTCAGGTCGATGTCCCTCGGATAGTCCTTCCACTTGTCGCCATCACTTGCCACCACGCACTCATGCCCCAAGGCCCTGAAGCCCTCGGCAAGCGTGGCATGCACGTTAGAATAGTCACCAAGAAGAAGAATACGCATCGCTATCGCAAGATTTTTTGCAAAAATACGAAAAAACCAAGAACTAATAAAACTAAAAACCAAAAACTAAAAACCAAAAACTAAAAGTTTGGGTTACATGACACATTTTGAGAGAAAAACAATGTATTCAGTTAGATTTTAGTTTTTAGTTTTTAGTTTTTCCCACTGCAGTAGCAAATTTTTCATTTTTCATTTTTCACTTTTCACTTTATTCATTACCTTTGCAACCAAATTAACATAAAGGCACTATGGATTTAACCATAATCGTCCCCGTAAAGGACAGACGTGAATATATCGGCAAGACACTCGACCGCATCCGCAAGTCGAGTATGGCTCCAACAGAAATCATCATTGTTGATAACGAAAGTACGGACGGAACGTATCAGTTCTGCGAGCAGTACATCAAGGATCGTCCCAACATCTCTTTGCTCAAGGAAACCTTCCCTGGAGCATCGGCAGCCAGAAACAAAGGACTCAAATCGTGCAAGACGGAGTGGGTCTATTTCTTCGACAGCGATGATGACTTCGACTACGACTTCATCTACACGATGAACCGTCTGCCCACCGAAAACTACGATATGATAGCCGTGCCCACCAAGCAACTCGTCAATGGCAAAGAGACGGTACGCGACTTTATCGCCTCTAACGACCCCCGTGTACAGATTCTCTCCAGCGTGCTCAACACCCAAGGCATGGTGTTCCGTACTCGTTTCCTGAAAGACATCGGTGCATGGAACACCGAATGCCGCATCTGGAACGACTGGGAACTGGGGCTTCGTGCCATGCTGCACCAACCTCGCATCCTGTGGTTCACCGAACGCGCCTTCCACACCATTCACGTGCATGAAAACAGCATCACGGGCGAAAGTTTCTCCATGAACTACAAACTGCTCATCCGCACTCTGACTGTTGCCATCAACGACCTTCAGTCATCCATCCTCCAGCCCCTTTCCGTCCATCACGCCCAAAACCTCACATGCATACATCCGCACCTTGACCGACTCATCTATCCGCTCTACCTGCGTGCCATGATTCTCTTGGGCAAGATGCAGAACGAAAAGATGACGGGCAAGTGCAAGAAGTACAAGATGGCATCCAAAGCCCTCACTATCTTCCTTGACGACAACTTCCACCCCACGTTCTCCGAAAAACTTCTTGCTAACACTTTGCGCCTCTACACCCGTTGGGGCGGTCGAGGCGCATGGAAAATTGCCCTTGCCTACTGCCAAGCAGGCATGGACAAGAAAAGATAGGAGAATCTTCCCTAGTATTTTATCTTAAGGTTGTCACCACGCTCAAGGTTACAGGTCTATCCGCCCTGCAGCCTTGCGCCACTGCATCATTTTAGTCTTGACCTGATATTCCGACTCCACCAATTCGGAGTATGCCTGTTGCCACAACATTTGTGCAGTCAACAAATCACTGAGCGTTTCAAACCCTACGCTGTAGTTTCCTTGACTCACGCGCAGATTCTCTTGACATTGTTCCAAATTTCGTTTTCGAAGCATCAGTTCCAACACAGCCTCATCCACAAGGTTCGCTTTCTGCTGCAACTCCAAATTCATCTTATCCAGCAGGTCTGCTTGCATCAACCGTTCCTGCTCCAATTCCTCTTTGGCTGCCGCCACCTTATTCCGTCCCTCCCAAGCATGGAACAACGGCACCTTCAGCACCACACCTGCCACAAAATTCAATTTATCCTTAAACATCTTGTTGCCCATCAACTCCATGCCATCTAACATCCCAGCATGCACCATCAAACCTAATTGAGGCAGATAGTTGGAACGCTCCAGCTTCACCTTCTGTTCAGCCAACTGGGTCTTCAGTTGCAAAATCTGCGCCTCGACACGTCCATCCACCTGCGCATCATTATCCACCAAGGCCACAAACGCCGTATCCACATCCTCTTCCACATCCACATCGGTATGAAGAGGAAGCCCCATCAACTGGCACAGATTCATCTTTGCCAGACGAATGCCATTTTCTGCCTGCCGTATCTTCAATTCAGCATCATTCTTCTTCACCAACACCTTCAATTCATCATTACGGCTTGCCAAACCATGCCGCACAGCTCCATTCACCTCCTTGGTCAGTTGAATGAGCAATGAGTCATATTTCAACGCCACCACTCTCATCTCCTTGGCCTTAACAAGTTGCTGATAGCCTTCATACACCGAAACAACCACTTCTTCACGTGAGAGTTGTTTACCCAATTGCGCCATCTGAACGCCCAGCTTTCCCATCTGGTAGCCAGTCTTGATTTTGCCACCCATATAAATAGGCTGTTCCAGCATCACTCCTGCCATAAAGAAGTTCTTCATCTTCATGCTGATGCGAGGATTCAAAGCATCAGCACTTCCCATCATCTGCTGAGACATCGCTGCCCCTCCGTCAGGAAGGATATTTTGCAAAAGCCCTGACATATATTGCCCAAGAGGGGTGGCGATATCCACCGTCTTTGACACCGAGAATGTGCCGTATGCCTCATTCGCCAAACCACTGATATTCGGGAAGAAATTGGCATACAGCGATTTGCTTGTGTACTGATATTGAGACACCTTGTGCTGTGCTGCCTTCATCTCCTTATTCGACTTCAGTGCCATCGACACACAACTGTCAAGACTATACACCTGCGCCTGCAGCACCATCGGCATGCATAAAAGCAGTACCGCCATTATGTGTCTATAATCAATCTTTCTCATATACTTTTCGTTTTGAACACGACTCCTATATTTCTGTATCATGTGCAAAGTTACGGAAAAAGCTTGTAACAAACGAGGTTTTTTGGAGAATTAACGCAGAATGACCGTAAACAAAAGGCAATACGGGGAAAAATGAGGAAGTTCAGTTTTAGGCTGAATACAAATTTGGGAGGAATAAAGAAGTAGTTAGGTCTCTTATCCGTAACCCACGAGGCGAGTTTTGGAGCCAGTTAAACTTCGTTAATCGGATAGGCAACATGGGGCATAACAACGCACCTCTCACCGTCCGTTTCTGATTCCGCAAACTGCTATATTTTGCATAGCGACAGAACCAGGAAAAGATAGTAGTTTTGCAGCCGGAATTTAAAAAACGAGTAAGGAACATGAGCAGAAGCACATTTTCAGTACTGTTCTACGTGAACAGAGGTAAGCAGAAAAACGGCATGGTGCCAGTGATGGGACGGGTGACAATTAATGGAACCCAAAGCCAGTTTAGTTGTAAGAAGAGTATTCCGTTGACCCTATGGGACGCTAAGGGCAACTGTGCCAAGGGGCGAAGCAAGGAAGCCTTGCAGTTGAATCGTGACCTTGACAACATCAAGGCGCAAATTATCAAACACTACCAGCATCTGGCAGACCGTGAGGCATTCGTGACAGCAGAGATGGTGCGCAACTCCTATCAGGGATTCGGCAGTGAGTACGAGACTCTGCTGAATGCTTTCGACAAGGACATCGCCAGTTTCAAAAAACGTGTCGATAATAACGGAAAGATCATATCTGATAAGTTTGAACGGAAGCGCAGCGAGAAGATTGTCAAACAACTAAAAGACAAGTACGGGCTGACCTATTCCGACGGCAGGGGACAGACCAGAACGGAACGGCTGCACTATACAGAGCGGACGAAGTTTGAGATACAGAACGCCGTAAAGACTGCCTTGCAAACATCAAGAACTTGGCAGCAGTTCACGGACAGGCTGAAACGGCAGGGTGTCGAAGTGGAGTTTAAACGACGCAGGGGCAGCAACGATGTGATAGAGGGTATCACGTTTATCAAGGACGGTGTGCGTTTCAAAGGCTCACAGATAGGCAGGCAGTTCTCATATGCTAAACTCAATGAGAGACTGGCGAATAATGAGCCGAGACAGACCATTAATCAAGGGCAAGCAAGGCAGAATGAGCAACCGAGGCAAGAGCCTAATTCCGACTGGCAAGGCACGTCTCGTTCTACATTTGACTTCCCGTCATTGGGACTGTTCGATACAAACAATCCCGTCTATGACCCAGCCGAAGAAGATTTCCGCCGACGGATGCAACGGAAGAAAAAGAAGCGTGGGCCGAGGCTATAAGCGAAGCAAATATCAAGAGTATTCACAACAAACAAAAAGCAAGAAAACATGAAAGAAGAATTAGCAGAAAGTATCTTCGGTTGCTTAGAGCGCATCGAAGAGAAGTTAGACAAGCTGCCCGTTCAGGAAAAGCAGGGCAAGAGTGAGGACAAAGAGAATCTGGCAGAGGCAATAATGCCTTTGGTCGATTCCATGAATCGGACGAACAGAAATCTGTGTGTCCTTCGGGATGCATTGAAGATTGTATCAGAACGCCAGAAGGAGAATAGGAAGGAACTTCTGGAGACCGTCGGCAGTAAGTTGGAGGTACTATCAGCCAAAGGTGACGAGACAACGGCAGTTGAAATCCGAGCCTTGCGCCAGTTCATAATGGCGCAGATGGATAAACAACAGCACAAGAAGATTACCCACGACCTGACAACTAAAACGTGGTGGTTAGTGGGTATCGGTACCGTTCTTTTCTTCTGTATGTCCCTGCTGACAACCAAGATTTACGACCAGTCAAAAGAAATAGAGGAACTGCAATTAGCGGGCTGGAAATACCGGGCATTAAGGGCTACACTGCCTGCCAACAACGCTAATGTGATATGGCTGGAGCGTAACGTCTGGGCTGGCAACAAGGAAGGCATCCGCCATTGCCAACAGTTCGTCATCAACTACGAGGACTCCATCCGTCGCCGCTACCAGATGGAACAGGAAGCAGCCATGCGTGATAGCATTGGACGGCTGATGATACAGCAGTCGAAGGATATTAGGAAGAAGATGAAATAGCCAGAACTTCTTACTATACTACTGACTCTACAACTGCCAAAGGGGTTCCTGTCGCCAGTTTGACGGAAGCCCCATCATGGCAGGATCTATTGACGGATTGCGAAGCAACAGTAGCTTTAAGTCGCCAACGAAAGTGTTGTTAGCGTCGATGGCATTCAGCCAATAGGCGATGCAACAGAGTTGGGCATATAGCGACTCTTCCCTAAATCTAAAGTTTGTAATCCACTTGTTGGGCATCACATGCGGTGTTGCAGGTTTCAGAGGGTATGCCCGATTCCACACTCTGGCATGGTGGGCACAATGATTACGTAGCGAGGTCAGACTTTCCAGCCAACTAGAAAGAAACTTGTGGTGATTCAGTCCAAACTCACGAGCCACATCATGCTTTAACTGAGATTCGTTGAAGTTGTTGAACAGCTTTGAGAGTTCACCCAACGAAATCACCTCCAGCGTTTTCCAAACAGGTGGCAAGTCTGGTTCTGTGTATTTGCGGAAATGTTCACGGATATACCGCTCCTTGGAACGCCCTACTTCTTTTTTGATGGTGTCGAGATTTGTCTGGAAACGCCTTTGGTTCACGGCTTTCGTTGCGTCCATGAACCAAAACGGCCCACATGTAGGGGCAAAATGCTTGATGACTTTAGACCTGACAGCCACCTCGATAGTCTGAATTGCCTTGAAAAGCAAAGCCTTCAAGTCCTTATCGAAATAGTAACAAGCCAACACCTCTTCAAAATGTCTGTCGGGTAAGAATTGGTGTGTATGGTGGTCTGCTTCCAGGTGATACCAGTAGTCAGCCAATCGGAAGTAGCTGATGGCATCAAGAGCCTTTTCTGCCTTATTGGCATCAGCAATCATCAGGCCTCTGCTTTGCAGAGTCTGAATCTGCTGTGCCAGCGTCATCGCTTGTTTAGTATATCTCATGTCTATATACAAAAAATGTCCCGCTGGGTACGCTGTTCTAATGGGAAGCGGGCGGGATTTGTCGCTGCAAATATACAAACTTTCCGCAAAACCTGCAAATATTTCGCTCTTTTTTTAAGGATTTTGAGAGAAAATGCTACCATTTTTGCTTTTTATAGTAAAGGGAAGACGATATTTGAATATTTTTTCTTAAATTTGCAACCGTGAACCTCCTTAAGAGGAACACGACATTTTATTTGCTCAAATTCTCCAGTCGAATTCGCACCTCAACAAGAGAAAGACGAGCAACACGTATTACCATTTGGAGTGTGCGCTTATGCGCAGACTTCAAGCCATAGGTAATACGGGGCCGTGCGAAGCCTGACTGGAGATATGGGTGAGAGTCTGCTTTTCTATGTGTCCACAGACCCGAGGTTAGTGCTGGCTCAGCCAGACTTGATGAGTGTCTAACCCGATAATTGCAAGTAAAATGAAACAGACAAGGTATTTAAAGGAGATGCATTCTGCAAAGATTTGCTTCATGCTTTTGTTTTCGATTTTTTCGTTGTTTAAAGCAAATGCCCAAACTGACTCTGTAATCATTGGAAACATTACAGAGCAATTCTCCAAAATTCAGCCTCTGAAGGTTGACATGACTAATACTCCTTTCAAACAGGAGAATTCAACATCGTTCTCTCCTTTATTCCACAGTGGTTGGTCACAACTCTTTGTTCATCCTGTTCAAAATGTATCAAAGCATAATATTGATGCTGACATGCGGCGAGCCATGATGATGCCCTATTGGCCTACCTCCATGTTTGATGATGTAAGGGTACAACCTCTTTTCAAGATTAAGTCAGGGAAAAACTCCTTCTCTTTCGGGATAGGGATTGATATGGATGCCGTTCGCCGTGGTATAGACATCCAGCGGATGGAGCAGCGGCAACAACAGATGATGAATACGAGAAGATGGTAACATAATAATAAAGATACGATATGAATAAACTAGCATTAGAATTGGTACTTTTGATGGTTTGTGGCATGATGTATGCAAACCCCATCAGCAAAGAATCTGCACAGAAGATAGCAGAGGAGTTTATGACACGGAAGGCTGCAAGTCGTGGTATGAAGCGAGTTGCAAAAATGCAGGCTGTCAGGGCGTTACAGTTGGATGCGCAGGCTGCGGATGCCAATCTGTATTTGTTCAATGCCTCTGATAGTAATGGCTTTGTAATTGTCAGCGGTGATGACCGAACGGAGCCTATTCTCGGTTACTCAGAAACAGGCACAATAGATAGCGAAAACATGCCTCAGAACATGCGCTCCTGGCTGCAGCACTATGCCGACGAGATAGCATTCTTGAAGAGCCACAATGTTTCAATGACCAGACGAGCAATAGCTAATCTGGGAGAGCCGATAGCGGTGGAACTGGACTGTAAATGGAATCAAAATCCCATCTATAACGCGCATTGTCCGATGGCATATATTTACGACGACCCTGCATGTACGCAACTTTATGTTTTTCATGATGACGAAGGGAATACGAACACCGACCCAGTTCAGTGTGTAACAGGGTGTGCTGCGACTGCCTTGGCCCAGGTGCTCTATATGTGGAAGGATAAAGGTACGGTGGGCACTACGGCTGACATCCCTGCCCAGACGGATGTGATTCGCCAAGACCAGACGAGAGAAGGAAATGTGTTCTGGCTGAAGTTCAGCGACTACGCCATCCCCGCTGGTACGGGCATTGACTGGGACAACATACTGCCTTACTATCACCTACTAGTGCCCGATGGTAATACATATCGTTATGAGTGGGTCGAAAGTACGCCAGAGCAACAGGATGCCATTGCCAGTCTGATGCACATCTGTGGAGCAGCGATGGGAATGGGCTATGGTGTCGATCTCGGAAGCGGTTCATCTGCCAGTTCCATTGCCGGAACGCTGGCTGCCCATACCCTTGGCTTTGCCAATGCTACTGCCTGTTTTCAGGAGTTCTATTCTTATCAGGAATGGGCGCAACTGCTCTACGACGAGCTGAGTGTTGCCAAGGCTGTCTATTTCGGAGGTATCAAGTCTGCTGGGGGTGGTCATGCTTTCGTCGTCGACGGATATGACAGTGAAGACATCTTCCATATTAACTGGGGGTGGGGCAGTATGTCTGACGGCTATTTCCGGCTGAATGTGCTTGACCCTTATGCGCAAGGGGCTGGTGGGGTGTTTTCCGATGGTGGCTTTAGCAATGTCCAGGTGTTCGCCCGAGGCATTTATCCGAATGCGCCAGCGGAAGCCCCCGATGTGCGTGTTATGGACTTTTACACAAAAAGCATGATGCCGATATACCATGAGGGAGAGTATTATCTGATGAATACTTACTTGAAAACCATAAATGCCCGTCATGCCTATCTGAAAGCAGAGCTGGGCCTGACCATAGAAGGCCAAGGAGATAAGCGGACAACATCGTTAGGTGCGTTCGAGATGGCGCTTGCTTCTGCCGTCAAAGAAGAAGCAATGACAGTTTCGCTGGGTGCATTGGCCGATGGAGAATACCTGTGCTATCCCAGTTTCCGCGTGTCAGAATCAGACGAGTGGACGGCCTGCAACGGGTATGAGAACCATTGCGTCAAGCTGACCGTCACCGACGGCATGGCTTATGCGGATAATATCAAGCCCTGCCAATTGGCCAATGTGTCCATAGACAACAAGCCGGTATATGCGGTAGGCGAGCCTATCAACTTCAGCGCAAAGGTGCAGTTGCTTAAGGGAGAACTCCACCATATACTTGCCAGTGCCTATCAGTCCATTGACGAGTGGGGAAATATCAGCCAGTCTGATCACCAGCCATGCGGGTTCAATACTTATTATGTGGCAGAGGGCGAGACGTTTGATATTCCTTTCAGTGTGCCGGGCGGTCTGCCAGAAGGGGCTTATTTGTTCAGCATTTTAACCCTGGGGGCTGACGGTGACCCAGGTGCTTATGTACATACAGTTTGCGTGATAGAGGTGAGAGACGGTGTTACGTCTGTTCACAGCATCCCGACACCTTCTGATGACAAGACCGTGCCTGTCTACAATCTTCACGGCCAGCGCACGGATGGCAGTTACAGGGGCATCACCATCCGTAACGGCAAGAAGGTAATCAGCAGATAAGAAACTACACGAACAACAAATATGAGCAAACAAATTCTCACTCCTTGGTGGAAAGGATTCCTTACCAGCATCTTGGGTACAACCATATCCATTGCACTGACATTTGGAACGACAACGTTAGTCAACAGCAAGAAGAAGCAGGATGCCCAGCGGCTGACTGCCATGATGCTGATTGACGATATAGACCAAAGCATAGAGACGTTGAAGAAAATTCGCGACCACGAGGAACAGGGCTATAATGCTGCCATGTATGTATTAGAGCATCTTGACAGCATTAAAAGCCTGTCTGTCGATACTCTGAATATCGTCTTCAACTATTTGGTGGAAGGGACAAGCGCTAGTAGCGATTTTGAGTTCAGCGAGTCAAGCGAAAGGATGTTTCATAGTACTCAAGATACCTGGTCTAACTTGAATGACGTGAGGTTTATTCGGAATATGGAGACGTTTTATAAAGATCGCCATTTGTTAAAGGAACTGAAAAACAGCCAAGTCGGGTGGGTAAAACCAGTGAATAAAGTTGATGCAAAATCGGCGGTTATGGACGAAGGGATCTTTGACTTTAGAGAAAAGTTTTGCAGCTATCTAAAAGAACAGCTTGGACATTCTCGTTGTATGAAATATCTGCAGTTCCACGTCCAGCGGCTCAGTTTATACAATAACATCATTGAGGGTTGGACAAATATGAGTGATGAGAACAAATTCCTGATGAATATCTCTGACGAAGAGATGAAGGAGTTTGTAGAGAAAACCACCAAGCAGAACCGCCCTGCCAGTGAAAAAGAAATCATTGGTAAATGGGTCAGTGCTGCTAGTGATGAAATAGTGACTGAATATGAATACAGAAAAGACCACACATTCCATAGTTTCCAATCCCAGGCAGGACGTTGGGCAAATACCTCGGGTAAGGCATACTTTGAAGCGACAATAGATGGAAAGTGGCACATAGAAAATGATTCTCTGATCATCGTCTACGACATATCCACTTTGAGAACAAATCTCAATGACAGTAATGTCGTTTATCGCAAAGAGATGCAAGACTCTTTGAAGAAATCGCTTCATGCTTCTTACGAGGCTCAATTACCACTTCTCAAAAAGAGCCTAGAGGAGAACGGTGGACGACGGGCCAAGGCGACAAGTATTGATGTGACAGGCAACAAACTCGAGCTGACGAATCCCGATAACGAGACAACTCATTACAAGCGTAAGAAATAAAAGAAATATAGTCAGACCTCTCTTTCGCATACTAATGGGAGCTAACAATAACGTGATAATTTGTAAATAGCATTTGGCTTTCTCAAAATAAAGTCGTACCTTTGCACCCGATGATGAGTCATAAAACGGCTGGTGGCATGTCATCGGGTGGTCTTTGATGCAAATTATAGCAGAACAAAGAGATTAAAACGGTCTCTTATCCGTAACCCTCTAAATCCTCAATCTTCTGAATCGCCTTTATACAAAGAAATCCTGCAATTTCTTCCAAAGTTACGAAAAATCAAGAGAAGAGCAAAGAAGTATTAGTTTTTCTTTGTTCTTCCGAGTGATAGTAACTTCGGCAAAGCCTACGTTACGGACAAACGAATACAGAAGAAAAAGTCCATTTAGTTTTTGTTCCGAGATGAAGTAACGGCAAACATGACGAAGAGAACAGAGGGTTTCAGCACGAATAGTGACGAATATCCGAAAAAAAGACGGCAAGTCTCAACAGACCTGCCGTCTCTCTTAGTTATATATCGTATGTAAGCTATTTCTCTTTAATGATGCGGACACAAACAGCCCCAAGGATGAGGAGAATGCCTGCAAGGAAGAGCATGGTGGACTCGGGGGCAAGTTCACCAGGAGTAGTGAAGGCATGGAGGATGAGTCCACCCAGGGAAGCTGCCACAATCTGAGGCACACAGATGGTGCCGTTAAAGAGTCCAAGGTAAGTGCCCACATGCCCTCCCTTCAACGCGTTGGTGAGCAGGGTGAAAGGCAAAGCCAACATGGCTGCCCATGCACAACCGATGAGCAAGAAGGAGACGAAGAGTAGGTATTGGTCGGTGACAAACTTGAGGGAGAGGAAGCCGACGGCACCCAAAAGGAGGCTGACCACGTAAGCGACCTTGTAGGACTTGAAACGTGGGATGACCACTGCCCAGAGGACGGAACCGATAGCCTGTACGGCGAAGAGGATGCCCACCCAGTCAGCAGCATCCTGATACTGCGAGGAGGTGGTGTCGAGCACACACGCTCCGTCTTTTAGGATGGTGGGAGCATCGAAAGCCCCAGCCGCAACAGTGCCGTTGGTGTAGGTCCACATAAACATGAATGCTGCCCAGCAGAAGAACTGCACAAGACCGACTGTCCAAAAGGTTTTGGGAGCCTTCGCCAACAGTTGGAGCATATTCGGTTCCTGCTCTTTGGCGGTTTCCGACACATCAGCAGGATGATACTCGTTGTACTCGGCAGGAGGGTATTCCTTCACCTTGACAGAAGTGTAGATGACACAGAGGATGAGGATGGCTGCACCGATGTAGAAGGAGTAAATCACGGAGTCAGGAATGACACCTTCGGGGGCGATGTTGCTGATGCCGATGGCAGCGAAGATGAAGGGGAAGAGGTAGCCAGCGAGCGAACCTGCGTTGCAGAGGAAGGACTGGATGGAATAGGCAAGTCCCTTCTGCTTCTCGTTCACCATGTCGCCCACCATCATCTTGAAAGGCTGCATGGCCATATTGATGGAGGTATCGAGGAACATGAGGGAGATAAGCCCGAAGACCATCGCCGTACCAGCCGCCATGCCGAAGGAACCGGCATTGGGCAGCATACACATGACAAGCACCGCCACGAGGGCACCCACGAAGAGGTAGGGGATGCGACGACCGAAGCGTGTCCATGTGCGGTCGCTCCATACACCCACGAACGGCTGGACGATGATGCCCATGAGAGGGGGCAGAATCCAAAAGTAGCTGAGGTTGTGGGGGTCGGCTCCCAACGTGGAGAAGATGCGCGAGATGTTGGCCGACTGCAAAGCGTAGGCAATCTGCACCCCGAAGAATCCGAAGCTGATGTTGAACAGCTTCATGAATGATTGGTCTGGTATCTGTTTCATAAAAGTCATATAAAAAGGTTGCGGCAAGCCGCCGAAAGAAAAATATAAAAAAACAACTAAAAATATAAAAAAATCAGAAATAAAAGATTTGATTCGTGGTGGTATCAAGATAGAACTTTTTCACATTCTGCCACCAAAGGGGCAAAATTATACAGAATGCCTATCCTGACCCCAGCGTTACGCATATAATTCGTCAATTGTATCCGCTCATGAAAAGAAAGCTGTTCAATCACTTTACACTCTAAAAAGACCTTCTCCTTACAGAAAAAATCCACTCTCAACATTGAATCGATTGTACGTCCTCGAAAGGTTGGATGAAAATGATATTCTTTTTTATAGGCGATATGCGCATCATCAAAAGCAATCTTCAAGCAATCCTGATAAACATACTCTGTTAATTCTGGACCTTTCTCACTATGAACCTCTTGACAACAGCCTATAATGTCATAAACAAACCTCTTCAGCTTCGCCTTCAAATCCAAATTTTCCAATACGCCTATATACATACTTCTTTTTTTATATTTTCGCCTATTTTTTTATATTTTTCTTTCGGCGGCTTGCCGCAATAAACAGAATCTATTCACTAATATACTTCTTACCGTTCTGAATGTAGATGGAACCTTTGACTGGTTGCTTCACTTCGACACCCATCAGGTTGTAGATACGGCCATCGGAGGATGAGCGGTCTGACTGGACGGCTACAATGCCCACGGTGGCGGTCACATCGGTGAACTGCACCTTGCCGCTCGAGATGGTGGCGGTGTAGTACTTGTCAGTAGTGATGTTGGTGATATCATCCGTCTGAGGTTTGCCACTGCCTTGATTAAATATGATGTTGAAGTAGTAGTCGGAGGCAGTGATGGAGACTGATTGGTAGTACCATGTCTCACCATCGATGGTGGTGGTCGATGGCTGCTTGCCAGGCCAGTTTCCATTCAGCTGGGTGTTGTTGTTGCTGTCCCAGATGTAGAAATAGACGGGAGTGAAGTCAGCCTTGACATAGACGGTGGCTGTGTAAGGTTCAAACTGCTCCTGCCGTTCCTTCTCTGCCTGCACCTCGGCTGCTATCTGGTCTTCCACCGCTTGCCATCCTGCGGCGGTCGTGTTGTCGAGATAATAGATGTAGTCGGCAGCGGAGCAGACCTTCGTGTAGCCGGCAGGAGCGGTATAGGCAGTGGGTGTCTTGCCCACCACACAGATGAGCGAACCCTTCGTGCCTGTGGTCTTCACACCGTAATAGAGCGAAGCGGAAGCCACTTGCTCATAGGTGCTGGTAGTGGTGATGCCAGCCAACTTGCGTGCCGAAATCATGCGCTTGATGTCGCTCTTGGCGTTGAGCCAGTGCTTGAGAAATACGCAAGGTGTACCTGGCATGGCAAGTAGGTAGGCATTGGCTGCAAGCGTGTCGGCCTTGAGAGGGTCTTGATTATCGTTGGCACGTTTCTCTGTGTCGTGATTCTCCACAAAAGTAACTGCGTATGGACGATAGTTCTCCTGATAGATGAGCGGATAGCCGCCTGAATCGGAAGCGTTGCCTGCCAAAAGAGCCCAGTTGTTCTGATGGACGGCATCACGCACTCGATAGCGGAACTGGAAGTCGAAGGCTGACGAGGTAGGCACACCATCTACTTTGGTGCCATCAATCCATCGTTTGATGGTAGTGGAGCCATCCCAGCACTCACCCACCGAGAAGGAAGGATGGGAAGCGGTGTTATAATCAGCGGTATAAGAAGCACTATAACCCTTCACCATGTCGTAACGGAAGCCTGTGTAGCCAAGGTCGTTGAGCAGGAAGGAGAGATATGCCTTGACCACCTTGTTGACATTGGCTGACTTGTGGTCGATGTCACGGCAACCGTTCCAGTCATCACCCGTGTCGTTGTTGGCAGAAAGAGAGATGCCCTGTGCCGTTGCCTCCGTGAGGGCAGAGCCGCCATCGTCGTTGCGGCAGATGTCGGTCGATTGCAGCTGATAGGTCTCACCGTTGTAGGTCTCGACAGGGAAGGAGAACCAGCCGTTCGTGTTGTGGTGGTTGATGACCACATCGGCAATGGTGCCCAGTCCCTTCTCTTTGAAGGTGGCAATCATACTGCGGAGTTCAGCCTCAGTACCAAAGGATGAATTCTGGTTGAAGTAGTAGAGGGGCATATAACCCATATTGTTGCTGCTGCCACAATAGCCTGAGTTGGGCACCCAGATGAGGTCGAAGTAGCGAGCCAGTTCGTCGGCTTGACCCTCCAGTTTCGTCCAACGGGTGTCAGAGTAACTGTCCCAATAGAAGCCTTGCAGCATCACTTCCGTCTGAGCGGAAGAAACTAAAAACGAGCAACTAAAAATTAAAAGTGCAAGTATCTTTTTCATCTTCATCTAAGATTAAAACGACAAGGGGCGGGCAGATATTATGCCCGCCCCTTGTATAATAAAGAATGTGTGAGTATTATTGCTTGGTAAGAACAACCTTGTTGCTTCCCTCGTAAGAGAGATAGAGTTTGATGTTATAGGTACCCACACCATCGGCAGGAAGGTCAAGATCCTTACCACTATTCTGGGTCAAGTCGCCATAGGCAGAAGGGTCTCCATTGGAGCCACCCCAGCTGACAGACCAATCGTCGTTCATGGCAAACTTAAAGCCATTGGAGTCGAGATTGAGCGTAGCCTCCCAATAGCCGCCTTCCACACTATACACCATGTGGGTAGTTTGGTCGGCTTGATTCCAACCATTGAAGTTACCTACCACTGTGATGGAATTAACCTGAGTGAGTGCATACGTCCCTGTCGCAAGGTCCACATCTATCTGATAGAAGCCAGCACCGGGGTCAGGGCAATTGTCAGAGCCTTGTCCAATCTGCCACTCGCCGATACACTCATAGTCGCCATCCCAGTTGTCAGCATTAGGCTTGAATTTGAACTGGCCATCAAGATAGTAGTAACCCTGATACTTGCCGTCGTTGTTGGGACCATAGAGCGGATGACTTGTACTCCAACCGCTCTCGTTACCAATCTCGTAAAGCCATGCACCAAAATTAAGTGGCATAATGGTGTAAGTTTGGTCAAGCAGGTTGACTGAAATGGTGTAATATAACCCAGGGTTGGCAGCTTCGTCAATCTTCCATGACTGAGCAATGATGTCGTTCGTGCCCACCACCAATTTACCTTCAAGGTCGGAAGTGCCATTGACAGCTACACCCACCATGTCACCTCCCCAGAAGCCTTCTGCGCGTGTATAGGCAGAGGCTGGAGCAATCTTGAACCAGTGGTCGCCACCAACAGCGGGAACTGTCACCGTGAAGACTGGATTCTCGTAAGGATCCTGACCACCATTGGAGAGTTTGTATGTCTGGTCGGTATCACTCCAGTTCGTTGCACCGCCCACATAGTAATAGGCATCCTCAATGACAGGAGCTTCGGGGGTAACGTTGATAGTCAGTGTGTCAGTGGCAGAGCGCACCACCATCGTTTTGGCAGATGAGGTGTAAGCGTATGCCGTCGCAGCAAAGGTGATGAGGCGAGCCGTAGGACGCTTGCCATAGATTCCTTCTACGATGGCCGTAAGGTCTGTCTTAGCCACAGAACCTTCTTCTGAACACGCTATAGGATAGGCAGTTCCATCAGTCAAGTCTATCACATTCACCGCCAGCGAGTCATAGAGATAGCCCTCTGGCATATTGAGCGAATAGGTGAAGAAAGGTATCACATCGGCAGCTGTGGCCATATCGATGTCGGCAGCAGGTGTTGCAGTAAACTGAACAGACAGCGACTCCGCAGCATCAGGATTGCTTTGGGGCGAAGCCCAATCGTCAAAGTCTTCGGTACAAGAAGTGGCCAATATGACAATGGCACTACAATATAATAATTTCTTAAACATATTATTCTGCTTTTATTTGTGGTTTCTGGGAGTATGCAGCTGCATGACACAGCCACACACTCCAGAAGAATCCAAGATTATTACTGTCTTACGAAACGGAAGAGCCCAGTGAGGTCGTTGAAGAATATGTCGTAGGTGCCATCCTCTGCAATGTAGAGATTTGGACCATTCCCTACTCCATTACCGTAGTAGCCATTGGAGAGTGACGTGAACTCACCGCCCCAGTTAAAGTCCCAAGAACCAGTCTGTTTGAACTTCACTTCAGTGCCAGCCGTCAAGTCGATGCTAATGTACCAGTCGTGGTTTTCACAAGCTGTGGTGATAGGAGAAAGTTCGGTGTCGCCCCATCCGTTGAAGCTGCCCGAAAGCGCAATGCCATCGAATACTCGGACTGTTCCCTCGTATGCCGCAATGACAGGAATGTTAGTCTTTGTGTCAAGGGTTACCGTATAGCAACCATCGGTGGGAACGGTGATGTTGCCAGAGCCGCCATCGTTAAGCACATATTCTCCAAACGAACCACCCTGACCAATCTGAACAGCCCAGTTGTCATCAGGAGAGCCACGGAACTTAAAGCCTCCCGTGGTGAGGTAGCCAGCCCAAGTAATTTCGCCTGTACCCGACACTTCGTCGTAGGTGTTGTCTTGGCTGAGATAGAGCGGCATACAACCCGTAGGAACAGTGCTTGCCCATGAGCCATCGCCAATGCAAGAGCCTGTGAGATACCAAATAATGGGGTCAGCAGCCACAAGGGCACGGAAATAAGGAGCCACAAGCTGTTTCACAGCGTTCGAGTAAATCAAATCAGTAGAAGCGGTCTGAGCCGTTACACGAAAATAGACCTCCTGCACGGCAGGAACCTGTGCAGCCGACGTGACATTGAGCAGATGCATGAGATTACGATTCAAATCTTCAGCAGCCACAGCACCACGGCACGTATGGAGCGGTTCATCCTCCTGGACGTAGTTCAACGTTACATTGCCATCATCGTCTGTGGTTGAAGAGAACTGTCCATCAGCAGAATACTGAATATAATAGGTCGTGGCCAAAGGCATACCGCCATAGTTGGGCTGCGACCAAGTGAGTACAACTGAGTCTTTGCTTTCCGCCAAATCAATCGTCAACTCCGACATAGCAGGAGTATTGAGTGTGAAAGATGTCGGCTGATGCAAGGTGGGATTGGAGTCGTTATCGTCCGAACAAGATGTCATGGCAACCAGTCCGAGACCCACAATCACGGGTATCAAAATATCGTTAAGTTTCATAATGCTTAAATTTTATCGTCTAACATTTTGAGAATACGGATTAGTAACCAGGGTTCTGTTTCAAGTTCGTGTTGGCATCCAAGTCGGTAGATGGCAAGCCGTACACATTGAAGGCAGAAGAGAACGAACCACCTGTAGGGATGCCATTCATGAACTCCCAAAGATAGTCAGACTGTCCCCCGAAACGACCGAAGCGAACCAAGTCCATACGGCGACGTCCCTCGAACCAGAACTCACGTGCCCACTCGTCAAACACATCCTCCAACGTGTAGGAAGTCTCTTGTGAAGCATGGGCACGGGCACGAAGTTCGTTGATGTATTTATTGGCTGTTGTGTTCTGTCCATTCTTGCGGATGGAAGCCTCTGCATAGGTGAGGTAAGCCTCTGCCACACGGAGAATCGGAAGGTCTGTGTCCACAAAGTTGACAGCACTGGCTGCCTGACCATCAGAACGGACATTGCGGAACTTCACACAGCTGAAGCCCTCGTCAGCAGCCTCAGTGGTAACATACTGGCTATAGCCCTTACTGTAGAAAAGGGCACGGTCATCACCAGCAGCTGCAATCATCACTGCCAAGTCGTCTGTCTGAGGAGCAGCAGTAGCACCGAAGAACTTCTCAACCAACTTACCTTTCACACGAGCACACTTACCCCAACTGTTGTTTGTGCCAGAAGGCACAGCTGCGCTCTCAACAGCCCCATAGTTAGAGAACACCAAGAAGTTCATGGCATCGTAGCTTTGGGTCTGCAAGCCGTCCAACAAAGCGGGGAGGATGGCTTCATACTGGGCACCATTCACGTTGTTGTCTGCCAAGAAAAGCATCTGGTAGGCAGAATAGCCTCCCTTGCTGACGGTGTTGAGATGATAGTAAGAGCTGTTGATGACCTTCTCTGCGTATGTCATAGCATCCTCCCAACGGGCGGAACCCGTATAGACCTCTGCATTTAAGTAGAGACGTGCCAACAGCAGATAGGCGGCAGCCTTATCAACACGACCGTAAGTATTCTTTCCCTCCTCTGCCAAATCGTTGATAATATCTTTCAACTCATTCTCGCAAAACGTGAAGAGCTGAGAGCGGGTGTTGTAAGGTGCCAGTTCTGAAGAGATCTTCGTGGTCATCGGACCTGCACCATACAAATCCATCACATACATATAGTTGAGCGCCCGGATGAGACGAACCTCTGCATCTTTTTGGGCATCGCTCACCTTTTCAAGATAAGAGTTACACAAAGTGATGGTGAAATACAAACGGTAATACATGGCGTATGAATACTGGTTGCTGGCAGCAAAACCATTGTGCAACAGTTCTGGCACACCTGGGTCAGACCAAACCCACCCAGCCTCATCGGTGGTGAACTCGTTAAGCGACCATGCCATGCGGTAGAAGCCAGACATACCTTCATTGTCGAAAATTTCTTTGGGGATGTCACCATTGCCGGCACCACCCGTCTGACCTGTCAACGAAAAACTTGCATACACCTTATTGAACAATGCATCGGGATCCAGTGCCTGTTCTTGCTGCGGATTGACTGGGGTAACATCCAAATCGCCTGTGCATGAAGTGGTCAAACCACCCATCGCCAAAGTGACAGCCGCAACGGAAAGTATTGATTTCTTGATATTGAGTTTCATGTTGTTTCCTGATTTTTTAGAAGTTAAGACTTACACCAATGATGCCAGTGAATGGACGTGGGTAGATGGCACTATCGTAACCCCCAAACACCTCTGGGTCAATACCCTTGTATTTGGTGATGGTGAAAACGTTCTGCACGGTGGCATAGAGACGACCATTGATGCTGCTCTTGCCGATGTGGTTGAAAGAGTAGCCCAGCGTGATGTTGTCACACTTGAGGAACGAAGCATTCTGGATGAAATAATCTGACTGAGAATCGATGTTGCTCATGTACTGCCAGTTCTTGTCAAGTTGAGCCTTTATTACATTATGCCAGGTATTGTTGCTATATACATAGGCTGACGATACATTGGCACGGTCGTTGGCCTCAATGGAGTTATACATATAGTTGTTCAGGCTGGCACGGAGTGAGAAACTGAGGTCCCAATTCTTCCAAATCAGCTTAGAAGAGAGTCCCATCGTAACATCTGCATCACCTTTCTTGTAGAAATACTTATCCTGCTCATTAATCAGGCCGTCGCCGTTACGGTCCACAAACTCGCCCTCGATGGGCTTTCCTGCCTCATCGTAAACCTGCTGATACACATAGAACGCACTGGCTGGATGGCCTTCGGCGTATGCCTTCACGGCACCTGCGCCACCACCACCCACTGCAGCCCAAGCATTACCAATGGGAGCACCATCAGTCGATACCAGATGGTCAATCTTGTTCTTGTTCCAAGTTACGTTGTAGCCCAGTTCCCAACGCCAGTCCTTAGTCTGGATGACGCGATAGGTCAACTGAGCCTCCACACCCGTGTTGTGAAGAGAGCCGATGTTACCCATCACACGAGTGGCGAAGTTAGCACCTGCGGCCAGTGGAATCGTGTTCAGCAGATCCTTCGTTTTGCGGTAATAATAGTCCACACTACCCGTGAAGCGGTTGTTGGCAAAACCGAAGTCTATACCCACATTGTAGGTTGTGGTCTTCTCCCACTTCAAGTCAGTATTATAAGCCTCTGGACGATAGGTTACGCCCGTACCTGTCACAGGATAGTAAGCACCAGCACCACTGATGGTGTAAACTGGCAAATAGGCATAGTCACCGATATTACCTTCCTGTTGACCCGTGATACCCCAACCCAGACGAAGCTTTGCATCCGAAACAGCCGTGCTGTTCTTCAAGAAAGATTCCTCGTTGATTTTCCATGCCAAAGCAGCCGATGGGAAGACACCCCAGTGGTCGGAGAAACGTGAAGAGCCGTCATCACGAAGTGTGAAAGTAACAAGATAACGATCAAGCAGTGCATAGTTCAAACGACCAAAGAAGCTGACCAGATAGTTCTCGGTCTTATAAAGAGAATTCTTAGTCTTGTAGTAATCGGGGTCGTAAAGTTCACCCGCATTGGTGGCATGAGTAGAGGGATAGTACTTAGGATAGTCATAGTCCGTCTTAAGATGGAACTTCTGCCACTCATAGCCCGCCATCACATCAAAATGATGTGTCTCGTTCAAGTCTTTCAGATACTGGGCATAAGCCGTAAGGGAGAGGTTATACTTGTCCATCTCGTTCCATCCCTTGCTGCCATAGTAGATGTTAGTGCTGTAATCGTAGGGAGAGACCGTTTTGTCGCTATGACCATGACGGATATCCATACCACCATTCACATGAAGGTGGAGGTCTTCAAAGCCATGAATCTTATAATCCACCTCGATGTTGCCCAAAATGTCGCGACTCTTACCGATGTTGCTTTGGTTTCTCAGCACAGCAACAGGGTTGTCTGCATTCAAGCCCGAATAAGAGTGCGTCCAAGAGGTATCGCCGAAATCGGCATAAACAGGCCACTGCCAATAGCCACCGTACTCGTATGATTCAGCCCTCTCGTCGTAGATGGGCTTAGTGGGGTCAGCATAAATCGCCTTGCCCACAGCCGAAGTGGCTGCATAGGAATTTCGGGTGAAAGACATCTTGGCATTCACATTCACCTTCAGGTGGTCATCAAGGAACGAAGGAGCCAGATTCAAACTGGCCGTGTAACGGTTGAAGTTGGAAGTCTTCAACGTACCATCCTGATGGGTGTAGCCCAGAGAGACACGGTAAGGCATATTCTTCAGACCACCTGCCACAGTGATATTGTGGTCAGTGCTGACACCTGTACGGTAGATTTCTTTCTGCCAATCGGTGTTGGCAAAGCGATGGTTGCCTTGAGCATCATAGTAACCCAGATTAGCATACTGGTCGGAAGCATACCATCCCTCGTCATCACCAGCATAGCCAAACAATTTCTGGGCAAACGTCTGATATTCCTTACCATCCATCACCTTCAAACGCTTAGTATTTACGCTGAAACTCACGTTGCCATTGTAAGACACTTTCGGAGCCGAACTTACCCTACCCTTCTTGGTGGTGATGATGATGACACCGTTCGATGCACGACTACCATAGATGGCAGCGGCTGATGCATCCTTGAGCACAGTGAAACTCTCAATGTCAGCTGGGTTAATCATCGCTAATGGGTTGGAAGAACCCTCATTGGCATCATAGCCGTCCAACGAGAGACCATCAACCACAATCAGAGGATTGTTGGAGGCATTCAGTGAGGAACCTCCACGGATACGGATGGAAGCTGCGCCACCAGGAGTACCGTCGCCCGGCACAACGCTCACACCTGCAATTTTTCCTTGAATCATGTCTTGGGCACTCGTCTGGAGACCATGGTTCATGTCATCAGGCTTGACAGCCACCACCGAACCAGTCAAGTCATTCTTCTTGACTGTACCATAACCAATTACCACCTGCTCGTTCAAGAGTTTGGAGTCCTCCTGAAGAGAGATGACGAGATTAGGAGCAGCCGTCACTTCTTGTGAGACATAACCCACAAAGGAAACGACCAGTGTTGCTCCGCGAGGAACACTGAGGGTGAAGTTACCGTTCAAGTCGGTAGTACATCCGTTACTTGTGCCTTTTTGCAGAATGGTGGCACCTGCAACCTCACCCAAATTGTCCTTGACGTGGCCCTTCACTGTGATGTTTTGGGCGAACGCTGAAACGGACACGAAGATTCCGATGAGAAGTGTCATCAAAAATCTCAAATTTAGCTTCTGTTTCATGTTTTGGATTTAGGAGTTTGATTTGGTAGTTAATAAATATATTGTTAATGATAATAGTATTCTTGATATATATGTGTGTGCCTGCACACACATATATAACAGGGGTACCCCTGTCGCCCGAAGGCTTACATCACTTTTCCACCGATTTGATGCTGATGGCAAAACCTCCTCCCGAAGCACTCTTCAGTTTGAGGACGCTCTTGCTGTTAACAGCCTTGGTCGTGATGCTGTAGCTCTGCGGATTCTTGTCCCAGCTGGCATCCTTGCCATCGGCATAGATGGTTGCCACGTACTTCTTGCCAGGTGTGAGGAAATCGAGTCGGAGAGTGCTCACATGACCATTCTCATCCACTGAACTGCCCACATACCAGTCTTCAGAGCGCTTGTCCTTACGGGCAATAGTGATGTAGTCACCCGGTTCTGCCTCCAAATAGACACTCTTCTGCCAATCGACGGGCACATCTTCAATAAACTTGAACGCATCCAGATATGGCTCGTAATTCTCAATAAGGTCTGCAGCCATCTGAAGTGGCGAGTACATCGTCACATAGAGTGCTAACTGACGAGCAAGGGTGCTACGAACATGACTGGTGTTGTCTGGGGTGACTTTCGATAAGTCCATTTCAAAGATGCCTGGTGTATAATCCATCGGTCCACCTATCAAACGTGTGAACGGAAGAATTGTCGTATGGTTTACAGGGTTGCCGCCAAAGCTCTCAAACTCTGTTCCGCGCGCACTTTCATTGCCAATCCAATTAGGATACGTGCGGCAGATGCCCGTAGGACGGGTCGCCTCATGGGCGTTCACCATAAGGTGATAATCGGCGGCCTTGGTAATGCAACGGAGATAGTGGTTGTTCATGAACTGACCATAGTGATGCTCACCATAGGGTACGATGTCACCCACATAACCACTCTTCACGGCAGGGTAGCCATTATCCACCATAAATTGATAAGCCTCATCAAGATGACGTTCATAGTTAATGACCGAACCAGATGTCTCGTGGTGCATAATCATTTGCACTCTTTTCGAGGCAGCATACTCGTGAATACCTTTCACGTCGAAATCAGGATAAGGAGTCACAAAGTCAAACACGTAGTCCTTCTGATGTCCGAACCAGTCTTCCCAACCTTCGTTCCAACCTTCCACCAATACGGCATCGAAACCATGCTTGGCAGCAAAATCAATGTACCGCTTCACGTTTTCCGTATTGGCAGCATGACGACCACTGGGCTTGCACTTCGTGTAGTCGGTCTTGCCCAACTGAACGCTGTACAGGTCATTCGTATAAGACCAGTGGGAACGGTTACTAATCATGTCCCACCAAACACCCACATACTTCGTCGGCTTGATCCAACTGGTATCTTCTATCCTGCAAGGCTCGTTAAGGTTGAGCGTAATACGTGATGCAAGGATGTCCGCCCCACTCTCCCCGACGATAACCGTTCGCCACGGACTCACGCAATCGGTTTGCATCTTGCCCTTATCACCCACAGCGTCAGGAGTGAGCCACGAGGTGAAGGTCTGCGTAGCATCGTCATAGTTGAGGTGCATCGTCGAATAGTTAATGCAAGCTGCTTCATGCAGGTTGATGAAGAGTCCATCGTCAGTCTTCAACAACAAGGCAGTCTGCACACAAGTGGGACCTGCTGGTGTCTGCGAAGAGTTGTCACAAATGGCATCTTTCATGCGCCCACGTATTTCAGAGAGGCGAGTTGTCTGCCACTCATACTCCTGCGTGTCGTAATCGCCTGCAATCCACCATGCCATGTGGTCACCAGACATCTTAAACTGCGATTTCTCTTCCTGAATGACAAAATAAACAAGGTTCTTCTGCGATGGAAACTCATAGCGGAAGCCCAATCCGTCATTAAACAGACGAAAACGCAACACCATCGTACGGTCGTTCTTCTGTTGATGAAGTGTCACTTCCAACTCATTATAATGGTTTCGGATGCTACTTTCCTCTCCCCACACAGGTGTCCATGTCTCATCAAAAGTGCTGGATTGAGTGCCGACGATGCCAAATCCCGTTTGCAAATCAGCCTTGCGCTGGATAGATTCCTTCTCCGCAAAGGTCTTATACTCGAAATCTGTTGCCTTGTTGGGGTTTTCTTCTTTCAACTGATAGCCCAAATGACTGCGACCTATCACCATCTTGCCTTTGTAGAATAGTTCGTAGGTGGGGCGACCTTCGCTGTCAACACTGAAGTTCATCTCCAGTTTCCCGTTGGGAGATGTCAACTTCTGTGCATTGCCAACTGTCGTCAACAATGACAACAATCCAATCACTATCAAAAGATGCTTTCTCATCGAATTAGGTTAGTTATTGCAAATTTATGTTATTTTTTTGAACTTATCAAGTATGTTGACACTTTTTTGACAAAAAGTGATACTTTTTTCTTTTTCAGTCTTCAGAAACACAGAATGTAGATACCTCGACTTGGCATTGTCAATTGGTCGTTCAGTGCCACATCCTTTCCCGACACCACTTCGAATGCCTTCTGTGCAGGTAGCACTTCCTGATAGATGCCAAGGTCGAGAGTCTGCTCTTGGCTCGTCCCGTTGATGATGACCGTCACAGTCTTACCATCCTTCTGACGGGCATAGACATAGCAACCGTTGCGGATGGCATAATGGGTCAGTTTCCCGAACACCACGGTGTCGTTGCCCTTACGCCAGTTGAGCAGTTTCTTGGTGAAGTTGAAGTATTCGTTCTGCAAGTCCGTTCTGCCCTTGGCAGTGAAGGCATTGTTCTTGTCACCTGGGAAACCTCCAGGAAAATCTTGGCGAAGTGCACCATCGTTTACGCTCTTGTTAGCATACATACCAATTTCGTCACCCACATACAACTGAGGAATGCCACGCAAGGTGAGCAGCAAGGTCAAAGCTTGCTTATAGCGAGTCACATCCTTTGCCCGCTCTTCGGTGGGCTGAAAGCGGTCGGTGTCATGGTTGGCAAGGAACGTAAGCAGATGGTTCACGTCAGCATACACCATATCTTGACTGATATACTCATACACCTTTGCCAACCCTTTGTTCCACTCGTCGGTTTCTTCATCGCCAAACTTGTCGAGGATATACATCAGAGGGAAGTCCATCACCGTCTTCAACTCGCTGTTGCGTGGAGCAGCCAACTTACTGTCTTTCTGCCAGTAACTCACCGCCACATTGTTGTTTATCCAAGTCTCGCCAACAATGTTGAAGCCCGGATATTGTGCATCGACCTCACGACACCAACGCTGCATGAAATCGAAGTCATTGTAGGGATAGGTGTCCTGACGGATGCCATCAAGCCCTGCATACTCTATCCACCAGATGGAGGCCTGAATGAGGTAGTCCGCAAAGAGTTTGTTGCGTCCGTTCACATCAGGCATCTGCTCCGTAAACCATCCATCAATCGTCAGGTTCTTGTCCGCCTGAGTAGCATGGCAGTCGCTCGCTGCCGAAGTCTTGTAGCCTGTCTGCGTGAACTGGCTGTCGTAGTTGAACCAATCGTCGGCTGGCCTATCGGCAAACAAGAAATTCGACACACCGCAATGGTTGAAGACAATATCTTTAATCACCTTGATGCCTCGCTTGTGTGCCTCGTCCACAAAGTGACGGTAGTCCTCGTTCGTACCAAAGCGTGAATCGGTCTCATAATAATTGGTGATGGCATAGCCATGATACGACTGTTCTGCCATATCATTCTCCAACGTTGGCGTGGGCCAGATGGCAGTCACCCCCAATTCTTGCAGATAATCAAGGTGTTGCGTCATGCCAGCCAAGTCTCCGCCATGACGAGCCATATCCACCGTCCTGTCCCATTTGTCCTCTTTCTTTCCCTGATACATCTTCGCCTTTTGCTTGTCTGTGGTGCCCGTGGCAAAACGGTCAGGCATCAGCAGATAGACCACATCGCTGGCATCGAACGTCGGTCGATTCATCTGCTCCCGCTGCTTCAGTTCGTAGGGCACAGCCTTGACGGTCTTCTTGCCATTCTTCAAGAGAATCGAGAACTGTTGTGCAGGCGCACCTTTCGTGTCTATATATATAATAATGTAGTTCCTGTTATCGAACTTCACCACCTGGTTCACAGAAATGCCTTGAGCATCCTTCAGCTCCACATCATACGCACCAATACCTTTGCCGTGCAGCATCACCTGCAATTCCGGGTTCACCATGTCCGCCCACCAATAAAGGGGATGAACATGGTCAATAGTCACGTTAGCAGCCTTCATGCCCAGAAAGCTGAACAGATTGAATAGCATCATAACAAGTCCGATTGTACGTTTCATAAGTTAGGTCGATTGTTTTATACGTTTTCGTTTGCAAAATTACAACAAAAATTAACACTGAAAGGAAATAAGAATAAAAATATAAATAATAAAAAATACTAACTTATTGAAAAAGAATTAAAAGAATTTGAAAAGAAAGTCAAAAAAAGTAAATAGATTTTAATAAGAAATACGTATCTTTGTCCCCATAATTGACTCACTTATGAAGAATTTAACCTTTACCTCCTTTGTCTTGTTCCTTTGTGTATTGTCAACAAGGGCACAGAATTTGAACACGCTTTTGATAGAATTGGATCGTTGCGTAGAACAAAAAGCGACATACCGAATACCACGCCAACACCGCATTGACAGTCTCAAACAACGACTCAATGCCGTGCCGAAGTCAGAAATTGGACACGTGTATGAAACTCTTTATCAAAATTACTCACACTTCTGTACCGACTCTGCCCTCTTCTACCTCGACTGCATGAGCAAACTGCCTGAAACCACAGCAGACAAAAACCGACAGACCCAAGTGGAACTGAACCGCGCCGAGCAACTGGCCATCATGGGAGCATACAGCGATGCGGAGGATATTGTCAATCGGTTGTCTTCCAACAAGATGAGCACAGGCACTCGCACCCGTTACTATCATGTGTGCCGCACCATTTATGGATGGATGGCTGACTATATGCGCAACACACCATCCCTATCCAACGAATTGCTACAAAAGACCCACCTTTATCGTGACTCTATCATCAACATCGAACAAGATGACATCAGCCGCGATGTGGTGAAAGCCGACTACCTGCTGGCAAGCAACAAGACAGCAGAGGCACAAGAACTGCTGGAACGGTATATGGACAAGGCTCAGAACGAGCAGAAGTCCTATGTCTATTTCATCATGTCAGCCATTGAACAACAGCAGAACAACACCGAACAGCAGATGCACTTCCTCACTCTCGCCGCCATAGAAGACCTGAAAAGAGGCGTGACCGAATATGCCGCCCTCCCCCTTTTGGCCAACCTGCTCATGCAGAAAGGCGATGTGGAACGTGCCTACAACTACCTATTTTGTAGCCTTGAAGATGCCAACTACTGCAATGCCAAACTCCGTTCAATGGAGGTCAGCGAGGTTTTCCCCATCATCGAGAAAGCCTATAAGCAGAAAGAACGGCAAACACGACAAACGGAACGGGCACTACTGTTGGGCATGAGCGTGTTGGTCATCCTGCTTGTGTTGGCTATTTTCTATCTGCGGAACCAGATGCACAAGCTGTCACTTGTCAGAAAAAAACTGGCAGAGGCAAACGGCCAACTGGCTGTGGCGAACAAGCAGTTGGGCGTGAGGAACGAGAACCTGCAAGAGTCGAACACGATGCTACAACAGATGGACAAAGTGAAGGAAGAGTACATCGCCCTCTTCCTCGACCGCTGCCGCAAGTACATCACCAATCTTGAGGCTTTCCGTAAATCGCTCCTGCGGCTTGCCAAGACCAACCAACACGCCGAACTGATGAAGACGCTCAAGGACGACACCCTCATCGAGAGTGAACAACAACGCTTCTACAGCGACTTCGACGAAGCCTTCCTCGACCTCCATCCCAATTTCGTCCAGAACTTCAATGCCTTGCTGAAGCCCGAGTGCCAAATCATGCCCAAGCGACACGAACGCCTCAATACCGAACTGCGCATCTTTGCCCTCATCCGCCTCGGCGTGACTGAAACGGCACAAATTGCTCAGTTCCTCGACTATTCCCTACCCACCATCTACAACTACCGCTCCCGCATCCGCCTCAACTCCCGCTACGAAAAAGATGAATTTGAAAAGAAACTGATGGAGTTATAAAGTCAACTGTGAAACACTAAAAGTCAAGGTTATCCCATCCGAATGGCAAGTAACTTAAACTTTTAGTTTTAA
>JAFSKR010000004.1 GCA_017448825.1 Bacteroidaceae bacterium
CACTTTACACTTTTCACTTTTACTTTTCACTTTTTCCGTCCCTCACTTGTCAAAAGGGAGCATTTCTTGTCGGATGTTGCACTTTTTTTCAATTTTTTTATGTATGGGGGATTTCTTTTCATTTTTTTTTTGCATTTTTGCAGGCAGAAACATTTCTTATATCATGGAAAAATTGAAAGGGAGAATTTCGCAGATTATCGGCCCCGTGGTGGACGTGCAGTTTGGAACTGAGCGGCTGCCACGCATTCACGATGCGCTGACAGTGGAACGTGAGGGCGGCAGACGACTGGTGGTGGAGGTGCAGCAGCATCTGGGCGAGAACACGGTGAGGTGTGTGGCGATGGAGAGCACGGATGGACTCAGGCGCGGCATGGATGCTGTGGCTATGGGAAGACCTATCACGATGCCTGTGGGTGACCAGGTGAAGGGCAGGTTGATGAATGTGAGTGGTGACCCGATTGACGGAATGGGCGACATGAGCCGTGAGGGTGCTTTGCCCATCCATCGGGAGGCTCCGAAGTTTGAGGAACTGAGTCCTGCACAGGAGGTGCTTTACACGGGCATCAAAGTGATTGACTTGATTGAGCCTTACGCGAAGGGCGGCAAGATTGGTCTCTTCGGCGGTGCGGGCGTAGGGAAGACGGTGCTGATTCAGGAGCTCATCAATAATGTGGCGAAGAAGAACAATGGCTTTTCGGTGTTCACGGGTGTGGGGGAACGCACACGCGAGGGCAACGACTTGTTGAGGGAGATGATTGAGAGCGGTGTCATCCGCTACGGGGAGAGGTTCAAGGAAGCGATGGAGGAAGGAAAGTGGGACTTGAGCCTCATCGACAAGGAGGAACTGAGGAAGAGCCAGGTGAGCCTTGTGTTCGGACAGATGAACGAGCCTCCAGGGGCACGTGCCTCGGTGGCGTTGTCGGGACTGACCATTGCTGAGTCGTTCCGCGACGGTGTGGGAGGAAGGAGTGGTGGCGACATTCTGCTGTTCATCGACAATATTTTCCGCTTCACGCAGGCGGGCTCGGAGGTGTCGGCTCTGTTGGGACGTATGCCTTCGGCGGTGGGCTACCAGCCGACGCTGGCGAGCGAAATGGGACAGATGCAGGAGCGCATCACGTCGACAAAGAGGGGGAGCATCACGTCGGTGCAGGCGGTGTATGTGCCTGCGGATGACTTGACTGACCCTGCTCCTGCCACTACGTTCTCGCACTTGGACGCTACGACGGTGCTGAACCGCAAGATTGCGGAACTGGGCATTTATCCTGCCGTTGACCCGTTGGATTCGACTTCTCGCATCCTCGACCCGAATGTGGTGGGCGAGGAGCATTACCAGACGGCTCAGCGCGTGAAGCAGATTCTGCAACGGAATAAGGAGCTGCAGGACATCATCTCGATTCTCGGTATGGAGGAGCTGAGTGATGAGGACAAGCTGACGGTGAGCCGTGCCAGAAGGGTGCAGCGTTTCCTCTCTCAACCTTTTGCGGTGGCACAGCAGTTCACGGGTGTGCCTGGCGTGATGGTAGGCATCGAGGACACTATCAGGGGGTTCAAGATGATTCTGGACGGGGAGTGTGACGAACTGCCAGAACAGGCATTCCTGAATGTGGGCACCATCGAGGAGGCGTTTGAGAAGGCAAGAAGACTGAAGGAACAAGCGAAGGGATAGAAATTTAATGTACGATTTAACCATTTACAATTTACCATTCGGCGTGTGTGCATCGCGTTAGCTAAATTGTACATTGTAAATCGCAAAATTGTAAATCAATAATATGCATCTACAAATCATTACTCCCAAGGGGATGAAATATGACGGGGAGGTGGAAAGGTTCCAGTTCACGTCGGCTACGGGCATGATGGAGTTTCTGCCAGGTCATGCTCCACTGATTGCTGAGGTGAAGGAGGGCATCATTGTGACGGATATGGACGAGATGGATTGTGGCAACGGTGTGGTGAAGGTGGAGGATGACGAGATTGTGGTGGTGTGTGAGTAGTAAAGTTTAAGGGTAGCGTGAAAAGGTTTTTATACATATTATTATTGTGTGGGCTTTGTTTGCCTATGAGGGCTTCCAAGGAGGAGGGGAAGGTGGATATCCCCGGCATCATCTTCGGCCATATAGGCGACAGCTATGAGTGGCACATCGCGGAGGGGGCAGTGATTCCCCTACCCTGCATCTTGATTGGAGATGGGGGTGTGGATGTGTTCATGTCGGACAAGCTGGAGCATGGGCAAACTTACAAGGGCTACCACATTGCTGACGAGGGTGACTATGCGGGGAAGATTGTGACGGCAGAGGGAGTGAGGCCTTTTGACATCAGCATCACGAAGAATGTGCTGGAACTGTTGATTGTGTGCGTACTGCTGTGCTGGGGGGTGCTGGGCGTGGCTGGATGGTACAGGAAGAATGGCTACAGAAAGGCTCCAGGCGGATTTGTGGGGGTGATGGAGGCTGTGGTGAACTTCATTGACAAGGATGTGGCGAAGGCGAGCATCGGGCATGGATATGAACGCTTTTCGCCGTATCTGCTCACCGTGTTCCTCTTCATCTTGACAAGTAACCTGTTGGGGCTTATCCCTGTCTTCCCAGGGGGGGCGAACTTGACTGGCAACATTGCCGTGACGCTCACGTGTGCGGTGACGGCGTTCATCGCCATCAATTTCTTTGCCCCCAAAGAATACTACAAGAGCATCTTTTGGCCAGATGTGCCGATGTTCCTAAAGGCACCGCTGCCCATCATGCCTGCCATCGAGTTTATTGGTGTATTCACCAAACCTTTTTCGCTGACCATCCGTCTCTTTGCCAACATCATGGCAGGACACATCATCATCTTGGCTCTGACGTGCATCGTGTTTGTGACGGCTCAGATGGGGGCGGCGATTTGTGCTCCGATGACGGTGGTGAGCGTGCTGTTCTGCATCTTCATGAACTGCCTTGAACTATTGGTAGCGTTCATTCAGGCCTACGTGTTCACGATACTAACTGCCAACTTCATCGGATTGGCACATAACGAATAACCCCACCCCAAAAAAGGGAAAGACCTTTCGGGTATCATACAGAGAGAGAGACAAGTAATAAAATAATCATATAGATGGTCATCCATCCCCCCAACTAAACGGATGGCCTCCCCATTTTGGGGGTCGGGGGGCTACAATTATGATTCTTGAAGCAACAGTAGCGGGCATAGGTCTCGCAAAGTTAGGAGCAGCCATTGGTGCTGCTGTAGCAGTGATTGGTGCCGCATTTGGCATTGGACACATTGGAAAATCAGCCGTGGAGAGCATCGCACGTCAGCCTTCGGCAGCCAGCGACATCCGCACCGCCATGATTCTGACGGCTGCTTTTGTTGAGGGTGTGGCCCTGTTCGCCATCGTGGTGTGCCTCTTGGCGATTGTACTTTAACTCAAGTTTCGCAAGTTGTATATCTTTGAAGTTAACGAAGTTAGCGAAGTTATCGGTTCTTTGCGAGCAAAGCGCTTCGCGATGACGCTCGAAGTTAACGACAATAGTTACGGACATTGAAACAACATTGAAAACTATCGCAAAAAGTATTGTCGATTACTTCGTTAACTTCGATAACTTCGAGCGAAGCGATAACTTCAGAAAGTTGAGATACATTATCTATTAAGCACATGAATCTACTCACACCAGACCCGGGACTTCTCTTCTGGATGGTTCTCTCGTTTGCCGTGGTGTTCTTCCTATTGGCACGATGGGGATTCCCTGTCATCGTGAAGGCTATCAACGAACGAAAGGAATTCATCGAGATGTCGCTACTCTCTGCCAAGCATGCCAACGAGAAGTTGGCAAGCATTCAGGCTGAGAGCGAAAAACTGCTGTCTGATGCCAAGACGCAGCAGAAGGCCATCATTGCGGAAGCCTTGCAGGAAAAGCAGAAGATTGTCCAGGCAGCACAAGAGGAGGCACAAACTTCTGCCAACCAGATGATTGACGAGGCGAAGCTAAGCATTCAAGCAGAGAAGGAGAGAGCCTTGCAGGAGGTGCGGAGCGAGGTGGCAAGCCTTGCTCTCGATATTGCCGAGAAGGTGATAGGCGAGCGAATGAAGGATGCTGCCTTACAAAAGCAAACCATCGAAAAAATGATTGATGAGTTATGAACAATGGCAGTATAGCAAAACGGTATGCCAAGGCACTCTTTGAGGAAGCCAGGGAGCAGTTTGTGGATGAACAAATCTACAAACATTTCGGTATGCTGTATGCCATGATGAAAAAAGAACCTGATTTGCTCATCGCACTCATCAATCCGCGTGTCTCATCCGAAAAGAAATACGCACTGCTGTTGCTGGCATCAGGTCTTGACCCCGAAGCCACCACGCTTTACACACGCTTCATCTGGCTTCTGTTGAAGAACCGCCGCGAGAATCAACTCCGCATGATTATCTTCATCTACAGAGATATGTTCCGCGAGTATCATGAGATTGACCGTGTGGTGTTCGAGACAGCTGTGCCTGTGGATGAAGATACCATTGACCGCCTGACGAAACGCATCCAGCGGCACACTCACCGCACCGTGGAATGTGAACAGAAGGTCAACCCAAAACTGATTGGTGGCTTCCGACTCCGCATTGGCGATCACCATTATGACCATAGTTACAAACATCAACTTGAACAAATAAGACAACGCTTATGTCCGACCAGATAAAAGTGAGCGAGGTGACGGCGATGCTGCGCCAACAACTCGCCGACATCGATAACGAAGAGAACACGCTCGGCAACGAGACCGAGGTGGGCACTGTGCTGACCGTCAGCGACGGCGTGGTGCGTGCGTATGGACTCCGCAACGCTGAGGCTGGCGAACTGCTGGCATTCGACAACGGCATGGAAGCCATCGTGATGAACCTTGAGGAGGACAACGTGGGAGCCGTTCTGCTGGGGCCTACTGACAACATTGAGGAGGGCGACACCGTGAAGCGCACAGGACGCATCGCCTCCATCGCTGTGAGTGAAGGCATGGTGGGACGCGTAGTAGATACGCTCGGACATCCTATTGACGGAAAGGGTGCCATCGAAGGTGAGACCTTTGACATGCCACTGGAGCGCAAGGCACCAGGGGTCATCTTCCGACAGCCAGTGAACGAACCTTTGCAAACAGGATTGAAAGCAGTGGATGCCATGATACCTATCGGCAGAGGACAGCGAGAACTCATCATCGGAGACCGCCAGACAGGCAAGACCGCCATCGCCATCGACACCATTATCAACCAACGTGCCAACTATGAGGCAGGAAAGCCCGTCTATTGTATTTATGTGGCTGTGGGACAGAAGGGTTCAACGGTGGCAACCATTGTGAACACACTTCAACAGAAGGGGGCAATGAATTATACCATCGTGGTGTCGGCAACAGCCAGCGACCCTGCCGCCATGCAGTATTTCGCACCATTCGCAGGTGCTGCTATCGGCGAGTATTTCCGAGACACGGGACGCCATGCGCTGGTGGTGTATGACGACCTCTCTAAACAAGCCGTGGCTTATCGTGAGGTGTCACTGATTCTGAAGCGTCCTTCGGGTCGTGAGGCATACCCTGGCGACATCTTCTATCTGCACTCGCGTCTATTGGAGAGAGCGGCAAAGATTATCGCCCAGCAGGAGGTGGCGGAACAGATGAACGACCTGCCAGACAGCCTTGCTGGGAAAGTGCGTGGCGGTGGCTCACTTACAGCCCTGCCCATCATCGAAACACAGGCGGGTGACGTGTCGGCCTACATCCCGACGAACGTCATCTCTATCACTGACGGACAGATTTTCTTGGAGACAGACCTCTTCAATCAAGGTGTGCGACCAGCCATCAACGTGGGTATCTCTGTATCTCGTGTGGGTGGTAATGCCCAGTTGAAGGCCATGAAGAAGGTGGCAGGAACACTGAAAATTGACCAAGCACAATACCGTGAATTGGAATCGTTCTCAAAGTTTGGTGGCGACATGGATCCTGTGACGGCATTCACCATCGACAAAGGACGCAAGAATGCCAAACTGCTCATCCAGAAGCAGTACTGCCCCATGCCAGTGGAGGAGCAAATCGCCATTCTCTATTGCGGCACCCACGGTTTGTTGCGTGACATCCCTGTGGAGAACGTCGCTGAGTATGAAACGACATTTCTGAACCTGTTGCGCTCCACACATCAAGAGGATGTGCTGGCACCGCTTCGTGCAGGAAAGATTGACGAAAACATCACGGACATCATAGAGAAAATAGCTGCAAATATCAAACTATAAATGGCTTCACTGAAGGAAATAAAAGGAAGAATCGCGTCCATCAAGAACACGCAGAAAATCACGTCTGCCATGCGTATGGTGTCGAGTGCCAAACTCCACCACACACAGGGCATGACGGAGAAATTCCTGTACTACAAAGACCAACTCCAGGCCATTGTGGAGCGTCTAGGAGGGTTTCAACTCACATCCCCCCAACAGGAAAACGTGCATTCTGTTGTGCTGATTCCCATCTCTTCCAACAGTGGTCTTTGTGGTGCGTTCAACAGCAACATCAACAAAGCCACCTTCCAGCGCATTCAGGAATTGAAATCGCAAGGAAAGGAGGTTCTTCTGCTGCCCATTGGCAAGAAAATTGCACACGAACTGCAAAAGGCAGGGATTGACTGCAACCTTGGCTACTTCAACTTGATTCTGCACATCGAGAAGGGGGGCAACTTCGCTGAAATCGCTTTCCTTGTGGAGTATCTCCTCCAATTGCATCAGAACGGAACCATCGACAGCGTAGAGTTCTTGTACCATCATTTCAAGTCGATGGGTAGTCAAGTGATTCAAATTGACAGTTTACAGTTGACGGTTGACAAATCCGTGCAGCATGCAGACGAACAAAGTGACAGCCAACCCTCAACCCACAACCCTCAACCCTCAACCTACCTTACGGAGCCTTCTCCTGACGAACTCCTCGCCTCCCTGTTTCCCCGTCTGCTCAATGCACAAGCCTACGGCATCCTGCTCGACTCGCTCACCAGCGAACACGCTGCCCGTATGCTCGCCATGCAGACGGCTGACGACAACGCCAATGACCTGCTGAAAGAACTCACATTATTATATAATAAGACACGCCAGCAAGCCATCACAAACGAGTTGATAGATATTATGGGCGGTCAGAGTGGGAAACATTGACAAGACTCCCTACCTTGACCTGCTTCACAACAGAGAACGCCCCTCTTCTCGCATTTGAGAGGACGGGCGTTTTTTTGTTGTCATTCCTATTTCAAGAACACAAAATAGACGGCGGCTATCAGGCAGAGAAAGGCAACCGCATGGTTCCAGTGCAGTTGCTCGCCTTGGAACATCACACCCGCTATCACCGTGAAGACTGAGAGCGAGACCACCTCTTGAATCACTTTCAGCTGCATCAGCGTGAAGGGGCCTCCATTACCCACAAACCCCATCTTGTTGGCCGGCACTTGCAAAGAGTATTCAAAAAAGGCAATCGCCCAAGAGAAACCTATGACTGCGATGAGTGGCCAACTATTGCTGATATTCATTTGCTGCAGCTTCAAATGGCCGTACCACGCAAGGGTCATGAAGATGTTACTGCCAATAAGCAGGAGGATGGTGTAGATTCCGTTCATGTTTTTTCGTTGAATTCGGCTGCAAAGGTAGGAATTTATCGGGAATTTTCTCTCTTTTCTGAGAAATAATCATTTTGTCCATCCTTTTTGGGGCAGAAAGACAGATTTTTTGTGAGATAGAAGACGTAACTTTGCAGCGAAAATCAAACTTGACCTATACAAGAAAAACCTGTACTAACATGAAAAAAAGTTTCCTATACTTCATTTGCTCCGTGTCCGCCATGGGTGGATTGCTGTTTGGCTACGACTGGGTGGTCATTGGCGGAGCAAAACCTTTCTACGAGGAGTTTTTCGACATTGCGACCAATCCGATTATACAGGGAGTGGCCATGAGCACAGCACTGGTCGGTTGCCTCATCGGGGCAATGGTAGCAGGCGCGTTGGCTGACAAATACGGACGAAAGCCGCTGCTCATCACAGCGGCGGTGCTGTTCACCGTGAGTGCCATCGCGACGGGGCTGTTCAACGACTTCACAATGTTCAACATCGCCCGATTCATCGGTGGCATCGGCATCGGAGTGGCATCGGCCCTCTCGCCCATGTACATTGCTGAGGTCTCCCCTGCTCACATTCGGGGTCGCCTCGTCAGCCTCAACCAGATGACGATTGTATTGGGTATTCTCGCCGCACAGATTGTCAATATGCTGCTGGCACGAGAGACGAGCGACCCCGAGGGCATGGCGTGGAACCTCGCATGGGGCTGGCGGTGGATGTTCTGGGCAGAGACAGTGCCAGCAGCATTGTTCCTGTTGATGGCGTTTTTCATACCCGAAAGCCCTGTGTTCTTGGCAATGAAAGCCTCCCAGCCCCCGAAGGATGAGGGGTTGCACGAGGCACATCAATCGCCAAAGGCTGCATTAGCCCTCTCCCTTCGGGAGCTGGGGGGCATACGGAAGGTATTGCTGTTGGGGCTTGTCATCGCCGTGTTCCAACAGTGGTGCGGCACGAACGTGATTTTCAACTATGCCCAGGAAATCTTCATCAGTGCTGGCTACAACGTAGATGGCATGTTCATCAACATCGTCATTACGGGCATTGCCAACGTGGTGTTCACCTTCGTGGCACTCTATACGGTGGAGAAGTGGGGACGAAGAACGCTGATGCTGTTGGGTGCCAGCGGATTGGGTCTGATTTACCTGATTCTCGGCACTTGCTACCATTTCGAGGTGACAGGCATTTTTATGGTGGTGCTCGTCGTGGCAGCCATCTCCTGCTACGCCATGACCCTGGGACCAGTGACGTGGGTGCTCCTATCTGAAATCTTCCCCGACCGAGCCAGAGGCGTCGCAATGGCCACCTGCACGTTCGCCCTGTGGGTGGGATGCTGCACACTGACGTTCACCTTCCCCTCAATGAACGCAGCCCTCGGCAGCAGCGGCACGTTCTGGATCTACAGCGGCATCTGCCTCTGCACCTTCGTCTATCTCTTCAGGGCTTGCCCCGAAACCAAAGGCAAGACGCTGAGTGAACTGGAAAAGGAACTCACCGCATAACCCCATACAGGTACGCCCGCAACCTCTTGACCGACGTGGGGCACGTCGGTCGACCGATGTGCCCCACGTCGGCAAGGCGGCGTGCCCCACGTCGGTTTTGAGGTGACGGAAGCACCTGAAAAGAGATTCATCGCTCCATATTCAAGCAGTAACCATATCAAACAAAAAACATACAACTATGTCAGTCAAAGCATGGAAAGAAGAGGTGGTCATCCCCACCTACGAACCCGGGAAACCCGAGAAGAATCCCATCTTTTTGGAGAAACGTGTCTATCAAGGCAGCAGCGGTGTGGTGTACCCCTACCCTGTCATCGAGCGCATCAGCGACGAGAAGACCGATGTGACCTACAACGCCGTCTATCTGGAGAATGAGTACATCAAAGTGATGATTCTGCCCGAGCTGGGCGGCAGGGTGCAGATGGCGTATGACAAAATCAAGCAACGCCACTTCGTCTATTACAACCACGTCATCAAGCCCGCACTGGTGGGCTTGGCAGGGCCTTGGATCTCGGGCGGCATCGAGTTCAACTGGCCGCAACACCACCGCCCATCGACCTATATGCCCGTAGATAGCACCATCGTTGAGAACGAGGACGGATCGGTGACGGTGTGGGTGAACGAAATGGAGCGGATGTTTCACCAGAAAGGCATGGCAGGTTTCACCTTGCGCCCTGGCTGTGCGTATCTGGAGATTCAGGGAAGGGTGAGCAACCGCACCCCACTCCCCCAGACCTTCCTCTGGTGGGCAAACCCTGCCGTGGAGGTGAACGACGACTATCAGAGCGTCTTCCCTCCCGACGTAAATGCCGTGTTCGACCACGGCAAACGGGCGGTCAGCAGTTTCCCCATCGCGACGGGCACCTACTATAAGATGGACTACTCGGCAGGTGTCGATATATCGAACTACAAGAACATCAAGGTGCCCACCTCCTACATGGCGGTCAACTCCAAATACAACTTCGAAGGCGGCTACGAGAACGACACCCACGGCGGTATGCTCCACGTGGCATCCCACCACTTCTCGCCCGGCAAGAAGCAATGGACCTGGGGCAACGGGGACTTCGGCAGAGCTTGGGACCGCAACCTGACCGACGAAGCCACCGCGTCCGATGGTTTACCCATCGGAACCATCCGCGAGGGCTTCCGCCCCTACATCGAGCTGATGGCAGGTGTTTACACCGAGAACCAGCCCGACTTCACGTGGCTCATGCCGTATGAGGAGAAACAGTTTGTGCAATACTTCATGCCATACCGTGAACTCGGCATCGTGAAGCAGGCCTCAAAAGACTTCATCCTCAACATTGAAGAAACCGACAATGGTGTCCGCCTCAAAGTGCTCTCCACCTCGAAACAGACGGTAGAGGTCATGCTGACAGACAAGCAGGGCAGAGCGTATTATCACCAAACCTTGACGCTATCGCCCGAAGAAGTCTTTGAACAGAGCGTCGATGTGAAGGGCACACCCATGAGCGAGCTAATGCTACAAGTTGGGAAACTGATGTGGATGGCAGAACCCGACGACATCCGTCCCATCCCCGATGCCGCTGAAGCACCCCTTTCCCCACAGGACACCAAGACCAACGACCAGCTCTACCTCACAGGTCTCCATCTGGAGCAATATCGCCACGCCACATGGTCAGCCCTCGACTACTACGAAGAGGCTCTGCGCCGCGACCCCAACGATGTGCGTTGCCTCAACCAGACAGGTCTGTGGTACCTGCACCGTGGACGCTTCGACAAGGCTGAGACCTATCTGCAGAAAGCCGTGAAAATATGGCAAAAGCGCAACCCCAACCCTTACGACGGGGAAGCACTCTTCAATCTGGCACTGACTTTGAAATATCTGCATTGCCCGCAAGAAGCCTACGAGCTTTTCTGGAAATCCACCTGGAACAAGGCGTGGGCTGATGCCGGCTACTTCGAGGCTGCTTGCATCAGCACATCACAAGGACGCTACGACGATGCCCTCGACGAACTCAACCGCTGCCTCATCTTCAACCAGTGCCACCACAAAGCACGGGCATTGCAGGTAACCCTCCTTCGCAAAACAGGCAACCACGCTCGCGCCTTGGAGCTTGCCTCCCAAGCCCTGGAACTTGACCCCTTCAACTATGGCATCCTCTTCGAAAAGCACCTGCTCACCCAAGACGAGACGGTGATGAACGAGATGGTGGAGATGATGCACGGCAATATCTACAACTACCACGAACTGGCACTCGACTATGCACAGGCAGGACTCTGGCAAGAGGCCATCGATGTGCTGACCCTCCCAGCCGTAGTCGAGAGACAGACACAGGCTTCACCCCTCACATTATATTATATCGGGTGGGCAAAGGTGAGTCAGGGCAAACCCGAAGAAGCCAAGGCCTGCTTTGCCGAGGCGGAGCAAGTGGACAGCTACTGCTGCTTCCCCAACCGACTGGAAGATGTCCTTGTGCTCAACACCGCCATCACTTTCCATCCTCAAGGAGCCAAAGCCCCCTACTACCTCGGCTGCCTCTACTACGACAAACGGCAGTACGACCTGGCAAAGAAGTATTGGGAGATGTCCGAGCAACTTGCCCCATCCTTCCCCACCGTCCATCGCAACCTCGCCCTGCTCTACTACAACAAAGAACACGACAGCGACCGTGCTCTACAAGAGATGGAACTCGCCTTCACCCTCGACCAGTCGGATGCCCGCGTCTTCATGGAACTCGACCAGCTCTACAAAAAGCTTCAGCGTCCCCATGCCGAACGCCTACAGAACTACGAGGCACTGCCCCACCTCATTGCCCAGCGCGACGACCTCATCCTCGAACACGCCACCCTGCTCAACCTGCTCGGTCGCTACGAGGAAGCCAAAGCCATCATCGACCAGCACATCTTCCACCCGTGGGAAGGCGGTGAAGGAAAGGTGAGCGGACAGTATCAGATGTCACGCATCGAGATGGCGAAACAACTCTTGAAAACCGACCCGAACTCGGCAGAAGCCCGACAACTTCTGAAAGAGTGCCTCACCTTCCCCTACTCCCTCGGTGAAGGCAAACTCCACGGAGCACAGGACAACGACTTCCTTTACTTCCTCGGACGCTACGAAGAAGGAACCGCAGGCCCCACCGAACCCGCTGCTGCCATGTACTACAACGATGCCAAGCCCGACAAAATCTTCTATGCCGGACTTTGCTACCGCGCACTGGGTCAGGAAGACAAGGCACGCAGCCTCTTCCACAAACTCATCAACTACGGTCAGCAACACTTCTTCGACCACATCACCATGGACTACTTCGCCGTCTCCCTGCCTGACTTATTGGTCTGGGACGGAGACCTCGACCTCCAAAACCGCATCCACTGCCACTATATGCTCGCCCTCGGTCATTACGGTATGGGTGACCAAGAAAAGGCAAAGCATCATCTGGCAGAAATAAACAAACTCGACATCAATCATTGGGGTGCTGCAGCACTGCGCACCTTCATGGAAAATTTTAGCTAACACATAAGAACCTATGAACATCAAACATCTTTTATCCATTTTATGTATCAGTTGTGCTACATCTATCATAGCACAAGAGAACCCAGCAAATATGAGGGGAGTGCGCTCTAACACTATCCAGTTTGGCACCAACATCAACCCCGACGGCGTGAAGTTCGAAGTCGATAGCCGAGGCTTCATCATCGGGGGCAAGCACGTGTTGCCTGTGATGGGTGAAATCCACTACGCCCGTGTGCCAGAGAAGGAATGGCGACGCGAGATTCAAAAGATGAGGGCTGGCGGCATCACTGTCATCGCCACGTATGTCTTTTGGATTCACCATGAGGAGGAAGAAGGTAAATGGGACTGGAGCGGCAACAAGAACCTGCGCAAGTTCATCGAAATTTGTCAAGAGGAACAGATGCCCGTCGTGTTGCGCATAGGCCCCTTCTGTCATGGCGAGGTCTATCAAGGGGGATTCCCTGTATGGCTGACGGACAAGGCTACCGCCGACCCCAAGCAATATAAGTTGCGGTCGCAGGCACCCGGCTTCATGGAGGCAGCACACCACCTCTACAACAACATCTTTGCACAGGTGAACGGGCTGCTGTGGAAGGATGGTGGCCCCATCGTAGGCGTGCAGATAGAGAATGAATGCCGTGGCCCTTGGGCGTATTACATGGCACTGAAAAATTTGGCCGTACAGGCAGGTTTCGACACACCGTTCTACACCCGAACGGGCTGGCCCAAGCTAAACGGACAGGAGGAATTCGGCAAGATGCTTCCGCTCTATGGCGACTATGCCGATGGCTTCTGGGACAGAGACCTGAAGGATATGCCCGGCGACTATCCCAAGGCGTTCATCATGAAGGACACCCGTCTGTCTGCCGTCATCGCCACCGAAGCATTGGGCAAGAATCAAGACACCGAGATGAGCACACGCGACCGCGCCTACCCCTACCTCACCTGCGAGTTGGGCGGTGGCATGATGCCCTCGTATCACCGTCGCATCAACATGAGTGGACGGGAAGTCAAGCCACTCGCCATCTGCAAGTTAGGTTCTGGTTCCAACCTGCCTGGCTACTATATGTATCATGGCGGCACCAACCCCTACAACCCCAAACATACGATGGCAGAGACCCAGGCCACCAGCGTGACCAACTACAACGATATGCCCCACATGACCTACGACTTTCAAGCGCCGCTCGGCGAGATGGGACAGCCGAACTGGACAGCATGGCACGAAAGCCGACTGCTGCATCAATTCTTGGCAGATTGGGGCGAGGAGCTGAGTCTGATGGATGTGGACACGCTTTCCGACCACTATGCCCGTCGCGGCTGCTTCGAGTTCCATAACGAATATGTGAAAATACTCAACGAAGAAGGCACATCGTACATCACCCCAAACAACTGGAAATTGTCCGATAACGTGACCATCGATTGGGCAACTGCCGAACCCTTCTGCACGGCAGATGGCATCGTGTACTTCATCGCCATCGAAGGCCAGAAACCAAGAGTTTCCATCAACGGAAAGGTCACAACTGCCAAACTCAACAAACCTTTCACAGCGGCTGGCAAGATGTTCTGTGTTCTCTCTAAAGACAAAGCGCAAACAGCCTACAAGATAGGCGACAAACTCTACTACTCCGACGGCATCCTCTACCAAGATGGTGACCGCATCATGGAGGAGACGTGGCACACCCTTTCCACCAAGGTCAACTACGTGCTGACCCAAGAGCCTGGCGGTCTGCGTGAAGTCAAGATGGGTAGTCAGAAGGTGGCAGCACAACCCGTGGAGAGCGACTTCAACAAAGCCGCCACATGGAGCATCAGCAACCTCAACGAACTCAACGAGAACCTCGACCTCTACTTAGAAATAAAGTACCGAGGTGACGTGGCACGCATCTATGCCGACGGCAAACTGGTGGAGGACAACTTCTGGAACGGCAAGCCCATGCTCGTCCGCCTCTCCGACCTTGTAGGCAAGAAGGTGGAACTCCGCATCCTCCCCCTCGGCAAGGACTACCCCATCTACCTGCAACAAGCCCAACGAGCCGAACTGGACAAGGCACCCAACGGAGTGCTCCTCTCGCTCGACAACATTCAAGTGATTGAACGGAGGACAAACGTCGTTGAATAAAAAGTGTACCCCTCGGCTACGACCCCACCGTAGCCGAGGGGTACTATTTTTCTAAACCATCAGAACAAAAGAACGACCTTTACAGTCAAACACAGCCTTTTCTCACTTCTCTGCTTGCAGACGAACACGCATATCCATGACATCTTTCACGTTGGCGACGATGCTGATGATGCCGAGACTCATCAGCAGGGAGAGGGCGGCGGCGGCAATGATGCGGGAGTTTTCACCGACCCACTGAAGGAGGACGATGTGGGTGCGGAAGGTGAAGAGAGGGACTTGGGCTGGTGTGGAAAGAAGGAAGACCATGCCGACAGCACCACCGATGAATCCAGCCACAAAGGCGACAAGCATCGCCATCTTATAGCGATGGAGGGCAGCTTCCTGATACCGTTTGATGAACTCCACGGCATCAAGGCGTTTGGTGAGCGATGTCATGAATACGTCGCTGTCGTCGAAATGAGGCTTCTGGGCGAGGAAAAGTTCCTCAAGGGCTTGAGCTTTCTTCATAGTTTCAATCTTTCTTTTAGTTTGTTACGTCCCCGTGAGAGTTGTTGCTTCACGGCATCCTCGGAGGTTTCTGTGATGGTGGCTATCTCTTTGACACTATATCCGCTGAGGTAGAACAGCGTGATAGCAGAACGTTCCTTGGGTGGAAGCGTGCGAAGGGCGAGGTAGAGGTCTTGGTGCTCAAAGGAAGCATCAGCGGCAGTATTACCGACGAGTGTCCGAGCAGCATCCATGCTTTCCATCGTCCGACAACTTGCCTTGTGGTTGAGGAACGTGTTGTGGGCAATCTTGAAAAGCCACGAACGGAACTTCCCCTTGTCCTGATACCCTACAGATGAGAGGTAAGCCTTGACCAACGTATCCTGTGCAAGGTCGTCGGCATCGTCCTTCTTGCCACAGCAGAGAGCGAGCAAGAAACTTCGTAGTGCCTCCTGCTCACGATCTACGTGTGCTATGAATACTTCGCGTGTCACGGGTTCACGCCTGTTGGGAAAGTTGCTTCTCCTCCGCTTCCATCTCTTTGGCAAGCATCTTCTTGCCCATGTGATAACTGATGGCAAGAGAAATGGATACTGCCAACAGAATGGAACCAATGAACACACTGAACGGTATGTCGTCAGGATCCGAACCGCCCACATATCCTAGCCAAGTAGCAATTCCGAGAAACACGAGACCGAGCAACGCTGTCAAACTGCTCCACATCATTTTCGTGATTTGTTTCTCCTTCAGCAACCTTTGCTTGGGTAAACTCTTCCGCATCAGTTCCTCGATGTCCATGTTCGGGTTCTTCTCGATGGCTGCCAATATAATCTGTGTGCGTTGATTCGTCTCATTCATCTTCTTTCGGATGATGAACCAGACAATCATGATGGGGAGCACACATCCACACGCGACAGGTACTATAAATGCAGTTAACGCACCAATTTCCAAGAAATCCATTTTCTGTTCTTTTTATTGTTAAACTTTTGTTTTGTTCTTGAACCAGTTCACTTATATAACAAGAAAAGGAAGCGAAAGGTGACATCGGATACGATTCTTTTTCAGTACATAAAGCCAAACGCCCAAAGTGGAATCTTGCGGAGGGTTACTGCTTATGCCGTTAAACCTCAATCGTTCATTAGCGGGAGAATATGTACTTCGCAATCCTACAATTCTATTTAGAACAGAACCGAGGATTCGGGGAAATGTACAAAGAGGTGGGAGTCCTTTCCAAGTCTGCACAGAAAACACAAAAGTACCTCAACAACGTCATGGAGAAATACATCCACGAATTGGACAATCCTTTGTCTGAGCACTAAGAGCAAGAAAAAGGAAGGCACTCTGCCGATATAACAGAGCGCTTTCCTTTTTGTCTCTCATCTTTTTGTCCTTACATCTTCGCCATCGCCTGTTCCAAGTCGGCAATGATGTCTTCCACATTCTCGATGCCGACAGAGAGGCGAACGAGGTCGGGTGCCACGCCTGCCTCACGGAGTTGCTCATCGGAAAGCTGACGGTGGGTGTGGCTGGCTGGGTGCAACACACAAGTACGAGCATCTGCCACGTGGGTGACGATGCTGATGAAGTCGAGGTTGTCCATGAACTTAATGGCCTCTTCGCGACTGCCTTTCAAGCCGAAAGCAATCACGCCACAAGAACCATTGGGTAAGTATTTCTGAGCCAATTCGTAGTATTTGTTGCCGGGCAGACCGCAATAGTTCACCCAACCCACCTTCGGATTCTTTTCGAGCCATTCTGCCACCTTCTGTGCATTGGCACAGTGTTGGCGCATACGGAGGTGGAGGGTCTCCAAACCGAGGTTGAGCAGGAAAGAGTTTTGAGGAGCAGGGATGCTGCCAAGGTCACGCATGAGCTGGGAAACGAGCTTGGTGCTGTATGCCAACTTGCCGAAAGTCTTGGTGTAGGTGAGTCCATGGTAAGACTCATCGGGCGTGGTCAAACCGGGGAACTTGTCGCTGTAGGCATCCCAATCGAAGTTGCCGCTATCAACCACACAACCACCCACCTGTGTGGCATGACCATCCATGTATTTGGTGGTGGAGTGTGTCACGATGTCGCAACCCCACTCAAAAGGACGACAGTTGATAGGAGTGGCAAAGGTGTTGTCCACAATCAGTGGTACTCCATGCTTGTGTGCCATCTTGGCAAAACGTTCGATGTCAAACACATTGCCACCTGGGTTGCTGATGGTCTCACCAAAGAAGCACTTCGTATTGGGACGGAACTCTTTCTCAATACGCTCGTCGTCCCAATCGGGGTCAACGAAAGTACATTCGATGCCGAGTTTCTTCATCGTCACGCCAAAGAGGTTGAACGTACCGCCATAGATGGTGTTGGAGGTGATGAAGTGGTCGCCCGACTCGCAGATATTGAAGATGGCATAGAAATTGGCAGCCTGACCGCTGGAGGTCAGCACGGCACCCACACCGCCTTCGAGGGCAGCAATCTTCTTCGCCACCATATCGTTGGTGGGATTGGCCAAACGGGTGTAGAAATAACCAGCATCCTTCAAGTCGAACAGACGAGCCATCTGCTCGCTGGTGTCATACTTGAACGTCGTGCTCTGATAGATGGGCAGCTGCTGTGGCTCGCCCTTCGTTGGTTTCCATCCGCCATGAACGCAGATGGTCTCAAGATTTTTCTTCATATTCTATTTGATTGTAAATGTCACTATCACGTTCACGGTTTTGCTGCCGCGCTGATACTGCATGGTGACAGTATGCTTGTCGCCCGCTTTGCAGTTGTCGGGATGGCATCCATACTTCCACGAGTAAAGTTCGTCGCTCTCGATGTAGACGTGACTCCATCCCCACTCGTTGGTGTCGCCATATTCGTCAAACCACGCGCCATAACGGCCTGCTGCAGTGTTCCAGCCGACCTCTCCATCAGCATCCAACGGCTGGAGGCTTGAGGGATTGCCACCCAGCAAGCCGGTCACATCGCTTTCGTTGATATTGATTCTGTATCCCTGACTATAGCCACCCGAAAAGTCCATCGTGGCTGTCACATAGATGGCACCATCCTTCACCGTCACCACAGGCGCTTCAATCGTCACCACTTCTTCCTCCTCTTCGGGATAGTTCGCAATGATGCCATCCAGATAATTCTTGCGCCTCTGCAACCAGGTCTTCATCTTCTCCACCTCTTCGGAAGGCACAAACGTGGTGGTCTCGCCACCCCATCCCCACCAACCGCCAGTGGTCATCTCAAGCGGCCAAGCCTTCACATCTCGGTCGTAGGCACCCTTGTTCATCTCATCTATATACTTCTGTATCTCTGCCCAGTTGCGCACATAGATGGAATCGCTCACATCAGACCACGCCTTCTTATACTGAGCCACAAACTCCTTACAACCAAACATATCACGGAAGAACTTGTTGATATGGTAGCTGGCACCAGTGGCCTTCACAGGGTCTTTACCGTAAATCAGTTCCTTATAATCAGAGAAGTAGGTGTGATTCTCCGTCCAGTTGCTCCAGTCAAAGTCGTAGGCAGCATCCCAGTCCCAGACGGGGCCAAACGTGTACTTCCCCCCTTTGTCCTTATACATATACAGGCTTCTTGGCGCATCAATCTCCACGTTATACAAGAACTCATGCAACTGCAAGATGCTGATGAACGAAGGAATGTCCATCAGACTGTCCACCAACGCATAGTCGCGCGACTGCACGGCCCGTTCCAACACGGCGAAGTCTTCACGAATGGAGTCCATCTTCGCTGTCGAAAGGTCTTCCGGCTCCTTCACACACATGGGCAGACTATAGACCTCACTCCAGAAGTTGTCGGTGGCTTCGGGGCTAAGTTCCGGACCATCATCCTTATCGAAAGACATCAGCACACCCCCCACCTCATCGATGTTGACGCGATTCTTCCCTATCTCAATCTTCTCGGTCAATTGATATACCCCCACATATTCACCATTCAAGAACACCTCGACAAAACGTGTGTGGTTCGTGTTCGGCATCCCCATCCAACGAGCCGTTTCGAAAGCGAACACGTTCATCATGTCGGTCACGTCGCGATAATTGGATAGGAGGTTCCAATTCTTCGCTTTATCCAGCCCCAGCAACTTACTCTTCGTGTCGAGTTTGAACTTATAAGGCTTCTTCTTGTAGTACTTCCAACTGGAATTGCCACGCCCTCTGATGCGGCCAGTGCCCGAATAATCAGAGTATTCGCCTTTACCGTCGAGCGAGAAATAGCACGGAATCCACGTCTCCTTTTCCACAATCGGAGCCTCGCCTTCGGTCGTCACATGGAGCGTGAACACCCTGTATCTATTGTGTCCCTTCTCCTCGTCAGTCAAGCCATTGGCAAAGGTGATGCTGTCCAGATATTCCACGCTGAACGGCACCAGCAGTTCCGTGCTGTCCTTCTTCAGCGTGTAACCCCGCAGCGTGGTCTCGTCATCAACAAACTCAAATTCCGAAAACTGGCCAATCTGCAACGGAATCGCCCATGCTTCATTTGCATAGTTTCGATACACCTTCATCCACTCTTGCGCATCAGCAAGCAGGGCGATGAAGAGCACACTCATTGTTAGTAAAAGTTTACGTTTCATACTTCTTTCATTATTAAGCTAATCTAAACAAATCGAGTGCAAATTTACACCGTTTTTTCTTAACCACCAAAAGACCAAGGCAAAAAGAAAGTGCATCGAACTGAAATTCGATGCACCCTCTCTATTTGAAAATGTCAATTTACACAATTCCTTGAGCCATCATATTAATAAACGTTGGCTTCGCTTACGCTACGCCGAAGTTCCTTGGCTCTTCGGCTCGGAATTGATTTACACAATTCCTTGAGCCATCATAGCCTTCGCAACTTTCATGAAGCCAGCCACATTGGCACCCTTCACGTAGTTCACATAGCCATCAGGCTGAGTACCGTACTTCACGCAGTTCTCGTGGATGTTCTCCATAATCCAGAGCAACTTGGCATCAACTTCTTCAGCTGACCAAGACAGACGCTCTGAGTTCTGAGACATTTCGAGACCTGACACAGATACACCACCAGCGTTAGAAGCCTTACCTGGAGAGTACAGAATCTTAGCCTCCTGGAATACGCGGATAGCACCTGGAGTTGAAGGCATGTTAGCACCCTCAGCCACGGCGATAACACCGTTAGCAATCAGCGCCTTAGCTTGCTCTTCGTTCAACTCGTTCTGAGTAGCACATGGCAGAGCGATGTCAGCCTTCTCGAACCAAGGCTTTGCACCGTCGCCCACATACTTGGCTGTTGGATACTTGTCAACATATTCCTTGATACGGCCACGATAAACGTTCTTCAGCTCCATGATGTAGTCGAGCTTCTCGCGGTCGATACCGTCTGGGTCATAAACATAACCGTCTGAGTCAGACATGGTCATCACCTTACCACCAAGCTGGAGCACCTTCTCAGCTGCATACTGAGCCACGTTACCAGCACCAGAGATGAGCACCTTCTTACCTTCAACAGTGTCACCCTTTGTCTTCAGCATAGCACGGAGGAAGTACACTGTACCGTAACCTGTAGCCTCAGGACGGATGAGAGAACCACCGAACTCAAGACCCTTACCAGTGAGCACACCGCTGTACTCGCGAGTGAGCTTCTTGTACATACCGAACATATAACCTACTTCGCGGCCACCTACACCGATGTCACCAGCAGGAACGTCAATGTCTGGACCGATGTGGCGACCCAACTCCAGCATGAAAGCTTGGCAGAAACGCATCACCTCAGCGTTGCTCTTGCCACGTGGAGAGAAGTCAGAACCACCCTTGCCACCACCCATTGGGAGCGTGGTCAAAGAGTTCTTGAAAGTCTGCTCGAAAGCGAGGAACTTCAGGATACCGAGGTTCACAGAGCTGTGGAAACGGATACCACCCTTGTAGGGGCCAATGGCGTTGTTGTGCTGGATGCGGTAACCCATGTTTGTCTGGATTTGACCCTTGTCGTCCATCCAAGTGACACGGAACTGATATACACGATCTGGAATACAAAGACGCTCGATCAAATTCACCTTGTCGAACTCTGGGTGCTTGTTGTACTCTTCCTCGATAGTACCGAGAACTTCTTCTACTGCCTGATGATACTCAGGTTCATTTGGAAAACGACGCTTCAGGTCTTCCAATACTTTTTTTGCGTCCATTTGTGAAAACGTTTGTTTAATAATTGTTGGTTTATAGTTTTGTCTGTTGTTTTATTTTTCACGCAGAACCGTCTGACAAGACCTTTTCAAAAGGTATTCCCGCGGTGTTCCGTGTCTGTATTTCTTAATTTCGGGTGCAAAGGTATGAAAAATCAACCAAACTCACAAAAAATCTAACAAAAAAACATCATTTTCTTGAAAAAACTTTCAAAATTACTCAAATTCCAGTATCTTTGTGGAAAAATTATAGTAACCAACAATAAATATGAAAACAACTGAAAAAATAGAGGCTCTCCGTAGCCTCATGCGCAGAGAAGGCATCAATGCCTTTATCACCCCCAGTACCGACCCTCACTCAGGCGAATATGTACCCGAACGATGGAAGTCACGCCGTTGGGTGAGCGGTTTCACCGGTTCCGCTGGCACAGCAGTGGTCACACTCGACAAAGCAGGCCTTTGGACAGATTCACGCTACTTCATCCAAGCCACCGAACAATTGGCCGACACAGGTTTTGAACTGATGAAGGAAAAGATAGAAGGCACCCCCTCCATCACCGAATGGCTGGGCAACATGCTTCCCAAAGGCAGCGTGGTGGCAGTGGATGCTTGGGTGAACACAACCACCGAAGTGGAGAACCTCAAAAACGAACTGAAAGCCTACGGCCTCACCCTGCGCACTAATCTCGACCCCTATGTTGAGATATGGACAGACCGTCCAGCACCTCCCATGAGCAAGGCTTTTATCCAAGGGCTGGAGTTTGCAGGCGAGAGTGCCTCATCGAAAATCGCACGCATTCGCAAGAAGACTGGCAACAATGCACTGGTGCTCTCCATGCTTGAAGAGGTGGCATGGACACTCAACCTTCGTGCCGACGACGTGGAATGCACTCCCTTCCTACTCGGCTATGTGCTCATCACACCAACCGACACATTATTATATATATATAAGGAAAAACTCACCCCCGAAGTGGAGGCCTACTTGAAAGGTGAGGGGGTGGGCATCCGTGACTACAACGACATCATTGCCGACCTCCGCGCCCTCGACCTACCCGTGTACGTGCAACCCGAAAAGACCAACTATGCCGTCTACTCTGCCATCAAGAACCCCATCCGCAAGGACAGCCCCGTGGCGCATATGCTCATCTTCAAGAACGAAACAGAAATCCGCTGTTTCCGCAACGCAATGGAGAAGGATGGAGTGGCAATGGTGAAGTGGATAAAATGGACACTGGAAAACGTGCCAAAAGGAGGTCAGACAGAGCTTTCACTCTCGGAAAAGCTGGAAGCCTTCCGTGCCGAGCAACCACTCTTCAAGGGCATCAGTTTTGAGAGCATCATGGGCTATGCCCATCATGGTGCCATCGTTCACTATGACCCGACCCCCGAGACTGACATCCCCGTGAAACCCGAAGGACTCCTGCTCATTGATTCAGGCGGTCAGTATCTTGATGGAACCACCGACATCACACGCACCATCCCACTGGGCCCGCTCACTTGGGAGATGCGCCGCGACTACACCCTGGTGTTGAAAGGCTGGATTCGCCTCGGCTCAGCCGTCTTTCCCAAAGGCACCTGCGGCACCCAACTCGATGCTTTCGCCCGCGAAGCCATGTGGAAATATGGCATCAACTACCTGCATGGAACAGGTCACGGTGTGGGACAGTTCATGTCCGTTCACGAAGGCATCGACCTCCATCAGTTCCGCATGCAATGGCGTCCCACCCCACTGCTGCCTGGCATGATTATCACCGACGAACCAGGCATCTACATCGAAGGCAGCCACGGCGTGCGCCACGAAGACACCATGCTTGTGGTCAATGCCAACTTCTCAGGCGACCACGGCAAAGCCAATATGCCTGGTGCCCATCCCTACGACGGCGACGAAACCCCGGGCATCACCTTTGGCCCTTATTACACATTCGAGCACCTCACCCTCTGCCCCATCCTCACCAGCCCTATCCTCGTCGATATGCTGACAGAAGAAGAGCGCCAATGGTTCAACGACTACCAGCAAACCGTCTGCGAGCGCCTCTCTCCTCGCCTTGACAATGAGCACCGAGCTTGGCTAAAAGAAGTCACTCGTCCCATCTAATTGATAAACTATAATCCGCAAACTATACACAGCAATCCTTATGATAGAATATATCCGAGGCATCCTCGACGAACTCACCCCCACCACTGCCACCCTCGAGACGCATGGTGTTGGCTATATGCTCAACATTTCCCTCAACACCTACACCGCCCTGCAAGGCAAAAACGAGGCACGCCTCTTTGTCTATGAATCCATCCGCGAAGACGCATGGACACTCTTCGGCTTTGCCACCAAGCAAGAACGCGAACTCTTCCTCATGCTCATCAGTGTCAGCGGCGTGGGAGGCAACACTGCCCGCACTATGCTCAGCAGTTTCTCTACCCCCGAACTGGCCACCCTCATCATGGAAGGAAACGAACGCCTGTTGAAGACGGTGAAAGGGCTTGGCGCAAAAACCGCCCAACGCATCATCGTGGAACTCCATGACAAAGTGGTTAACCTTGGCATCGAAAGCACCTCTTCCATCGACGGGAAAACCACTCCATCCATCCAGAACAGCGAGGTCTATAACGAAGCCTTCGAAGCTCTCAAGATGCTTGGTTTCCCACCAGCCCCTGTTGCCAAGACCGTCAAAGCCATCCTTAAAGACACCCCCGACGCCCCCGTGGAAAAAGTCATCAAGATGGCACTCAAGATGCTGTAAGCCACCCACACATAAACATATCAAAGATATACAACTTGCGAAACTTGAATATACCAACTTTGTGCCGCTTTATTAAAACAAGAAAATCATGGAAGAATACCAGTATCATATTTTCGCGCCATACCGAGTGTGTCCGTTGGGAGCACATGTGGACCATCAGCATGGGCTGGTGACAGGTTTTGCCATTGACAAAGGAGTCGATTTTTGGTTTAATGTACGTGAAGATGGACATGTGCATCTGGTGTCACGTACATTTGAAGGCGAAGTGGATTTCGACGTGGCAGCACCTTCACAAGTGAGAGAACATCACTGGGGAGATTATGCACGTGGCGCAAAATTTGCGTTGAAGAAGCGATTTGAACTGACAAAAGGTGTAGAGGGAATCATCCAAGGTTCCTTGCCAGTAGGAGGGCTGAGTTCTTCCGCAGCAGTACTGATTGCCTATGTCATGGCGTTTGCAAAGGCGAACGGAATCACGCTACAGCCATTTGAAGTGGTGCAGATTGCATCGGAAGCAGAACGTGAGTACATCGGTCTGAACAATGGTTTGCTTGATCAAGCTTGCATCGCTTTAGGAAAGAAAGATGGGTTGCTCTTCTTGGATTGTGACAGCAATGACTATCGTATCATCAAAATGAATCCCGAAATGCCTGCATTCAAGTTGGGCATCTTCTTCTCGGGACTGACGCGCAGCTTGGTGAACAGCGACTACAATCTGCGCGTGTATGAGTGTAAGACCGCCGCTTGGAATATGTTGGCTTACACCGACCAACCATTAAAAACATTTGACAAAACATTCTTGCGTGATATTCCAAAGGCGACATTTGATAAAACGAAAATTGCCATGCCAGCACGTTTTGCAAGACGTGCCGAGCACTTCTACTCTGAATATAGGAGGGTACGGCAAGGCGTGACGGCGTGGGAAACAGGCAATCTGAAACTCTTTGGCAAACTCAGTTTCGATTCATGTGAAAGTTCCATCCATCATTACGAGTGTGGAAGTCCAGAACTCATTGCCATCTACGAAATCATGCGCACACTCCCCGGCATTTGGGGCGGCAGATTCAGCGGAGCGGGATTTAAGGGTGCCTGTATTGCCATCATTGATCCAGCCTACCAAGAACAGATTGAGAAAGAACTGACAGCAAGGTATTTGGAGCAGTTCCCCGAATACGAAAAGACCTTCAAGTGCTACTTCGTCAACCCCGATGATGGCGCACGATTTGTATAACAACAAGAGGGAGAGAATCCAGCATGAAAAATATAGTAATTGCGGCAGGGTACGCCACCCGATTAGGCGATTTGACAAAGAACTTTCCAAAGCCCTTGCTGAAGATTGGAGAAAGCACGATTCTTGGACGTATGTTGGATGACATCGATCAGATACCTGAAATTGATGAGCACATCGTCATCACCAACCACAAGTTTGCCCCCATCTTTGAAGAATGGAAAAACAAACAGCACTATCTGAAACCTATCACCATCGTTGACGATGGCACAGAAACAAATGAAACGCGTCTGGGCGCAGTATGCGACTTGCTCTTTGCCATGGAGAAACTGAGCATTGATGATGATATGTTGGTCGTGGCGGCAGATAATCTACTATTCTTTTCATTCCAAGAGTTCGTGGATTTTGCCAGAGAGAAGGACACCTCATGCATCATGTGCCACGAACAACCTGCCATAGAGAAATTGCAACGCACAGGCGTGGTGGAGTTGGATAAAGAGATGCGTGTATTGGGAATGGAAGAGAAGCCCCAAGTGCCCAAGTCGCACTGGGCAGTTCCTCCTTTTTACATCTATTTGAAAAACGACCTCGACCTCGTTCGCCATTCCGTAGAGAACGGTTGCGGCAAGGATGCCCCAGGCAATCTGGCACACTACATGGTCGAACACACAGCCATGCACGCATGGAAGATGTCAGCAGGAAGATTCGACATCGGAAGCCTCGACACATATTATGAGGCTGTGGAGAAATTTGGAAAATGATTGGCAAAAACAACCATCATAGAAATAGATAATCGTATGAAACAGACCATAGACTTAAACAACAAGACGATATTCGTCACAGGTGCAGCAGGGTTCATCGGCTCCAATCTGGTGAAAAGGCTCTTCAAAGAGACAAAAGGCGCAAGCATTGTCGGTATCGACAACATGAATGATTATTACGATGTCAGTCTCAAGGAATTCCGACTACAGGAACTGGATAAAGCCCAACCAGAAGACACCTCATATATATTTATCCGCGGAGACATTGCCGACAAAGCAACCATCGACAGCGTCTTCAAACAATACCATCCCCATGTAGTGGTAAACTTAGCAGCACAAGCAGGTGTACGATACAGCATCACCAACCCAGATGCCTACATCCAATCCAATCTGATTGGATTCTACAACATACTTGAGGCTTGCAGAAACTATCCTGTTGAGCATCTGGTCTATGCCAGTTCATCCAGTGTGTATGGTTCCAACAAGAAAGTACCATACTCCACCGAAGACAAGGTGGACAACCCCGTCTCACTCTATGCAGCCACCAAGAAAAGCAATGAACTAATGGCACATGCCTACAGCAAACTCTACAACATCCCCTCCACAGGATTGCGCTTCTTCACCGTTTATGGCCCAGCAGGCCGCCCAGACATGGCTTACTTCATGTTCACCAACAAACTCTTGCGAGGTGACACCATCCAAATTTTCAACTACGGTAACTGCATGCGCGACTTCACATACGTGGATGACATTGTAGAAGGCGTCGTGCGAATCATGCAAGGTGCTCCTACAAAACAAATGGGTGAAGACGGATTACCTCTGCCCCCCTACTCCATCTACAACATCGGTAACAACAATCCCGAGAACCTGCTCAACTTCGTGGACATACTCCAGCAAGAACTCACCCGAGCAAAGGTGTTGCCCGAAGATTACGATTTCGATGCCCACAAACAATTAGTACCCATGCAACCAGGCGATGTACCAACCACATACGCTGACACATCAGCCTTGGAGCAAGACTTCGGTTTCAAGCCATCCACCTCTCTCAGAGACGGACTTCGAGCCTTCGCTGAATGGTATGCCACCTTCTACTCCAACACCAGCCCCAACCAATAAACCCAAATCGGTCATTACATCATGAACCCCAAAAGTTTTTTGTTTAACTTTTGGGGTTCACTTCATTTTGACACCTTTTTTCTTTGGGGTCAGCGCATCGGTGAAACCTATCATCTACAGGGGGTGTATGCCGATGCTTTCGGGAGACTTTCCTAATCGTCTGTTTTTCAAATAATTGGAATACACCTTCCGACATAACCGCGATTCATAAAAAAAAATTAGCTTGATTATAACTTTCAATTTAGCTTGATTACACATTTCAATTTGGCTTGAATACACTGAGTTATAATCAAGCTAAATTGAAATGTGTATTCAAGTCAAATTGATTTTTATGTTTAGGCTAAATAGTTGAGAGAAATGCCTTATCTCAGGTTTTCGGTGTTTATTCGTCCTTCTTTTTGGTGTTTGCTCAATTCTTCTTTTTGGTGTTTGCTCGGTCTTCTTTTTGCTGTTTGCTCGGTTCTCATTTTATTGTTTGCTCGGTTCTCATTTTATTGTTTGCTTGGTAGTCTTTTAATTGTTTACTCGGTCTTCTTTTTATTATTCCCAGGCGCGTGATGATGGAGGGGAAAAGGAGCGGAGCCATTGAACTGAGATTGGGGAGCGAGGGCGGAAGAAGGCAGCAATCTGTGCCTCCCCTACCGATGAAAAAAAGGGCATGAAATACAATAATGAGGCGATTTGAACGTTTATATTGATAGTAATTGTAAGAAGGGGCTTGGAAGGAGCCTTAAAATATAGAGGACTGAATTGAAGCAGACACTTCGGAATATATTATATATCTTGCTGATTATGACGAGTGTGAGTGCTATTGCGGCTGTAAGCAATAGTGCTGCGTTTTCGTCGGCTGCACCCGCTGCATCTGCTTCGTCACCCTTCCCAACTTCTGTCTCTGAGGCTCCGTCTCCTTCCTCAATGCAACCAACTGTTGCTCCCCTGCCCGACCCTGCCGACTCTGTCAAGGTGAAGAAGACAGATTATCCTCAAGGGCAGCATCCTGAGATGTTCTCAATGGACTTGGATGACCCTGAAAACTTGAAGCCTGACACAGCTGAATATGACGTGAAGACGGGCTATTACAAGGTGGGAACGAAGTTGGGCGACAACTTCTTGAGCCAACCTTGGTGGATGACTCCGGAAGAGTATCTGAAATGGTCGGAGCCGAAGTCGTTCCGCGATTACTTTAAGGTAAGGAACGACTCGCTGTTTGTGACGAAGGGTAAGGAGAAATTCGACTTTAGCAACATGCACTTCGACCTCGGTCCTGCCGAGAAAATCTTCGGTCCTGGAGGTGTACAAATCAAGACGCAAGGTAGCGCGGAACTGAAGTTTGGCTACAATTATAAGTTTACGGACAACCCGTCGCTGTCAGAGCGTAACCGAACGACGAAGGCTTTTGATTTTGACGAGAAAATCAACATGAGCGTCAATGCCAAAGTGGGCGACAAGATGGACTTCAACATCAATTACAACACAGATGCGACGTTCGATTTCGACTCGAAGAATCTGAAGCTGGCCTACGAGGGCAAGGAGGACGAGATAGTGAAGTTGCTGGAGGCTGGTAACATCACGTTTCCCACCAACTCGAGCCTCATCAAAGGTTCGAGTACTCTTTTCGGCATACGGACGGACTTGCAGTTCGGACGCCTCAGCTTGCAGACGGTAGTGAGCCAGAAGAAGTCAAAGTCGCAGACCGTGAGCAGCCGGGGTGGCAACCAGCTCTCGACGTTTGAGATTCAGGCTTACGACTATGACGAGAACCGCCACTTTTTCCTTGCCCATTATTTCCATGACACGTACGACAAGGCTTGTGCCACCCTGCCCAACATCACGAGCGGAGTGACCATCAATCGCATCGAAGTGTGGCAGACGAACACGGGCGGCTCAACGGAGAACACGCGCAACATCATCGGCTTTGTGGACTTGGCTGAGCGCAACCACATCAGCAACTCCATCTGGAACGGCACTGGCAGCACAAACCCCAGCAACGCCAGCAATGACCTCTACGCCACGATGGTGAACACCTACAGCGATGCAAGGAACGTGGACCAGACGAGCAACGTGCTGGACGCGTTCCTGCAAGGCGGCTTCGACTATGAGAAAGTGGAGAACGCGCGCCTGCTCACGTCCTCGGAATACACGCTCAACACCCACCTTGGCTACATCAGCCTGAAGACCACGTTGCAGCCCAATCAGGTGCTGGCTGTGGCATACGAGTACACCTACAATGGGCAGACTTATCAGGTGGGCGAGTTCTCTGCCGACCAAAAGGATAACGACAAGTCGCTGTACGTGAAGCTGCTGAAGAGCACCAGCAACTCGCCGAAGCTGGGCAACTGGGACTTGATGATGAAGAATGTGTATAGCCTCAATGCCCAGTCGGTGCAGAAGGAGAAGTTCAAGCTCGACATCAAGTACCTGAGCGACACCACGGGCGTGAACCTCAGTTACATCCCCGAGGCAGAATTCAAGCAGACCACACTTCTGAAGATGCTCAACCTCGACCGTCTGGACGACAACGAGAAGACGAACCCGAACGGAAAGTTCGACTTTCTGGAGGGCTACACCATCCTGGCGCAGACGGGTCGTGTCATCTTCCCCGTGGTGGAGCCTTTCGGCGACTGGCTGCGGCAGAAGATAGGCGACAACGCCATTGCCGACAAGTATTGCTACGACGAACTCTACGACTCCACGAAGACCACTGCCAAGCAAGTGGCAGAGAAGAACAAGTTCACCCTGATAGGCGAATACAAGGCATCGAGCGGCAGCGAAATCCGCATCAGCGACGGCTACACCCCCATCCCGCAAGGCAGCGTGACGGTGACAGCCGGAGGTGTGGAACTGACGGAGGGCAGCGACTATACGGTGGACTACTCCAACGGTATTGTCAGAATCATCAACCAGAGTATCATAGACGCAGGCACCAACGTAAGCGTCAGCCTCGAGAGTATGGAAGACTACTCCATGATGCGCAAGACCATGTTGGGCTTGAACTGGGAATACGACTTCTCCAAGAACTTCAACATCGGCGGAACGCTGCTGAAAGTCAGCGAGAAGCCGCTCACCTCTAAAGTGACAATGGGGGCGGAGCCTCTCAACAATATGCTGTGGGGCCTGCACATGAACTGGAAGCAAAACTCCCAATGGCTCACCAACATGCTGGACAAGTTTCCTTTCCTGAATCTCTCTGCTCCTTCCAGCATCTCCTTCACAGGCGAATATGCTCAACTGAACGCTGGCGAGGCAAAAGGCACCCAGGGCAACGCATCCTATCTGGACGACTTTGAGCAGACAAAGACCCCCATCGACTACAGCCATCCAAAGGAGTGGATGCTGTCATCGACCCCGAGCCACTTGGAATACGGCAATCTGAGCAACGACGTGAAATATGGCTACAACCGTGCCCGTCTGGCTTGGTACTACATCGAGCCTCTCTTCACACGCCGTTCCTCATCACTCACTCCTGCCCACATCAAGAGAGACCTTGACCAGTTGTCCAACCACTATGTGCGCGAGGTCTATGTACGTGAGGTCTATCCCAACCGCGACACCAACCAAGGCGAGAGCAACACACTGAACATCCTCAACCTTGCCTACTACCCCAACGAGCGTGGTCCCTACAACCTTGACCCCGACCTGGATCAGCAAGGCCACCTGAACGACCCCAAGAAGCGATGGGGCGGCATGATGAGGAAGATTGACACCAGCGACTTCGAGACCAGCAACGTGCAGTACATCGAGTTCTGGATGCTCGACCCCTTCATCTACACGAAGGATGACCGACGCTATGGCGGCGACTTCTACATCAACCTTGGCGATGTCAGCGAGGATGTGCTGAAGGACGGCAAGAAGTTCTACGAGAGCGGTATGCCCGTCAGCAATGCCTCCACCTATACAGAGACCACATGGGGACGTGTGCCCAGCGAAAAGTCGGTGGTCTATTCCTTCTCCAACGAGAGCGGTGCCCGTCAGAGGCAGGACATCGGTCTGAACGGCTTGGCCGATGCTGACGAACGCACGTATGGCATCTATGCCGACTACCTCAACGCCATCAAAGGCAAGGTGAGCGAAGCCGTCTATGACTCCATCTACGAAGACCCTGCTGGCGACGACTACCACTACTACCGTGGCAGCGACTTTGATGCCGCCCAAACCTCTATCCTCGACCGCTACAAGCGTATCAACTCACCCGAAGGCAACTCACCCAACACGAGCGAGTCGGGCGAGAGCTATTCCACAGCCTATCAAAGCACACCCGATGTGGAGGACGTGAACAGCGACTACACCATGAACGAATACGAGAACTTCTACGAGTACCATGTCAGCATTCGTCCCGAAGACCTCATCGTGGGCAGGAATTACATTGTCGATACCAAAAACACCAAGGTGAAGCTGCGCAATGGCAACACCGAAGAAGCCACATGGTATGAGTTCCGCATACCCGTCGATGAGTTTGAGAGCAAGGTGGGCAGCATCAACGACTTCTCCAGCATACGCTTCATGCGTATGTACATGACAGGATTTGAAGAGCCCATCGTCCTCCGTTTTGCCAACCTTGACCTCGTGTGTGGCGAATGGCGCAACTACACACAGACCCTCTACACTGGCGACAAGCCCAGTGTGAGCGGCACCATCGTTCCGTCGGCAGTGAACATCGAAGAGAACAACGACAAGAGCCCCGTCAACTACGTGCTGCCTCCTGGTGTGACCCGTATCCTCGACCCTTCACAGCCCCAGCTCACACAAGAAAACGAACAGGCACTTGCCCTCACCGTAGAAAACCTCGCCACTGGCGATGCCCGTGCGGTGTATAAGACCATGAACAAAGACCTGCGCCACTACAAGCACTTGCAGATGTTCATCCATGCCAACGCTATGGAGGGAGATAACCTGTTGGAAGACAACCAGATGAGCGTCTTCATCCGCATGGGAAGCGACTATAAGAGCAACTACTACGAGTATGAGATTCCGCTCACCCTCACCCCTGCTGGTCACTATGACACCTACACTACGCAGGGATGTAAAGCTGTATGGCCCGATGAGAATATGCTCGACATCGATTTCAGCGTGTTCACCAACTTGAAGCACGAACGCAACAAGGCACGAGCCAACGGCACCGCCAGCTACACCCAACTCTTCTCTATCTACGATGATGACCGCCCCAACAACAAAATCAGTGTCTTGGGCAACCCCTCGCTGGGCGAAGTGAAGACGATGATGATTGGTGTGCGCAACAACGGACGCCGCACAGGCAGTGTGGAAGTGTGGGTGAACGAACTGCGTATGCAGGACTACAGTAATGAAGGCGGTTGGGCTGCACAAGGAAACATGAACGTGCAGTTGTCCGACTTCGGCTCCGTCAACGTGACAGGACACGTCGAGACGGCAGGCTTCGGCGGTCTGGAAGAAGGGGTGAACGAACGACGCGACGACAACCTCTACGAATGGAGCATCACCACCCAGTTCGAACTGGGCAAGTTCTTCCCCGACAAGTGGAAGATGCAACTGCCCTTCTACTACTCCTACTCTTGGCAGAAACTCTCGCCTAAGTACAACCCCTTCGACACCGATATGCTCCTGAAGGATGCCCTCGACGAATGTGAAACCTCGGCAGCACGCGACTCGCTGAGCAGCCTCACCGAAACCATCGTCAAGAACAAGAACTTCTCCCTCAGCAACTGGAAGTCACAGTTGCAGAGCCGAAAGCCCATGCCCTATGACCCCAACAACTTCTCCCTCAGCTACAGTTACAGCCAACGCTACAAGACGGGCGAAACCACTGTCTATGAGAACGAAGAGAACTGGAAGTTCAACCTCTCCTACAACTACTCCCCCAAGTACAAGGCATGGGAGCCGTTCAAGAACCTGAAGGGCAAGTCGAAATGGCTCGACATCGTCAAGGCACAAAACCTGCAATGGTTGCCACAGACCGTTTCGTTCAACACCGACATCACTCGCAGCTACTACGAGTTCCAAGAACGCGACATCGATGCCGGTACACAGTTGCCAGTCACCTTCTCAGACCAGTTCCTCTGGAACCGCGAATTGACCGTCCGTTGGGACATCTTCAAGGCACTCAAACTCTCATGGACTTCAGCCACCCATGCCGAGATTGAAGAGCCATACACCGTCGTGAACAAAAACCTCTATCCCGATGAGTATGCGGCATGGAAAGACTCTGTGAAGCGCAGCCTTCTCTCCTTCGGCCGACCACTCACTTACAAGGGCACCTTCACTGGCTCCTACCAAGTGCCACTCAACAAGATACCGCTCCTCGACTGGCTCTCGGCTGATGGCTCCTACAACTCCAGCTATGGCTGGACAAGAGGAACCGAACTGGAAGACGGCACCTCATTGGGCCACACCGCCTCCACCCAGCGCACCGTTAACATCAACGGTAAAATCAACCTCGAAACCCTCTACAAGAAGTGGAATTTCCTGGTCGATACCGAAAAGCGTTTCTCGGACAGCAACAGCAAGAAGAACGACAAGAACAATAGCAAGAACACCGCCAGCAAGAACGCCAAGACTCCTGCCAAAGACGCGAAGGGAAAGGACGACAAGGATGCTGATAATGCCGATGCTGCTGAGGACACGAAGAACGCCAAGTCCACCGACAAGAATGCCAAGAAGACGAAAGGCTTCACCAAAGAGTTCACCCTCAATGACTCCACTGCCACCGAAGTGAAACACGGCCAGAACTCCAAACGACTGATGGTACGTGCCACCACCGCTGAAGGCAAGACGTACAAACTGAAGTACAAGAAGGTGGATGTCAACACCATCTCGGTGAAGAACCGCGACACCATCCCCGTGAAAATCAACGTTGTGGCAAAACGTCCGCTCGAAGAACTTACATGGTACAAGACAGCCCAGGTGATTGCCCGCGCCCTCATGATGGTGCGCAATGCCAGCATCTCTTACCGCAACACCTATGCTCTTACCCTGCCCGGTTTCCGCACCGAGATAGGCGATGCTTTCGGACAGAAACGCATCAATGGCATGCTCTCTCCAGGCCTTGACTTCGCTTTCGGAGCTGTGGGCGATGGCTACATTGACAAGGCAGCCAACAACGGATGGCTCATGCAGAACGACTCCAACATCACCACCCCTGCCACCACAGCTGCGATGGAAGACCTGCAACTGAAAGCCACCCTCGAGCCCTTCAAGGACTTCAAGATTGACCTCAACGCCAGCCGCACCGTCAACAAATCGAAGAGCATCCAGTTCATGTATGCAGGAATGCCCGCCACCCAAAGCGGTTCCTTCTCCATGACCGTCATCTCCATTGGCTCAGCATTCGAAAGCGGCGGAAATATCAACAACAACTACCACTCCAAGCACTTCCAGAAGTTCCTTTCCAATATGCCCATCATCCAAGAGCGATTGGAAAAGAAATATGCCAATAGCACCTACCCCACCGCTGCCGGCACAGCATGGGCTGGACAGACCTACAACCCAGAGAATGGAGGCATTGACCTCTACTCTGCCGATGTCATGATACCAGCCTTCCTCTCTGCCTACTGCGGAGGCAATGCTATCTCCTCACCGCTTGACATCTTCCCTGCCCTCGCACGCCTGATGCCCAACTGGAGTGTCAAGTACAGCGGCCTGCCAAAACTCTTCCCGTGGATAGGCGACCACTTCAAGAGCTTCAACATCAACCATGCCTACAAGAGTGTCTATACGGTGGGAGCCTACAACTCCTACTCCACCTTCATGGAATATATGGGCGACATGGGCTTCATCACCGATGTCACCACCGGCAACCCCATCCCATCCTCCATGTACAACGTTTCCACCGTCAGCCTCAACGAGTCCTTCTCGCCACTCATCGGTGTCGATATGACCCTCAACAACGGCATGACCGCCAAACTCGAATACAAGAAGACACGCACGCTCAACCTCTCTATGACCAGCGTAGCCCTCACCGAAAACTTCTCCAACGACATCGTGGTCGGCTTGGGCTACAAGCTCAAAGACCTCAACCTCTTCGGAGCCAAAAACATCCAGTCGGGCGAAAGCAAGAAGTCCAAGTCGAAGTCGAAATCAAAGAACTCGAAAAACAAGGAGGAAGACGAAAAGACCAACACCAATAGTCGCACCAACACCCGCACACGTGGTGTCAGCCATGATCTCAACATCCGTGCCGACTTCTCCTACCGTCTGCAAAATGCTCTAAACCGCAACATCCAGACTGCCGTGACCACCGCCACCAGCGGAGCAACAGCCTACCAGCTCAAACTCTCAGCCGACTACACCTTCAGCCGTCTGCTCACCCTCTCTGGCTTCCTCGACTGGCAGAAGAATGTCCCCCTTGTCTCCCAATCCTCCTACCCCACCACCAACGCCGACTTCGGTGTCAGCATGAAGTTCTCGCTGACACGATGATGTCGTGCATTTCATGAACCGTGGCATCATCAATCCTCAAAAAATGGAAGAATTTACAGTGAGGTTGGAAAAATGAGGTGAACCATATCGTTTGGTTGCAAATTATTTCGTAATTTTGCAAGTGAATGGATTCCATGTGTATCTTGGTTTCACATGATGGGCAAAATCAATATCAACAAAAAACTAAAACGAGAGAAATGAAAAAGTTGTACCTTGGAGCAATGCTGATGCTTGCTGCCGCCTCTGTCTCTGCACAGAAGGCCAACGGTCTGTTTGACGCGAAGTCGATGGAGTATCTAAAGACCGTACCCTACGATTTGACACGCACGACGCTGTACAATGCAGCTGATTTGTATGAAGGCTATCAGCCAGAGAAGCCCGAGACCTTTCAGACGTGTTACGACACGAAAGCTTATCAGCATTTCATGTCGAAGGGCAAGCAGACCAACAGCGTGGAAGAGTCGCTGGCAAGAACGCTGCACGACCAGCAGATTCGCACGGCACTGAATGAGTTTTTCACACAGCATGACGCTCGCCTCTGTGTGGGCATCATGGGTGGTCACGCCCTGCTACGCACCGACCCTGTTTATAGACAGATTGTGTTGCTGAGCAAGCAACTGACAGAAAAGGGGTTCATCATGATCAGCGGTGGCGGCCCCGGCGCGATGGAAGCCACCCATCTGGGAGCCTGGATGGCTGGAAGAACGGAAGAAGATGTGGATGCAGCCCTGAAGGTGCTGATGACGGCACCCTCGTTCCGAGATGAAGGATGGCTTGCCACCTCTTTTGACGTGATGAAACGCTTTCCACAGGACAAATACGTCAGCTTGGGTGTGCCCACGTTTCTCTATGGCCATGAGCCTTCAGCACCGTTTGCCACCCACATTGCCAAGTTCTTCGAGAACAGCATCCGCGAAGACTACATCCTGACGCAGGCTTACGGTGGCATCATCTACACGCCGGGCAGTGCTGGCACAATGCAGGAAATTTTCCAAGACGCAGTGCAGAACCACTACCTTTCGTTCGGGTTCTCCAGCCCGATGGTGTTCATGGGAAAGAAATTCTGGACGAAGGATATGCCTGTCTATCCTTTCTTGCAGAAGTTGGTCAAGAAGGGAACTTACAAGAACATGGTGCTCTCGCTGACAGACGATTCCAATGCCATTGTTGACGAACTGATGAAGTTCAGAAACAGCGGGGCAAAGTAACCCCCAACATCCAGCAAGCCCTCACAAGAAAGGCTACCCACAACATCCATGCGGGTAGCCTTTCTTGTGAGGGCTTATTGTTCATGCGCTCCTTTCTGTTCAGTCTTATCGTTTACTCCACGATGGTGATTCGACCTTGGGGTTTGCCATACTCCTCACCGATGTGGCCTTTCAGTGCTTCTGTCACATACTTGATGAAGGCATCACTGTATATCATGATGGCATCCTTCACCACCTTGCAGTCCTTCAACTTGTTGTTGAAGCCTCCGCCCGTCACGCAGTAGTCGGTCACGGCAAGGGTGTAGGTGCGCTCTGGGTCTATCGGCTCATACTGACCGGTTTGGGCATTGAGCACCGCCACATCGGAAACACTGTGGCTGCTCACATGACCCGTGTATCGAAGTCCAGAGGTCTGCGGAAACTGTCCATTCTCATTAGGCAGCTCGCTCATCAGGCTATTGAGCATATCGACGATGAGTGCGCCCTTTGCCTCGACCACAACCAGATAATTATCGTATGGGAGCAACGAAACGAGGTCACCATACGTCAGGTCGCCAGCCTTGGCTTCGTTACGGATGGCACCCCCGTTGAGGAAGGCGATGTCAGCCTTTACCACATAACGAAAAGCGTCAGTCACAAGGTTGCCAGCATTGCTTTCGCTAAAACGTGCCCGACTCCTGCCCTGCTCGTTGAAGAGGAGGAAATCGACATCGCTGTGGCACAGCTTCTGGTCTGCAATTTCTTTCGTCAGCGTATAGACACTGTCTATCACTTGTGCCACAAAGGCATTCTTCTCGGTCACATCCTCCGTGCGATAGAGCGAGGTGGACATCTTGCCGTCGGGTGTGATGAGCAACTTGCCGATGTTGGCGAACTGGGTGCCTGTTTGTGTGATGAGCACGGGCTTTCCTTCCTTGTTCATCACGGTCTCGGTCTCGATGGTGGAGTGCGTGTGACCATCCAGCACCACGTCAATGCCCCTGGTGTTCGCAATCAAACCATGCGAATCCACGTTTTGGTTCGTAGGCACCTCGCCCAGATGGGAGTTGACAATCACATAGTCGGCACCAGCCCGACGCGCTTCGTCGGCGGCTCGCTGCACCTGCTGATAGACATCCTCAAACTGCAAGTCGTAAATCTTCTTGCCTGCGTCATCATAGAAAGCGTAGGCCTCCGACTCCATTGTGCTGGGCGTGACGGCACCGATGAAGGCAATCCGCTTTTCGCCCACCTGCTTGATGGCGTATGGCGCAAAGACACAGCGGCCCGTGAGCGCGTCGTACATATTGGCACACACGACCGATGCCGGCAACTGACGCAGCAGTTCAAACATACGCGGCACCTTGTAGTCATATTCGTGATTGCCCAACGTGATGGCATCGTAGTTGACTGCCCTCATCACGTCAATAACGTACTGCCCTTTCGAGATGGCACCAGGCGTTCCACCCTGTATGTAGTCACCGTTAGACACGACAGCCACCCACGCCGTGTCGGAAATGGCATCGCGCAGTCCTGCTATCTTGGCATAGCCATCGATGGCGCAATGCACGTCATTATCGTACAAGATGACGATACTCTTCTGCCGACAAGAGTGAGGCGCATCGAGGGCAGCCTTTTTCTGCTTCTTCGCCTTCTTTCCTCGGGGTTGGGACATCACTGCATCCGCACGCAGACGAGTCCCTGGTCCATCAACCAGCAAGTCATTGTTTTGCCCAGCATACGCCATGAACGTGTACGCCAACATAGAAATCATCAAAAACTTCTTCATAATGTAATAAGTTAAGTCACAGTAAAAATTGATTCACAGACAAAGAAACAAATAAATTCTCACTCCCACAACTTTTTCTTGAATTTTCTTATGCCGAAGGCACGTTAAATTATATGTTGGATAATTTTCGTCGAACTGACGTAAAAAAAAACTCCAACCACAAACCGAGGAGGTTCGTGGCTGGAGATTTTCTTGTATGCTCATGTCCCTGCGCTGACGAGCGACAGGAACGAGCAGCCTATGTTTATGAACCAGAAGAGGGGACAACATTAGAGGGCAGCCAAATGACAGTGGCAGAGCTGCCGCTACCGCTTGTGGCATCTTCCCAGTCAGAAACGGATGCCGCGAACTTGACGCTGGTAAGACCGAGGTGGATGATAATCTTATAGTATTTATTAGGTTCCAAGGCACTGATGTCCACACTGTTAGTGATGGTCTGCATGACTTTCGAGCAGGTGGCAGACTCACCAGAAGGAGTTGCCAAATTGGCATCGTAAGTACGCACGGTGTACTGCACCGTCACCTCTAGCGATGCGTCCGAGACTGGGATGAAGTAAAGCTCATTTCCGCCAGAAGTTAACACGCTTTGAACGACTGTTGTGACACCACCCATTGACCACTTGTCAGAGGTGTATGTGGGTGCTGTAGATGTCTCCCAAAGATTGGTGTTATAACCAGTTGTTGACGAATTATACGTAGTAGAGAACGTCAGGGCTGTAGAACCAGCAGTCCATTCTCCCGTGGCGAGGTCGAAGACACCATCAGCCTTGAGGGTGCTGGAGCCACCGCTCTCACCGTTCTTAATCGTGATACTATTCAGAGTGATAAGAGTTGCATCAGGCTTTGTGCCTATACCTGCTGTAGCAGGAGTAGAAGAATTTGCATCAATATCAGCCACCACTTGAATGCCCGAACCATCAGAAGCACCAAGCTTTGCGAGTGCGTGCTTGAAGGCAAAGTTCACCTTCTCCTCGGTAGTCTGCTTGGTGAGGTTGACGTTATAGTTCGAACCCAAAGCCTCTTTCGTGCTACTATTAGCGACATTGTATCCAGTACTTTTACTTCCGTTCATTCCCCACAGCAAGTCCACATTGTTGGCAGCAGTAATGTCGTATGTCGTCACATCACCAGTTGTCGTGTTCTTGAACTTGTACGTCACCTTAGGGTCGCCAGTAGCAGCATTTCCTGTAAGGGCAGTGATGCCCTCGGTGGCTTCAGAAGGAACACCTGAGCTTGCTGTAACCGCTACGTAAGGAGCGTACGCAAAGAAGCTCAAATACTGTCTCCCAGATTGGCTTGCCGTATTGGAAGGGGTATTAGCAGAGTTGGCTGCATCCGTTCCGTTAGGCCAGTACTTCAATGGAGTGTATGTCCAAGCAGAAGAGCTGTATTCCACCTTCTGGTTATACATGAAGTCGGGCTTGTAAGTTTCAAAGGCAGTTGCATCAGTCAAAGTGGAAGTTCCCGTATTATAGGCGAACACACCGAATTCATAGCCCGTGCTGCCGAGTTTGTTTCCGCTTGTAGCATCATAGTTGACAATACCACCTGTTGCTCCCGCCCTTGTTGTTCCAGTCTTTCCCATGTATGTGCCAAACTGCACAGCAATGGGAGCATCGTTTTTGCTTTGCAGTGATTCCTGCGTGAAATCTACCTGCTCTGTACAACCGGCCAGCGTCATGGCTGCCGTTGCTGCGATGAATAAATAGCGTTTCATAAGCATAAAATTTTAGTTAGTAATAAAATATATTTTTTTCTTCTATTCTTCTTAATCGTGTTGTCTATCAGTTCTTCGTATGGCCCGTGCCTTAGAAGCCTCCGATGTTGAGCGTTCCTCCGTCTTCCCATTCCACCACCTTGGCATCGAAGCCCGCATTGGTACGGGGATTGTCGATGGGCGGCATGACGATGACATCGCGGAGGTCGAGCTCCAGCTTCAGGTCGTGCAGATCCTGACGGTAGCGTATCTGCGCCTCGCGTCCCTCGGGAGTGAGGTAACGTATGTCTTTGCCCACGTTGAAGACGCACTCCTGCACGGAGTCGTTAGCAAGCGTGATACGGAAGGTGAGCACGTTGTCTTCGGGGTTGCGCTCTGCCAGCAGTTCCTTTCCGTGAGGCAGTCCGAAGGTAACGGTCTTGTTGACGATGAGACCCATCGAGTCACTCTCCTCGCCCTCGGTGTAGAACTCCCACCCATTGGGGTCTAACTCTATGGTGCCCGTCTCGCGTGTGCGGTATATCTGACTCATGTAGAACCCTTCTGCCATACCGCTGATGCTGGCCTCTATGCTCTTCAGGCTCTGACGGTGCTTCACCTTCGCCTTGATGTAAAGGGTGACGGTCATGGGCGTTGCCACCTCAGGTATCTCATACACACGCTCGCTGACGTGGTAGTCGGTTAGCTCCTTCTCAATATCGCTGTGGTAGGGAACGAAGATGCTGGTGTCTGAGGCGACCATATCCTGGGTGATGTCGAACGTATCCACGGCTACGCCTATGGGGTCGGGATAGTAGATGTAAGGCAGTGCATCGTTGCCACGTGTGTAGTGGCTCAGGCGCATGGCGATATTCTCGAAGCTCTGTGCGTCGTAGATGCTCATGTAGGGCTGGAACTCCTCCACGCGATCATTGAAGATAAGCAAGTGGTAGGTGTCCGGCACAAGCATCACCGACACAGAGCTACCGTTGACAGACTCCATGACGCGGGTGCCTGTGTTCACGCCCCACAGCATGAGCGTCATGCCATTGGGTGCCTCGTTGTATATCTCGGTGAAGTTCACCTGCCAGTTGATGACAATCTTGACACGCACCCTACTCTCGACGATGACCTCCAACGGACGCCTTTCGCAAGCGACAACAGCAAAAACCATCGCCAGAAGACCACAGACAATTGACTTCAAACTATTCATGGGCACCTCCTTTCTGCTTTTTCAGGCTGGGTATGAGCCATACGAGCGAGAGCTTCAACTTGGTGGGGCCTACGTAGGACGTGTGACCCGTGTATTTCCAAATCAAGTGGGTGTCGTCGAACTCTCCCTTGTAGTGGCGGCGCGGTCCCCAGAAATAACCGGCACTGACGGAGGCCTCGAGATTCCAGTGGCGGGAGAGCGGCCAACAATAGCCGTAGGTCAGTCCCACACTGTTGAACTCGCCCTGGTCGCCCTTACTGTTCCACTCCACGTCGTACTTGCCGTTGGCATAGTAGAGTCCAAGGAAGGGGCCAGTGAGCCGCGGCCTTGCCTGTGGGCATGCACCCTGCCACCAGTAGCGCAACTCGACACCCAGGGTCCAAAGTTCGTAGGCACTGGTCTTCATGTCGTTGCCCGGTCGCACATAGCGTCCGATGCTGATGTTGCCGCCCTTGTTGTGGAGCAGCCAAGGGAACCAGTCCTCCACCATCAGGCTCCACCTGTTCCCGATGGGCACTTCCACCTCCACGTTGGGCGTAAACAGCAGGTCGAAGAGCATATTGGTCTTCAAAGCTATCCACGGACGAGTGGGTGTCATATAGGTCACGATGTCGGGTTGCAACGAGTCGATGGCGATGGAAGTACCCGCACTGACGATGGTGTCGGGACTCACCGCGGCAGGCCCGCCTCCCGTGTAGTGGCGTCGCTCGTAAGTGATGGTATATTCCGTGCGGCGCAAGGCAGGGAAGCAATCACGCAGCAACAGTTGGTATGCCGCAGGATAGCGGGCGGCTATGACGGCAAGCTGATGGTCTGGGTCGGCATCGCCGTTGTCGATGATGCTCAGAATATGGCTGGCATCGGGTATGTCGGCGCGGTGGGCTTCCACATACTGTCGCAGCCCCTGCCAGTCTTCCGCCTCACTGTCGGTGTGCAGTTGTTCGGAAGGCACGCCCCAGCTGCCCGTGATGTACTGGCGCAATCGCTCCGTACGTCCCTGCGACAGCCTGACGTTGTTGGCATACGAGCCTTCGGGCGAGGCATAACCCTTGATGGTGTATTGCGGGTTGATGATGTCGGGATTGTTCCTCACGGAGTCTATGCTTGAGCGTATCTTCTCCAGTTCCGTGCGGTTGGCTGCCAGCGAGGGGTTGAAGTCCGTCCTGTTGACCACAAACTGTATTCTTGCCTCACCCTTCACGGTGTCGGTGGTCATCCGCAAAGGTGTGGGGGTGGGCAAAATGACCGTCGTGTCACCGGGGATAGCCGCAATACTGGTATGAACATCCAGACAACGCTGGTCGCAAGGGTCGCCCTGCTGAAGGATCAGCTTGAGCCGGGAGTCGTTCATCCATGACTGCCATGCAATGGTGCGTGCATACTGCTCGCGGCGCGGTGCGCCCTTATAACGTATGCGATAAGCGTTGGCGGGTATGTCAGCGGTCGTAATGCCGTGGCGCACATCACGGTAGTAGGCATCGCGCCCGAAGACAGCTATCGGTGGGAAGTCGATGGAGTCAGCAGTCCCCACGAGGCGTGGGGTGAGCACCACCACGTCGCGGCGCGAGAGTTTGCTGCCGTCAAGGGTCACCGTCAGCGAGAGCTGCACGCTGCCACCGCAGCGCACCAGCCGCACACTGTCAGCTGCCACAGGACACTGACCGCGGGCGATGACTACCATCAACAGCAGCACTACGACGATGATATGTACTCTATATGGTCTCACTTTTTTAACGCTTAATTCTTAATTTTTCTTTACCACTGCTCTGCCTCTTGGGTGCGCAACAAATAGCTCTCCACTTCTCCGCCGTCGATGACGAAGATGACGGTGTACTTCTTTCCCATGGCCAATGCCCATCCGCCCGTAGGCTGGGTGAAGGTGATGGTGCTGGAAGGGGTCTTGGCGGTGCCGCCAAGAGTGTAGCTGAGCGTGAAGGGTATGGTGAGCGTCCCCTCGTAGGGCATGAGGAGCAGGAGGTTGGGCGTGTAGTTGGTCAGCGCATGTGCCGTCTCGTCGGTATAGGCGGTGACACCCGTCTTCGACGCGTCAGTACTATGCGTTCCCGTTAGGTCGGTATTGATGTTGGCGGCATCATAGGTGATGGTGCCAACATCTGAAGTGAGGGTGCTCCATGCCGAAGTGCCAAGGTTGAAGGTGCCGCTGGTGTTGAAGCTGGCTTGAGCGGTGGAGGTGGCAGTCGCTGCACTGCTGCTGTTCAGCGCCAGACTGGTAAGGATGATAGGCAAACCAGTTTCATCCTTGCGCCGCACCTTGAACTCGATGGCTGTGAGGGCATGGTGGAACTCGAAAGACACCTTGGACGTCACGTCGGGTCTTGTCAAGTTTTTCTGCGGAGCGGCATAGAGCAGGTCGGCCTGGTCTGTGGGGTTGACGTTGTTAACCCAAGCGTAGGCAATGGTGGGTGCACCCGTGGTGCTGTTGGTGCTCGGTGTGAGACCAGTGCCGTTGTGGGGGGCGTAGGCGAAGAAGCTGAGGTACTGCGTCGCTAACTCTGTCGCCGTGTTCGACGGGTTGTCTTCTTCATTGGCGGCATCCGTGCCGTTAGGCCAGTATTTCACGGGCGAGTAGGTCCATTCGCTGCCGCTCACCTGCTGGTTCCACATGAAGTTGGGCGTGGCAGTGCCAGAGGCAGTGTCCCAGTCGCTGTTGCCCGTATGGTAGGCGAACACGCCAAAGCCCTGCGTCTGCAGGTCGCTGATGTCGTTGACCACGCTGCGTGTCTGGAAGGCAGGCACACTGGCATGGAAACTCACCGCCATCGGCTCCGAACCTTTGTCCACAGCCTCTGACACCTCGTCGCCACTACATGCCGACAGCATCAACACGGCGACCGCCATCCACGTCCATATATGATATTTACTCCACATACACTTTCTTTCCATTGATTATATACACACCGCTCTTTACTACCTTGCGCCACGTACCGTCAGCCACCTGCTCGCTCGTAGCTACGCGACGACCTTGCAGGTCGTAAACACCCTCGGCTGCATGGCGGTCAAACATCGGCATTTGCTCCTCTATGTCCGCCTCGCCGAACCACAAGGGGATGAACTGGCGTGGACGTGCGCTGCCACCACTGTTGCCAGAATAATGATCCGAATTAGGATAATCACCCTCAACCGTCTTCTCGAAAAGGTATATCTTGTTATGACGCACATAGAGATTATTCCTATTCGAATACTCGGTACTGCCGTCGGTGGTGTTCTTGTTGATGTAGAAGCCAGCCTCCAGCTTTGGATGACTTTCACCGTCCTCCAGCGTGCGGTTGGGGTCATCGGGGATGGTGGTGTAGTCTTCCTCTGTTGCTTGTCCGAACACATAAACGCTCTCACCCGATGCTGGCACGTCTGTTACTTCCGTTCCTGAGAGCACCTGCTCCAGATATTTGCCCTGGAAGATGTTGGTGCTCTCTGCCGACAGTTCTGCTGGTGCATCGTTGGGGATGGTCAGCGAAATGTAGAAGGCTTTTTCGTCCTTGCGGTCGTAATTATAGCCCTTGAAGCTGTCCTCCTGCGACTGTGCTCCCACAGCGGCACGGACGAGCACAGGTGTTCCGGCAGGGAACAGCTTCCCTTTTTCGTAAACCTGTCCGCCCACGCTTCGAGCAATCACCTTCTCGCACTGCAATCGCCAGTCCTTCTCTGTGCCCTTTCCGTCGTTCTTCGTCAACTTGCCTGCATAGGCATAGACATTGCCATCGGGAATCACCACGTCGTAGGGCACGTAGAGGGTGCCAAAGTAGAAGGTCTGCTGTCCCACCGCCTCGTCGGTGTAGAGAGCAGGATAGAGCTGCATCTTCAGGGGCAACAGGTTCTCGTCCGCACTGCCGATGGGCTGCATATAGAAGCGTGTCTTGTACAGGCCCGCCTGCTCGTCGAAGCAGTGGTTGATGCTGGTCTCGTCGGTACCGGCACAACTCAGGTAGTCGTAGTGTCTATCATCATCTTCGCTCTGTGACTTCAGTTGCATGATGCCAGCACCGATGTCCTCGTAGCGGCACTTGTAGCCGTCGCCCGTGTTCATCCCATTGCCTGTCAGACCAAGACCCTGCGTATGGACGTAGTAGCGTGGGTAACTGCCCTCTGTAGTACTGCCAAACCAAAGCACGCTGGCAGGGTCATACATAGCTTCGTTGAGGGTCTCCACCTTCATGTTGCGGTTCATGCCGCTGCTGGCGGTACGCTCGTTCTCGTAGAGGTAGCCACGCACATAGCGGCGCTCACCGTTGTTCTTCTCCCATGTGTAGGGGATGAGGCGGTAGTAGCCCTGTGCCATCTGCACAATGTTGGTGGGATTGTCTGCGAGGTCGTGCAGTGCCTGCAACTCTGCTTCGGTGGCGTTGCCGTCATCAATCTTCGCCTTGATGTCGGCGATGTCCATCGTCTCTTCGCCTACCTCCACTGTTCCGTTGGTCACGAGGTCGTAATCCAACGAACCCACCATGCCGGCATAGTCCAGATATTCCTTCAGTGTGGCGTCCGAACGTCGCTCCAGTCGGAAGTTGGCAGCCGAGTTGGCGCGCAGGGCATTGGCGGTGCTGGTCATGAGGATGGCGGCAGAGCCGTTGTAGTTCTGACCCATGTAACTCAGCTCGTCGAAGCCGTCGGTCGGCTCTTCTATAGTGCTGACAGAATAGACAGGGTGTATCCAGAAGTTGTAGCTGTACAGTCCGGGCATCATCTCGAAGATGTGCTGGCTGTTGCTTGCAGCCTGTTTGAACATACACTTGCCAGAGGAAGTGTCCACGTCACTGGTGACGGAGATGAACTCGTCGAAGCGGTGGTCGGGGTCGTAGCGGTTGAGCATACGGAAGCCGTAGGGGTCGCCAATGACACACCACTCATAGTTGTTCAGGTAGAGCTGGTCGCTGACGAGGTCGGTGCTGATGCGCAGCTTCGGATCGCTGTCGCGGTGTACCATCTTGCCCAGAATGCCGTTGGGGCGGTGGTTGTTCACGAGGTAGTACCAGTGCTTGCCGGTGTAGTTGCCTGTGGTGCTGCTCCACTGGAACGGGGCGAGGGTCGTGTAGTCGTAGGTCACGTGGACGTAAAGGTAGGCATCCTTGTGACTGTTGTAGGCATCCACCATGCTTTGACTGACGGTAGTGACGGTCGTGCCCGACGGCGTGGACTCTGTGGATGATGTGCCCCAGTCGTATGTATATTTGCAGAAGGAACGCTTCCATGCCTTGGGCAGTACGTCGTCTAAGGCTTTGTCTAACTTCTGGTAGGAGTCAACCTTGATGGTCTCCGTAGTGCCAGCGGCAGTAGCGTCTAAGACACCATCGTTGTCGCTGTCGTACTTACGCAACGTATTGTCTGAGTAGTGCAACACGAAGGCTATCTTCACCACGCCGTAGGTGTTGCTGAAGTCTGCAGCCGTTCCGCCAGCACCGTTATAGGTCTGGAGCGTGGCAGAGGCGTTGATATAGGTGCCTGTGGCTGCATCGTAGATGGCACAGAGGTTGCCCGAATAGTCATCATAAAGGGTGAAGGCCGTACCCTCGGCACCCATTGTCAGCGTCTCGCCGTTGGAGGTGAGGTAGGTTCCCGTCTCCTTGTTGTAGAACTTCACGCTGTATGGCGAGCCTACCAGTGCCCACCGGCAGTACTGATAATTGGCAAAGTCTCTGAGGGCACTGACCGATACCGCATTCTGGCTGCTTACGCCGTTGGTCGTGTCATAGTAGATGTACTTAGCTACTTCCGGGTAGCCTATCTCGTACCAGTATTTCTCTGCCGTCGATGACGTAGGCGTTGCGCTGAGGAAGTCCGGTGCCCCGCTGTCGAGAATGTAGGGCACATAGACATCGGTGGCTGCCGTGACGGTGACGCTGTTACCTGAATAGACTACTGAGCAGGCATCGTTGCTATACATATTATTATATAGGCAGAAATGGCGCTTCAGCGAGGCGGGCATATCTTCGATGACTACTGTGGTATTCTCGTCCACGATGACCTGTGCGGTGGCCACCTGCGAGTAATTGTTGGAGCCGTCGTTCTCCATCACGTGCCAACTGACGGCATAGCGCTCGATGGGCAGCTCCAGAACCATCTCCACCTCGGATGCCAACATACGCACGACGCCACCGTTGCCAGCAGCATAGCGACGGTTGAGCGACTTGGTGTAGCGCAGAGCCTCACCCTCGTCAATGTTCCAGAACACGTAGTTGCCGTTGCTCTTGGCAATAATCTCCCAGCGCGAGTACTGCCCGTAGGACTCCGTGTCGTTGCCGTCTTCCGGAATCTCACTTGTGAGCAGTGCCAAGGTGCCGGCAGCCTCGCTCTCTACTGTCGTGCCGTCGCTGACGGTCTTCACTGCCAACGGGAAACTGTTGCGGGTCTCGCCCAGTCCCACGTTCACTATCTGCAGGTCGTAGGGGTCGCCAATCATCTGCCAGCGGTAAGAGCGCGTGTCGTCGTTCTTGGCATCGGTCTTGTTGTTCACGCCCATCAACGTATAGCCGTGGGTGCTTTCAGTATTCTTACCGATGTAGATGCCTTCACCGTCCGAACCCTTTATCAGGTATATCTGGTCGAAGCCGTCGTGGTCGACGGTGTAGGTGGCGAAGAACTGGCGTTTCCACTGGTCCTTGCCGCCGTAATAGGGCAGGCCTTCGTCGGGGATGAGGTTGTCCATGTCTCCTGTATCCCAGTCGTAGCTACGGTAGAACGTGTAGTCGCAGAAAGCATGGCGGAAGTCGTGTGCTGTGCCCACGGCGTTGCCCGTCTCCGTCAGCTGGCTGTCGGTGATGCGGTCGGCGGTGCTCAGATGGGAGGTCAGGTCCATGGCATATTCGCGGTAGTCCATCTGGTTGGCCTCTTCCGTCATCCCCTCCTTAAAGACATGTACGGGGATGATGATGTCGCGGAGCGTGAGGAATCCCTGGTTAGCCCCGGCTATCCATACGTGGGGAGGGTTACACGTCACGGTCCTGACCGTCCCCTTCAGGCGTGCCACAAACTGCGTAATGTTCATCTCCGAAACCGGCACCTGCATGTCGAACACGGCATCGGCCGCACCGCCGCCTATCTGTAAGCCGCTCTGGTTGGGTGTGCCCACATACTGATCGGCATAGCGGCTGTAGAGCTTGAAGCTGTAGGGATTGCCCACGAGGGCGAACTGATGCTTGTGCTCACGGATGGAGCCTATGTTTTGGTCGATCTTGAAGTCGTAGCCGCCACTGCCGTCATCATCGACACCGATAATGTAGGGATAGTTTGAGCCGGAAGCGCACACCGTCATGATGTAGTACTGGTAATCGCGTACGTCGCTGCCGGTACTGAACACGGGGGCGTAGTCGGTGTAGTCCCATTTTACATAGACCGTCTCCGCCGCATTGGAGCCAGCCTCAGTCACGGGATCGCTCAGCGTTTGGGTCTGGGCGTCGTAGGAACTGTAGAAGGTATATTCGCAGAAGCGCCGTTGCAGGTCGGTATGGCCGAAGGCGGCAGCAATGTCATCGCCTGCCGACACACCCGTCAGCGTGAAGTCGCTGACGGTGGGCGACATATACGTGCCGTCCTTGTCGTAGAGCTTAAAGGTAAGCGTCTTGGCATCGGTCTCCTTCACCCATGTCAGGTCAAGGCCCTGATTGCCTCCCGTGCTCATGGTCAGGCTCATGTTGATTGCGCCACCGTTCCATCCTATATATAAATAAGGTGTCTCACCATTGAGCGACCGCTGCGGGCGGATGAGCAGTTTAACGTTATTGCTGTAACCAGTGCAGACCTCCCACGTGGTGATGTCGGCAGTGCCGTCGTCGATGAAGGCAAAACTGCGATTTGCGGCTTCCTCGCTGATGCCCAAGTAGTTCGACATGCCGTGGTAGCGGTCGACGAGCTTCAGGTTATAGGGCGTGCCGATAAATGCCCACTGCGCCAGTTTGTTGGCATCGGCTTCGGCATCGGTAGTGGCATTTGTGGAAGTAGCCTCCGACAAGTTGGCCGGAGTAGCCGTGGTGGAGGCACCGACATACTTACTGTTATTTGTCCTTAGGGCATACCAATTAATCTTGTCGTTGCTTGGCGAAGGCATTACCTTGATGGTCTGGGCGGTCTTCTTCGCCGTCAGGTCGTCAGCATCAACGGCTGCGCCCCAGTTGGAGGCGAGGGTGTATTTCACATAGACAGCGCCGTTGGCAGTCACCGTTGCGTCATTGACCGTGCCGCTGATGGCATTCGTCCCTGCCGTGGCATCGGCCAATGTGTAGTAGAAGGTGTGGCCGCTGGTATAGATGCGATCTAAGTAGAACGGCGTGAAACTGTTCGACCAAGTACAACCGCTCTTATAATAGCCTTCGAGCGTACACTCCACCTCGTTGTCAGCATTGACCACATTGATGCTGATGGACGGCAGTTCGGTGATGGTCAGCCGGCGGTTGTCGCCAGTGCGAGAAGTATTTGCCCGCCAGTCGCCATTATTGTCATAGACATACTTGTTATGCGTACGGTTGTACAGCGTACAATCATCCGTATCGTCACCATAATAGAGGATACAGAACGGCGTGGCGGTAGCGGGTATCTGTCCAGCTGTCTCGATAATAGCCAACTGTTCCATACGGTAATCGTTGCCAGTAGTTGACTGATTGAGGTATCGGCGAGCACCCTTGTTGAGGAACCTCACGTTGTAGGGGTCTGGCGTTTCGCCTACCTGCCAGGCGTAGGTGTTGTCGAGGAAGGGCAGTGTGGTTAATGAAATGGCATTACCATTTTCCCGGTCAACTTTCTGACTTTGCATCCACCAGAGATATTTTCCTTTTGATGAATCGTCCTGGTCATTACCATAACGATAGCAGGCGTGCATATAGCTATTAGCACCGTAGATGGTGTATGCCTTGTCGGCGTTGAAGTCGTCGCTGACCTTGTAGCTGACGAAGATTTCACCGTTTGGTGCCACCGTGGTCACGTTCGACGTGGTGCGGTTGGTCTGGGCATCTTCCAATGAGGAGTGGTAGTAGTACTGCTCCACCATCGGACTCTGATACTCCTTCGGCACGGCGAAGCCGGCACCCGTGTAGGTGAGTGCGTCGAAGACATCGGCACCTGAGTTGTCGATGATGTGGTAGGTGATGGGCGTGGTGATTAGGGTGGTCTGTGCGTGCGTGGTATTGCCTGCGGGCTGGTCATCGGCCTGCTCTGCCAATGCCGTGAAGCCCTGCACCACTTGCGAGTGGTCGAAGCGCGGCATCAGCCGCATATTGCCGTTGCCGTCCTGCACCGCCATGAAGGTGGCATTGGTGATGGCGAGGGTTGTCTGGTCGTAGCCTGTGGCACCGTAAGTGCTGGTGGCGTTGGTCAGACTCAGCGTCGTGCCATTGCCTGTCCATGCGCCGCTACTGAGGGTGGCTGCACTGGCGTTGGTAGTAAAATAGGTCGAGGCACCGACGTTCTGGATGCGTAGGTTGTAGGGGTCGAAGCCGTTGCGACCGTAAGTGCCGTAGTTCTCGTCGTTGAAGTACGTGCTTTCAAGCTCAGACTGCGATGGTTCCGAATTGCCCGTTCCATTGTTATACTGGTAGCCCATCTCGGCATCGATGTTGAAGTTGGGCCTCAGATACCAGTTGTCAGCTGTCGCAACATCGGTCGTGGTTGTGATGGTGCTGCCATTGGCCTTGGCGTAGTTACTGCCTTGGCGGACGAGGAACTGCGAGGCACTGATGCCATCCTCGGTAGCTGCGCCTATATAGCTGTTGGCATATTCGTCCTTCACGTCGTAGATGACGTAGAGGTCGGTCAGGGCACCGCCGCTGGTCACCTCAGGATAGTCAGCCAGCGAGGTGATGGTCTTGTCGGCATCTACACGGGTGCTGGCAGCGAGTGGGGTCTTGCTGCCGGTATTGGTAATGATGTCGAACTTATGGTAGCCATAGACCTTGTGGTTGACGTTGCGTGTGGAGTAGAACTTGTAGTTCTTCACCATCGGGCTGTCGTACTTCTTGAGGGCGGCCTGTACGGTGGCGTAGTCTGGGTCGTCGTGTTCTACGATGGGCTGGCGCATGATTTCCCAGCCGTGGTTGTCCAAGAGCACGAGCACACCGTCGATGTTGGCCTCCACGAGGTCGAAGGAGCCGTTGCCCAGCTGTATGCTCTGGTACCAATGCTCGCCGTTGGCATAGCTCTTGTTCGCCGAGCCGGTGCCGCCCGTCCATCCTGCGGCGTTCACCCAGGCGTTGTAGTTGTGCCAGCCCTTGTTCTGCAGCGTAGTCTTCTCTGTTGCTGTCAGCTCTCCGTTGTTGCTTTCACTGCGCCCAGCCTGTATCTGTGCCGTCGGGTTGTTGCGCCAGTACTGCTCCAAAGAGGTCACGTCGCGGCGTTCCGTTGTCGTTCCGTTGTCGATTGCTGCCACAGTCGTCAGCTTGTAGGTACCGTTGCTGTCATCAGCGCGAAGCAGCATATATTCGGTAGGCAGAATCTGCTGGCTGTTGCCATCGACAGTACGCGGGTCGTCGGTGACGTTGTTGGTGACGATACCCACACCACTTTGATAGAAGGTGCGCAGATATGAGTAGTAGTTGGTGCCGCTGTTGGCGTGTGAGTTCTGCCATGAGGTGATATACACATGGTAGGGGTCGCCGGTGGGACTGACGAGGAACCACGGCCACCGTGTGCGGGTGGAGGCACCGTTGTCCTTCTGGTCCTGATAGCGGCTATCGGTGTAGATGTACATCGGACCATCGCCGTTGGTATAGGGATAGACGGTGGTGCCAGCAGGTGTTTCAGCCGTTTCCACCTTGTCACTGCCGTCCTCTGAGTGATAGGCGGCACTGGTCTTGAACTTCAGCAAGTACATCTTGCCGAAACTGTCAGCGTTGCGCACCAGTGTAGCTTCTGTTGCCGAGCGGGCCACGCGGGTGTTCATCAAGTCGTTAAGGCTGCTGAAGCTGCTGCTGTTCAGATCGATGGCATCGCTGACCTCATAGCCCACATAGACGGTATTATCGGTGCTGCTCCAGTCGAAGAGGTTGCTGCCGCTGTTGTTCTGAGCGTCTGCCTTGGTGCTGTAGTAGTAATAGCGTGTCACCAACGGACTGCGCCAGCTGTTGTTCAGCGGGTCGGCATTGCGCCCAGAGATGCTGTTGGGCTCTTCGACACGTGATTTCGGCACGTTGCTCTCGGTAAACAATTCGTTGCCCGACTTGTCCACGAGAATCAGCGTATAGTTGTCGGAGCCTACAACGAACGGGCGGACGGTGGCGGTGATAGTCACAACACTGCCTGCTTGTGATTCGTCAGTAGTATAAAGAGGCGACTCCGTATCTCCGTTTGCGTATGCCTTAGCACGGAAGTTGAAGGTGCCTTCAGATGATGGTGTAAAGGCGTAGGTCACGGTAACCACCCCCTCGCCATCCTTTTCTGCTTCTCCAGTAACGTTCGCTCCTTCGTATGCCGTACCGACGACCTCCCATGTGTTTGTGCTTGTCTCTTGCTCTATGGCGAAATAAGTAACGTTTTGACCAGCAGATGGTGTGGCTGTTGCTGTCAACGTTACTGGCTCGTCAACGTATGTAGTATTGCTGAGTGCACTAAGGGTCAACGTAGCTGCAATAGTCGTCGATGCCTTGTAGGTGTATTGATAGGCTCGGCAGTTCACATTGTCGGTAGGATTAAGAGAGTTAGAATTTGCATAGAGAAAGAAATAAGGAGCCTCGCCATTGGCACTGCCTTGCGGCATGATGGCAGGCAGCGAACGGTAGGTTTCACTCACATGGCTGTTGTTGAAGTCGCGCATCTCCCATACCGTAGCGACAGCACTGCTCTCTGCATACATCTTGGCTTTGGAGGCATCAGAGCCGGTCAGCGTCATATCAGCTCCGGCAAACAAACCCTTGTTCGAAGCGTCCCTGTTGACCAGCTTCAAGGCGTATGGGGAGCCATAAAGTGCCCAGTGGGAGTTGTCGGCTGTTGTGCTGGTAGTCGCATTACTGCCAGCACTGCCAATGCTGTGGTCGCCTGAGGTGCCGGCATTCAGATAGTTGCTGTTACCAAAGCAGACGGCATACCAGTACTGGGTGGTGCTGGTACTGGTCAAAAACAGGTTCTCGGTGTTCCACTTGGTATCAAGCTCATAAGACATATAGATGTTGCTGCCGTCAAACTTGGTGGCATCGAAGGTACTACCTGCCGTGATGGCTTTGCTGCATGCTGCATCATAGTAAAATGTATGGTTGCTGGTGTAGGTACGTTTGAGGAAGAAGGGTACGAACGAGGGCATAGTGGCGGCACTGTTGTAATAGCCGTGCATGGTGTATTCCACCGCATGTGTGGTGGGGTTCACTACGTTGACATTGAGTTCAGGCAGCTCTTTGATGTAGATTTTAGAGCCTTCGGTGTAGGCATTATTGGAAGAATTGCTGACGCGCCAGTTTCCACCGTCACTGCTTTGGTACATGACATGATAGTCTGTTGCACTGTTTGTCCCCTTGTACCTGACGGAGAAATAGTCCTGATTAGATGTGTCACCCTCCCAATAGAGCAGGCAGTAGGAATTGGCTGGTTTTGAGGTCACCAAGCCTCCATTACTGTTTCCTGTTGGAGATGCATAACGTCCTGTGCCTACATTCTGGAAATAGAAGTTATAAGGGTCGTCGCCCAACGTCCACATATAGTTATTGTCGATGAAAGGAAGTGTAGAGGCCAGGACGGTGTTAGCATTGGTATTGTCGTTGCTTAAGTCTTTGTCCTGATTGTAGAGACAGAAGAGATTATTATAAGTATGGCTCTCGTCGGCACGAACTACAGCATGCATGTAGCGGTCGTTAGCATATATAGCGTATTTCTTTGTCGATGCCATCTTCGTAGCATCAACTAAGTATCCCACGTAGATGTCCTCCTGGTTCCAGAACGACGGGGTTCCGCTGTTGGCCTGCGCCTCCGCCTGTGAGTCGAAGTAGAGGTATGACGAGACGAAGGGGCTGCGGTACAGGTTGGCAAGCGGATCGTTATTGCCTCCCGATACTGTAGCGTGGGTCACTGCCTGAGTGAACACCTCGTTGCCAGCGTTGTCGATGAGGTGGAGGGTGTAGTCACCGTCATAGGGCAGATCGTCCACCACACTGACGGCTACGGCACCAGCACTTGCAGCCGTTGCACCATCATCGGTGGTCTTAACTACTGTGGCATCGGCATCGGTGAGAACGGCACGGAATATGTATGTACTAAGGTCGGTGGGAGTGAACGTCTGGGTGTATTCGGTGTCCGAAACAGGGTCGGTCACCGTGGCGATGTCGGTGAACTCGCTGTCGGCTCCGCCAGTGGTCTTATACTGGAACTTCAGACTGGTGAGTGCGCCCTTGCCGTTCCATACGGGCGTTGCCTTCAGCGTAACAGTGCTGTTCACCTGTGCTGCAGATACATTGGACGAGAGCGTCACGGTTGGGTCGGAAGGCTCAAAGTCGGCGGTCTTCTGTATGAATACGTAATCAAGAGCTACGTTGCTGGTTCCACTGTGATAAATGGTGACTGTCTTGTCCTCCTTGACAGTGAACTCGTCGGTGGTGTATTCCGTCAACTGGTCTTTTGTCGCACCGGGATAATTGCCCACTTCATTGGCAGCATCTGTGCCACCTACGCGGATGGAGTAGTAGCCACCGTCGTTGCTGGCACTGGCCACCACACCGATAGTCACCTTGTAGGTGCCTGGCTCCAAGGTGGTGATGGTGCCGAAGTTGTTGTTGTCACGCCTAACACCGCTACCAGCAGAGCAAAGAGCCTCCACTCTGCCTTGGAAAGAATTCCAGTTAGTGGTGTGGTCGGGAACAACACCACCGTGACCGCTAATATCCTCGGCCTCGGTATAGAACACCACATTCTCATTTTCCTTCGCATAGGTGTATGGCTCGCTGATGCCGGCAATGTTGACACTGAGATAGTTGCCATACCACGGTTGGGAGATGGTGTTGCTTGATTGTGTCATGGCTCCATTGCCCGAAGTCTTGTAGAGTGTGGTGCCCTCCAGAATATAGCGCGGTATATAGTATTTTACATTGGTAGCCTCATCGTAGTAGCCGCTGCTTAGTGTCTTGGTGGCTACTGTTGTCCCGTTCTCTTGCAGGTTGGCTGTTGCAAGGTAGGAATAACCATAGTCCTTGTCGAGTGCCGCCTGCTTGGCTGTTTTTGTTGCTCCTGGCAATAGTTGGTCAATGAGGTACTGGGCATCGCGCTTGATGAAGAGGTTGGTGGGATTATTGCGGTAGAGGGTTGTCAGTTCGTCGATATAGGTGAGTATCTTTGTCTCCATGCCGAAGTTCACCACGTAGCCCTTCGATGCATCGTTGGTCTGCGCGTAGCTGCCCGTCGTCACGGTGCCGTCAGAGGAAGTCAGGGTGCAAGTAGTGCCGCCAGTGAGACCGGGAATGTTGATGGTGAGTTCGCGGAACTGGTTCTTCTTGTATTTCGGCACTTTCACGTCGAAGGTGAGATTGCTGCCGTCCCACCCGACATTCTCTATCACCACGTTGTGATAGATGTTGTAATACTCCCAGTACTCATCGGCGCTGGTCACCCACACCTTGTCCTTGTAAGTGGCATTCGTGGCAATGTCGGTGACCAGTTGTCTCGGATATGTGCCCATGCCGTGACATCCGTAGAAGATGGGGTCGGTGTTGCCCGCCGCTATGGCCGACTCCGTCTGTGTGAGGAAATTCTGCTCCTTCGTGGCATCGGCATTGGGGAAGGTGCGTGTTGTCGACCCGTTGCTCTTGCCAGAGAACGTGGTGGGCAGCGACGTCGTCCAAGTGCTGACGCTGTTGCTGATGGCAGGGTGCGTGGCATCTGCCGACTGGAAGATGCTCCAGCACATCTCGTCGGATGCTGCCGTGGCATCAATGTATTTCTTGTCGCCGCCTGGCTCCACCATGATTTTCAGCCCTATGCCCGTGACGTTGTTGGCCCACAACTCGCTCAGCGGTTGGAATCGCAAGGCGATGGATGCTATCTTCTCCTCGTCGGTGTCACCAGTGATGTTGTTCACGTCGTGCTGGGCAAAACTCCATCCAGTGCGTATCATAATCTGCGCCTCGTCGCCCTGCATATGGGCATAATTGTTGTCATTGTAGGAGGCGGGCCAGATGGCACTTGTCGCCGTGAAGCGGTGCTCCTTGCCAGCATCATCGGTGAACGTCAATGGCTGGTAGTCGTTGACATCCTGGCTCCTGGCGCCCATATAGGTGGTGTTGTAAGGGGCGTTCAGTGCATCTTCGCCACGCGGACAGATGCCCCAGTTCACCTTCCCGTCGTTGCCCAACCGCCAGTCACCATAGAGCGGGTATCCGTTCATTAGTGCCCAGTTATTAAGGTACTCGCCCGTGCCCATATCATCGGAAGTGATGACGAGGGCACACTGGCGGTTATACTTCACTTTTGCCATCTGCGGAGCACCAAGTCCTGTGCCGCCTTCGTCGGCATTATAGCTGGAGGCAGGTATGGTGACGGTGACGGTCTCGTAGCCCGTCACGTCGGTCTGGGCATTGACACAAATACTGCTTCCGCCGCCGATGAAGAACAGCAGAAGCAACAATATATAGCAGAATGTCGCTATGTGCGCCTTTATGTATCTACAAAAACCTCTCATTTTTGTGTCAAACACCCTATCGCCACGCATCGCTCCCCACAACACCCGTCGTATGATAGCGGCATACTTTCCACTGCTGGGTGGAGTTCCCTTCACATCTGAGTGATACAGGAACGTGTTCGTCGATACCAGACGATTCATGACTGCATGAATTGTTGCAAAGATATTAAATATTTTTTTAATGTGTGTGTTTTTTTAACAAAAAAATCTTACAGAATAACGAAAAAGCATCATTTTTCAGCAGAAATTGGAAAAATGTTGTGAAAAAATCTGTAATTTTGTGGTCGCATACAAATAAACGACAAGAAATCACAAAGAAAAAAGCACAATCATCAACATGGAGTATTTACCCAAAGACCCTTTCATGCTGGTTTCCTGCATCAATATGCTGCTGAGAGACCACGAATTTGATTCATTGGAGGAACTCTGTGACCATTTTGGCAAAGAGTCTGAAAACATCAAGAAAGAACTTCTGCAACACGGATACGTGTACAGCGAAGAACAAAAACAGATGCGCCCTGTCGGCTATGACGATTAGCCCCGCAAACTCAATGAACTAAACTCACGTCAGCTCGATGCCCCCTTTCTCTATACACAAGCCTCTATAAAAAAATGAAACCTGCCAACTCTCAGCAGATTTCAAACTATTTAGCGGAGGGAGAGGTTTTTGAACCAGTTTTTGAATCCCACTCATTATCATTTAGTTGGCAATCAGCCAATATCTTGCGTAACACAAAATGTAACACGTTTCTGTTAGTCGTTTTGACCACGACTTGACTACCGCAGTAGTC
>JAFSKR010000017.1 GCA_017448825.1 Bacteroidaceae bacterium
AACCCCCCAAAGCCCAACCACCCAACCCCCCAAAGCCCGCTCACCCAAGACCTCTTCCGCCTATATCCCATACTAAAGGCCGCACAGCATTGGAAAACACTGTGCGGCCTTTCTGTTATTCAGCCTACTTCCAGTCAGCCGTGACGGAATGTGAGATGACCGAAGCTACCTATCGTGCAGACACATACTTATGTAGCGTCTTTCTCACGGAACCCTTGTCAGATGCATCATTCTTCAAAAAGCTTTTCTTTCTTTTTTTCGACAAGTACCAACTTTTCACCACTCCACTTGTAAGTGTCGAAAGTACGTTCGTTAACATCGCTGCGGTAGTTGGCAGTAATGGTCTTTTTGTCGTGGTTGATCTGGGGATTATAGAGATCGCTATAGCCTTTTACCTCTTTGAAATATCCTTGGGGATTCCATAAGTAAGCGGCATAGGATTCGGCCACTTGTCCTACAGGATTATACCAGAGGAAGATTTGTAGGTCGGGGATGCCATCGAAATTGATGTCCTCGGAATCATTCACCCATTGTACATCAGTGGCAGACAGGTCGCTCACATTGGCTACGAGTTCGTGGCGGCACTCGAAGAAGGGGCTTTCATCGTCATCTTTATAGCCCTTTACGGCAATACTGCCGAAGTCTTCGTCGTCGGCCTTGATGAGTTCGTATCTGAAGTAGTACGCTTCCCTGGCTTTCTCGGCTTCAACACTTTTAATGAGTTCGATGTTCAACTGTTCCACGAACGACAACTTGATGCCATTATTCGAGGCGGCAGGCTTATACCATTTTTCCTTGGCAAAATACTCCTGTAGGTCTTTTGATTGGAACCGATAGCCATGACGAGCCAGAATGGCGTTTCGCATGATACGGAGTGTCGTCAAGTCGAAACGACGGAACCACTTATCATTGAGTAACGTGGTACTGGCATAGAAGAAACGACCTATGTCTGGAGCCGATTCGGCAAAATCATACTCCTTGCTTGTGCGCTGCCAATCCCAAGGTGTGGAGCCTGTCTCGGTGTTGACGGCATAGAACGAGAGTCCCTTGAGTGTAGGCACGACTTCCCACGTTCCTTCCAGTTCGTTGAGGGCACCATCCACAGGTTTGACGGTAATGAAGCCTGTCACTCGTCCGTTGAAGGTGATGATGTCGTAGGGATATACGATATGATTGATGCTGAGACTGTGTTTGTCCCAATGAAGCAGCATCTTCTCATCAATATCCCCGCTGGCGGTGTATTCGCCTGCCACCTGATTCAGCCAACGGGCTTCATTTAGTGTTTGTGCATCCTCTTCCAATTCGCCAGACATCACTGTCTTCAGACGGTTTTCGCTATCGTAGAAGCAGATGACATCCAAGCCCTCAGCCTTCTGATGGCGGGCTGTACGGCCTTGGCCAAATTCGTTCACGTAGTCATGAGGACCATTGTCGATGGTGTAAATCTGATGATTCGGATTGACCTCCTTGCTGTAGCGGAGAATAAACTCATGTTCTTCGCCCTCGTCCATCCCATACATCTGCACATTGTTGTGCTCCAGATGGGTTGCTGTGTATGTGATAGCCCCATCGTACCAATGGAGGCGGTTGTCAATCTGAGCCAATGCTGTTGATGCCACGAAGGCAAATACTATAGTGATTGTTTGTCTCATTGCGTGTTCTGACTTTATTTCTATTCTATATAAGAGTTGCCGTCGTCTCCAATGCCACAGGACTCGTCGACATCACCTGCTACGTCAGCGGGATGAAGTCCTGGCTCTACCGCCTCTTCGCTTTTGATAAGTTCTACGTTCGTTTGTTCGATGATGTTGAGTTTGATAGTCGCATTATTTGTACCAGGCTTATACCACCACTTACTGCTGAAATAGTCACGCAGGTCTTTCGACTTGAAGGTATAGCCGTGTCGGGCCAGAATCTCATTCCGCATCAGGCGCAACTGTTCTCTGGGGATATCCATCAGATAGGGGGTGTTCAACAACCTGTTGCTGACCTCGTCCTCCCAGTTTGCCTTCTTCAGAGCCTCCTGCTGAGCCTCACAGTTTGCTTCATTGTCAGGTGTCAGCACCATCGTCCACATGACTGCACCGTCAGGTTTGCGCACGGCAAGGAAATTCATACCGTTCTGTCGGACATACTGCACGCGCCAGCCAAACTCAGCGAAGCGGATGGGACAATCCTCTGCCTGACGGCTGGGGATGATTTTATACTCGCCGTTCTTGCCAGCTATCTTCTCGAGGGTCAACTCATCGTCCTGACGTGTCGTCATATAGACAATACTGCCCATTCTTACTTCTTGAACCGTGTAGAGGCTGTTGCCATCAAAGAACTTTTCACCTTTTTTGATGGTCTGCGCCTGAATGCTGAGGATGCTACAGCATGCCATCAGCACAATTGTCGTTAACTTTTTCATTCGTAAAGGTTGATTTATCGCTACAAAGTTACGAAATAATTCTGATATTCCTATTCTTTGTGGCATGAAAAGACAAGTTTGTGCCTGCACACCGTATGGATGCACAGGCACAGTAAGATGGTTGTTGATACTATGCGTAAAAGACATGGATTAGTATCTTTACAGTTTATTGTTTCAACTTGATGCTTTCAACGACCGAAACAACTTCGGGCGCATCGATGTTGATGAATGTGGCTTTCAATCTCAATACATCTTCTCCCACTTGGGCATAACCTGTAGTTTGACGCGATGATTCGCTTAAAAGAGTGGTGAAGTTGTATCCGCCAATTTTCACGCCCTCAGTCTTAACAAGGTCATAGGCATTCATGTCGTTACCAATAGGTTCTTTGGCATCCCTCCCCTTCATGATAACAACCTCAATTTTAGGATCAAAACCATTCTCGCCTTTCGTTGTCATGGTGATTTCGTCAAAAACTCCAACCTCACCAGTCCACCCTTCGGGAATAGTTACCGAGAGGTCTGACGATTCAAAGTCACGTTGTAGAGGGTCGGCAGACGGTTGTGCTTCGGTTTCTTCATTTTCCTCTGTTGTTGCGTTGGTCTCTGCTACAGCCGTAGAGTCTGTACCCTCGGCATTGTTACCACTCTTGTTACCACACGATGCCATGAGCAGACCTGCTGCTACGATAGCGAAACTGAAAAATACTTTCTTCATAATTGTTTTGTTTAAAAGGTTTGTAAATGTTTATAGCTTATTTATTATGTTTGAGAAGTTGATGAATTTTCTTTTCTATCATCTTATCGAGTCTTATTTCCAGTTGACTCATCTTACGGTCGAGCATGCGGTCCAGCACATCTTCCTGCTGCTGAAGATGGTTGAAGTAGTCGAAGGAAAACCTTGTCGCTTCTTTCTGCTGGTCTGTCTTGTTCATGGTGCAAAGGTACGACAAAAACTGCTTTCCTTGCTTGATAAAATCTTCCAAAAGTAGCAAGAAAACTTGTTATTTCCTACCAAAATGCGAGAAACTGAGCCTTTTTACTCAATTTCTCGCATTGATATTCAATAATATGTCAATTCTGTTCCCGATATTGGGTTGGCGAGATGCCGTAGATGCGTTTGAAGGTATGGCTGAAACTGCTGGTTTCATCAAAGCCGCATTTGAAGGCCACGTCAGTTATTGGCATGTCTGGACATTCTATCAGTAGTTTACCTGCTTTTTCCATTTGGATGGCAGAGATGAATGCCTTGGGCGACTCTCCGGCAGCACTCATCAGTCGGCGACGGAAGGTCTGCACACTCATGTTCATCTTAGAGGCAATGGTCTCCACGCTCCACTGACGGGTGGCAAACCCTTCATTGACAGCCTCGATAACATTCATCAGGAACTGGCGGTCTTCGTTTGGAATGGTTGCTTGGACAATCTTTTCCTCCGTGGTTTCATCGCCTGTCGCTTCTTCTGCCGTTTGCTTAGTATCCCGCCTTAGAAGTTCTATTTCCTTCATTAGTGCTTCGATGTGCTTCTTTTCCCGTTGACGGATGCGACGAATGAGCCACCATGCTCCAGTAACCACCAGCAACAGCAGTACGATGGCAATCATGATAGTGTGCTGATAAGCCGAGCGCACTTCTTTGTTCTCCTGTTGCAACAGGTCGTTGCCGAATTCAGCATTGTAGCGTGAGAGCGCCTCGGCTGTGGAGTGGCTATAGAGCGAGTCTTTCAGCAAATCGAAATAGTCGAGTTCAATCTTGGCTGAGTCGGGGTTCAGTGTCCAGTAACTTTCGTAGAGCCCTCTGTGCGAGTGTATCTCGTTGTAGAGGTCACCCATCTTCGAGAACAGTTCTGCTGCCTCTCTATAATATGGTATAGCCTCTTGTTGGCGTTTTTGACAGAGCAACGACATGCCCAGACGGTTTAGGGCGATGGCGTATGAGTGGTAGTCACCAATTTGTTTGAGTGTCGGAACCACTTGGCGGTAGATGGTTTCTGCCTCTTGATAGCGATGCAAGCCGAGCAAGGCAGAGCCTTTCTGTGATAAACGGATACAGGCCTGAGGTTGCCGATTCAGCATCGAGTCGATGGTGTAGGCTTGTTCAGCGTAGGGAAGAGCCTTCTGGTCGTTGCCTAAGGTGTGATAAATCTCCGATGCCATACCGAGGATAACAGCCTTTCGGGGGGGATTGTTGGCTTTCTCTGCATGTTCCAGTGCACCAAGGATATACTCTTCGGCCTCCTTGGCCTGATAGCCTGCCATGTAAATACCTGCCACAGTATTCATGCTCGACGAGATGAGGTCATCATCGCCGCTCTTCATGTCTATCTCTAAGCATTGCTTGGCATAATAGGCAGCATTCTTTACATCGCCCATGCGAACATAAATCAGTCCGAGCAGGTTCAGACAGTCCGCCTCGCTATCAGTCCCCCTACAGAGGGGCAGGGCCTGTTTTGCAGCCTCCAATGCTGGCTTATACTGTTGTTCGGCATAAAGGCTGTCGGCTCGCTCAAGCAACTGCTCAGCATTCTTCTTTGTATCAGCCATCACATGGATGCATCCCACGATACAGAGAATAGCCGGCAATAGCCATCTGTGCAATAAAATAGGAGTCATGTTTGCTTATTTTGATTAGACTTCACTCTATATTCAACGAAAAGTGTTATGTCCAAATTGTAAAATTTTGCCCCAAAGAATGGACATCTGATTTCTATTAAGCCATATAGTATCATCCTCCATCCTCTCTTCCAAGTGGATGGGGTCATTGGGTTGCTATAGTATGATCCATTATCTTGCTGCGACGTACTTGTGGAGGGTGGCACGAACGGCACCGTTGCCAGCGTAGAGCTCCTTCACCATGCCCTCGATTTGCTCGCCAAGCCCTGCTTCGTAGAGGTTGACGCCGAAGACATCAGAACGGCTGTAGAGTTGCTTCAGGCAAGAGTAGTCCTGCTCGGGCTTGCCCACCTGGAGAGGAGCCACAATGGCTTGTAGTTCTGCCAGCATGGGGTCGGGTGATGGTTCGAAGGGGGTGCCGTCGTCCTTGATGCCTTTGAGATAGCGGGCATAGCCAGCGAGGGTGAGGGGGATGAGGATGAGGTTACTCTTGTCGAGCCCACGTGCCAGATACTTCTTGATGGTCTCACCGAAGCGGATGGGCAGTTTCTGGCTGGTGTCCATGGCGATGCGCTGGGGAGCGTCGGGCATGAAGGGGTTGGGCAAGCGGCGGTTGATGACGGCTCCGATGAACTCGTAGGGATTGAGCACGCCGGGGTCGGTCACCACAGGCATCGCTTCCATATAGCCAATCTTCTGGATGAAGGCACGGAGATCTTCGTCTGCCATCTCTGCTGAAATCAGCGTGTAGCCGAGCATACAGCCGTAGATGCTCATGGCGGTGTGGAGCGGATTCAGACAGGTGGTCACCTTCATCGTCTCCACCTTGTCCACGGTCTCACGCGTGGTGTAGAGCGCACCGCCGAGGTCGAGTGGAGGACGACCGTTTGTATAGTTGTCCTCGATAACGAGGTACTGTACCTCTTCTGCATTGACGAAGGGGGCAGTGAAGGTGTGCTTCTCGGTCTCGATGTAGTCGTTGTCCTCGAAACCATCAGCAGCCAACATTTCCTTCACTTTCTCGTGTGGACGTGGGGTAATCTTGTCAATCATCGACCAAGGGAAGGTAATCTTCGTTTCGTCCTTCAGATAGTCGAGGAAGGCGGCTGGAACCAATCCGTCCTTCACCCATCGCTCAGCGTAGGCAAACACGCCAGCCTTCACCTTGTCGCCGTTGTGCGAGCAGTTGTCCATCGATTGGATGGTCAGGGGAAGTGCCCCCGACTGCCATCGTTCCAGCAACAGGGCGCACACCTTACCCATCGCAAACAGGGGTTTCAAGCCACGTGCCAAGTCGGCCTCGTTGTAGGTGTAGCCCTTCTCGGTGATGGTGAAGGATATCATTTGGAGAGATGGGTTCTTGAAGATTTCGACGAGTCGCTGCCAGTCGCTGAACTGGTAGTCGGCTTTGAGTGCTTCGGTCACCGAGGCGATGACTTTCTTCTCGATGGTGCCTGTGGATTGCAGGCTCACCAACAGCGAGAGGTTGTTGTAGGGAGTGTAAGCCTTGTCAACCACCTCAAAGTCAAACGTCTCTGCCACAATCACGCCACGGTCATACTTGCCCGTGTTCAGGGCATCGTTCAAGATGGCGGCAGGGAAAGCACGGAAGATGTTGCCACCACCGAAGTGTACCCATGTGGGCTGATTGTGCGTCTTCTCACGCACTGTCTTGATGTCGAACTTGGGAAGCTGATAGCCCTTGGCTTCCCACTCAGCAGCATTGAAATTGCTGGAAAAAATATCGTTGAGTTTCATAATCAAAAAGGTTTTTTGAAGGGAAAAAGGAAAAGTGAAAAGTGAAAAATTCGCTACCGCGCTTGCTATCCACAGGTTGGTGTACACATACGGTAGCAAATTTTTCACTTTTCATTTTTCACTTTTACCTTTTCACTTAATCAAAGAATCCGGGTTGTTTGTATTCGATGCCTAACTCTCTATCGACGGTGGCGAGGATGCCCTGCACCTGTCCCATGGCGAACATACGACCGAGGAGGGTATAGCCAGCGTTGTGGCCGTGGCTCGACTCGTCGAAGATGCCACCTGGCTGGTCGGTGAAGGTCATGCCGTGGTCAACTCGCATGGGCAGTTGTGGGTTCTCCTTTTCGAAGATGCGGCACAACTCGATAAGGTCAGCACGTCCGCCCAGGTGAGAAGCCTCCGTGAAGTCACCGTTGGGGAAGATGTGGCAAGAGCGCAGGTGCACGAAGTGGGTGCGTGAGGCAAACTTTTTCGCCATCTCCACCACGTTGTTATAAGCTCCAGCGGAAAGGGAACCAGCACAGAAGGTCAAGCCGTTGTGCTTGTTGGGCACGGCATTGAGGAACCACTCGATGTCCTCTTCTGTACGCACAATTCGTGGCAAGCCCAGCACCTCGATAGGTGGGTCGTCAGGATGTACACACATATTCATGCCGTATTCCTCACAGGTAGGCATGATGGCTTCGAGGAAGTACTTCATGTTGGCACGGAGTTGTGCCTTGTCGATGCCTTTGTAGAGGTCGAGGAAGTCGCGGAACTTCTGGATGGGCGCCTCGTCATTCTCGCTGAAGTTGCCACTGACGAAGCCCTGCGTCTTGATGATGATGTTCTCCACCAACTTGTGCTCCTTCTCGGGTGTCATCGTCTTGGCGAGCTCGTCGCACTCAGCCAACACGTTGCGACCCTGTCCCACACCAGCGGGGAACTCAAACTTCTCCCATTCCTCGCGAGCACCTTCACGCTTCAGGATGTAGATGTCGAAGTAAGCAAACTCGGCATAGTTGAAGTAGAGGTTGGTGGAGCCGTTGGGATTCTCATGCAGAAGGTCGGTGCGTGCCCAGTCGAGCACAGGCATGAAGTTGTAGCAGATGCAGTGGATGCCCTCAGCCGAGAGATTTCTCAAAGACTCCTTGTAAACTTCAATCTGGTGGTCACGGTCAGGACCTCCATACTTGATAGTTTCTACCACGGGAAGGCTCTCCACCACGCTCCAGCGCATACCGTAACTTTCGATGTACTCACGCAAGTCACGGATTTTTTCCCGAGTCCATACTTCGCCAAGCGGCACGTCGTGCAGGGCGGTCACGATGCCCTCCACTCCAATCTGTTTCAGTTGGGCAAGCGTAATCTTGTCTTTCTTGCCAAACCAACGCCATGTTCTTTCCATATAGGTTGAGTTTTTGAGTTTATGAGTTCTTCGGTTTTCAGGTTGCAAAGATAGGCATAAAAAAACAAAGAAACTTGTTTTTCTGTATCATTTTTGTTCAATCATGTACCAAACTGACCCTCCTTTCCGCCCAAAGCGGCAACTTGCCCTCATCCGCATTTTCTTCGTACACACAAACGTTCCCTCCCCGATGCTGCAACACACGGCTTCCCCGTTGCCTGTTTCTGCTGGCAAGTGCTATGGAAAACAGGCAACGGGGAATAGGGAGTGATGGCGACGGGAGGGCGGTATTTGTGGCATTGAAGCTGTCACAAGCTTATCTCCTCATTTGGTAGGTTTTCCTTCTTCACCACACGAAATTCTCTTCTAACATTTGATTCTGAACAGAAAAAGTTGTACCTTTGCAAACGGAAAAAACATACTGACAGCAAACTTTTATGAAAAAGCAACAATCATTCGACTCCGTTCAGGCATCGACGGCTCTTGACTATATGGATTTTCAGAAACGCTTCGCTCTGCTTGCCAATAAGCATCCCAAGCTTATTGTCAATACGCTTTCCAACATCTTTACGATGCGTCTCATTGGCAATAAGACACATGGGGATTTGGCAGAAGTGGGCATGGCGGAGTTTATCCGTCATTTATGTATGACTTTGATTGCCGTCACGTGGGGAAGGACCTCTATAGGGCGAAAAAGCATGAGGAAGATATTGTCATCATCAATGAAATGTCTGGCGTGACAATACCAGTCAGCCTAAAGGCATACGGTGACGGTCCCTTGCAACTCTCTACCGACAAGGATGCACTAATGTTTCCGAAGTTGAAACAGTATGGAACCTGCATAGATAAACCGAGGGACATAGCAGAGATTTTTGCCTCAGATGATTTTGCTTCGCTTGGTACAGTGAATGTGATGCCGCTCATTTATCGGGAAAAAAGCAAGGAGTGCAATATCATGATATTTGACTTTGAGAAGATGAAACGGGAAACGGCGAAGATCCTCTATATAGATAAAGGTTGCGCCTACGATGAGAAAACACGTGCGGTCATCAAGGAAGGGAAACGAGAGCATCCTATCTATATGTTTCTCAACGCTGACGGTGGGTATATTTGTGAAGTACGCTATGGAAATGCCAAAGCCAATGCTTTGCAACGTGGTTTTTGGACGCATACCGTTAACGCCTTCCCTTATTTCAATAGTTTGACCCACGGATGGATTTCCTATCAGCACAACCACATCTTGGTGCAGTTGTTCCGTTTGGCATTGAATAGCACAGCCGAGGGACATCGGGCGGCGAACGTCTTGCTGCAAGAGGACATTGATAAATTTCGGAGAAACGTATGATGGGGCAATTGGAACTGTTTGGGAAAGTCCATACTGTCCCTAAGACGGAGGGCATCAAATATACGGGTTCGAAGTTGAAAATCTTGCCATACATCTTACAAATGACTTCGGACTTGGAAGTGCACACGGCACTGGATGCCTTCACGGGCACTACACGGGTGGCTCAGGCTTTTGCGCAGGTGGGATATGACACGACGGCGAACGACATTGCCGAGTGGTCGAAAGTGTTTGCCACCTGCTACTTGTTGTCTGGCAAGCCCGACAGTTACTATCAGCAGATGCTGACAGAGCTGAATGCCTTGCCAGGCAGGGATGGATGGTTTTCCGAACACTATGGCGGTGAGGATGAGGAGGGCAAGCGTCCTTTCCAACGGAAGAACACGAGGAAGGTGGATGCCATCAGGGAGGAAATAGACCGTTGGAAACTGGCATGGGAGGACAAGTGTGTGTTGCTCACTAGCCTCATGTATGCGATGGATGCCGTGGATAATACCATTGGACACTATGCCGCCTATCTGTCGGGATGGTCGGCACGTTCTTACAACGACCTCCATTTGAAATTGCCCAAGCGATTCCCGATTCGTACACGGAACGAGGTGAGGCAGGAAGACGTGTTCGATGCGGTGTCCCGTTACCATGATTTGGTGTATCTTGACCCTCCCTATGGCTCCAACAATGAGAAAATGCCACCCAGCCGTGTGCGCTATGCTGCTTATTATCATTTGTGGAAGACCATCGTGCTGAACGACCGCCCCAAGTTGTTTGGCAAGGCGAACCGCAGGGAAGACTCACGGGATGCGGTTTCTCCTTCAGTATTTGAAGAGTTCAGGCGAAATGACGAGGGCAGTTTCATTGCCATGCAAGCTATCAAGGAGTTGATAGAGAAGACACAGGCGCACTACGTTCTCCTGTCGTATGGCTCTGGGGGCAGGGCGACGAAGCAGGAACTGTATGACATTATTTCCACGTATGGGCATCTGGTGGATGCGCGAGAGATTGACTATAAACAGAATGTGATGAGCCAGATGCGTTGGACGAACGAATGGGTGACCACAGACACCCCCTATAAGGAATATCTCTTCTTGATGGAAAAGTGAGTTCGTTGGCCTCCAAAATACTTGCTGAAGGGGACGATTCGTGAAACATTTGACGTGTAAAGTGCTTTTTTGTAACATGAATAGAAGAAAACGCAACCTCAAAGACGAGACTTTTCATGAATAATGCGTACCTTCGCAACCAGAAACTTATTATATTACCTACGAACATGAAAAGAATTATTTTGTGTGTGCTTGCAATGACAAGCATTTGGTCGTCGGCATGGGCGACAGAGAAGAGTTTCAGCAGTCCTGATGGTAAGTTGGCCGTTGTGGTGGATGACCAGAACGGAGCAGCCACCTATCGTGTCACTTTGGGTGAGGTCGAGTTTTTGGGTCGCTCACCTCTCGGTTTGAAGACAAATATCGGCGATTTCACCCAGGGATTGACCTTGTCGGGATGCGAGGTGAGGGCGGTGAAGGAGTCTTACGACCTGCGCAACATCAAGCAGAGCCATGTTGATTATGAGGCGACCGAAGCCGTGTGCAGCTTTGAGCAGCAGGGCAAGAAGGTGATGGATGTCGTGTTCCGTGTGAGCAACCGCGATGTCGCTTATCGTTACATTGTCTATCCGAAGGGTCAGACGCTGGTGGCGGTCGTGGAAGGCGAGGCAAGTGGTTTCCAGTTGCCAGCCGGTACGACGACATTCCTTTGTCCGCAATCGAAGCCGATGGGTGGTTTTGCTCGCACAGCTCCCAGCTATGAGACCAACTACACGCTTGACGACGAGATGGACAAGAACGGTTGGGGCGAAGGATATTCGTTCCCCTGCCTTTTCCGTATTGGCGATAAGGGTTGGGCACTCATCAGCGAGACGGGTGTGGATGGCAAGTATGTGGCAAGCCGTCTGCTCAACGTGAAGGATGGACTTTACTGCATCGGGTTCCCTCAGCAGGGTGAGTGCAACGGATGGGGCTCCACCTCGGCAATGGTGGCATTGCCTTGTGCTACCCCTTGGCGCACCATCACGGTCGGCACGACGTTGGCCAACATCGTGGAGACCACTGTGCCTTTCGACCTCACCACGCAGAAGTATCAGGCCTCGCAGGAGTACATCTACGGCAAGGGCTCTTGGAGCTGGATTATTGGTATGGATCCCAGCTGCAACTACGACGAGCAGAAGCGTTACATCGACTTCTCTGCCGCGATGGGTTACCAGAGTGTGCTCATCGATGCCCTTTGGGACAAGCAGATTGGCTACGACAAGATAGCAGAATTAGCTGCCTACGGCAAGACGAAGGGTGTGGGGCTTTTCCTTTGGTACAATTCCAACGGCACTTGGAACGATGCGCCTCAGTCGCCCATCGGCAAGATGGACAAGAGCCGTGAGCGTCGTGCCGAGATGGCTTGGATGAAGAGCATCGGCATCCGAGGCATCAAGGTCGATTTCTTCGGTGGCGACAAGCAGAACATGATGCAGCTCTACGAAGACATCCTTTCCGATGCCAACGACTTCGGCATTCTTGTGATATTCCACGGGTGCACTTTGCCTCGCGGATGGGAGAAGATATATCCCAATTATGCTGCCAGCGAGGCGGTGTTGGCGTCGGAGAACCTGCACTTCGGACAGGGTGCTTGCGACGCTGAGGCACGCAATGCAACGATTCACACGTTTATTCGCAACACCGTCGGTTCGATGGACTTCGGTGGTTCCACGCTCAACAAATATTATAATGCCGACAACAAGCGTGGCACCCATCGTGTCACCTCCGATGTCTATGCATTGGCGACGGCTGTTCTCTTCCAGAGTGCCGTGCAGCACTTCGCTCTCGCCCCCAACAACCTGACCGATGCACCAGCATGGGCGATTGACTTCATGAAGAATGTGCCCACCACGTGGGATGAGGTGAAGTACATTGACGGCTATCCAGGCAAGTATGCCATCATTGCCCGTCGTGCGGGTGACCATTGGTTCATTGTCGGCATCAACGCAGATGCTCAGCCGCTGAAGAAGGTCATCGACCTCTCCATGTTCGCCAAAGGTGCCGAACTGCAAGTGTACAGCGACGATGCCCAACTGAACGGCAGCGTCAGCATCGTCAAGGCCAAGAAGCAAATCACGGTGACCATCCCAACCAATGGCGGTTTGGTGATTGTGAACCGATAAGTGATTCACAGCAACGAGGGAGCGGGTGCATCCAGACGGACGCACCCGCTCCTTTTTTCTCCATCCTTTCACCTCCCTAAAAAGGGGACTTCCACAACCTCAAAAGGGGAGTGACTCACTCCCCTTTTGAGGTGTGACTCTCTCCCCCTTTGGGGTGTGACTCACTCCCCTTTAGGGGTTGCGGAAGCCCCTTCCTGGAGGTGGCGTTTTCTTAGTGGTTAGCGTGCTCCGTTTCCTCCCAAGCCTTCACCACGTCGTCGATGGTCATGCCCAAGAGCCGGAGGCGGCGGAGAAACTCGGGCAGTTCGTGCTGGCGGAACTCGCGCTTGCGGGCGATGCGTATTTTGTGGCGTGCGCCAGGCGAGACGAACACGCCGATGCCACGCCGCTGATAGATAATCTCGTCGCGTTGCAGGATGTCGAAGGTGCGCAGCACGGTGTTGGTGTTCACCTCGTATTCGGCAGCCAGCTCACGCACACTCGGCACCCGTTCGTCTTCCTGATATTTGCCCGACAGGATGTCGTCGCACACGCGGTCGGCAATCTTCACGTAGATGGCTCTCTCGTTTTGGTAAATCATAGGGTGACGAATTTATGGGTGACAATCTGGGCACGACAGAAGGAACGGTAGGCGAGGAGGGTGAAGGGGATGGAGAGGAAAAGGAAGCAATAAAAAAGAGTTTTTACGGAGGTCTGCGAGGCAAGAAGATGGGTGTTTCTGATGCCCACCACTTCGTATGTGAACACGCCCAATGCTATCACCACGAAGAAGGCGATGAAAGCGTACACCCATCCCATGCGGCGGAATGCGGTGCCGAACCAGATGAAGAAGGTGTAAAACACTAATGCGAGCTTGTTTTCCCAGAAGATGCTCTGAACGACATTGGAGATGGAACCGTATCCGTGGAGGGCATTTCTGACATCGTAGAACCAAGTCATGGCGTAATGATAGCTGAAGATCCTTTCCCATTCGGGCTGATTGCCAGCCAGAGAGTCCATCGTGCCAAGGAAGAGGACGACCACGGTGGTTGCTGCCAAGAGTGCCACGTTGACGATGAGTGGCACACCGACCAAACCCAGGATGAGCCGTGAGAGGAACTTCTCAGCGTTGTTAGCGGGCAGACAGAGTGCATCGATGGCTCTTTGCTTGTGGTGAACTGCATCGAACAGGTAGGAAAGGGTGACGAGAATGCCGCCCCAATAAATCCACTGCTTGAAGGCATAGTGAGAGAAGTTGTAAACATCAGCGTTGATGTACATGAAGATGAAGTCGATTACAGCCGTCTTCACGAGGAAGATGGCGAAAAACATGAGAAACAGCTTTAGGTATTGTTTTTTCTCTGTGCGCCAATAGAAGCGTATCAGTTTCAGGATATTGGAGATGGTATTCATGAGTTTTTTATTTTAGAGATTATGGGATGTTACGGCATTGAACAGCAGTTCGAGGTTGAGGGGCGTTTCCTCGTCGTCGGGCTGGCGGAGGGAGAGGGTGGCGTTGCCTTGCGGGGTGCGCTCGCTGTAATGCACGTTCTCGTCTATGTCGTCGTTGGGACGGACATCGAACGTGTATTTCTCGCAAATCTCTGTGACCGACGCATCGAGCAGAAGATGTGAGCGTTGCAGGATGAGCACGTGGTCAAGCAGCGAATCCACGTCGTGCAGTTGGTGGGTGGCGATGATGAGGGTGCGGTCCTCCGTCATGCTGGTGGCGATGACTTTGCGGAACTGCTTCTTCGACGGCACATCAAGCCCGTTGGTCGGCTCGTCCATCAGCAGGTAGCGCACGTTGGTGGCAAGGGCGAAGCTCATCAAGGCCTTCTTCTTGTCGCCCATCGAGAGCTGGTTGAGCCGTGCGTCGAGGGGTAGGTGAAACTCCTCCATGCACCGGCGGAGGATGTCTTCGCTGAAGGCAGGGTAGAAGGGGCGGTAGGCTTTTACATAATCGGTGAACCGCATCGTAGGCAACTCGAACTCTTCGGGCACGATGTACATTTGCTGCAAGGTCGTGCGCTTGCGGCGGCTCACGTCGGTGCCGTCCACCGTGATGTGTCCTTCACTTGGGCGCAGCAACCCCATCAACAGGTAAAGTAGGGTCGATTTGCCTGTTCCATTCTCTCCGAGCAATCCATACACTTTGTTTTGCTCCAACCGAAGGCAAAAGTCGTCGAAAACGGGTTCGCTTTTGTCTCTGTAACTAAATGTAATGTTTTGAAATTCAATCATAATGCCAATGCGTTTAAGTGTCCTAAGTTAGTAAGACACTGAAAATGTAAATGTTTTTTCTCTTTCCTTCCAAATCTTAGCAGAGGTTTAACCTTCGTTAACAGATGAAAAATCCTAAAATTGACTGAAAAACATGAAAATAGCCTTATTTAAGCACTTTTTTTCGTTCTTTTTCAAAAAAACTCCTAACTCCTGACTCCTAACTCCTAATTATTTCGTACCTTTGCAACCGTTTTTGGCGAAGCCGCTGTCTGATAGGGAGAGAGCCCAAGGAGTTGAGACAATGGATTTCAATATTCTGAAAAGGAGAATGCTTCGCTGTAACTCTTTAATCATCAAATCAAACCAATTATGGCAGTAGATTTAATTAAAGTGGCTCAGGAAGCAATGCAGACTTCGGAGCCAAATCAGTTTCCAGAGTTTAAGGCTGGTGACACTGTAACCGTGGCTTACAAGATTGTCGAGGGTAACAAGGAGCGCATCCAGCTCTACCGTGGCGTGGTCATCAAGATTGCCGGCCATCAGGAGAAGAGACGCTTCACCGTTCGCAAGATGTCTGGCACTGTAGGAGTGGAGCGTATTTTCCCACTCGATTCACCCAACATCGCTTCTATCGAAGTGAACAAGGTTGGTAAGGTGCGTCGTGCTAAGCTCTACTATCTGCGCAAGCTCACAGGTAAGAAGGCTCGTATCAAGGAAAAGCTTTCAGGCAAGAAAAACGTGGAGGCTTAAGCCAACAAGAGAGAACCGTCCAGCGGTTCTCTCTCCTTTTTTTTCACATTTTTCGGTTTTCACGTATCATGTTTCATTATTTTTCTCTATCTTTGCACAAAATCTCATAATACAGTTACACTATGGCAAAGTTAGTTGTTAGTTCATACGACGAGTTCGCCTCTCATCTGGGCGAAGTGATTGGACAGAGTGAATGGCTGGAGGTGTCGCAGGAACGCATCAATCTTTTTGCAGATGCGACGCTCGACCATCAGTGGATTCATGTGGATCCAGAACGTGCGAAGGTGGAGAGTCCCTATAAGAGTACCATCGCACACGGTTACTTGACGCTTTCGTTGTTGCCGTACCTTTGGCAGGAACTGATTCAGGTGAACAATGTCAGGATGCTGGTCAACTATGGGATGGATCAGATGAAGTTTGGACAGCCGGTGTTGTCGGGGCAGCGTGTGCGTCTGACGGCTTCGCTACACGACATCTCCAACATCCGTGGCATTTGCAAGGCACAAATCAAGTTCAAATTGGAAATCGAGAACCAGAAGAAGCAGGCCTTGGAGGGATTGGCTACGTTCCTGTATTATTTTGAATAGTTTACAAGAAAAGAGATAATAGAAAAAGCTTCGGAGTTAAAGATGCCTGTCATGATGATGACAAAGTATGGTCTTTAACTCCGAAGCTTTTTCTCTTGCCCTTTCCTTTCATCTTGTCACCAGAAAATGACGTACAGAAGGAGGGTTCCGGCACAGATGATGATGGTGCCATAGGTATAGGTGCGGTCGGTCTTGAAGAGGGAGAGGTTGATAGGTATTGCCTGAGTATTCATCTTCTTTTCTTTGGCATTGGATATGAGGAAGAAGGCACACATACCGACGAACACTCCGAAGAAGTAGAATGCTTGGAATCCAATATCCCTCAGATAGGCAAAGGTGCTGTTCTCAGGCGTTGCTGTCGCTGGCAATAGGCCGTTGACAACGGTCACGATGGTGGCCGAAACGATAGAGAAGATGCTGATGCATCCAAGGACTGCTCCCCACCTCAGCATGACTTTCTGGATGCGTGCTGGCGGCAGTTCACATTTCGTGGTCTTGCTGTTAAACAGTGAGACGGTGACGAAGAAGACGGCAAGCAGTATGAAGACATAGCCGGCCCGGAAAAGGAAGGGCGATTCGGGGAGGAACATCTTGAAGAGCACACCGAGAGGAATGGCGAGGATGGCTGTCCACGTGGCGGCCGTGTTGGAGGCACGTTTCCAGAACAGACCCATCGTGAACACGATGATGAGACCTGGATAAATGAATCCCGAGTACTCCTGTATGTATTGAAAGGACTGGTCGAGGTCTCCCAATAAGGGTTGGGCAGTAATAGCGGCAAAAATCAATACCACAAAAGAGACGAAGCGTCCCATTCTCATCAGCTTTTCATCGCTTGCATCCTTTTCGATGTACTTCTTGTAGATGTCCATCGTGAAAAGGGTGGCGGTACTGTTGAAAAGTGATGCCAAGGAGGAGATGATGGCTGCAATCAAAGCGACGAGTGCCAATCCCTTGATGCCTGTCGGGATGAAGTTGCGGATGAGCCACGGATATGCATCGTCGGACACTTGGATGACACTTTGCACTTGTGTGTATTGGTCGGAGCGTAGAGCCATGTAGTAGGCACAGACGCCTGGCAAAATGGCGATGAATGGCATGACCATCTTCAGCATTCCTGCAAAGATGAAGCCTTTCTTGCCATCTTGGATGCTCTTTGCCGCCAATCCCTTTTGGATGATGAACTGGTTGACGTACCAATAACCGAGGTTTGTCAGCCACATACTGCCGACGACCGCAGCCAAGCCAGGCATGCTGCTAAAAGCTACTGCGTCGTGACTTCGTTGTACGATAAGGTGGAAGTGGGTGTCGTGGGCATATTCGCCAGAGGTCAGGTAGGTATAGACTTTATCGAAACCTGACAAAAAAGAATAGTCGTTGCCAGATACGGCTATGACGGCAAAGTATGCGGTGATAAGACCTCCGCCGATGATGAACACCAACTGCATCACATCTGTCCACGCTATGGAGGCAAGACCTCCATGGATGGAGTAAATCCCGGCAAAGAGGAATAGGGTGATGATGATGAGTAATCGGATGGAGATTTCAATCTCGCCTATCGATACGGTCAATCCTTGCAAACCCAAAATCTGCTCAATGGCAAGAGCACCGAGCCAAGCCACCGATGTCAGGTTGACGAAAATATAAAGAAACAGCCATAGGATGGAAAAGGCCAGTCCCACGCCTTCGTTATAACGCTCACGGAGAAACTGTGGGACGGTGAGTATCTTACGACTCATCATTACGGGCAACAGGAACTTGCCAATGACCACTAATGTGACGGCTGCCATGATTTCGTAGGCGGCACAAGCAATGCCAGTGGCGTAGCTGGCACCAGCCATACCCACAATCTGTTCGGTTGAGATGTTGGCAGCAATAAGCGATGCACCCACGGCCCACCATGTCAGTGAGTTGTTGGCTAAAAAGTAGTCGGCAGCACCTTTATACCTTCGGTTGTGCCCGAGATATACACCCAGACTTACCAGCAGGATAATATAGGCGAGCAGTATGATAAAATCGACCGCTTCAAATCCGCTTAGGCTTAGGGCTTCTGTGAGACTTATCTGTGTATCCATGATTGCATGCGCTTAAGAAAAAGATTTAGGTTCGTGTCGTTATGTTGGATAAGATGTGCAAAATTACTAATAAAACGGAAAAAACAAAAACATTGTACCATTTTTTTTGAGAAATGGTATAAAAAAGGGGCGATGAGTGATTGCGAAATCGAAGAAAATGAAAAAATGGTTGTGGCAGTGGGGCAGGAGCGGCACTGGAAGAAGTGGTGAAGAAGATGCGCTTTCAGAAGTCTCTTTTCTTTCTCTGCATGAGTGTTGTTTCTTCATCGTATCTACGTTATGCCCTTCATCGCATTTACGTTATGCCCTTCGTCGTAATTACGGTGACGGGTGCAGCGTAATTACGTCTGTGGGTATGTGGGTTGTGGGGGTGAAACGTATGTGCGCCTCACGTTGTGCCTGTTGGTGGAATCTGCGTTGCAATGCTACACTGCTACAGTGCTACAGTTCTCCAAACACTATCCCACTCGATGAAAATGAGAAATATTTTATATTTATATATTATATATA
>JAFSKR010000018.1 GCA_017448825.1 Bacteroidaceae bacterium
AAAAATCTACATTACCAGTCTTTCAGATGCTGAATAATTGGGAATTTTCACTTTTCAAGCACGCATGAAAAACATTTTCCACTTTTTGAGGTCACTTTTCACTTAAAATCCGTACCTTTGCAATCGTGAAACGAAGAAAGGCGTATGAACCGTTCGGCATACTCTCCGCCATCCACCTTCCTTTCATGTCGATGTACATATAATACATATAACTTAAAACCTAAAAACAATGAGCACAAAACAAAAACGCTACTTCCTCACCGAAGAGGAAATCCCAACACAGTGGTATAACATCCAGGCAGATATGGTGAACAAGCCGTTGCCTCCCATTAACCCTAAAACCAAAGAACCACTGAAACCAGAAGATTTGTTCCCCATCTTTGCAGAGGAACTATGCCGTCAGGAACTGGATCAAGAACACGCATGGTTTGATATCCCCGATGAAGTGCGTGATATGTATAAATACTATCGTTCCACTCCGCTCGTTCGTGCTTACGGATTGGAGGAGGCTTTGGGAACACCTGCCCACATCTACTTTAAGAATGAGAGTGTCAGCCCTGTGGGTAGCCATAAACTGAACTCGGCTTTGGCACAGGCCTACTACTGCAAGAAGCAAGGTGTGACAAACGTCACCACCGAAACAGGTGCTGGTCAGTGGGGCGCAGCACTCAGTTATGCAGCGAAGGTGTTCGGACTCGAAGCCGCAGTCTATCAAGTGAAGATTTCTTACAACCAGAAGCCCTACCGTCGTAGCATCATGCAAACTTATGGTGCCCAAGTGACAGCATCGCCATCCATGTCCACCCGTGCAGGCAAGGACATCTTGACCAAAGACCCCAACAATCAGGGTTCGCTCGGCACGGCTATCTCTGAGGCTATCGAGTTAGCCATCAATACCCCCAACTGCAAATACACCCTTGGCTCTGTGCTGAGTCATGTGACCCTCCACCAAACCATCATCGGTCTTGAGGCAGAGAAGCAGATGGCAAAAGCTGGTGAATATCCTGACATCGTGATTGGATGCTTTGGTGGTGGCTCCAACTTCGGCGGAATCTCCTTCCCCTTCATGCGTCACAACATCCTTGAAGGCAAGAAGACTCGCTTCATTGCTGCCGAACCAGCCAGTTGCCCCAAACTCACCCGTGGTGTCTTCCAGTATGACTTCGGCGATGTGGCAGGTTATACGCCATTGCTGCCTATGTACACCCTTGGCCACAACTTCATGCCAGCCAACATCCACGCTGGTGGCTTGCGCTACCACGGTGCAGGTGTCATCGTCAGCCAACTCTTGAAGGATCAACTGATGGAAGCCGTTGATATCAAGCAACTCGAGTCGTTCGAGGCTGGTATGCTTTTCTCACAGGCAGAAGGCATCATCCCTGCTCCAGAGAGTTGCCACGCCATTGCTGCTGCCATCAACGAGGCTAAGAAGTGCAAGGAGACAGGTGAGGAAAAAGTCATCCTTTTCAATCTTTCGGGTCATGGACTGATTGATATGGCTGCTTACGACCAGTTCCTCTCTGGCTCCCTCCAGAACTATGAAGTGACCGACGAAGATGTTCAGAAGAACATCGCACAGCTGGAGAAAGTGCTCTAACAGTGCGTTGACAGAACGCTCATACAGCCAACATGGGGATGGATCATCACAGATCCATCCCCATGTTTTTGTACCATTCGTGGTTTATACAACCTCTTTTTCTTCGTCGTGCAGTTCTATCACCTCCAAGTCCTTGATGTCCTTGCCGTCGATGGTAAAGCGCACCAATGTCCTCACCGCATGGAAACCGAATCGCCCTGCCGCTCCAGGGTTGATGTGGAGGCAGTTGAGGGTGGGGTCGTGAACCACCTTCAGCAAGTGGGAGTGTCCTGAGATGAAGAGTTGGGGAGGGTTGGCATAGATGGCACGGCGGATGCTGGCATCATACCTGCCTGGATAGCCACCAATATGTTTCATCAGCACCTCCACCTCCTCACATTTCCACCGATAGACCTCTGGAAACATGAGACGAAGGTCGCCACCGTCGATGTTGCCATACACCGCACGCAGGGGAGCAATCGCTGCCAACTTATCCGCAACCTCCGTTGTGCCGATGTCGCCGGCATGCCAGATTTCATCACACTCCTGAAAGTATTTTTTGTAGCGTTCATCCCAACATCCGTGGGTGTCGGAAAGCAGTCCTATTCGAGTCATTTTCTTCTTAATCAGTTTGTTATAAAAAGGTTTAATTCCCTGTCCCTAAATCTGTTATAGGAAATCCCCTACCATTTGGGGATTTTCAGCTTGTGGTTCTGTGCGAGTGTGCGTAACTTTGCATCGTCATCAAAAGAAAAAACCATCATTAACTACAAATTTATAAAACATTGAAGATTATGAAAAAGTTCTTATCTCTGGCTCTTGCAGCCGTCATCGCACTCAGTGCCAACGCCAAGAAAGTGCAAACCGCAGAATTTTCATCTGTGAAAGTCTATGCACCCGTCCATCTGGTCATCGTGCCTGGCAAGGAATACTCCGTCAACATCGTGTCGCGCAATGCCGAACTGGCCACCGCCGTATCGTGGAAGGTGAAGAACGGTGTGCTCAACCTTTCTGCCCGTGACCTCGAATCCCTCGAACGGGCACACGAGTCGGTCAATGTCATCGTCACCGCTCCCAGTGCCGTCGATTATCAGATTGGCAAAGACCTAAAGCGAGTGCCTAATCGCACACGTCGTTTCGGGCAGAGACGCTAATCCCACAACATTGGGATGACCACCTTGAAGACGATGTTTCTGCCCATATTGTAGATTCCCTGTCGTCCTGTCACGCAGTTGATGTCCGTATATTTCAATCGGCTCAGATGGCTCTGATACGCACGATTCAGCAGGTTGTCGGCTGTCACGTACAGTTCGGCAACCTTCTTTTTTCTGAGCAGCAGGTCAGTTCCTACCGACAGATTCAGCAGCGTGTAACTGGGTGTTGCTGTTTCCGTCCCTCCTTCCCGATAGTAGTGATTTTGGCGTAGATAACACTCCATGCCCAGTGCCACGTAGATATTGTTCAGGAAGCGTCCATCATGCGTGATTTCATATTTCAGTTCCGAAGTCAAACGTGGAGCGGGCGTGAAAGGCAGATAGCGCGTCTCCTCTGGTTGGTCTAATTGTCGGGCATCCACGTAAGAGAAGGTGCTGCCAAAGTGGAGGCTGTGGATGGGATGGATATCGATACCCGCCTCAAAACCCAAGAGCCGTGCATCGCCCTGGGTATATTCGTAGGTGTTGTAACCCTCTTCCATCACCGCTCCGATTCGTTGGGCGAAGATGTAGTGGCTGATGCGGTTAGCAAAGAGAGCCACCTGTGCCGATACGTAGTGCGATTCAAAATCGACCCCAAGGTCGGCTTGCCAACTGTATTCGGCATCGAGTTTAGGGTTACCCAGTTCGTAACGCACCGTCCCTTCATGCACGCCGTCGGAACCCAGTTCGCTCATATTGGGCGCACGGAAACCGCGAGCCAAATTCAAGCGCACGTTGAAGTGATCGTTAGCGTTCCACACCGTGCCCACACTGCCCGTCATGCCTTCAAAATGGCGGTTCTGCAAATTCGTCACCGTATAATCCTCCCAAGAGCCCACTTCGGCATCGCAAGACAGGTGGCGATGGTCGTAACGAAGTCCGCCGTTCAGTGTCCACCGTTCCCACGACCTGCTCACCGTCGCGTAGCCACCCATGTCGAACAGGCGATACTCGGGGATGAGAGCTTCTTCACCCAAGTTTCGAGATTTCTGCCACATTCCGTTCACACCCGTCGCCAATTTCCACCCATCAAACTCACGGGTCAGGTATCGTACATCGTAGGTCACGGTGTGCAGTTTGAAGAACACCTCATAGTCAGCAGCAGACTCCTCAAATTCCTGTCGGCGGTTCTGCTGATACCCCACAATAGCCTTCAACCACCCGTGAGGGAAGTTCAGCGAGTTGTCCCACACCGCCTTGTAGTGCTTCACCTGCTGAAACGGCAGAGACCTGTGATAAGACCTCACGCCCCGCCCCTCACACCTCACCAATTCGCCCGTCACCTCGTCGCGTTCGCCCTCCGCGATGCTGGGGGTCAAGTGATAAGCCGTCCACCTCAAGTGGGAGAGCCCCCACCGCCTCTCCAGCCCCAGCATGAGGCGGCCACCCCTTTCGTGGAACTGCGAGCCAGGCACATAGCCGTCATACCTATTTTTATAGGCGTGCGCCATCTTGTCGGAGAAACGAGCGTCCCACACAAAGCCACCATGATTGCCAGCACCATTCACCGAGTAGGCAAACAGCCCGTTGTTCGTTTGGAACTCGGAACAGACACACGCACTCACCTCACCCTCCAAGGGCGAGGGGGCATCATGCAGAATCAGCACGCCAGCCATCGCATCAGAGCCATACATCAGCGAGGCGGGACCCCTCAGCACCTCCACCGAGCCCACGTTTTGGGCATCCACCTCGATGCCATGTTCGTCGCCCCATTGCTGACCCTCCTGTCGCACACCCTCGTTCATCACGATGATGCGGTTATAGCCCAATCCTCGGATGATAGGCTTCGAGATGCCCCCACCCGTCGTGATTTGAGCCATACCAGGCACCTTTGCCACCGCATCGATGATGTTCGTCCAGGTCGTTTGCCTCAGATCCCTCCCCGTCACCACCGAAATCGGGGCGGTCGAATGCTTCAACCTCGTGTCGCCCGTCACACCCGTCACCATCACCTCGTTCAACTGTAAGTGACGATAGAACACGTCCGTACTATCATTAGCTTGATTTCCATCCGTATGGAAACGATAGTTTTGAGCAGTCATCGCCGTAGCATAGCACAACAACGACAGAAAAATAAAACCAGACCTCATACCTTTTTATTTTAATAAAAATGTGAACGTCCACCCTCCTGTAGTCATCCCAACAAAAAAGGGGAGCACACAAACAGACAAAAACCTTCGTAGCCACATTCACACGACAAAGGTACCGCTTTATCACCATTTCGAGGATGTCCTCGAAATGGTTGAGAACATTCACACGACAAAGGTACCGCTTTTTCCTTGAGCAGAACACTTTTTATATATGAAAGAAACTTAAAACAGACAGAAAGGCAGACCTTTCACTGGATTTTTGACAAACTGGCAGTCGCCATCCGTTCCAAAGATTAACAGAATATAAAAGCCCCCACCGAAAGTTAAACAAAGTATAAAACCCTTGACAAAAAAGCAGTCAGGCATAAGAATTGCCTAAAAAGAAAATAGAACGCCGAAAGACCGAAGGGGACCAAAGAACCCATAGGGCACCGCCGACGAGACAAAACAAAAAAATACAACAACCAAAAAAAACCAAGGAGGACAAAACTATGATGCCTACCATTTATTCAACACGCAATCAGGGATGGATACCCGCATTGTTCAACGATTTCTTCAACGACAACTGGATGCCAACCGTTAAATATCACGGCACCACACCAGCCGTCAACGTCACCGAAGACGAAAAAGAGTACAAAGTGGAAATAGCCGCACCCGGCATGACCAAGGAAGACTTCAATATCCAGCTCACCACCGACGGCGACATCGTCATCAGCATGGAGAAGAAGACCGACAACAAGCAGGAAAACGAGAAGAAGACCTACCTGCGCCGGGAGTTCAGCTACAGCAAGTTCGAGCAGCGATTCACGTTGCCAGACAACGTGGAGAAAACGAAAATCACAGCCGGCATGACCGACGGTGTGCTTGCCATCAACATTCCGAAGAAGGCCGAGGAACAAAAAGCGAAAGAGACCTTGAACATCGAAATCAAGTGACCACTTTGCAACCCAAGGATGCACCCACAGTGAAGTGAACCCCGAAAGTTAGACAAAAAACTTTCGGGGTTCACTTCAGTTGTACCTTTTACGCTTTCTTGGGTGAAATAGTATCATTTTCATCGTGACACTGCCTCCTTGCAATGTTTCCGATTTATTGTAAAAGTCATTTGGCACAGCAGAGGCAAGCCGTAAAATATTATGGGACAATCATAGCCGTCAACGTGTCGGAAGATAAAAAGAGTACAAAGTGGTAATAGTCGCTCATGGCTCCACCAAGAACAACCTCAACACCCACTTGCGGAGAGGCTTGTCCAAATAGATGCACCTCTTTTTGCCTTGTTCCGTAGCCTCAAAAGGGGAGAGACTCTCACCTATGGTACACGTGAGAGTCTCTCCTATGGTATAGGTGAGAGTCTCTCCCCTTTTGAGGTATCGAGCCACCCGTTGCCTTCTGGTCGAAGATGATGGCATGTGTCAGCCTTGTTACTCATGTTTTAACGTCAGTTCGACGAAAATTATCTAACACAACGTGAAATCGGACATCTTCAGCAAAACAAAGCGTGGAGCCGCGCCGACATCTTTCGGCCTCGGCTCCACGAGTGTCATTATGCCTTGTTAAATTTCTCTTTGGGCTGTTTGCAACGGGGACAGCGCCAGTCGTCGGGCAAATCGTCGAAGGCCACACCGTCGTGCTCGGCTGGGTCATAGACATAACCACAGATAGAGCAGACGTATTTACCTGATGCTTCCTGCTTGGTGAAATCGACTTCGGCAAGGACGGTCGGCACGGGGTTGTCAAGGTCTATCACGCGC
>JAFSKR010000005.1 GCA_017448825.1 Bacteroidaceae bacterium
ACAGGTGGCTTGCAAGTGCGGTAGCAAATTTTTCACTTTTCACTTTTACTTTTCACCTTGCCAACAGCCGCGGTAGCAAATTTTTCACTTTTCACTTTTACTTTTTATCTTTATTTTTTACTTTTCACTTTTACTTTTTACCTTTTCCATAGAGCCACAGGGTGAGGAAGAAATACACAGCCACCTGTGTCCAGAGGGCGAAGTATTCGTGGGAAACATCGAGGATTCCTGCACCGAGGGTGGAGATGCGCACATAGCCGTTCATGCCGAAGGTACTGGGGATGAGGGTGCTCACCGCTCGCCAGAAGGGAGGCACGGCGGTGACTGGCCATGAGATGCCGCTGACGAAGAGGAAGGGGACGGAGAGGAACATGAAGAGCAGCATCCCGTCCTCGCGACGATAGACGAGGAAGGAAAGGGTCATGGCAAAGAAGATGCAGGCGAGGATGTAGGGGATGACGAAAGCGATGAACGTCCAATAGTTGCCAAGGTGGACAAGGTGGAAAGAGCGTGTGACCACCGTGAACATATAAATCGCCATGACGAGGTAGATGCAGAAATAGACGAGGGCTTTTCCGAGCACGAAGGACGCAACCGGGTATCGGTGTGAAGGCAGGGTGCATCCGTACTTCTCCCGCGTGTTCCCCATCTGCATCCCTATCCCCAGGAGCAAGGTCTGCTGGATGATGAGCATGAGCACGGGAGGGATGAGGAAGCAGGCGAAGCCGCCTTGTGGATTGAACAGAGCCGTGTAGTCATATTCTATGGGCATCTTGCTGAGGGTCTCCTGCCGCTGGGTCGTGCCGTGCAGATAGCGCGAGATGCGGATGTCCTTGCCCATCGAGAGAGCCACATTGTTGATGCCCATGAGCATCGTCTTGTAGCAGAGCATGCTGCCCATGTCGCTGTAGTAGCCCACGTGTGTCTGCCGACCGCGTGCGATGTCAGCCGAAAACGTGGAGGGAATGTGGATGATGCCCTGCACCCTCCGCCGTTTCAGCCCCTCCTCCGCCTCCTCCATGCTGTGGCACTGGGCAGCGATGCAGACATGGGGCGTGGCATCGACATGGCGGACAAACGCACGGCTCAGTGTGGAATGGCTGTCATCCACCACCGCACAGGGCACCTCGCGCACCACCTCGTTCGTATAGGTATAAGTGTAGAGCAAGGGATAGAACAAAGGGGCAAGCACGATAAAGATGAGGATGCCCTTATCCCTCGACACCACCCGCAATTCGTTCCAGAAGACACGAAAAACATCTTTCATCATATCATTCCACATATTTATATTTTAAGAACGCCCTTCTGTAGCGGCGCAGCACCGGCAAGGGCAGCAGCAGGAAGCCGAGCAAGGCCGCCACGTGTTGCCAAGCGTAGAAGATGCTGTAGCCATCCAATGCCTGATTCGTGTAGATGACATTGTAGTGCCTCAGCGGAATAAACCACGAGAACACCTGCAAAGGCATGTCCATAGCCGAGATGGGGAAAGTCAAGCCAGCCATCGAGAAAGAGAACACGCCCAGCAGGGCACACACGCTCATCGCCATGCGCATCTGCCCCAAGAAGATGCCGAACACGAACACACCAAAGCCTTGGCATGCCAGCACCGTGAGCACGCCCAAGAGCATCATGGGGAGGATGCCGCTGTGGCAGGGAAACCGCAACACACCGTAGAACAGCACATCGAAGAAACAGAATACGAAAGAAAAGATAACCGTCTGCGGCAGCAGTTTCCCCGCCAGAATGCGCGACACCGAATAGCCCCCCAAGCGGAATAGTTGCCATTGTGTGCCGCGCTTCCACTCATAGCCAATCGTGTAGGTGGCACAGAGCATACAGAGCAGCATCACCGCCCCTGGCACAAACACGTTGCAGAGAAAGACGGCATAGTTCAGGTAGGAATTGTTCAGCGGATGGGTGTCCACCACGATGGGTTGCAGCATCGGCATGATGTTCTCCTCGCTGACACCTTTGCCCCGGAGCGACGTGCGCATCATCACCACGCTGGCCAGTTCCGACGCTTGCCGCATATCCTTCATCACCAATGCGCTGGGGATGAAGAATGCCTCGTTCGTGTAGAACGAAAGTCTCGGTTGGCGAGAGGCGAGTGCATCGTCGGTAAACCCGTCGGGGATGTAGTAGAAGCCATAAATCTCTCCGTGCTGGATGCCTCGCCGCGCATCGCTGAAGGAAGCGTATCGACGGGTCAGCTCCACCGATTGAAGGGCGTCGAGCGTGCGGACGAAGGTGCGGCTGATTTGGGTGTTGTCCTCGTCCACGATGCCTGTAGGCAAATCGGTGGGCAAACCGTCGCGCATGAGAGTGGTGAAATAAACCATACACAAAATGGGTGCCACCACCATCACACTGATGAGCAAAGGTCGCCTCCTGTAGAAGCGCAACTCTCGGCGAACAAAGAAAAACAAATCTTTCATTCTTCAATCCTTTCTCAACACAGCGCTCATCCCTGCATACAGCTCCACCGTGTCTCTATCCTGCATGGGGCGCGCCCTCACCTCAAAGGTCTTCAGGTCCAGCCCGTCCATGGCTTTCGTGGCTTTCCATGCAGCAAAGTTGCCCACATTGTTCATCCACGTGATGCCCACAATCATGGTTTTGTGGATAGCCGGGATATAGACCTCCTTCACATCGCCCACCTTCAACCCCTCCAAGAGGTCCTCGCGCACATTGAACGTGAACCAGAAATCATACACACAAGCCACATTCATCAGGGGTGCCCCCGCTCCCACAAACTCTCCCACTTCCGGAAAAATCTCTGTCACCAGCCCGTCAGCCGAAGCCAGCAGCACCGTCTCGCCCACGTAGGAACGCACCTCGCTGATGGCACCTTCGGCACGCTGCACCTGTGCCGAGGCTGCCGATTTGTCTTCCGTTCGCGCGCCGTTGTGTGCCATTTCATACTGTGCCCTTGCAGCCGACTCACTCGCCAACGCTGCATCACGCTGTGCCAGAGCCTCGTCGCGCTTCTGTTCAGCCATCACCCCCTGCTCGAACAATTGGCTGACACGCTGGTACGTCTTTTCAGCCACGTCCAACCCGGCTTTGGCTTTCTGCCACAGCTCAAATGCCGACTGAATCTGCTCCTGCCGGGTGCCATTTTGTGCCTTCTGCTCCTGAGCCAGGGCGGCATGATAGGCTGCTTCCGCCTGTTGCAGTTTGGCATCCAAGTCGGGGGCATCGAGCACCACCAACGTGTCGCCTCGCTTCACACGGTCGCCTTCTTCCACTCTGATTTCGAGCACACGGGCAGGAACCTTGCTGGAGAGGCGATAATCTGTCACCTCCACCTCGCCTTGGATAATTTCTTCACTTGTTGGCAACCCAAACCCCACGCACACCACGAGGGCTATCACGCCAACCAAAACACCGCCACACACAAGGGTGGCTTTCATGTTCTTTTTGTTCATAATCTTGAGCATTTAGGTTTGCTGTTTTTCGTCGCTTCCCATACCCCCGAATCGACGTGCCCCACGTCGCCTCACCGACGTGCCCCACGTCGGTTGACCGATGTGCCCCACGTCGGTTGACCGATGTGCCCCACGTCGGTTTAGAGGTATTGAGTGCACCTATTCGGAGGCAGTGGACAAAGTACCCATCGCCTTCTTCAGGTAGAGCTTTGCCAGCCGCAGGTCAATCTCCGCACCCACCACCTGCGAGTGGGCAGAGAGCCATGCCGTCTGTGCCTCCAGCACATTGCTCACGGGGATGACTCCCTCGCTGTGTCCGAGGGTGGCGTGGCGCAGGTTTTCATCTGCCGAGGCTTGGCTCGCACGTGCCGCTGTGAGTCTTTCACGGGCTTCGGTCAGTTTCTGCTGGCACTGGCTTACCTGTAGTTCCACTTGTTCGCGCGCCTCGGAGAGTTGCAGCCGCGCGATGTTGGCCCGTGCTTTGGCCGCGTTCACCTTGAAGATGCGCTCGCCGCTGGTGAGCAGGGGGATGTTGACCATCACGCCCACATTCCACATGCCTTTCAACTTCCGCTCAAACCCGTTGAACATGGAGGGGTTGGTGCCCATCCACCCACCTGTCAGCACCACTTGCGGAAGATACTCTGCACGGGCGGCCGTTATCTTCTGGTCGTGGATGCGGGTGGAAAGCTTCAGCATCTGCAATTCTGGACGGCGGTCGAAGGGATTGCGGTTGAGGAGCGTCGCTTGGGGAATCTTCGGAGTCTCGGCTTCCATCAGCGGTTCTCCGCTGTTGTCAAGTGGCTTGATGTCCGTGTCCATCGGCAATCCGCACACCAGGCAGAGTTTCATCTGCAAGATGCTGATGCCGTTGTCGAGTTGAATCAGCGTCACCTCCGCCTCGTTCACCTTCACTTTCACTGACAGTTCGTCGGCACGGGTGGTCACTCCTTCCGTCACCATCGCCTCCACATCGGCATCGAGCTTCTGCACCAACTGCAAATAACTCTCCGCCAACTGTCGCCTTTCTTGCAGGTGGACGAGTTGCCAGTAGGTCTCATCCACCTCGACGATGACTTCCTGCAACGCCAAGTTGTGTTTCTGTCGGGCAATGTCTTCGGCAAAATGGGTGATGCGGTTGTATGCCAGAATCTTGCCGCCCATGTAGAGCGGTTGGGTCAGCATGACAGTGGTGGCGGTGAGGTCGCGGGTGTCGGTGTGGAGCGCATCCACCAGTGCCGCTCCCATGTCGCCAAGCAAGGCACCGCTGCCCAGCATGGTCTTCTGTGAATCGCTCAGTAGCGAGATTTCTCGATTGGTACGCACATACGTACCCGAGGCGGACACACGGGGCAACAGTTTCGACTCTGCCGCCCTGTGTTCCCACGTTGCCTCACGAATGCCCTCGCGAGCCATCAAGACCGATTTGTTGTTCTGAATGGCAAATGCCCGGCAGCTGTCGAGCGAAAGACGCATGGGGATGTTCGGTTGCGACCATCCTGACACCGAGACGACCAGCCATAAGGAGAAAAATAAAACATTTCTTTTCATCTTGCTTGTGTTGAAAAACGCTGCAAAGGAACGACTTATCGACGAATGAAACAACCAAAAAAGTTCCACAAGAATGTCTGATTTTCCACAAAACGGCAAGATGGAGAAGAATGCAACATCTTTGGAAGAAAACAGAACATCACCATATGAAAAAAAAGTGGTTACTTTGCACAAGATAAGCTGCGCCTCGGCATAGTTCAAACGAGCATGGCTCTGCGTTCGGCTTGTATTATCTTTCATCAAAAACGGGACACCTATGAAGACAATGGCAAAAGACCTGACTGTGCAGACGAACAATCGTCTGACGTTCATCGACGACATCACGGGGCTGAAAAACTTTCAGTTGCGGGACCTGCACCTCTCCTCCTACGTGGTCGTCCACATTCTGGAGGGAAGAGCCTCCTTCTGTGTACACCATCAGCAGTATGAACTGGCGAAGAACGACATGTTCATCTGCCACCCCGACATCGTGCTGGAGCGCACGACGGTGAGCCTCGATGTGGAACTCCGATGCACGGCCCTCTCGCCTGAATATGTCGAGGAACTCGCTGTGCTGGCATCGGAGAATTGGGACATCCGCCGATACATGGAGGAACGCCCCATCCTGCACCTGAGCGACGAGGATTCGCTCGTCTGCCAGCAGTACTACACGCTCTTCAAGTCGAAGATGCGGCACACTGACATCCCTCACCACAGGGAACTGATGAACGCCCTGGTGCAAGCGTTCATCTATGAGTTCCACAATATGCTGACCGCCCATGTCTGTCTGCCCACATCGCCTCGCTCATCGGCGGAAATCCTCTTCCAGCGTTTTCAGCGGCTGCTCGAAAACACCAACCCCAAGGTGCGCAACATGGGCTACTATGCGGAACAACTGAACATCACTCCGAAGTACTTCTCCACCATCTGCAAGCGAGTGAGTGGAAAACGGGCGAACGAACTCATCACGGCAGCCGTGTTGAAGGAGGTGGAGAACGCCCTGCGCAACACATCGATGAGCATCAAGGAAATCACCCACCGCCTCGACTTCCCCAACGAGTCCTTCTTCTGCGCCTTCGTCAAGAAGCATCTGGGCAGGACACCGCAAAGCATAAGAAGGGGAACGTGACATCCCTAAGTGCATGTTTCTCATCGTGCGATTTTGACAGAGGAGTGTACTTGAAAGCGTGACAAGTCGTCACGCTTTCAAGGTGAAAAATAAAAAAAGGCTGCCGCGACGGACGACCTGTAAGATATAGATATATTATAATAATGTGGAGAAACACAGGGCAGGAATAGCCGATCTTCTCATTTTTCTTGTTGAGACGGATGGAGTTTGAAGAAATTGTTGTACCTTTGTGGACAAATTTAGCAATATATGGCGAATATGAAGAAAATATGGTTAATGATGCTGCTCGCCCTCGTCGGGGTGGCGGGATTGGCTAAAGAGGCTGTTGTCGTGTGGGAACAGCCCGCTACCGAGTGTGGAAACTGCTATGGCGATGGATACTTCAACCTCGCCATCGATGTGACGAAGGTGGAACTGAGGGCTGACGAGACCGTGGTGTATGTCACGGTGTCGCAGCGTTCGGACTATCCCGACTTCTGTTTTCAGTTTGTTGGCGACACTTATTTGAAAGCGGACAACCAGCGCTATCCGCTTGTGGAGGCCAAAGGCATAGAACTCAACAAGTTTGTGCAAACCAATAAGAACGGCAAGCGCGATGTGGAGTTCCATTTCCCACCGCTGCCTCAGAACACCAAGTCGTTCGACTTCATCGAGGGCGACGGCGACCGTGCTTTCCAAATCAGGGGTATCAAGCCCGTGGAGGAACGCTGGAAGCAGCTGTTCCCGTCCTATTGGCGCGATGACAAGGGTGACTGGAAGATTGCCTTTCTGGAGGATTGCGCTATCTACGATTGCAGGTTCTGGAACTATCAGCAATGTGACGTGAACCCCAAGACGAACAAGGCTGAAATCGTGATGCGGAATGGCAACGACGAACTGAGGGTGAAGGTGGGAAAGGACAAGAGGGGCAAACGCCAGATTCAGATTGGTGACAAAAGGGCTGTGTACGCCATGATTACCAGCCGCTTCATGCCCGACTACCCCACCAAGGACTTGCGAACGGACTTTGTGGATAATGGCTACAAGACCGATACCGTGACGGTGGTCGGCTGGCTTAAGGATATGCCCGAGCACTTCAAGAGCCAGAAGACCTTTGAGTTCGGTTACGAGAACTTCTTTACTGACAAACAGGAATCTGTCTATGCCGATTTGGATGAACAGGGACGCTTCACCGTAAAAATACCTGTCATCAATAGCACCGATTTCTTCTGCGACTGGGGTCGTAGCTTCACCGAGATGATGTTTGAGCCTGGCAAAACCTACTTCATGCTCTACGACTTCAAGGAGGGGCGCCGCTTCTTTATGGGAGACGACTGCCGGCTGCAGAACGAGCTCTTCAGGTTTCCGCTTGGTTGGAACAGCGTTCGCCTGTATGAGGGAAGAGATGGGGCTGGCGAGGGTGCGCAGGAACTCTTCGACAAGTATATCGCCTCTGTCGATAGTCTGCTTAAAACGGAATATGCCAACGTCGATGCACTCTGTGAGACTCACCCCACGCTCTCCACACGCTTCAACCTCTACAGAAAGGGTCATACGCTCAGCCAGCAGGCTCGCGATTTTGGTCAGGCTCGTTTCCGTGCTGCCCAATTCCAGTTGCCTGCCAGCGCCCGCAAGTATGCCTACGCTACGTTCTGGACAAAGATGCAGGAGCCTTACACGCTCCATCGTGACCTGAGCACCTTCCTGACCGACTATCTTGACGATGCCGCCTACAACGTGAAGTCTTCGTTCTCCATTAATCCCCAAGACCACATTGACGAATACGCCTCGAACGATGAGGAACTGGCGTTGCTGAAGAAATGGAAGGAATGGATTGCCGAGGCCAACGCCGCAGTTGAAAAGGCATCCACTCCTGAAGAGAAACAGCACGTGGCCGAGGAACTGAACACCAGGAATGCGGACATGATTCAGCAGGTAAACAAGATTCTTAATGGTCCTAAAGGTGTGAGGCTCATCAGCGGGAAGTTGCTTACGGCAAGCATGAAAGGTCATCTCCAAATGCTTGATTCTCTTCAGGCTTCCCCATTCATCAAGGATATGTTTCTCTCACGAATGGTATGCAAGGAGATTGACTACAGACGCTGCTCGTTGCTCCCAGAGGTGATTGATACGCTGAAGGCACTTGTCAGCAATCCTATCTGCATCGGGATGGTGGAGAAGAAGAACGACCACTACCTCGCCATCGAGAACCGTGAGTTCGACAAGTTGGTGCTCAAGTCGCCGGATAACCTCAAAGACATCTCAGAGGGCGAGGCGCTGCTGAAGAAAATCGTCGAGCCGTACAAGGGTAAGTTTGTATTGCTCGACATCTGGGGCACATGGTGCGGCCCCTGCAAGGAAGCTCTCTCACACTCCACCGAGGAGTACGCCCGTCTGAAGGACTTTGACATCCAGTACCTATATTTGGCTAACCGCAGCCCTCAAGACTCGTGGGAGAACGTCATCAAAGAGTATAATGTGAGCGGCCCGAACGTGGCTCACTACAACCTTCCCGAAAACCAGCAGACCGCCATCGAGCACCATCTGAACGTCCACAGCTTCCCCACCTATAAACTCTTCAACCGCAACGGCGACCTTCTCGACTTAGAAGTAGACCCGCGCAACCTCGAAGGCCTTGCAAGATTGCTGGAACAGATGAAATAAGAAATCAGAGTCCTTCTCCAGCTGTATGCCCCCAGCCCCAAAGGGGGAGGGGGTGGGACACCCGAAACTTTCAAAAATTTCATATACTCAACATAACAGATAATACTATGGCTTTAATCAAGACGGTGTGCGGCTTGACCCCGAAGTGGGGTGAGGGCTGCTATTTCAGCGAGAACGCCACGATTGTGGGCGACGTGCAGATGGGCGACCAGTGCACGGTGTGGTTTAACGCGGTGGTGCGTGGCGACGTGAACTACATCAGGATTGGGAATCGGGTGAACATTCAGGATGGCTCGTGCCTGCATACGTTGTATAAGAAGGCGGCGATTGAGATTGGGGATGACGTGACGATTGGGCATAACGTGACCCTGCATGGCTGCACGGTGAAGAGCGGTGCGCTGATTGGCATGGGTGCCACGGTGCTGGACGATGCTGTGATAGGCGAGGGTGCCATCATCGCTGCAGGAGCCTTGGTGCTGAAGGGCACAAAGGTGGGCGACGGCGAGCTGTGGGGCGGTGTGCCGGCGAAGTTCATCAAGAAGGTGGACCCGCAGCAGGCGAAGGAGCTGAATGTGGGCATTGCTCAGCATTATATTATGTATGCGGAGTGGTATAAGTGAGGTCGAAAGTTAAAAGTTAAAAAATCAAGTTTCGCAAATTGTATATCTTTGAAGTTAACGAAGTTAGTGAAGTTATCGGTTCTTTGCGAGCAAAGCGCTTCGCGATGACGCTCGAAGTTAACGACAATAGTTACGCACAGTGAAACAGCATTGAAAAGTATCGTCGCTCACTTCGTTAACTTCGCTCACTTCGAGCGAAGCGATAACTTCAGAAAGTTTAGTTTTTAACTTTTAGTTTTATTTTTTTGTAACGTGCATGAAAGTCTGTGTAACGTGGGGAAAGATGGAGTGTGTGAAAATTTGTGTAATTTTGCAGCGGATTTGTATTTTGAACTAAAAACTAAAAGTTATAAACTAAAAACTAAAAGTTATCATAACCTGTATGAAAACCAATCTTAATCGACTGTTGAGCTTTTCCCGCTGTGCGAAGTGGGTGGGTGTGGCGTTGATTGCCGTGGGAGGATTGTCGTCTTGCGATGGCTATGACTTGGCTGAGGAGGACCCGAGTTGGCTGGGCGAGAGCATTTACGATTATCTGAAGGGTGATGGCAATTACACCAACATGGTGAGGATGATTGACGACTTGGGCTATGCGGAGGTGCTGGCCAAGACGGGCAGCAAGACGCTTTTTGTGGCTGACGATGCAGCGTTCAATCGTTTTTACCAGGGCAACTCGTGGGGGGTGCGCAGCTATGAGGGGCTGTCGCTTGCCCAGAAGAGGCTGCTGCTGTATGGCAGCATGATTAACAATTCGTGTCAGGTGGCTTATCTGAGCAGTTCGGAGGGGCCTACTGAGGGTGACTGCATGAGGCGGCTCACGGCGATGAGCGAGTATGACTCGGTGCCGGTGGTACGTCCGAGCGGGATGCCTGATAATCCTTACTGGGCGCGCTACCGTGAGGGTGGCGATGCGCTGGTGTGCATGAGTGACATCACGGCTCCTCCGATGATTCACTTTATTGAGGCGTTTCTGACGAACAAGCTTATCACGAATGAGGACTGCAATTTCTTGTTTAACCACCAGACGGAGCGAAGGGCGGGGGATGCTAATGTGAATGGTGTGATGATGGAGGTGCAGAACATTAAGTGCTCTAATGGTTTTGTGCATAAGATGGCTGAGGTGCTCACGCCTCTGCCTAACATGGCGGATTTTATCAGCGGGCATCCCACGACTCGGGGTTATGCGAGGTTGCTGAACCGCTATTGTGCGCCTTACTATGCTGGCGACGAGGCGACTCGTGAGTATAATCGTCTATATAATGTTAGTATTGATTCTTTGTTTGAGAAGCGTTATTTCTCGGAGCGCAGTCGGGGTGGTGAGCCTCTGGACCTCACTCCTGATGAGGGTCCTGTGAATGGTTTGCTGAAGTTTGACCCTGGGTGGAATCAGTTTTATAGTGCCACGACTAACAGCACAGCAACGAATGTGGCGTTGCAGGAGAATATGGGTGTGATGCTGGTGCCTACGGACGAGGCTCTTGACCGCTATTGGAATGAGGGGGCTGGCAAGGTGCTGAAGGATTATTATGGCTCGTGGGACAATGTGCCTGACAAGGTGGTCTCGAAGATGCTGAATGTGAATATGCTGAATTCGTTTACGTCGTCTGTGCCGAGCAAGTTTTACACTGTGCTTAATGATGCGAATGATGAGTTGGGGCTGGAGGAGGAGTTTGTGGATTCGGTCTATATGGCTTGCAATGGGGCAGTCTATTTGACGAACAAGGTGTTTAACCCTGTGGCTTATATTTCTGTGACGTTTCCTGCTCTTGTAAATGAGACGATGAGCATTCTTTATTGGGGTGTGGAGCAGTTGGGCTTTGATGTGTATCTGAATTCACAGAACACGTATTATAGTCTGTTTATTCCGAATAATGATGCGCTGCTGAATTATGTTGACCCTTGTTCTTATGGGAAGACGAGCACTCAGTTGTTTAGGTTCCACTACAGGGCTTCGGCTCAAACGGAGCATGAGAGAGTGTGGGCAAGCATCTGGAATTATGACACGGTGACGGGTGTGGTGGGTGACTCTATTGGTGAGGCTTCTTATAACCAAATAACGAACCGCTTGGAGGATATTCTTAACACCCACATTGTCATTGGCGACGTGGAGAATGGTGATGTGTTTTTCCAAACGAAGGGTGGCTCGATGGTGAAGGTGACGAATGCGGCTGCTGGTGTGGGTGGTATGACGGTGCAGGGTGGCTACCAGATTGAGGAGGGTAGGGCTGTCCGTGTGGTGGGCATCTATGATGAGTCATACGAGGGGAATGGCAAGACTTACATTCTGGAGGATGAGCCTATCCTGACTGCTCGGAGGTCTGTGTTTGATGTGCTGGGCGAGCATCCTGAGTTTAGTGCTTTCCATGACCTTTTGCAGAGTTCCTCGCTGCTGGAGACGAAGCACGTCATCGGTACTGATGAGCATGGTGCTCCTTCTCAAAACATTTCTCTTTTCAACACTTACCGCTATACTGTGTATGTGCCTACGAATGAGGCTATCGAGGCTTTGCAGGCTGCTGGCAAGTTGCCTACTTGGGCTCAGGTGGAGGAGGAGCAGGACGAGGAGTTGAAGGATAGCTTGCAGCAGGAAATTGAGAAGTTTGTGAAGTATCACATTCAGGATAATGCATACTTTATTGGCCAAGGTGCTGCTCAGGGCGAGTTTGAGACTTCTGCCTATAAGGTGACGGATGGTAACTTGTCGTACTATAAGTTGAACACGTTGGTCAATAATGATGGCATTACGGTCACTGATGGGCATGGCAATACGCGGCATGTGGTCACTACGGGTGGGCTTTACAATATGATGGCGCGTGAGTATCAGTATGATGCTGGTGATGCCACCCGTGCTAATAATCTCTACACTTCTTCTTTTGCCGTAGTGCACCAAATAGATGGGGCGTTGCAGTATAAGTAGCTCCCTAACCCCTCTGCCTTTGGGGCTGAGGGCAAGGTAGGCTAATGCGACGTTAGTTTTATCTCAAAAAAATTTTTATCCAATATATGAATAGAATTATCAAAAAAATACTCCGACGCTCTGTCTTTGCGTTCTCTCTCTCGCTTTGGGGGCTGGGGGGCTATGCCCAATCGCCTGGCACGATGATTCATGGTGTGGTGCAAGACGATATTGACCCTCTGATGGCGTGCAACGTGGTTGAGATTGACAATGCTAACCGTATTGTGGCTCATGCCGTTACTGACATTAATGGCAACTTTTCTTTCCGCATTGTTGACCCGAAGCATCGTTTGAAAATTTCTTACGTGGGTTATACTACTCAGATTATCCCTATCAAGGGCACTACTTATAAGATTACGCTGAAGAGCAATACCCAGTTGCAAGAAGTGGTGGTGAAGTCGCAGAAGGTGGTGCAGACGAGTGGTCTTGCTATTCCTGAGCGGGAACTTTCTGTGGCTCATCAGATGATTGATGCCAAGGAGTTTGAGGGCTTGGCTCTGACCAGTGTGGACGAGGCTCTGCAAGGACGCATTGCGGGTCTCGACATTGTGAGCAATTCGGGTAACCTGGGCTCGGGCACTTCTATGCGTTTGCGTGGTGTCAGTTCCATCAACGGGAGTTCTGAGCCGCTCATTGTGGTGGATGGCAACATCTTTGAAAGTGACTATAACAGTAATTTCGACTATGCCAATGCTACAGAGGACCAGTTTGCGGAACTGCTCAACGTGAATCCTGACGACATCGCTTCTATCTCGGTGCTGAAGGATGCTGCTGGTACGGCTATCTACGGTTCGCAGGGTGCCAATGGTGTCATCGAAATCAAGACGAAGCGTGGTGCGCGTGGCAAGACGAAGGTGCAGTACTCTTATCGAGTGATGGCAACCCATCAGCCCTCGGGTCTCCGACTCCTGAATGGTGACCAATACACGATGCTCCAGAAAGAGGCTTACTATAATCCCACCCTCAGTGATGCGGCTGCCAACATCCGCGAGTTCAACTACGACCAGTCGTGGAATGAATATGAGATGTACAACAATAACACTGATTGGCGTAAGGCTATTCGTCAGACAGGTGTGCAACAGAAGCATTATGTGAGCCTTTCGGGTGGTGGTGAGAAGGCCAACTTCCGCATTGCGGGAGGTTACGACCATCAGACGGGCACTGTGATTGAGCAGAAGCTTGACCGCTTTACCACTCGTGTGGCACTCGACTACTTCGTGAGCGACCGCATTAAGATTGTGACGAACTTCAATATGACTTATACGGACAATCAGAAGAACTATGATTATGTGGTGAATGGTGCACGTTATGATTTGCTGGGATTGGCTTATGTGAAGATGCCTAACCTCTCCATCTATGAGCAAGACGGTAATGGGCGTGATTTGTCTGACTATTACCATATGCTCAACACCTGTTCTGATGAATTGAAGGAGGATCAGTATAATTACGTCAACCCCGTCGCTTTGGCCAAGCAGGCCAAGAACGAGGAGAGCACTTATCAGATTCAGCCCGAATTTCAGTTGCATTATAATTTGTTGGGTACTACTGCCGAACAGACTCAACTGAAGTATGAAGGCAAAATCCTCTTCAACATCTTCAACAAGTACAATGATACTTTCTATCCCTCCAGTCTTGTGACGGCAGGGTGGTCGAATTCCAACAACAATAAGACTACGGCTGATGCTCACAAGAGCACCGCTGTGACCACTACCCACCGACTCACTTTCATGCCTCACTTCCGTAATGACAGCCATTCTTTTATGGCGATGGCGCAGTTCCAGTTGACGGATGGCACTTCCAAATCGACCAGCTCTACTGTGTGGGGGTTGCCATCGGGTGGCATCAGTTCGCCCATTGCCGACGGCATTGTTAGCGGTCTGGGCACCTCGTCAGGGCAGTGGCGTAGTGTCTATCTTACTTTCTCGGCACACTATGCTTACAAGGGTAAGTATATTGCAGATTTTTCCATTCGTCGAGATGGTTCCACGAAGTTTGGTGATGACAGTCGTTGGGGAAATTTCCCTGCTTTGTCTTTCCGTTGGAATGTGAGTGACGAGCCATTCATGGAGAAACTTCCTTGGATATCGATGCTTTCCATCCGTCCAGGTTGGGGTAAGGTGGGTAATCAGCCTAATGGCGAGTATCTGTATTTCTCGAAATACACCAATGGACAGTCTTACAATGCTGGTGGCTCTGTTTACCCCAGCAACATCCGTCTGAGCTCTCTGAAGTGGGAGGAGAAGGAAACGTGGAATATCGGTTTCGACCTTGGATTGTTTGACAACCGCATCACTGCCGACTTCAATATTTACACTCAACATACCAGCGACCTCTTGATGATGAATCGGAAAATTCCTACTTCTTCAGGCTTTGGCGCATTGAATTATCAGAATGTGGGCGACATGGTGAACAACGGATGGGAGTTTAACATCAACGCTCAGGACATTATCAGGGCAGGAAAGTTCCGCGCCAGTTTCAACGTTTCGTTTGCTAACAATCGGAATGAAATCACCAAGATGGACGAGACCGTGCTTGCATCGCTCAACAGTGATTTTGACAAGAATAATGGCTCTTATCTTACCCGTGTGCAGTTGCACAATGCTTTTGGCTCCATCTATGGTTTCCGCTATAAGGGTGTCTATCAGTACAGCAAGTATTCTGATGTGGAAGTGCCAGGCGTGAGCGGTCCCAACGCACCTGTGGCTCGTGATGCGAATGGAGATGTGGTGGTTGATAAGAATGGTTACACCACTCCGATGGTGTTCTGTTATGACAGTAACGACAAGAGCTACATTTATGAGTTCAAAGGAGGTGATGCTATCTATGAAGACATTAACCATGACGGTAACATCAACGAATTAGACATCGTCTATCTCGGGTCATCATTGCCGAAGGTGACAGGCGGTTGGGGCTTCAAGTTGCAGTATGGCCGTTGGACATGGAATAACCAGTTCAATTTCCGTATAGGCAACAAAATCGTCAACCAGGCACGAATGATGGCAGAGAATATGTACACCAACAACAACCAATCGACTGCTGTCAATTGGCGTTGGCGTGTGGAAGGAGACCAAGCCCTTGTGCCTCGTGCCCTCCATAAGGAAGGCTACAATTGGTTAGGCAGCGACCGGTTTGTGGAGAAAGGCTCATTCATGCGGCTCAACTATACCCAAATTAGTTATTCACTTGACCCTAAACTTATCAAAGATTGGGGGCTGACCCAACTGAGTTTCTATTTGAGTGCCAACAATCTCTTCTGTCTGACGGGATATTCGGGTGCTGACCCAGAAGTGGGTTATGGTGGCTATGGTGTGACAACAGACCGTGCTCGCACTCCGAACCCACGTTCCGTTACTTTTGGCATCACTGTTCAATTCTAAAATAAGACTGTCACATGAAAATGAAATGTATATATAAAAAACTCGTTGTATTGGCTCTTCCTCTATTGGGGGGAGGAGGCTTGAGTAGTTGTGATGACTTCCTGTCTATTGAGCCACAGAACGATATTGTGCTGGAGAACTATTGGACAGAGGAGGCTGACGTGAATAGTGTCCTCACTTCATGTTATGCCCAACTTGAGAGCAGTGACTGTATCAGCCGCATGATTGTGTGGGGCGAGTTACGGTCTGACAACATGACGACTGGCTCGGGTACTAATAATAGTTTGCAGCAGATTTTGAAGGAGAATATCCTTGAGACTAACGATTATACCAAATGGCTATGTTTCTATGAGGTTATCAATCGTTGCAATACAGTGCTCTACTATGCTCCTGGTGTGAATGACATCGACCCGAACTTCACAGATTCGGAACTCCATGCCACTATTGCGGAGGCTACCACTCTTCGTGCCTTGTGTTATTTCTATCTGATTCGTACTTTCCGCAACGTCCCTTATATCACCTATCCTTCCAATGATGACAGCCAAGTCTTCCAAGTGGCAGCATCGCCTTTCGACGAGGTGCTGGACAGCTTGATTGCTGATGTGGAGGGGGTGAAGGACTATGCTGTGCGTAGTTATGGCGAAGAGAGTGTGGAGAACAAGTGTCGCATTACCCGATGGGGCTGTTATGCCTTGTTGGCAGACCTCTATCTGTGGAAGGGTGACTGGCAGCAATGCATCCAGTACTGCGACCTCGTGATTGATGAGAAAATCCGCGAATATGAGGAAGCATACGAGAAGAACCCGACGACGTTGACGACGGAGTTGTATGGGAAGTATCCTCTGATATCGGAATCGTCAAGCAACAGCAACTATGCAGGTAATGCCTATACGGAGATTTTTGGTGCGGGCAATAGTTTCGAGTCTATCTTTGAATTGAACTTCATCAACAATCAGTCCGTGTCCAACGCTACTATATCCAGTTTCTATGGTTCAAGCAGTAACAGGACAGGGCAGATTGGGGCACCGACCTTCCTTTTCAGTGAGGCATACGCAGGACTGAATGACTATTTCCGCATGACTGACTGCCGCTACTTGGAAAACATGACGGAACAGAATAACAAGGTTTATATATCCAAGTATGTCAATCAGTCGGTGTCTTTCCGTACCAGTACAACATCTGGTGGTGCGCCAACAGTGAATGGTAGTGTGCGCTCATCGGCATACGCTAACTGGATTATCTACCGTTTGACTGATGTCATGCTGATGCGTGCAGAAGCAGAAGTGGAGTTGGCTGGTAATGTGGAAGAGGGGACCGTCCTCTCTGACGAGCAGACACAGCATTACCGTAATGCATTCTCATGTGTCAGTGCCGTGTGGAAACGTGCAAATAACAAGCGTGTGGCAACCACCGACACTTTAGTGTTTGATGATTATGCCACCTCACGTTCGGCAATGGAAGACCTTGTGCTTGATGAGCGTCAGCGTGAATTGATGTTTGAAGGCAAACGTTGGTATGACCTTGTGCGTCTTTCTCGTCGTGAAGGTGACAACTCACGCATGATTAGTAAGGTGCTGCCTAAGTTCCAAGAAAACACGAGTGCCATCCGCATCAAGCTTTCCACACAGGATGTGCTTTATTGGCCGTACAATCGTGACGAACTCAAGCAGAATCCATATCTTGAACAGAATCCTGCCTACGAAACTGATAATACTGAACAAAACTTCTAAACAGCCATGAATTTCAGATATATAACAAAACTCTTTGCTGGCACACTGTTCCTTGTTGCCGTGTCACAAGGACTGTTGGGATGTTCTGACGAACCAGATGCCGACAATTATTATACTTTTACGGGCGAGATGGTGAGTGATTATCTTGACCATCGTCCAGAACTCTATAGCGAGTTTACGGAGATTCTGCATCGTTCGGGTATGTATGGCATGATGGCCACATACGGTACTTACACTTGCTTGGCTCCCACCAACGAAGCGGTAAATCAGTACCTCCGTCAGCATGGCTATAGTAGTGTGGCCGACCTTTCGAAGGAAGAATGTGACACGCTGTCGTGGAACCACATCATTGCTGAGACTTATTTCACGACAGACTTGAGCGATGGTAATATTCCGACGGCTAACATGAACGAACGATTCCTCACTTTCTCATGTGATAGTGATGCGACGAATGGAGGCAACGTGATGTATTACGTGAATATGGCCTCTAAACTGATTGTACGTGATGATTCGGTGGAGAATGGCGTGGTGCATACGCTTGACCATGTGATTCAGCCTTCCAGCTCCTACCTGCCAGAGGTGCTGTTGGACGACAAGAACATCACGCTCTTCACCTCAGCATTGACATTGACTGGATTGAGCGATAGCCTCTATGAGTATATCGACAACACCTATTCCGTCAGCGTCGATTCGGTCAACAAAGGTATTGTGTTCCACCGAACGGGTGCCAACTACATGATGTACTATCCAGCTGTACGTATGAAGCGTTTCACGGCTTTGGTGGAAACGAATAAAGTGTTTGCAGAGGCGGGCATCAATAATCTGGATGACCTCAAAGCGTATGCCAAAGAGGTGTATGACACGATGTATCCAGAGGATGCTGGTCAGTATGATGATGATTGGACGAACCGTAAAAATCCGTTGAATCGTTTTATCGCTTATCACTTGTTGCCTTATTATGGTGCTATCAACGACTTTACCATTTCGGAAAGTGGTATCGACTACAAGACCACTTGTGCCATGCCGAACCTCATTGACTGTACCGACTGGTACACCACGCTGATGCCAGGCACCATCATGAAGATGTCATCTCCTTCTGAAGGCCTTTTCATCAATCGTAAAGGTGTGGCAAGCAATTATTCGGTGAGAGGCATCAAAGTGTACACGCCAACTGAAATGAAGACGTTCCATGATCAGGAATTGGAAGAGGCTGGCTTGCCCGTTGACACCCTGAACCAACAGGCCCTGAATGGTATTTACCACTATATTGACCGTGTGCTGACTTACAACACTCAGACCCGTGATGTGGTCTTCAATGACCGTATTCGTTGGGATGTGATTACGATGTCAACAGAATTTCTCAACGCGGGTGCGCGTGGCAACACGAACGGCAATCACTTGACGGGCTTCAAGCAGGTGGATGGTTGGGATTTTCATGGAAGCATTCCAACACTTGCCTTGCGCGAACGGGGTGTTTGGATGGCCACCTACTCTGACGCTGTTGACTTGATTGGACAGTTTGATGTTTCCTTCAAGTTGCCCCCTGTACCAGCCAACACATACGAGATTCGCTTTGCCTATGGTGCGGGTAATGACCGTGGTGTGGTACAGATTTATTTTGGTGAGAAGGACAATATGCAGCCGATGGGGTTGCCCATTGATTTCCGCATCTGGGGTGGTGACCCAAGCATTGGTTGGGTGGCTGACACGGATGATAATGAAGAGAACCGTGCCATCGACAAGGCCATGCACAATCGTGGCTACATGAAGGACATGGACTCATGGAATCAAGGCGGTCAGAACAATCTTCGTGCCAACAATGGCAAGTATCGCAAGATTCTCACCACACAGCCTCTCGACCCCAACAAGGAGTACTGGTTGCGCATCAAACTTGTCATCGAGAATGCTGAAGCCGAACTGCCTATCAACTACTTTGAGTTCTGTCCCAAGAGTGTTTATGCAGGACTGACTGCTGAAGATACACATTAAGGTGTGATGCGCTTCGCTAAATGATAAATGTAAAATGATATAAATGTAAAATATAATATGTCGAAACTCAAACATATACTCAAGAACACCCTTCGCTGCACCGCGTTAGCCCTTCCCCTTTGGGGGCTGGGGAGCCTGTCCAGTTGTTCTGACAAATGGGATGACCATTACGATATGGCTGGAACGAATGGCACAGAGTCACTGCTGCAATTGGTGGAGGGAAACGGGCAACTGAGCGATTTTCTTTCTCTGCTCAAGGTGACACATATTTATAATAATCATCATCGGACGGACGTAACGTTTGCCGACTTGCTTGCCTCTGACCAGACACTTACAGTGTGGGCACCTATGAATGGTACGTTCAACATCGACTCGCTGCGCACGCTTTGTCAAACGGAGTGGGGCGACTCAACCGTCGGTAGGCACTTTGTGATGAACCACATTGCCCATAATCTCTACAACATGAATGCCTTGACAGATGAGGCGGTGAAGATGCTGAATGACAAGTATCTGCCGTTAGACGGTGGTGCACTCTACAACGCTTCTGTGGTGGAGAACGGAAAGAACTTGCCTGCCACCAACGGCTTGCTGCATGTGGTGGGTGACGATGCGTGGTACACCTATAATATTTACGAAGGTCTAACGTCAATGGACGAGTTTAGTCATATTGGTTCTTTTCTCTCGCGCTTTGAACGTCAAGAACTGGACGAGGAGAACAGTATTCAGGCAGGGTTGGTGGATGGCAAGAAAGTCTATTCCGATTCAGTGATGGTGAAAGAAAATTCCCTCTTCCGTGTGTTTGACCAAATCATCTCGGAAGACTCTACTTTTGCCATGCTGGTACCAGACAAGGCTACATGGCAACCTGTTTATGACGAGGCAGTGAAATACTTTAACTATGGCTCCATCGAAAAGGCCGACTCGGTGTCGGAGTATTGGACAAGTGTAGCGTTAGCACGTGACCTTATTTTTAATCGAAACGTGCAACGTTCGGAGCAAGATAGCATCTTCTCTACCTCCTACACACCATTGGAGTGGCCATATCATGTGTTTTATAAGCCCTTCGAAGTGGGTGGCCTGATGGATGCCCAGAACATTAAAGACTCGCTCCGATGCTCCAATGGCTACATCTACCGCATCAAGCAGTGGCCCTTCACGGCAGAGGACATCTATTTCCATCCCATCGTTACTCAAGGTGAACGAGAAGCAAACATTACGGAATATAAGGATTGTACACTGAATTACCGTTCTGCCATAGGCGACTCTATTTCAGGAAATGGATATGTGGATATTGTGCCACGCACCAGCACGAGCAACTGGACTGCTACTTTCGAAATTCGCAATACTCTTTCTGGCACCTATGACATTTGTGCTGTCATCTTGCCAAAGACGGTCTATCTTGCCAACTCTCGTGACTTCAAGAAGAACAAGTTCAAGGCCACACTTAACTATGTGGATGAGACAGGGGAGAAAAAATCTGTGAGTTTCGACGACGAAATGTCCAACGACCCCTATCGTGTCGATACCGTGCTGATTGGTCGTTTCACCTTCCCAGTATGCAATTATCAGCAGCCTGATGCTACGGTGAGCTTGCAGTTGCAGTGTTCCATCACCAACCGCCAGACATCATTTTCCCGTGAAATGTTTCTCGATTGTATTTATTTCAAACCCGTTTCCGAAGAGACTTCAAGCGAAGCTTCGAAGAAACGCTTAAAAAAGGCCAATGTTGCCATAGAGACTAAACAAGGAAAGGAGGTGACAAAATGAAACGTTTCCTATTTTTCATCGTGATGCTGATGCTTCACTTCTCACTTTTCACGTTATCCCTGCAAGCGCAAGAGCGCGAACTCAAGGGGCGTGTCTTCGATGCTGCGACAGGCGAGCCGATGGCAGGTATTTCTGTGAAGGCACCTGGAACTACTCATGCCGCGATGACAGATGAACAAGGCGAATATACGATTAGAGTGCCACAGTGGGTCACCTCACTCACCTTCCGTGGTGATGGTTATGTGATGGTGAAACAGCCTATAGGTCGGGCATCCGAAGGGATGGCTACCGTGCTGGATGTGAAGATGTGGTCCGATCGTTTTTTGGAGACCTACTCTGATGCCAGCACTGCCACAAGTGGCAAGACTGTCAAGGCAAACTACAATAACAACGACATCTCCATCGATCCCCAGATTCAGCAGACTTTGGGGGGGGATATGCTGACTATCACACGTGGCGGACAACCCGCACAGGGCGTGAAGATGCTTATGAATGGTGTCAACTCTCTCAACAGTAATGCCCAGCCACTTGTCATCATTGATGGGGTGGTGCAGAATATGCAGTATGGTTCTCCCTCCCTCCACGATGGCTTTTTTAACAATGTGCTTGCTGGCATCATGGTGGAAGACATCGAGCGGGTTTCCATCCTCAAGAATGGTGCTGCTATTTATGGTGCCAAGGGTGCCAATGGTGTGGTGCTCATTGAGACCAAACGCAACAAGTCGATGGCCACTAAAATAGATGTGAGTATTGGAGGAGGATGGGAATGGGTGCCACGGCAGCCCAAAATGATGGATGCCGAGCAGTTCCGCGTCTATGCCTCTGAACTGATTGGCACGACAGGCACAAAGAGCAATGCTTTTAAGTTCCTACAGACAGACCCTCACTATTACTACTATAACATTTACCACAACGAGACTGATTGGAGTAAGAAAGTGACTCGTACAGCCTTTACCCAGCAGTATAGCATCAACGTGCAAGGTGGTGATGACATCGCCAACTACAACCTTTCCGTTGGCTATGCGGGCAGTGATGCCACGTTGAAAGATTTCTCTTTTTCACGCTTCAACTTACGACTGAATAGTGACATTGCCCTGACAAAAACACTGGGTGTACGTTTCGATGCTGCTTATTCCGATGTGACCCGCAACATGAGAGACGATGGCGTGAAGTCGGATGTGACAGATGGAATCATCTCGGCACCCGCTTTCCTCTCGCTTATCAAGGCACCTTTTCTCTCGCCATACGCTTACGACACGAACGGTCATCTCTCAGGCTATTTGGCTGAGGCCGACGACTACCTTTCCGATGTAGTCACATCGCGTAGTGACTATACGACCTCGCTGGCCAACCCCCTCTCTATCCTGCAAAATGGCGATGGTAAGAATAAGAATGATTTTGGAAACCGCATGATTTCACTTGCTATTACCCCAAAGTGGAACATTACGAAAGATTGGACATTGAGGAATCATTTCGCTTTCCAAATGGTGAACACTGATGAAAACTACTATCTCCCCACGACGGGTGTGCCCACCTACAAAGTGGAGGGTATAGGCATGGTGGAGAATTGTGCCAGTGCTCTGGCTGGGAGACAAACCACGTTGATGAACGACCTCAACCTTTCCTATAGCCATCAGTTTGGTGCTCATGCCCTGTCTGCACAGGCCGGTTTCCGCTACCTGAGGGACTCCTATCGGCTGAACACCCAGATAGGCTATAATACGGGTAATGACAAGACCCCCAATATGTCCAGTTCGCTGCAAGACAAGCAAACTGACGGACTTGACAACAAGGACATCAGTCTCACCTACTACGTGGGTGCTGACTACAACTGGCGTGAACGTTACTACTTTTCGACGGCCTTGGCGATGGATGGCTCCAGCAAGTTTGGTGTTGATGCTCCCGATGGAGCCAAGATCGGTAACTATGCCTTTGGCTTCTTCCCCTCTGTTGAGGCAGCATGGGTGCTTACCAACGAAAACTGGTTCACTCCTTCCAATGTGGTCAACCATCTGAGAATCAATGCGGGATTTGACCTCCTTGGCAACGATGACATCAACAGCATCGCATCGCGAACCTACTTCAAAGCCGGCAAACTGTTTAATAGTCTCACAGGTATCTCAATGGCTAACATTGGCAACACGAAACTCCAATGGGAGACTACCGCACGTTTCACTTTTGGGGTGCAAGGCTCTTTCTTCCAGAATCGCCTCTACCTTGCTGCTAATTATTTCAATGCCAATACATACAATTTGCTTTCTCTTGGCACACTCAGCTACATCTCTGGCTTGGAAACTAATTGGGTGAACGATGGCAGGATGCACAACCACGGATTTGATGTGAATGCCAATGTGAAGGTAATCAGTAATAAAGACTGGACATGGTCGTTGGCAGCCTCTCTTGGTCACTATAAGAACGAAATCAAGCGTTTACCAGGTGGCAGACAGTCGATGACTACCGACCTCTATAATGCCACGATCCTTTCTCAAGTGGGCAGTGCAGCAGGAGTCTTCTATGGTTACAAGACCGACGGCGTGCTGGCCACAGCAGAAGAAGCCACAGCTGCAGCCCTCTATCAGCAGACCGAGACAGGAGCCAAGCAGTATTTCGAGGCTGGTGACATAAAGTTCGTGGATGTGAACGGTGACCACTGCATTGACTCAAAGGATATGCAGGTGATAGGCGACCCCAATCCCGACATCTACGGCAACTTCTCCACTCAGCTCTCGTGGAAGAACCTTTCGCTCTCTGCCACCTTCAACTATTCTGTGGGCGGTGACCTCTACAACTACCAGCGCAGCATCTTGGAGTCGGGTAGCTATTTCTACAACCAGACCACGACCATGCTGTCCAGATGGACACACGACGGTCAGGTAACAGATATTCCACGTGCCTCGTTCCTCGACGAGATGGGCAACAGCCGATTCTCTGACCGTTGGATAGAGGATGGCTCTTACCTAAAACTCAAGAACGTGACCCTTAGCTACCGCATCCCAGTTCGTAGCACCTATCTTCAGGGCATCACCGTCTGGGCGGCTGGCAACAACCTCTTCACTATCACTAAATATCTTGGTTCTGATCCAGAATTTGCAGCCTCCAATGCTGTCATCGGTATGGGCATCGACCGTGGGCTGCTCTCCTCTGGACGCAGTTTCTCGATGGGTGTGAAGATAAATCTATAGCCCCCCAACCCCCAAAGGGGGTGAACACTACTGCAGAATGTAAAATGTAAACAATAGAATCTGTATGAAACTCAAACATATCATCAAAAACATCCTTCGCTGCACCGCGTTAGCCCTCCCCCTTTGGGGGCTGGGCAGCTGCACCGAGACAGACAGCGACCTTGTGGCTTTCGTGGAAGACAACAACCTTTCCACCCCCAACGACACCGTCTATTCCCTCATGGGCATCATCAACAAGATGCAGGTCATAGCCGACCGCACAATCCTCCTCGGCGAGCTGCGTGGCGACCTCACCACACTCACCGAGAACGCCACCCTCGACCTGCAAGACATCGCCAACTTTACGGCCGATGCCACCAATCCTTACAACAATGCCCGCGACTACTACGCCGTCATTCAGAACTGCAATTACTTCCTCGCTACGGCCGACACAGCTCTGATGAAACGAGGCCAATACGTGTTCGAGGCCGAGTATGCCGTGGTGAAGACCTACCGTGCGTGGACCTATCTGCAACTCGCCATCAACTATGGCTCTGTGCCCTTCTTCACCCAGCCCCTCTTGGCGGAGAAAGAAGCCAATCCTGCTCTCTACCCCCACTACGACGTGGAGCAGATAGCCAACTACTTCATCACTGACCTCGCCCCCTACGTTGATACCGACTATCCCGACTACGGCACCATCAACTCCCTCAACTCACGCACCTTCTACTACCCCGTGCGTGTGCTCTTGGGCGACCTCTGCCTATGGGCTGGGCGCTACCGCGAGGCAGCTAAATACTACCACGACTATCTGACCAAGCAGGGTGACATCCACCCCACGGGTACCAGTAGCGTGTCATGGGCAACATACGACTTCGACACCGTGCTGGACAGCTATGCCTCCCAGTTCACCAGCACCTCCTCCTCCGAGATGCTCACCTGCATCCCGATGGAAACCAGCGAGTACGACGGCATAGAGTCACACCTCACCGACGTGTTCAACTCCACAGAAGATAACAACTACTATTATCAAGCCACACATTCGGCTGCCTACGATGAACTCTCTCGTGCCCAGCGTTACGTGCTTGTTTATAGCGACCCCGTCACCCTGTTGCCCGACACGGTGGTGCCAGCCGACACAATGACCTACCAGAACGAAGCACTTCGTGGCGACTTGCGCCAGTTCAGCATCTATATGTTGCGCAATGTCTCATCGGCATCCACTTCGCAAGCCACTTTACGTCAGACTTGCTATAAGTACAGTACCACCAACGTCAACATCTTGCGCCTTCAGCACATATACCTGCGTTATGCCGAAGCCCTCAACCGTGCCGGTTATCCTCAGTCAGCCTTTGCTGTATTGAAACATGGACTTTGGTATCAGAACATAGACAAATACATCTCAGCGCAAGAACGCACCGACGCCGCTGACCTTCTCTCATTCAGTCAGTACACTTTCTTGCGGGAAAACACCCAAGGCATTCACTCGCGCGGTTCAGGCAACGCCGATGCAGACACCACCTACATCATTCCCAACCTTGCCTCCCGTGCCGACTCCATCCTTTACGTGGAAGACCGCATTTGTGATGAGATGGCCTTAGAGACAGCTGCCGAAGGACTCCGCTTCTACGACCTCATGCGTCTTTCCCTCCATCGTGGCGACCCCAGCTACCTTGCCGGCAAAGTGGCACGGCGTAACGGAACAGCCCACTACGATGCAGCGCTCTACACCCTTCTTTCAGAATCCAAGAACTGGTATCTCCCGTTAGAATAGGATAAACCCCAATCGATCATTAGCGTGATGATGATAACAGCTTTTACTCAAATTTCGCAAGTTGTATATCATTGAAGTTAACGAAGTGAGCGAAGTGAGCGCTTTGCTCGAAGTTAACGACAATAGTTACAGACATAGAAACAGCATTGAAAACTATCGCAAAAAGTATCGTCGATAACTTCGTTAACTTCGATAACTTCGAGCGAAGCGATAACTTCAGAAAGTTTGTTATAGTGCCTAACAGCCTAATGACCGATTCGAATTAAAAAGGGCACATATTATATGTCAAAACCGATGTGCCCCACGTCGCCTCACCGACGTGGGGCACGTCGTTTTACCCCTATGTTCACATCATCAACCAACCCTCTGACAAATCATAAAAAGTTCGGGAAAGTGTATTTTTTCTTTGAAAAACATTTGGAGGAAAGGAAAACAAGTTGTATCTTTGTCCCCGAATGAGTGGCAACACTCTCTGCGGTGCTTCGGTGTCGTGGCTAATTGGTAACTATAAGCGTTATGTTCTTTCTGAAAACAGGAAAATAGAACTCATTGTTTGGATTTATGAATACGACAGCATTACAAAGTGTTTGGCAGACCTTACTTGGTTACGACCTTACAGCAGCCAACAAACGCTGGCTGGCTGACCATTTGTATGAAGCAGTGAAGGCGGAAAATATGAAGGCAAGGAGAAATGCGAAGTCTTGGCCAAAGTTGTCAAAAGCAGATTTAGTCATTTCTCCAGAAGTGATGGCTTTGGTGGAAGGGGTTGAACCATTACCAGAAGATTTTGACGTAAACAAAGTTCGCTTAGAATATTTGATGAAAAAATATGGATGATAGAATAAACGTCTTTATCGATACAAACATTCTGATTGATTATCTTGCTCGCCGAAAAACTTTTTTTGAAGCGGTGGCACTTATCATCCAACTTGGCAAGAAAAAGAAATGTAATTTGCAAGTTTCTTCGTTGTCATTTGCTACTGCGAGTTTTATTATGCAGGCTCATTACAAGATGAGGCATGATGACATCGTCAAGAGGTTTGCCAATTTTGTCAAACTCTGCAATGTGACTACAGTAGATTCTCAAGCAATAGACGAATCTCTGACTTCCCTTTTTGACGATTTTGAGGATGCCATGCAATATTTTTCCGCTACACGAGAAGGGGCAGATGTTATCATCACTCGTAACAAAACAGATTTCAACGCATCTCAACTCCCTATTTACGAGCCGCAAGAGTTTTTGGATGTTTTGTTATCGGGACATCAATAAATTCTTTCTTATCTCACATGAGGCACAAAGCACTTTCCACTTTGTGCCTTTTTTGTGCCCTGTTGAAAAAAGTTGGGGAAAAGTTTGTGGGTGTCGGAGTTTTTTAGTTAATTTGCAACCGATTGGGCGGTTAACGTCCTGTCACTGCGATGCTTCGGTGTCGTGTCTTATTGGTAAAATAGAAGCGTTATGCTCATCGTACAGACAGAAACCTGAGAAATTTCTAAAAAAACAACGATGGAGGATAGGCATAGTGTTTCACGTTATAGCGTGGAACATCTACTCTGTCGTTTATCGTTGTGGGTTTTCTCAGGACCTCTGTCTGAAACGTGGACATAGCAGTTCCACGCTTCTTCGTTTTATATAAATGTCTTTCAAGGGACTGGGGAGGACAAAAAAAGGGAAGACAATGAAAAAACTCTTGTTAATTCTTGTAATGTTTTCGACATCGATATATCGTTTGTCGGCAGCAGACTACACAACCACTATCACAATGATGATAGGTAAATCTGCAACAATAAATCCTGTTACAGATGTAGGTCTCACACTCTCTAATACGTGTAAAATCTACCAAGAGACATATGAGATGTATTACAACAATGTCTATGACAATAGTGCATTTACGATAACACCAATAGACAACGCATATAAAATAGAAGCATTGAGAACTGGGACTTTTCGGATGGATGTCAAAGTCACCTGGTTCAATCCCAAATCCCAATATCTAATATATACAACCTATATAGCCACCTATAATATCAATGTCATCGATGTCACCCAGATTAATATGCCTTCTTCTCTGAATCTACAGCCTGGCAGTACTTACACACTAACACCCCAGATATTGGAAACGGGTGCAACATCGGAACTTACATGGACGAGCAGCAACACGGGAGTTGCTATTGTCAGCAACGTTGGTGTCATTCGGGCACTTAGGGTTGGCACGACCGACATCACTTGTACGGCCTATAACGGTGTAAGTGCAACTTGCCGAATCACCGTAGTACCTATTATCGCAGAAGATTTTGTGCTGGAGGAGACTTTGTTGGAATTGGAGCAAGGCGAGACTGCTACATTGAGTCCGATTTTTACACCTGCCAATACAACAGACCAGAGTGTGACCTACAAGAGTTCGAACACGAAAGTAGCAACGGTGGATGCCGAAGGCCTTGTAACAGGTGTGGGCAAAGGAACCTGTACCATCACGGCAAGTACTAACGATGGAAGTGGGCTGAATGCTGCATGTACCATTACAGTCAAACCTACGGTTACGTCTATCACGCTACAAAACGCAATGGAATTGACTGTCGGTCAAAGCAATATACTTGAGCCTGTTATTCTGGAAGAAGGTGCAGTAACTACGCTGACTTGGCATAGTAGCAATACTTCTGTTGCGACGGTCACCAGCGATGGAACTGTCTATGCCGCCAGTGCAGGAAAGACCACCGTCACCTGTACTGCCGCCAATGGTGTGTCCGCATCTTGTGAGGTGATGGTGAATCCGCTTCCTAACTACTTGTATTCCTCCAATATATCCGTCATTGTCGGCAGTCAAGCGACCTTGCCCGTTATGATGGCGAACAAGGAGAAAATCACCGCTTGTGCCTTTGAGATAGTCCTGCCCGAGGGTGTCACCATCTCCTCATATCAACTGACAGATCGTAAGGCAGACCAGAGTGTCGGGGTTGAGCAACTTGCCAATGGCAACCATCAGGTGGTCATTTTCTCTTCTACCTCTACAGCACTCAACGGAACAGATGGCGTGCTGTTGAATCTCGCACTTACTGCCGACATGTTCATGAGTACAGGAACTTATGTCCTCGGCATCAAGAACATAGAGTTGACCACAACAGACGCTCTTACCATTAATCCTGTAGATGTGAATGTGGCACTGACCGTGAGCGACGTGCAGATAGGCGACGCGAACGGTGACGGCAAGATTTCCATCACCGATGCAGTGGCGATTGTAAACAGTATTCTCGGCAATGCTTCCGCAAACTTTGTCAATGAGGCTGCCGATGTGAACGGTGACGGGAAGGTAAGCATCACAGATGCTGTGGCAGTGGTCAACAAGGTCTTGAAATCGGGAACAGTCAGTGCAAAAGTGAGAATGAAGGAAGAGGGGCAACTTGATCCTCAATGAAATAATTCAGAATAACTACAATAAATATTATCCGTATGAAAAAGATTTTCTTTTTGCTGCTCACGTTCTTGACAGGTATGCTGACTGCCAATGCGGAAAATGGGGTGAGCACAGAGAATGCCACGATTCCGCAAGGCGGAACTGGCATTATCAGCATCGAATTGAATAATGACGATTACACTTTCACGGCTTTTTCCTTCAAGTTAACCTTGCCTGAAGGCATCAGTTTCGTATTGGATGGAAATGGACGTCCCACGTTTGGGGTGGGTACACGCTTCAGTGATCACAGTCCCTCTTCATATGGAGATGGACAAGGGGGCACATTTGCTTGCCTATCACCGAGCAGTGCCCCCATTAGCGGTACGAGTGGCGTGCTATTGGACATTAATGTAACCGCCGATGCAGAATTGTCCGTAGGTAGCACATTCATTGCCACGCTTAGTGAATTGACCTTCACCACTCCCTCGGAACAGGAGGTGAATTTTGATGATATGATCGTAACCATCACCATTGGTGAACCAGACGACGGACGCATCAAATTTGATGAGAATGCCACCAGACTGCCCACTTATACAGCAGGGGGAAAGGGATACGTAAAAATGACACGTGCCATCAAGGCTGGGGAGTGGAGCACGATTGTGCTGCCTTTCACCTTGACCAAGGCAAAGGCTGAGACTGCATTCGGCAGCGATGTACAATTGGCTGTGTTTACGGGTTTTGAGACCGAATATGCAGACGAGGACGATGTGACTCCAGATGCGATTGCTATCAAATGTGAGACATACACGATGACGGCAAAGAAAGGAATGACTGGTGGCACACCATATCTTATCAAGACAACGAAGGACATAGAATCGTTTGAGGCGGATGATGCTACCTTGGTAGATGCCGTGACCGATGTGACAGGAAAAGATGAGTATGAAACATCGGGCAAGTTCACGGGGACATTTGTCAAGGATAAAATTCCAAATGACGGATTGTTCCTCAGCGGCAATAAATTCTGGTACTCAACAGGCAAGACCAATGTGAAGGCGTTTCGTGCATGGTTTGAGTTGGGGGCTGTGCTGGACAAAGAGACAGACTTCGGCTCAAAAATCCGCCTGGTAATGAATGACGAGGCAACAGGCATCGTGGATGTTGAGTCAGAAAAGCGAATTGCTGATGGCGTGTACACCTTGCAGGGCGTGTCGCTCGGGCAGAAGGACGTGCAGTCGTTGCCGAAGGGCATCTACATCGTGGATGGCAAGAAAGTGAGTGTGAAGTAACTGAAAGGAATGTTTAACCCGAAACAAACAGAAATATGAAAAAGACTTATATTCGTCCAGAGATGGAAGTATTTGCATCCGTAGAGGCTGCTCCGCTGTGTGGCAGCGGTGGCGTTGCAGGTGGCAAAGATGGTGTCATTGAGGATGTGCTGTTCGGCGGCGTTGACGAGGACGGCAACATCGATCCGAGCGCTCCTCTGCGTGGCATCATCGGCGACGATGACAAGGTAGGAGGGCTTCTCTGGTAAGAATCCCCTACGTCGTTACCTCGATGCGTATCAATTCATGCACGGGTGTTGTATTGTTTCAACACCCGTGCATGAATTGATACGCTTCGTGGTATCTTGTCTTTGTGAAGACCTTGCCCCATTCACATACGATGAGACACCAGAAGCCAAGTGCTGCATTTACTGAATACCTTACTTCCATCAAAAACACGTCTTTCCTGTCAACTGATGAGGCGAATGTATGTTGACCGATGTCGCTAATATAGGCGAACCACTTTCGCGGGTCAAGACCCAAGAGCGTAGCGGGTGTAGATGTGAATTTTGTTTCCACGGCTACAAGAATTTATCTTTTTATAGTGATTTGGACTGCTCTCTTGAAATGTCTATCATTTTGTGGCGGCAAAGTCGGGAAATGTGCTCCTGTTTTGAGAAAGTTTTTGTAACTTTGCAGGCGAAATGAAAAGACTGGGAATATGAAGCGTAAGAGATTGAGACATGTGGGTGGGCTGGTGATGGTGTTGTTGTGGCTTTCGGTTGGCATGGTGCTGACGGGAGGGAAGCGTGTGCTGTTTATTGGTGACTCCATCACGGATGGTGGATGGGGCAATAGCGGTGGCTCGGCGAAGAGTTCGAAGGAGCGGAATCATGTTGACATGAATCACATTTATGGGCATAGTTATATGATGTTGTGTGCGGCACATTATCAGGGTGAGTGTCCTGACTCGGATTATGTGTTTTTCAACCGAGGCATTAGCGGCAACACGCTTTATGATATGGTGGCACGCTGGCAGGAGGATGCTTTGGACTTGCAGCCAGATGTGGTGTCTATCTTGATAGGGACTAATGATATACATGGATTCTTGGAAAAGAAAGATGCAGGTGCGGAGGCTTCGTTTGACTATGAGTGCTGGGAACGCTCTTATCGACAATTGTTGGAAGAATTGAAGAGATGGAACCCGAAGGTGAAGGTGGTGCTGGGTGCTCCTTTTGTGGCGAAAGAAGGGTGGGTTGGTGAGACGCCGACGTACGAACTCCGTGCGGAGATGGTGAAGAAGTTGGCAGTCATTGTGAAGAAAATCAGTGAGGACGTTGGGGCGGTGTATCTGCCGTACGATGAAATGTTTGCAGAGTTGGTTAAGACGGAACCACGGAAATCCTACTGGATATGGGATGGCATTCATCCCACGCCCGCAGGTCATCAGAAGATGGCAGACTTGTGGATCTCTATGGTGAAGTTGTAAATGATATGTTAGAAAGAAGGTAAAAAGATGGAAAAGGAAGTGATACAAGGGGCGATCGGAAAGTACTTGAAAGAGAAGGGATTCGAGCGACTGAGTGTGCAGGCAGCCATGTTCGATATGGATGGCGTATTGTTCGACTCGATGAAGAATCATGCCTATTGCTGGCATGAGACGATGAAGCATTTTGGCTTAGACTTGCCCGAATGGGAGGCTTATATGCATGAGGGACGCACGGGGGCAGGAACGATTAATCTGGTGTCGTTGCGTCAGCGTGGGCATGAGGCGACAGAGGAGGAGATACACAATATCTATAAATATAAGAGTGAAATGTTCAACCAATGCCAGAAGGCTGAACGGATGCCAGGGGCTTACGAGGTGCTGGTGAAGGTGAAAGAGTGTGGGGTGGTGCCGATGGTGGTGACGGGCAGTGGGCAGGTGACGCTGTTGGACAGATTGAACCGGAACTTTCCCGACATCTTTCAAAAGGAACTGATGGTGACGGCTTTCGATGTGCAGTATGGGAAGCCGAATCCAGAGCCGTATCTGATAGGAATGGAGAAATATCAGCGTTGGTGCGAAGGAAAGGGATTTAATGGTGAATTAAAGCCCAACAACTTCATTGTTGTGGAGAACGCACCTTTGGGGGTGCAGGCTGGTGTGGCAGCAGGGGTGTTCACTATTGCTGTGAACACGGGACCTCTGCCAGATGACGCACTGCTAAGTCAAGGGGCAAACCTGCTGTTCCATTCGATGCAGGAGTTCTGCGAGGAATGGGAGACCTTCTTCAATTCTTTCTCATAATGCCGTTGATGATTCTTCCGTTTAGGTTTCGGCGGGCAGAGAAGAAGCGGTCGTAGTTCTGATAGGTGTCAATGCTGGCAACGTGGATGTTGTTGGGATTGACACCTTTTTCGATGAGTTGTAGTCGGTTGCATTCCCAAAGGTTAATGTGCCATGCCTCTTCCTGTCCTTCCGACAGAGAGGTTTTCTTTCTTTTGAGAGGAGAAGCCGGCATGAGAGGGTGTCGTTTGGCAAGTCTTTCCATGGGGAAGCCTGCCTTGGCAAAAAGTTCATACACCTCGTCACCCACCTCAAAACTGTCTGGTCCGATGCCTGGTCCGATGATGGCATGCAGATGTTTGGCCTGTGTGCCGTAAGTCTCTTGCAACGCTTCGATACTACTTTCGACGATGCGTTTCTGTGTGCCTTTCCATCCTGCATGTACGGCGGCAACAATCTGGGTGACATCATCCCATAAAAGAACTGGAATACAATCGGCTGTTCTGACGCAGATACAAAGGTTCGGGAGATGGGTGCAGAGGGCATCCACTCCATCGAGGGCAAGTGCCTGTTCCAGAGGGTTCTTATGGGTAAAGTCCTCGTCGATGATTCTTGTGGTGGTCTCATGCGTCTGATGCAAAGGCATGATGAGATGGGGTATGTCGATAGAAACACCGCCATCTCGCGTAGTGGAGAAGGCGGTGATGTTTTGTGGCGTATTATAGATTAACATGAATAAAAAAGCATTTATGTTTCATACTCAAAGTCTTCCAGCTCTTCAATATCTTCTGCGTCAAGGTACTCGATGTCTTCCTCATCGGAAAGATCTTCATCTCCCCAACCTTCATCATCTTTAGCTATGTCGTCCATGTAGGCAAAGGTCTTGGAAGCATGGATGATGGATTCCTGTGTGTTGATGGCAGCGATTTTGTTGCTCTCACTGTTCATCTCTTTCCACAGGATGTCTTTGAGTTCTTGAAGACCTTGTTGTGCCACTGCACTGATGAAGATGACAGGAATATCGTTAGGCAGTCCTTCCTTCAACATATCCTTGAGTTCCTCGTCTTGCCCTAATAGGTCGCACTTTGTGATGGCAAGTACACGTCCTTTATCGAGCAGGTCAGGGTTAAACTGTGCCAACTCGTTGAGCAGCACTTCGTATTCGTGGCGGATATCCTCCGTATCGGCTGGTACCATGAACAGCAACAGAGAGTTGCGTTCGATGTGGCGAAGAAAACGGAGTCCAAGGCCTCGTCCTTCGCTGGCTCCTTCGATGATGCCAGGGATGTCGGCGATGACAAACGAGCGTCCGTCTCGATACGATACGATGCCCAGCGATGGCTCCAGGGTGGTGAAGGGGTAGTTGTCAATCTTGGGTTTGGCGGAAGAGATGGCGTTGACGAGGGTGGATTTTCCTGCATTAGGAAATCCAACGAGTCCCACGTCTGCCAATAGTTTCAGCTCCAAAATGACACTTCGTTCCTGCATTGGTTCTCCTGGTTGTGCATAACGAGGTGCTTGATTGGTGGGGGTGGCGAAGTTAAAGTTTCCCAAACCGCCACGACCACCTTTCAACAGAATGACCTCCTGCTCATGTTCGGTTACATCGCAGATGTATTCGCCTGTCTCTGCATCATACACTGCTGTACCACAAGGCACTTCGATATATGCGTTTGCTCCTTGCTTTCCAGAAGACTTGTTTCTAGACCCATTGCCACCATGTTCTGCTTGGATGTGACGGTCATACCGAAGGTGCAGCAACGTCCAGTAATTGCGGTTGCCCCGCAGAATTACGTGGCCACCACGACCTCCGTTGCCACCGTCAGGACCGCCTTTCGGCAGATACTTTGCACGGTGCATATGGGTGGAACCTCGTCCACCTCGTCCCGAACGGCAATAGATCTTTACGTAGTCAATGAAATTGGATTCAGCCATCCTTACTTTTGTGTGTCAAGGAAAGCAAAAATCTCACTCAGCATTAAGTCCTTGGAACCCTTCCAAGTGAATGTGTTGCGAATGCCTTCCTGCTCAAACCACTTGGAGAGAGGTTCTGTCTGCTTGTGATACACTTCGAAACGTTTCTTGATGGTCTCTTCATTATCGTCGGCACGGCCTTGTTCCTTGGCACGGTTGAGCAAACGAGCCAAAAGGGTTTCTTCATCTACGATGAGTTCAATCATGAGACCCATGTCATGCTTGCGTTCAGCCAGCATCTTTTTCAAAGCCTCTGCCTGAGCGATGGTGCGTGGAAAACCGTCGAAGATGACGCCCTTGCCTGCAGGTAGTTCATCGTATGTCTTTGCCAGGATGTCAATCATCAGTTCGTCGGGGATGAGTTGACCGTTGTCAATATAATTCTTGGCTATTTTGCCCAATTCTGTTCCATTCTTGATCTCACTGCGGAGCACATCACCCGTAGAGATGTGACCCATACCATATCGTGTAACGATTTCATCGCTGTAAGTGCCCTTGCCTGAACCTGGAGCACCAAAGATAATGATATTCTTCATAATTGATTGATGTAATGTGTTGTTTTGTTTGTTTTATTTTTGATTGTCTGATTTCTATTCTTTTACCACATAGATGCTTTTATAGTTCCTGCCGATACCGTCGTAGTCAAGACCGTATCCCACAATGAATTCATTGGGTATTTCCATGGCACAATACTTCACGCTGAGGGGCATTTGTAGCTTGCCTGGCTTCATCAGCAGGGTTGCAATTTCCACAGAGCGGGCACCCTTCTCTGTGAGTTTGGGAATCAGGTTGTGCATGGTTGTTCCTGTGTCGATAATGTCCTCTACAATAATGATGTCCCTGTCTTTTATATCGAGAGAAAGCCCTATCAATTCCTTCACCTTGCCTGTTGTTTCCATGCCTTCGTACGATGAAAACTTCGCAAATTGGATCTCGTGGTCGAAGTTGAGGTGGCGCACCAAATCGGCTGTAAACATGAAAGCACCATTCAAGATGGAGACGAGTATCGGATTGCGTCCTGTATAGTCCGTATTCAGTTTCTCTGCCAATGCAGCCACTTTTTCGGCTATCTGTTCATGGTGGATGAACGGTTCGAAATGTTTATCTTTAATTGTAATCATGAAAGATTTTTGTCTATGATTTTTATGCAAATATACAAAAAAATCCCTGTTTGAGGGTGAAATAATGAATAATAACACTAAAAAATAGGACAGAAACTGACTTTTTGTGCAAAATTTAGCATTTTTTTAATATCTATTTACTATTTTTGCACATCGAAGCATCTCCTGTTGTTATTCCATTTCATGACGTTATGAAGATTTTATCCGCACCACAACTAAAGGTGGTAGATGCCTACACGATAGAGCATGAGTCAATCAGTTCCACAACCTTGATGGAACGTGCTTCCCGTGCGGTGGCAGACAAGATACGTGCTCGGTGGAAGGTCGAAACCCCCATCAAGATATTTGCAGGTCCAGGCAACAATGGAGGCGATGCGCTTGCCATTGCTCGTATGTTAGGAGAGTCAAACTATAATGTCTATGTCTATTTGTTCAACATCTCTGGCACGCTTTCATCTGATTGCCAGATTAACAAGCAACGACTGCTTGACTTTCTCGCAGTCAAGAAAACCACTTTAGGCACTCCCAACATAGAATTTACGGAAATTACTTCTCAATTCACTCCTCCGAAGCTTGGAACGGACGATTTGGTGATTGATGGTCTCTTCGGTACAGGACTTTCGCGCCCGCTGAATGGTGGCTTTGCCTCGGTGGTGAAGTACATCAACGCCTCTCCAGCCACAGTCGTTTCAATTGATGTCCCCTCTGGTTTGATGTGTGAAGACAACACTTACAATGTGATGAACCATATTGTCAAGGCAACGATTACATACACTATTCAGTATCCCAAATTGGCATTTTTCTTTGCTGAACATGAGCAGTATGTGGGAGAATGGGAAGTATTGGATGTTGGCATCACAGACCCCGTAACGGAGGAAACTCAGACCCCCTATTATTTTACTGAACAAACAGAAGTGCAGGGTATGTTGAAGAAACGTTCCAGGTTCGCGCATAAAGGTACTATGGGACATGCACTGCTCATTGCTGGCAAGAAGGGTATGGCTGGTGCTGCCGTTCTCAGTGCTACGGCCTGTCTCCGTAGTGGAGTGGGAAAGGTGACGGTGCGCACTCCCGAGTACAATGTGCCGATTCTTCAAACTTGTGTGCCAGAAGCTGTGTTGAATGTGGATGTTGACCCTAATTGCTTCAGCCAGTCTTTCGACACCAGCGAGTACGATGCAATGGCAATAGGTCCAGGCATTGGCACGGGTTCCTATACGGTGCAAGCGTTTATCGAACAGGTCAGTTTGTCGAAGTGTCCAATGGTGATAGATGCCGATGCACTCAACATCATTGGTTCGCATCGTGGTTGGATTTCTCAGTTGCCCCGTCGTTGTATCCTCACTCCTCATAAGAAGGAACTCTTTGGACTCATTAGTACAACACGAAATTCTTACGAAGAATTGGAACGTACTCGCGAACTCTGTGTACGTCAGCAGATATATATTGTTATCAAGGGTGCTTATTCTGCCGTGGTCACGCCTGAGGGAAATGTTTTTTTCAATCCGACAGGCAATCCAGGCATGGCAACCGCTGGTAGTGGCGATGTGTTGACAGGCATCATTCTTGCTTTGCTTGCTCAGGCGTATCCTCCTGATTTTGCAGTCCGATTGGGTGTTTATCTGCATGGTCTTTCTGGCGATTTGGCTGTCGAGGATTTATGTTACGAAGGTCTCATCGCAAGCGACCTCGTTGCTTATCTCCCAAAGGCCTTCAAGTTATTGAGAGATAATCTATAAAAAGCATGAAGATGAAAAGAAAAGTATTGATAATATTGACCTTGTTGTTTTCGTTAGGTGCTGTGGCACAAACGCAAGTGAACGAGTTCAATCCAGGTCTTGTGGCAGGTGGTGTGAATTATGCTTTACCCAAGACCGTCTTAAAGGTGGATGTGTCTGCTGTGAAGGTGGTTTACACTCCTGGTGAATTTGCGAAATACGCAGAGCGTTATCTTCACATTGGTGGTGTGAGTACAGAGTCTTCCACTGCTTGGAATACCACGGGCCTCACAATTTATCAAGAAGGAGTGCCTGATACACAGAAAGTTTTCACCGTTAAACTAAAGGACAAGACCGTTGCTCCGATGGTGCAACTGACCAACAGTGGTGTGCTTGTTGCTGTGAATACGAGAACCAATTTGGTAGAAAATACACTTCCTCCTTCCACGACTACCAATCACAGACTCGATGCGCGTCAGTACCTGACTGAAGACATCCTTGCTGCCACTTCCACCGCAAAGATGGCGGAACTGACGGCGCAGGAGATTCTTGACATCCGCGAGAGCAAGAACGCTATCAAGCGTGGGCAGGTGGAATCGATGCCGCAAGATGGCGCATCGCTCAAGATTGTGCTCGACGAACTGAATTTGCAGGAAGAAGCACTCACGCAGCTTTTCACGGGCTATACTGACACCACCTTTGTGACCGAATCCTTCAGTGTCCTTCCTGTTGCCGACATCGACAAGCAAGTGCTCTTCCGCTTCTCGCATAGGTTGGGATTTGTCGATGCCGATGACTTGGCTGGCGAACCTTATTATGTCTCAGTGGAAGACCAGCATACCGTCCTTTTGCCTAATGAAAAAGAGGTGGCGAAACGAAAAATAGAGGGTCTTGTGTACAATATGCCCAGCATGGCAAACGTTATTATAAGTACGATGCAGCATACGATTTATGAACGTGAGTTGCCTTTTGCCCAGTTTGGCACCATTGATATGTTAAGCCCCACACTCTTCAATAAAGGGGCAACCACCAAGTTGACACTTTATCCTGCCACTGGTGGTATTATGCACTTGGAGCAATAAAACAAAAAATACTCATAAAAACTTATTTACAAACATCTAAAAACATTCAGAAAGTATGAAAAAGTATCTTGCAGAAATGGTGGGAACAATGGTTCTTACACTGCTTGGCTGCGGTACAGCAGTCTCACTCAACTGCGGTTCTGACACCGCTTCAGTCGTTGGTACAGCCATCGCGTTCGGTCTTGCTGTTGTGGCAATGGCTTACACTATTGGTGGCATTTCGGGTTGCCACATCAATCCAGCCATCACGCTTGGCTGCCTCATCTCTAAGCGTATCAGCGGTAAGGATGCTGGTATGTATATGATCTTTCAGGTGATTGGTGCTGTGATTGGTGCAGCTATCCTCTTCGCCCTCACGTCTAACGACATGGCCTTGGCTGGTGGCACAACGACCGGTGCTAACAGCACTGGCGACCACGGTGTGGTGGTAGGTCTCATTGCCGAAATCGTCCTCACTTGTATCTTCGTGCTCGTTGTATTGGGTACTACTGATGCCAAGAAAGGTGCTGGTAATTTTGCCGGTCTTGCCATTGGTCTTTCCCTCATCCTTATCCACCTCGTGGGCATTCACTACACAGGCACTTCTGTGAACCCTGCCCGTTCTATCGGTCCTGCTCTCTTCGAAGGTGGTCAGGCACTCAACGACCTTTGGGTGTTCATCGTTGGTCCATTCGTTGGTGCAGCCATTGCCGCTGGCATCTGGAAGATGATTGGTGGTGAAGAAAACGCATAATAAGTAATTAGATAAAGAAAGCGAGACACATTTTAGTGCCTCGCTTTTTTTGTTGTTTCGATTCTATTTTTTGAAGAAATCGAAGAAAAAGAACACGGCTGCATAACGAACAGGAACGCCCTTTGCATAGCCGATAGTGGAGTTGCTGGAGTTCCTTACGGTTCCGTCCGATTCAATCTTTCCGATGGTTGAGTTGCTGCCATTTCTCACGGTGCCGTTCGATTCCACTTTCCCGATGCTTGAATTGCTGCTGTTGCGGATGGTGCCATCCGAATCAATCTTTCCGATGCTTGAGTTGCTGCTGTTGCGAATCGTACCATCACGTTCAATCTTTCCGATGGTCGAATTGCTTGAGTTTCTCACCGTACCGTCCGATTCAATTTTACCGATGTACGAGTTGCTGCTGTTCCTCAAGTCTTGAGCATTCATTGCCAGAACAGAAGAAACTAATGCCAATAATAAAAAAAGCCTTTTCATCATCTTGTGTTTTTAATAAGTTATACAATTATGTTTACTTAACTTTCTGAAGTTATCGCTTCGCTCGAAGTTATCGAAGTTAACGAAGTTATCGACGATACTTTTTGCGATAGTCTTCAATGCTGTTTCAATGTCCGTAACTATTGTCGTTAACTTCGAGCGAAGCACTCACTTCGCTAACTTCGTTAACTTCAAAAATATACAACTTGCGAAACTTAAATCATGTTTATAAGTTGGGTAGTCCTATTTTCAACGAAACAGTGTCATCTGCCCTTCAATGAAGGCACAAAGTTACAACTTTTTCCTAACACATCCAAATTCTGCCTTACTTTTTCTCCGTTCTCTAATCGTTTCGTGTGGAAAGGATGTCTCTCAGTGTCGTGCCGGTGAAGGTGTGCCCTTCATCGTAATTGTTTTTTGAAAAAAAGCGAGGGAATGTTTGTACCTATGTGAAAAAAGGTGTAACTTTGTGGCAGATAATGGGATGCTTTATCCTTGCATCGGGTTGGCTATCCCTGTTCAGATTGCCCATTCATCAATACGTGAAACTCGAATGAGAAGGATGAAAAATAGTTTTTTCCTGACGATGTGGCTCTGCCTTGAGGGCTACATCAATCTGTGCATGGCGCAGCAATTCACCCCTCTTTCCTTGATAGACACCCGTGTGGGTACTGCGGTCAGTGAGACGCAGACAGCAGGGATGTTCGGGTCGGGCACAGAAGAGTATGCCCATACGTTGCCTGCCGTGTTGGAACCGAACGGCATGAACTTCTGGACACCTGAGACGGCTGGTGCCACGGAGACGAAGGGCGTGTGTCCTTATCTCTATCAGTACAATCGGCTGACGGGTTTTCGTTGCTCCCATTGGATCGTGGGAGGATGCACACAGGATTACGGGTCGTTTTCTCTCTTTCCCACAGCCCATCCAGCCGACTCCGCTTCTTTTTACTCACATGAGCAGGAGGTGGCCACCCCTACTTACTATTCCGTGTTTCTTGACGATGTTCAGGCAAAGGTGGAAATGACAGGACGGAGTCGTTCTGCCATCTTCCGCTTGACGTATGCCAACGCAGATTCTGCATACATGGTGGTGACAGTGAACAGTGATGAGGGAGAGGGGCAGATAGGCATTGACTATGAGCGGAAACTTATTTGGGGCGAGAACCCCGTTCATCGTATCTATCAGGGATGGGGCGAACGGGCAGGTTTCAGTGGTTGGTTTGTGATGAAGAGCGATGCCGAGATTGTGGCGAGCGGGCGGATTGACTCACAACGCATTTGGGTGAAGTTCAAGCGGACAGGGAAGCCCATCCTCTTGAAGGCTGCCAGTTCGTTCACTTCGGTGGATGGAGCTTTGATGAACCTTGAATCGGAAATTCCACATTGGGACTTTGAGAAGACTCGGAAAGAATTGGAAACGATATGGGAGAAGAAACTGGCTCAAGTGGAGGTGCAGTCGGACGATGAGGCTGAGAAGGCCAAGTTCTACACGGCACTGTATCATGCCTCCTTCCTGCCACACATCATCAACAATGTCGATGGCTCTTATCCAACCTTTGCAGAAGGTAAGACAATCCACAACGACAACACGTTAGTGGATTTTGGCTTGCAACTGAGTATGTACGACTACTATGACGACTTTTCCATGTGGGACACCTATCGTGCACTCCATCCGCTGCTCATCATCCTTGAACCTCAGAAGAGTGGGGAGATGATGCAGTCGTTGGTGACGAAGTATCGGCAGGGTGGATGGATGCCGATTTTCCCCTGCTGGAACTCCTACACGGCGGCGATGATTGGCGACCATGCGGCGGCAGCCATTGCTGATGCATACGTGAAAGGCATTCGGAATTTCGATGTGGTGAAGGCTTACGAAGGACTTCGGAAGAATGCATTTGAAAGCCCTGCCACATACGAGGAATACAAGAATGGTATGGGGCGCAGGGCGTTGAAGTCCTATCAGGAGTATGGCTATATCCCCTTGGAAGACAGCGTGAAAGAGGCATTCCATCAGAACGAGCAGGTGTCGCGCACCTTGGAATATGCCTATGACGACTATGCCTTGGCGCAGATGGCTCGAACGATGATAGACAATCCATATTTGAAAGGCATCGACCGTGCCTCCATGCAGAAGGATTATACCGCGCTGATGCAGCGGAGCCACAACTGGCGCAACATGATAGACCCCAAGATGCGACGTGTCAACGGTCGCCATGCTGATGGCAGTTTCGTGACAGAAGCCGATACGCAATACTTGAAAGAGCCCGAAAAGCATCCCGACACAAAGGCGCTGACGGAAACGACTTTTGTCACCTTCATCACCGAGGGTACGCCTTGCCACTACACGTGGTATGTGCCGCACGATATTCCTGGACTTATCAAGGCGATGGGTGGCAAGGGCGCGTTTGAGGAAAAGTTGGATGCCATGTTTGAGAAGGGCTACTATTGGCATGGCAACGAACCTTGCCACCAGATAGCCTACCTCTACGACTTCATCGGCAAGCCTTGGAAGACCCAACAGGCGGTGCGACACATCATGGCAACGGAATACCTCAACTCGGTGGGAGGCCTTTCTGGCAACGACGATGCAGGACAGATGTCGGCTTGGTACATCTTCTCCGCTCTTGGATTCTATCCTGTGTGCCCTGCCACCGACCGCTACTACCTCGGTTCGCCCATTTTCCCCCGTGTTGATATTCATCTGGAGAATGGTCGCGTCTTCACTATCATTGCCGAGAACGCTTCGCCAGAGAACATCTATGTGAAGTCGCTGAAACTGAACGGATTGAAGCACACGCTTCCTTACATCACCCATGAGAACATCATGCGAGGGGGCACCTTGAGATTTTCGATGACGAACACGCACGAATAACTATGATGCAGAAAGAAAAACTCTGGAATGCCAATTATGTGAAGGTGTGGGCGGCCAACTTCATGATATACTTCTCCTTCATGATTGTCACGCCCCTGCTTCCCTTGTATCTTAGTGAAACCTATCAGGCAGACAAGGACACCATTGGTTTGGTCCTTTCGGGCTATACCTTGACAGCACTTTTGGCACGTCCCATTGCTGGCTACCTTGTCGATAGCTTTCCTCGTCGCATCGTGCTTCTCGTGTGTTACTTCCTTTTCTTTGCCTTCTTTGCTGGCTATCTCATAGCCGGCACCATGACACTCTTTGCCATCATCCGCACCATGCATGGTGCACCGATGGGAGCCGTCACTGTGGCAAACAGCACTTGTGCCATCGATGTGCTTCCATCCTCTCGGCGGGCTGAGGGCATCGGCTATTATGGGCTTTCCAACAACCTCGCTACCAGTATCGCACCAACAGTCGGGTTGCTGATTTATGACTCCATCGGCAATTACAATATCATCTTCCTCATTGCCCTTATAGCAGCTGGCATCGGTTGTGCCATCAATGCCACCGTTCATTTCCCTGCCCATAAAATTGTCCCCAACAAAGACCCTCTTTCCTTCGACCGCTTTTTCCTCCTCAAGGGGTGGAGCCTTGGGGTAGTGATGATATGTATCGGTCTGTCCTACGGTGTGCTTACCAACTATCTTGCCATCTATGGGAAAGAAGTACTCCACATGACAGCTGGCACAGGAGTATGGTTTGCTATCCTCAGCGGTGGTCTCATCCTCTCCCGGCTCATCGGGGCACGTACGTTGAGAAAAGGAAAGGTGGTCGAGAACGTCAACCACGGCATCCTCGTCAGTCTCTTCGGCTATCTGCTCTTCGCCCTGCTTGAGACTCCCTTGGCCTACTACGGTGCCGCCCTTATCATCGGACTTGGCAATGGACACATCTGGCCAGGTGTGCAGACCATGTTCATCAACCTCGCCCCCAACAACAAACGTGGCACAGCCAACTCTTCTCAACTCACCTGTTGGGACATCGGTATGGGACTCGGTGTTGTCCTCGGTGGCATCGCCATCCATCACACAGGCTACTCCTCCGCCTTCTGGCTCGCCTTCCTTGTCAACGTCCTCGGTGTCCTTTTCTATTTCGCCTACGTGAAGAGTCACTTCATCAAGAACCGTCTGCGATAGCACTCGACGGAGCATTGCCGCGAGGTATGTCTTCTTCTGTTCCATTAAAATAATTTCATAAATAATTTGTGGATAATTCATGGAAATTTGTGTTCTTTTTTAACATATAATTCCCATGAACCTTTTAGCTCGGCGAAGCCAATTATCATGAATTTGATGTAGATAATTTTCGTCGAACTGGCGTTAACATCACAACACAACGGAATTGCAAAGAAAAGCGTAAACGAAGCAATTTGTTTACGCTTTTTCTTGTGAGGGGGACTTCACACGATAAAACGAGGACTTTACAACAAACACCATGAAAACTCTATATGAAACCCTCAGAAAACACCTCCCCAGAAGACACGAGCAAGAGAGTGGAGTGATGACGAGCGTGAGGGCCAGGTGATGACGAGCATCAGAGCAGAGTGATGACGGGCAAGAGGACTCGGAAGACACGGGCAAGAGGCGGAGCAAGATACGGGCATGAGAACTCGGAAGACACGGGGCACAGTCTTCCGAGATGACGGGCATGAGGACGAGGAAGACCTTGGCAACAGAGTTAGGAAGACCTTGGCAACAGACTTGAGTGAACATGGAGAGTCACCCTTTTTCATGAGAGTTTTTCACATTTTTCTTCTTTTTTCTTTTGTTTTGCAAAAACTTTCGTATCTTTGCAACTGTTCTTCCGCCGAAGTCCGCTTTCGGGTGGGTCTGAGGGCGGGGAACCCTATATATAGAAAAGGCGTTACTTGACGCTTTGTGCTTGACGTTTCGGAATCTGGCAGTTCCCTAAAGTTGTCAAACATCAAAGCAACAATGACGTCCATGAGGTGTATATTAATACATTTATTTGTAGATAGCCATGATTGGCTTCATTTGCAAAGAATGTTGTTTATATACAAATGCGTGGGCTTCGGCGTTGCTCGTTCAGACAACTTGGGCATGCCAGAGCCTCGAAACGTGGGACGAGTGACAGGAAGAAGGACTCCCACGCTTTTTGTGTATATATGACTTTATTGTTTATAACTCAGAGATTGGGAGTTGCTCTGAAAAAATCTATGTCATATGACTTACACATTCAAATCAGAGAAGGAATTGGAAATTTTGATTCCAGAAAAACACCACTCCATCATCATGCATGGAAACCTTTCTGTAGACGGAAAGACTTTTGTCGTGTCTTCTGATGCAATTGACAACCTAAAAGATTTATATTCAAAAACTTTTAGGCAAGAAATAAAGAGAGGTATCTCGAAACAAAGCATTGTGGATGGGAATATTTGTATTGTTTTTGAATAAAATAAAAGGAGGAGCATTATGAAGCGTATTATTAGTTTTTGTATGTGCCTGACCCTGTGTATGGCACTATTTGCACAAGCAACAGACTTGACAATTGACAACCAAACTCCAGGATGGCTGTCGAGTAAGATAAATTATGGTGACCAGCAAACGGTTAAAAATTTGAAGGTCACAGGGTATATCAATGAGACGGATTTGAAATTCATAGGTACCCTTCTTCAAAAGAATCTTAAAGGATGTCTTAATCTGTATGATGCCAACATTGTTACAGAAGGGGACTGGAAAGAAAATACACTTTCCTCCTCGATGCCCATGTTTGGGATTTATGGGGATTCGAATGAAAAATTGCAATCACTCTATTTACCTTATAGTGTAACATCTGTCAATATCAATATTCCTTTTCCTCTTGATACACTTGTATTCGATACAAATGATACTGTTTTAGAATGGCGATCTATATCATGGCCTAATTCTTCAAATACTCATTTAATAATTGGCGAGAATGTGGAGGTTATAGATGGCGGATTTTTCGGTCTTGCATCTGTGAAACTTCCATCTTCGGTAAAAAAAATAGGCAATGGTGCTTTTGCAAATGCTGGTACAAGTCTTTTAGGTGAACAGAATTTGCATGCAAATATAGAAGATTTGGTGAATTTGGAAACTATCGGTTTTAAATCTTTTTCCAGTATTTCGCCGAAATCTTTGCCCGACACTCTAAACTTTCCAAGCATGAAAGAGTACTCGGTCGGGGCATTTGATTATAAGGATGGAATGCATGTTTTTTTAGGGGAAAATCTTGAACAGATATATTATCCTAGTAAATCAGCCGTTTCTTCAACTGAAATCTGGTGTTCTTCGAACGCGACTGTATATTTCCATATAGCAGCAAAGAATATGATAGGGATTGTTTCCAGTATGCCCAATAGAATGAAATTTTATGTACCTAAAGAACTGGTGGAAGAATACAAGAAACAATGCCCTAATCTTACCTTTATTGCAGAGTCCGTGCCTTTAGAGGAAATCTTATTAGATAAGCACGAAGTAGTTTTGGATATCAATGAAGAGATACATTTAACAGCAACACCTGTTCCTGCGAATGCCGATAACACTGATTTGATTTGGAATGTTGACAATCCAGATATTGTTACAGTTTCACAATCTGGAGATTTGAGAACTTTAGCATCGGGGACTGCTATTGTAACGGCTTCATCATTAGATGGTAAAATAAAAGATCAATGTAAAGTAATTGTCAAAATGCATGCATTAAGCGTGATGATAGAACCTTCTGAACTTACTTTTACGAGAATCGGGGAAATGAAACAATTGCAAGCGGTTATTTTACCTGAAGAAACATATGATAAATCTGTCAAATGGTCAAGTTCCAACACTTCTGTATGCACCGTGACTTCATCTGGCATGGTTGTAGCGATGGGATACGGTGAGGCGGTTGTAATGGCGATTACAAACGATGGGGAGTTGCCTGCAACCTGTGTGGTGAAAGTCTCCCCTGAAAAATATAAATTAACCTATATGGTAGATGGTGTAGAATACAAGTCTTATGAAGTGGAATACACTTCTAATATCACGCCAGAAGCAGCACCAGTGAAAGAAGGATACACATTCTCTGGGTGGAGTGGGATTCCATCAACTATGCCAGAGCATGATGTGACAGTAACAGGAACATTCACTGTGAACAAGTATAAAGTAACCTATGTCATAGATGGAGTAACATACAAAACCTTTGAGGTTGAATATGGGAAAGATGTTATTAGAGAAGCGGAACCCACAAAAGAGGGCTATACTTTCTCTGGCTGGAGTTTAATTCCTACGACCATGCCTGCATACGATATAACCATTACAGGAACATTCACAAAGGGGCAATATAAACTCTTCTATATACTTGACGGGCAAATATACAAAACTGTCAGCATGGATTATGGTGTCGGAATTACCAAAGAGAACGCACCAGAAAAGGAGGGCTACACTTTCTCTGGTTGGAGTGAAATCCCCGAAACGATGCCAGCACACGATGTGACCGTGACAGGTAGTTTTACTATCAACACATATAAGGTGATCTATATTGTGGATGGCATGACATACAAAACCTTTGAAGTGGAATATGGCAAAGAGATTGAAAAGGAAGCTGAACCATCGAAAGAAGGCTACACTTTCTCTGGTTGGAGTGAAATACCTAAAACGATGCCAGCTCATGATGTGACGATTACAGGCAATTTCACGTTTGTGGATGGAATAGCAGGTGTCAGCATGGATGGCAAAACGGATGGTATCTATACGCTTGATGGCAGAAAGATTGAAAAGTTGCAGAAGGGTGTGAACATCGTTAAAATGCCTGACGGTCATGTGAAGAAGGTTTTTGTGAAATAGATTGTTCAATCATAATGAAAGAAGTTCGCTTGTTAGCAAGCGAACTTCTTTTGCAAATACAGGGTGAGTGATAACGCTGATGTATGTTGAATGGTGTGCCTAATATAGACGAACTGCTTTGGTGGGTCAAGACCTGTTGATTGGGTTCGTGTAAATGATTTGGTTTTGTTACTTACAAGGATATGCGGATTTTGGTGTGATTTTTTGGCAGAGTGCATGATTTGTTATAATTTTGTGGCGACATTAATACCTATAGATTATGGAAGAAAAGAAGTATTGCTACAAGTATCCGCATCCGAATGTGACTACGGATTGTGTGATTTTCGGTTTTGATGGTACGGGATTGCGTGTGCTGTTGGTGGAACGGGCTTTTGAGCCGTGCAAGGGAAAATGGGCGTTTCCGGGCGGATTCCTTGAAATGGAGGAGTCGGCAGAGGAGGGGGCGAAGCGTGAATTGCTGGAGGAGACAGGACTGAGGACGGCGAAGGTGAAGCAGTTTCATGTGTTCTCTGACCCACACCGTGACCCGAGGGAACGGGTGTTGACCGTTGCCTATTATGCGTTGGTGCAGATGAGTGACGTGAAGGGTGCGGACGATGCGGCACAAGCCCAATGGTTCCCATTGAGTGAGGTGCCCCCATTGGCTTTCGACCACGATTTGATCCTGCGGAAGGCGGTGAAGGAGTTGCGTAGGCAGCTTTGCTTTGAACTGCTTGACTTCGATTTGCTGCCAGAGACATGGACGGTGAGGGATTTGCGGCTGCTATATGCCTCCCTCTCCGACTTCAGGGGATGATGGAAGAAAAAGGCGACGTCTGTTGGGACGTCGCCTTTTTTGTGTTGTCGAATCTGTTAATAGTTTTCCTTCTTCACCTCGAAGTATGCCTGCGGGTGGTTGCAGACGGGGCATACTTCGGGGGCTTGCTTGCCCACGTGGATGTGTCCGCAGTTGCGGCATTGCCAGATGCAGTCGCCATCGCGAGAGAAGACGATGCCCTCTTCGATGTTTTGGAGCAGTTTCTTGTACTTCTCTTCATGCACCTTTTCGATGGCTGCCACACCTTCAAAGAGGGTTGCGATGTCATCGAACCCTTCCTCTCGGGCTTCCTTTGCCATCGTGGGGTACATATCTGTCCATTCGTCGTTTTCACCTTGAGCGGCATCTTTCAGGTTGTCGATGGTGGAGCCGATGCCGTGAATCAGTTTGAACCAGAGTTTGGCGTGTTCCTTCTCTTGGTTGGCTGTTTCGGTGAAGAGTTCTGAAATCTGCTCATAGCCTTCTTTCTTGGCTTTCGAGGCATAGTAAGTGTACTTGTTGCGTGCTTGCGATTCACCGGCGAACGCTGCCCAGAGGTTCGCTTCGGTCTTGGTGCCTTTTAGTTCTTTTGCCATAGTCATGTTTTAGAATTACGTGGTTAATATATGTGTTGATAGGTTTCTTGCACCCATTACTTTTTCTTTGATTTCTTAGCTTTCTTGCCGCCCTGTGCTTCGATGCTCTTCTCAGCTTTTAGCATGACCTCGGCATAGCGACGACCGATTTCACGATAGCCCTCGGCGGTGAAGTGGAGCTTGTCGAAGTTGCCGGGGCATCCTAAGGATGGAACGACGTATGCAGTGGGGATGACGAGCGGCATGGTGGCGATGACGCTGTTGTGGAGGGAACAGCAGCCATTGTCCTGCTGGGAAAGGAGCTCGCCAACGAGGAGTGGGCATTGCTGGGCTTCCAAACCGAGGTCTTTCAACATACGTTCATATACGAGCTTCACACGCTCTGGCCAGTCGCGCTGTCCGTTGTCGGTGCAACCTTGATGGAGCAGGATACCCTTGATGACACCCACCTTTTGAGCCTCCTTTGCCATGTTGATGAGACGGCAATAGGGGTTGTTGTCGTAGGACTTGCAGAAGTTTTGGAGCCAGTTGGCTGACTTGGCGATGTAGTCGGCGGCTTTGTCTTCGTCGAAGAGGTCGATGCTGCAACCACCGATGGACACGTTGATGACACCGATGGAGATGTTTTCGGGAGTCTTTTCCACCATCGTGCGGCCGAAATAGTCGGCAGGGGTCAGTCCTGTGTACTCACGGCAGAGTGGGGGAACGGCGACATACCATTTGCCCATCTTGCGGCCCGTGTTGTTGAAATCGACGGCTGCCATCATCTTGAAACGGGTGTTGATGCCCTCCAAGTCTTGAGGCTCAATACGTGCATTCCCTTCCATGTTCGACTGTCCGAAGCACAGATAGATGTGGAAATTGGGGTCGAACTTGGTGGGCTGCTCGATTTCACCAGCAGCGTTTTTACCGTCGTTGTAGTTGAGGACGGTGTTCTTTTCATAGAAGCTGGTCACATCTCCTTTTTTATCCTGTGCATAGCCAAGACACGCAAAGAGAGAAAGCGCAACGGTTAGAAAGATTGTTTTCATATAAGTAGTAATTTTTATAGAGGTGAGTTTGATTGCAAAGATATGACAATTTGTGGAAAGTACAAAATGAAAGAAGCTATATGTTACGAAAATGGAAATATAAGACACATGGAGAGAAGGGTTTGGGGAAAGAAAGGACTACCTTTGCAAACAAATTGGACTAAAACCTATATTTACAATGAGAAAAATCTTTCGTTTTATGAGTGTGCTTTGCGGGATGTCGCTTTTTGCCCTGCAAGCATTGGCACAGAACCCCTTCGTGCAGACGTGGTGTACGAGTGACCCGGCTCCTTTGGCTGTGGGCGACCGAATGTATGTTTATACAGGACATGATGAAGACCATGCCGATTTCTTTTGGATGCAGGAATGGCGTGTCTATAGTTCTGCCGACATGGTGAACTGGACTGACCACGGAAGCCCGTTGGCTTTGGAGAGTTTCAGTTGGGCAGATGACCGTGCATGGGCGAGTCAATGCATCGAGCGCAATGGCAAGTTCTATTGGTACATCTGTGCCCACTCCAAATTGTCGAATGGCATGGCGATTGGTGTGGCTGTGGCCGATTCACCTGAAGGCCCTTACCGTGATGCGATTGGCAAGCCACTGTATGAGAATGGCAGTTGGGATCACATCGACCCCACAGTGTTCATTGATGACGATGGTCAGGCATGGCTCTACTGGGGCAATCCGCGCGTGTATTGTGTGAAGTTGAACGAGGACATGGTGAGTCTTGCAGGCGAGGTATTCAACTTGGAAATGACCGAAGAGGGCTTTGGCGCTCCTGACATGACGAAGCGTGACCGTGAAAAGAAATATAAGGACTGCTACACCGAGGGACCTTGGATTATGAAGAAGCCCCAAGCCTCCCTGCCTCCAAAGGGGAAGGGCATCCGCAGTGGCGGGAAACAAAAGGCAAACTCCGCAAAAGGGACGGGGGGCTACTACCTGCTCTATGCTGCTGGTGGTGTTCCTGAACACCTCGCTTATTCTGAGGCTCCTACGCCGACGGGTCCGTGGACATACAAGGGTACTATCATGCCGGAGGGTGGCACAGGTTCCTTCACCAACCATTGTGGCTATGAGCGTTTCAAGGGTCACGACTACTTTTTCTACCACACAGGAAAGCTGCCTGGTGGTGGCGGTTTTGGCAGAAGTGTGGCGGTGGAAGAGTTCACTTTCAATCCCGATGGCACCTTCCCGACGATTCTTCCTACAGACGAAGGTGTGAAGCCCATCGGCACCCTCAACCCCTACACACGTGTGGAGGCAGAGACGATGGCTTTTTCCAAAGGTGTAAAGAGCGAGTGGAACGACGAGACAGGCGTGTATATTGCAGACATTCATGAGGGTGACTACATCAAACTGCAAGCTGTTGATTTTGCCGACAAGAACCCTCATGTCTTCAAAGCCAGTGTGGCAAGTGCCCTGCGTGGTGGCAGCATTGAGGTAAGAGTGGATAGCCTTAGTGGTCAGGTGCTGACCACTCTTGCTGTGGGACATACTGGCGGATGGGAGAAGTGGCAGACACTGACAGCCGACATTAAGGAGTCCGTCACTGGCACTCATGACCTCTACTTCGTCTTCCGTGCTCGCAAGGGTGTGAAAGCCATGAATTTCGATTGGTGGTGCTTTGAGTAAGTGCCATTATTTCATGTACGATGGACGATGTACGACGTGGCTTACTTGATGTAAGCAAGCCGCATGGTACATCGTCCATTTGATATTTCCCATCATTTAGCCTTTTTTTTCATCCTTCTGCGGATGGATTCAAATTCATGTCGCCATGAGAGGCCGAGTCCTTGGGTGTTGAGGGTGGCTTTGGTGAAATAGCGGTCGTTGGTTTGGTTGTAGGCTTTCACGTAGAGGGTGCCTTTCTGGTTCATGCGCCATTTCACCTCGAAGTCGCCGATGAAGTTGGCATGGTTGGTCAGTGCGTTGTCACGATAGCCAAACGCTCCGTTGATGAGCAGGCGTTCGTCGAGCAATCGTCCTTCGAGCATACCTTCCACATCAAGGTCATCCCAGCCCTTTTCGCCAGTGGTGAGTGACGAACCGAAGTTCCAGTTCGTGTTGTTGCCGATGACGTTGCTCAACATTTGGTTGATTTGTCCGCTTAGTGTTGACGAGAGCAACGAATTGACCGCTTGGCTGGAGTTGTCGCCTCCATTGGCACGGGCGTATTCGTTGGGGTAGAAGCGTCCGAGCCCCAACAGGTAAATCATCTGTGTGTTCATCTCTTCCTCCGAGTTAATCATTGAGCGCACCAGTTGGCGCACTTCCTCGTTCACGTTGGGGAGTTCCATGTCGAACGCGAAGTCCATGTTGCCCAGTTTGCCTGTGATGTCGAGGATGCAGATGACCTTCACCTTGTTGTTCTGCGAGAAGGCGGTGGTGGCAGTCAGGTCGCTGAGTGGTACAGAGTTGATGGTGTGATGGCAGATAAGGTGGATGTTTGCGTCGAAAGGGTTGCCATTAAACTCCACCATCGAGCCTGGTTGCAGAGCGAGGTCGCGGAAAATGATGTCTTGCAGGTAGAGACGATACGAGCCTGCGTTGATGTTGTAGTTGCCGAAGAGTTGGAACGAACCTTTGTTATACCATTTCGCGGTCAGTTGGGCATTTCCGAAGGTGCGCATATAGCCGTCTTCAATGTTGTCCATGCGCAGTTTCACCTCACAGGCAGGAGTGAGGTTGATGTCGAAGTTGATAAAGATGTCGCTGTCGTAGTTCTTCTTCGCTTCTTTCACGATGGTGAGCGAGTCTTTCATGACAGGTGCAGCTTCCGTCTCATCGGAAGGACGGTCAAACAGATGTGGCGAGGCCGTCAACAGCGAGTCGCGGTCACGGAACTCGATGAAGCTATTCCCTGTGATGGCATCGGGCGTGGCGGCATCGTAGGCAAAGACGGAGCCTCGGGTGGGGGTGACGGAAGCATTGACATAGAGTGGATGCCCGTCGCTGCCGTCGATGGTCAGATTGCCATCCGCAAAGACGGTGGCAAGGAACTTGTCGCTGTTGAACTCCGTTTCGTCATAGGCAAGCAGTTCGTGCAAGTCAGCCTTGAAGTGGTAGGCGAAGTTCTTCATGTTGCGATGGGTCACTTGTCCGTTGATGGTGGAGCGATGTCCGAAGCGGTCGTAGATGCTGATGTTCTGGAAGTTGAATAGATAAGGTCGGATATGCAGTGTATCACCTTCGATGTGGTAGGGCACGTTGGTGGCACGAAGGCGCAGGTTCATGGTCGGCACGGCATCGCCCACGATATTGACGTCATTGAGGGGACCGATGATGCTGATGGGGCCTGTCACATAGCCTGACACTTCTTTGAACACGCCACCCAAGAAGCCGTGAATGAAGGCGGCATTGGTGTTGAGGGTGTTGATGTCCAGTCGGATGTCGTTCCTCGCTGGTGAAATCCAACCATCCACGGTGGTGATGCCTGTGACGTTCTTCTCTCTGCCTGTCAGTCCGTCGGGCACTTGGTAGAGGTCCACGATGCGTCCTTCCACAGAGATGCCCTCCACCTCCTTGTCCCAATGTGCGGTGATATTGGCATCGCCGATAGGGCCTTCCTGCACCGATAGGTTTTCCACGAAAAGGTTGGCACGAATGTCGGGCTCTCCGTTGCCCAGCACGTTGTTCACCACGGCGCGTCCTGATGCCTTGCCCGCAAAACGCACGACCGTGAAGTTGACCAACGAGAGGATATACTCGATTTCGAGGTTGTTCAGAGTTGCTACCAGCGAATCGGAAGGCGAGTCAGAAGCACGTCCGTTGATGGCAAGGAAGCTGTTCGTGTTGTCGTTGGCGAATTTCACGCCACGGCACTCTATATTTTTCTTGTACAGTGAGATGTGTGCAGGCGACACAGTCCATGTGGTGTCGTTCACGGTGGCACTTGACTTTCTTAGGGTGATGTCCGTCTTCATGCTGCCTAAGGAGTCGCTGAGTTGGATGACGGGCAGGAGTTGCAGGATGATGTGGTTGCGTCCGTCAGTGTTCATGTAGAGGTCGCTGCTGATGCGGTTGTTGTGGATGTCGGCAGTCACATCCACTTTCGTTGAGGTGGATGGTTCCTCGTCATCGTCGCTCTCTTGAAAGGTTGATGCCAGCGCATGCAGGTTCAGGTTTTCTGCTGTACTGTTGCAGGTCATGGCGATATCGTCATATTGTTTGCCGTTGTACGTTAGGCAAGGTGCCGACAGTTGCAGGTTCAGCAGGTTCTCTGTCCCGTTCAAGTCGCCTGACAGGTGAACGGGTTTCTTCAACTCGAAGTCGGTATCGGTGAAATGGTGCAGCACGGGTGCGTCTGTCAATGTCAAGTCGTACGTGAAGTTTGCGTGTGTTGCCTCCTGTGACTTGATGAGTGCAGGCAGATGGTGTGCCAGTTGATGGCTGAAGCTGGCGGCGAGGTCGGCGAGGCTGACATCGCCTTGGATGGTGGCGGCCAAGATGTCGCTGCCGATGGTGTAGCGGCTTTCTTGAGGAGACGTGCGTTCGGCTTGCAGGGTGATATGGTCGATGTCGTATTGGTCGGTGGGAGTGGACAGGTGAAGGTCTTGGATGGAGACAGTGCCGTACAGTTGCTGGAAGTCTGCTCCATGCAGTTGTACCATCGCATTCAAGGAAAGGTCTTCGTCTTTGTATTGGTCTGTGAGATTCAGGTTGCTAGGTCTGAATTGCTCGAGTATTAGATTGAGTTGGATATCTTTGGCAGGTGTATCGCTATAGGCAAAGTCTGCTGTGGCTTTCACCTGCTCGTCATCGATGCTGGCGGTGCCTTCCACTTGGTTCGAAGTGCTGCGGGCATCGACGGTGATGTTTTGGTAATTATAGCCATGATACTGCAAGCTGTACACCTCTCCCGTCACCTTGCCAGCAGGGAAGGGGTGGGTTTTTGCCAGATTCATGGCGATATCCAGGGCAAACGACGTGGTGCCGATGCCGTTTGCTTCAGGGTTCGCCGTATCGTTCGTTCCTCCTAATATTTTCCCCAACTGGATGCTGTCGCCACTCACTGTGCCTGCCAAGAACTGTTCAGCATCGTAACTGAGGTCATAGTCAGCAGCTCCCAGTCCTGTTTCGAGGCTTCCTTGCGAGGTGATGGAACCGTCGGCAACATAGTTGAGGTTGCCTTTGTATGCCACCTCTTGCAATGAAGTGAGCAGCTCTTCCTTACCGTGGTCGGGAACGAACACATCGACCAGTTGGCAAATGGTTGGGTTACTGATGCGCAGGGTCGTGATGTCGGTACGGATGTCGCGCTTGTTGCGGCTGAGCGGATGTGTCACTGAGCCGATGGCGCGTAACAGGATGCCGTCCTCTTCGTTGCCAATGGCACATTCTTTCATGTTCACCTCTTGGTCGTTGCCTTCCAGGTCGAGACGGAACGGGATGGCATCGGTGAGTGTCGCCAGTGGCTGATAGAAGAGGGCAAGGTCTTTAGGCACGATGCTTCCGCTGAGGGGACTCCCGTGGAACTGGAAGGTGCTGTCGTGCTCGAAGTTGCCGTAGTAGGCATACAGTGAGTCGATGTCCACGTGGGAGTGGGGCAGGGCAAGATGCACATCGGAGAGGGTGGCACACTGTGTGTTGGCAACCAGTTTCAGTCGTGTCTCTTTCACTGCCAGTCCAGTGTTCGGTTCTTTGGCTTGCAGACGGCGTATGGCAATGTTCAGTGAGTCGTCGGTCAGGCAACGAAGCATCACATTCATGCCGCAGTCATGCAGTCGCAAATGGTTGGGGTCTAAGGTGTTGGGAAGAGTGGGCTGGGATTTCACGTCATAGCTGACATCTGCATGACGCAGGATGAACGAGCCGATGCGGAGGTTGAGTTCCGTGGGTTCCTTGGTGTCGTCACTCTTGAAGGCGTCGATGAGGAATTGGAAGTTTGGGGCACTGTCAGGCGTTTCGCGGTAGAGTGTGGCCTTCACGCCAAACAGTTGTGCCGTACCGATATTTACCTGTCCTGATAGCAGGGCGAAAGGGTTCAAGCTTGCCGACACACGGGCGATGTGTGCCAATGGTTCATCTGTAGGAGTGGCGATATTGATGTCGTTGACGATGATGCGGTTGAGCAGTCCGAGGTTGATGCTGCCAATTTCTACGTTCGCCTTGACTTGCTTCGACAAGAGATGTGCCGTCCATCCAGCCAGCCTTTGCTGCATGAAAGGCAAGCTAAACAGCAGCACGATGACCGCATACATCGCTATCACCGTACCGACAAGGTTGACCAATATCTTTTCTAAGCGTTTCAATCTTTTTTCCGCATGAAGTCAACCATCTTGAGGGCAGTCACAGCACATTCGTCACCCTTGTTGCCCAATTTGCCGCCTGCGCGGTCTTTGGCTTGCTCCATGTCGAGTGTGGTGATAAGTCCATAGATGACGGGGGTGTCCTGTGTGGCATTCAAGTGTGCCAGCCCTTGTGTCACGCCTTGACAGATGTATCGGTCGTGTGGGGTTTCTCCACGGATGACGCAGCCAATGGCGATGACGGCATCCACTTTTGTCTTCACCATCTGTGCAGCACCATATATCAGTTCGAAACTGCCTGGTACTGTCTTCACCGTGATGTCTTCGGGATAAACGCCATGTTTCATCAACGTGTTTTTCGCACCTTCCAGCAGGGCAGCGGTGATGTTCTCGTTCCATTCAGCCACGACGATGCCCATTTTCATGCCAGTGCCATCGGGCACCTTGTTGATGTCGTAGTCGGATAGGTTGTGGTTTTGGGTAGCCATAGTTCTCAACTGAGTTGTAAATTAAAAACTAAAAGTGAAAGTTACTGAAAGTCAATCATTGGCCGAGTAATTTTCACTTTTAGTTTTTAACTTTAGTTTTTCGTTGATTGTTATTTTGTTGCTCTTTCGATATACTTGTCGATTTCCTGTGACAGAGGACTGCGGAAGTACTGCTTCTTGATTTTGTTGTACAACTCCAGTGCTTTGTCGTTTTGACCAAGGGATTCATACACCTCACCGGCTTGCAAGAGGAATACGGGGCTTACGGCATCGTTGTCTGCCTTGTTGGCTGCCTTGATGAGTGTGCTGATACCCTTCTCGTTCTCACCCTTCTGCACGTAGAGGTTGCCAAGGGCAGCAATGGCAGCAGGGCTGATGATGTCGTCATCCTGCACGGAGAAGTCCTCCAGATACTTGATGGCCTCGTCCACCTTGTCTGTCTTGGCGAATGCAAGTCCTGCATAGAGTTTGGCAAGGTTGGCTGTCTGAGTGCCGCCGAACTCGTCGATGATTTTCAAGAATCCTTTTGTGTTGCCGTCACCGTTCAGTGCCTGTTCATACTGCTGCTGAGCAAACGCTGTCTGAGCTGCTACGATGGCTTTCTGGGCACTCAGCTCCTTGTCAGCCATGTAGTTCTTGTAAATATAGACACCTGCAACGATGACGATGATTACACCCAGAACGGCTGCAATCTTTTTCCAGTTTTTCTCGATGAACGCTTCGCCCTTGTTGAGCTGTACGTCAAGTGCGATGGGTTCATCCTTAACCACTTGTTGTTTCTTGTTTTTTGCCATAATTATGTTTAGTTTTTATTTTCTCAAAATTACAAAAATCATGCAAAGTTACGACATTTTCATTGAACGGGAAAACTTTTTACCAAAATTCTTCTGTTTTCACCTTTCATTTATCATTTGTCATTTATCATTTATCATTTGTCATTTAGCGAAGGCTTATTCAGCGAAGCGCCTCACTCCTCTTCCTCCATGTCTTCAGCGATGTCTTCGATGTCTTCAATCTGGAGATTCCGCTCGTCGGGCTCTTCGTCTTCGATGTCTTCTTCGTCTATGTCACCGTCCAGCTTCTTCAGTTCTTCATCGTCCATGTCCTCATCTTCTTCTTCCTCTTCCAATTCGATTTCCTCATCGTAGTCTTCATCGTTCTCATTTTCAGCATTCTTCCGGCGGCGGCGTCTGCCATCTTCATCATCGTGGATGGTGTAGTCGATGTGTACTTTCTCCACTTTGGGCTTGGGTTTCATGAAAATGCCCTCAATCCACGTGCCGCGCTCTATTTCCAGCACTTCGTAGCCATCGTCCTTGCGGCGGTCGATGATGCCGCCCTTTTTGCGCATGGTCTTTTCGGGCATGATGGTACAATCGACGAAGAACGCTGATTCGATGATGTCCTGGATGGCAAGTGGCAGACCTTTCCATCCTGTGCCCATGTTGTTGTTGATGAGTTCCAGCACTTCCCATGCTTCCAGATGCTGTATGTTCTCCAGCGTCAGGTCAGTCACCTTCTTGATGGGGTGCTTGCGGATGGCGATGGCGTTGTTCCCGTTCTCGTCGGGTGTGGAATAGACCTCAAAACCAACGCTTTCCAGTTTGTTCACCTGTTCTGTGTCCTCCCGTTTCAGGTATTGTATGTCAAACACCATGCGGAGGATGTTTGTGTAGTGCTTTTCGTTCTCAATATAGTCATCGTGCTTCTTTTTGGCATCGATGATCATCTGGCTCAATTCACTGGGGGTGATGGTCCAGACATTCCCCTTGTTCAGGTCGTCGAGTGACAGCCTCGTTTTTTGTTTCATCCTTTTATATTATATAATATGTGTATATGTCTTTTTGGGCTGCAAAGTTACGACTTTTTCTCCCTTTTTTCTTTCTTTCAGGATATTTTTAAGGTTTATATAGTAAAAAACGCGCGAAATGGAACATTTTTTCATGATTTTGGAGCAAAAAACTCATCAATATAGTGGTGAATATGATGAAAATGCTTTACCTTTGTGCCGACAATAATTTATTTACATAAAAACCTAATCTGATTATGAAAAGAATCTATTTACTTTTAGTGGCAGTCCTCATGATGGGGATCTGCGTACTAGACGTGAATGCACAGGGCATTCTTGGGAAACTCAAAAACAGAGTGGCAGACAAAGTGAACGAAAAGATAGATAAGGCTGTCAACGATGTGGTCAATGACACCGATGATGCGGCCACTGATGCCGTTAAAGGAAAGAAAGGCAAGAAGTCGAAGAATGCGGACGATGAGGAGGACGCAGAGGTAGGGGATGGAGACGAGGCAGTTGACTTTGCTCAGATTCAAGCCAAGAGTGACTTCAAGCGTGGTGGCACTGTATTCTTCAATGATGACCTGTCTGGCGAGCAGATGGGCGAATTCCCTTCCAAATGGGATTTGATAAATGGCTCTGAAGTAGAGGTGGTTAGTATTAAAGGTAAGAAAGCTATCAAGTTCGAAGATTCTCAGATTAAACCATTAATGAAGGATTTGAAATATCTGCCAGAAGAGTTCACCATCGAGTTTGATGTGCTTTCTCAACCTGCTGAGGAAGGTTCTGGCTGGGATGCCACATTGGATATCTTCTTCTTTGGTGAGGATTATGCTGGAAATGGAGAAGACAGAGTATTTGACTACAGAACAAGTGTAGAGACCTCCAATGCGAACAATAATCAGGAGGGGAAATATGATGCTATCGCCTGGGGCTGGGGTTCTTGGAATCCTAATGGAAATAAAATTGAAGGAGAATCAAGTAGAGAGGCAATCAGGAAGGTGTTTAAGAAGAATGACTGGAACCACATCGCATTCTCATTTAACAAGCGGGCGTTCAAGGCTTATCTCAATTATTCCCGTATTGTGAACATACCTAATCAGAAGCAACCACGTGCATGGAGCATGGAAGGCGGTTCTGATAGCAACAAGGGAATCTATGTCACCAACATTGTGATGGCCAAGGGTGCCGTTGAACTCTATGAGCGCAATACTACTGATTATTCATCAGCCGTCGAGAAGGCCATTGCCGAAACCGGTAAGTTTGTGACGAACAACATTCTTTTCGAGACAGGAAAGGCTACGCTGAAGGGCGAGTAGATGGCTGAGATTCAGAAAGTTGCTGACTACATGAAGAAGAACCCCACCGTTCGCTTCGAGGTGCAGGGACACACCGACAATCAAGGCTCTGATGCCATCAACGACCCACTCTCTCAGCAACGTGCTGAAGCCGTGGTGAAGGCACTCGAAAGCCTCGGTGTCGATGGCTTCAACCTCCGTGCCGTCGGCAAGGGTTCCCATGAGCCTGTGGCTGACAACAAGACAGAGGCGGGTCGTGCCCAGAACCGCCGCGTAGAGTTCATCAAGAAATAATCACTAATTGTGTTGAAGGTGCCCGAATACCCTCAACAAGCCTTCCACGTTCATATTCTATTCAATACCCCGATGTCAATACAATCACATCGGGGTATTCTTTTTTATCCTTACCCGCTAACGTGAAACAGGGAAATGGGAGGAATGCCATCTGCCCGTTTTCGTAGTGTTGATGTCCACTTCCCCGAAATCCTCATCCCGATAGGGAAAAAGCCATGAAAAGCCTATCGTTTAACACTATTTAACATTCGGGGGGGGGTAAAATGTGATTTTATTCGTACCTTTGTGGGGATAATATGAACAAATCTATAGAGCACTATCATTTATGGTGTGCACAACGGCAAGAACTACATCCTTTCGAGGGATGGACGTGAGATTGGCGAACTGGTGATGGGAGATAATACACATCATGCGATATTTTATAAATAATTGATAACCTAAACTGATAATAACGATGAAAAAAAGAACACTGACTGTGCTGGCTGTACTGCTGCTGATGGGTACAGCTGATGTGAACGCACAAGGAATTCTGAAGAAACTGAAGCAGAAGGCTGAAAACGCCGTCACGAAGGTGGCAGGTTTGGACAATGGCGAGCAGACGGCTGTCAACGATGGTGACAGCGACGGTGCTATGGCTGTTCCCCAAGGTTCTGACATCATCCAGAAGCGCAAGCAGACGACGCTGCTGTGGGACGGGGTGGTGAAACCCAGCACCGCCACCACGTCGCAAGCACTCTTGGCGGAACTCCCTCCACTGCCATCGGCTGAGAAGATGGCACGAAGCACCCAAGAAGAGCGCGATGCCTACTACATGAAGATTCTGGCAGTGACGGAACGCGCCACCCAGTTGGAGGAGAATGCCACAGGTTGCTCGGATGCCGAAATAGAGGCAGAGCGCAAGAGGTGGGAGAACAAAATCTGCGACCAGTTCGGCATCACGCAGAAAGAACTCGAGATATTGGGCGATGACAACATCCCCGAGTCGCAGAAAGAGCCTATCCGTCAGAAGATGATGACCAAGATGCTGGGTGTTGACATGAATGACAGCGAGATAGAGAAGTTCGAAAAAATGAGCGAGAAGGAGCAGGAGGCATACATCAAGGCGCATCCAGAGTTCGTGGCAAAGATGCAGAAGGCGGCAACCAATGCGATGGATTTTGGACAGCAAATGAAGCAGATGACGAGTGGGGCGGTGACGCTGGAAACTCGGATGGCGAAATTGGCACAGGACATGCAGAAGTTCGCTGAACGAGAGTCAACCCACGACTATTCCGCTTTGGGTACGAAGTATAACAGCAAGTTGGCAAAAATCTACAAGCAAATCTTCGCCACCGACGACATGGCACAGGTGGATGCCCTTTATGCCGAGGCTGACGAGCTGCTTTATAACTATCGACTGGAGGCTGCCAAGGAATATCGTGCTTCGCTGGCACGCCAGATTGATAAAGAAAAGACGTACTTGGCTGAATATAACAGCATCATGGCCGATGCCGTGAAAGACGGAACCATCCCCCAGTGTGCCTTCGAACGTGCCGACTACAACATGGTGATAGGTATTGCCAACATCCTGGAGGATGCTTATAAGGACATCCCTGAACTGGATGCCTCGCCTGTGGAGAAGACGGTGCTCTACACGCTGCCGAAGGGGTATGCGTTCGCCTATTCTGAAAACCGATGCTATGTCGGCTTCCCAAGTGGAGGTGTGGGCACTGGTGCTGGTGCCAATGCAGGAAGGGGTGGCGGTCCCATCTGCTGGCTGTTGGAAAAGTGGCCTATGCTGGTATCGAACGATTCGAAAGGCACATACGGTGTGCTGAATTGCGATGGTGTGAAAGACATCACAGAAGCAGAACTGGAAAAGTTCAACAAGAAAGCCTCCTACAAGAACATGAAGGATCAAAGAAAGCAGGAGAAACCCGCCTACGGCAAGTATAAGAGCCGCAGCGGCAAGCGCACCGTGGAGTATGCAGAGGATGGCTATCTGGTTATCGAGGGCATGAGTTACTTCGACCCAGTTTCCTTCTCAGCTCAACCCGACAAACTGCAATGGGTGGAAGTGGAAGGCAGTCAAATAGTGCTCTGCACGTACAAATTGTGAAATGTCCTTGATTTCCAGAGAGATAAAGTGTGAATCGAGACACGTATGTATCAAGTAAAGTTGAAATATATTTTATCGCTGTGGTTGCTCGTGATGAGTGGAACCACAGCGTTTTCTATGAACCATCGGAGAGCCTTTGGTGATGACTGGCGAGAGGCGGAAACTTATGTGAAGGAGCATCGGGGGGAATGGAGGCAGACGTTTGATGACTTCGAGGTGGATGCCGCGATGGCAGAGGCGATTGTCTTTCCTGAATTGATACGTTACAACCGTTGGCAGGACGAGATAGAGTCTGCCGCTGTGACCGCCCTCTATGTGAGCGGAGGACGGCAGCAATCGAATTTCTCCATTGGAAGGTTCCAGATGAAACCTTCGTTTGCCGAGGATGTGGAAAAAGACTGGAACCGTTCGCCATTGGCACAGACCTACGATTTCGTGTTTGACACGCACGACACATCAACAGCCCGTCGCTATCGTGTCAAACGACTGGGCACTATTCAGGGACAGTGCCGTTATCTGGCCATCTTCATCCGTCTGCAACAGTTGCGCCACCCTGAACTGAAAAAATGCTCCAAGAAAGAACAGGTGCATTATCTTGCCACGCTGTATAACCGCTCTTATGCCGCCTCATGGCAGGAATTGGAACGATTGTCACATGAAAAACACTTCCATACAGATGTCATCAAAACACGCCGCACTCATCTCTACCGCTATCCAGACATTGCGGTGGAGTACTATCGGGGAGTGGCTTCTTTTTGATGTGTTGAGTTCTGACTTATACTTGCAAAAGTTTTGCTGCAAAACACAAAACGGGGAGTAAAAAGGTCTGTGGGTAGGCTTTTTATGCCAATTTGTAAAAAAGGTGGAGAGAAAGGTCTGCTATGTGATTTTTTTTTACTATTTTTGCACCGTTTTTTAACGTAGAAAGATTTTAATTAATTCTGTTTGATATGATTACAAATGACATTTACGGAGCTTTACAGCTCCTCGTTGTCGGTATGCTCACAGTGTTTGCGGTGCTGCTCATCGTGATTAATCTCGGCAAGTTGCTCATCTGGGCGGTCAACAAGTGGGCACCTGAAGAGACCGTGGCAAAGAAGGTGGCTCCAGCCGCCAAGGCCATCGAGGCGATTGACGCAAACACGAAAGCCATCATCGACGCCACCATCAGCAAAATCACTGGTGGCAAAGGTCGGGTGACAAAGGTAACAAAATTGTAGAAATTTTAAGGTTAAAAAGAAATATGGCAAAAGAAGTAAAGTTCTCATTGGTCTTCCGCGATATGTGGCAGAGTGCTGGTAAGTATCAGCCTCGTGTGGACCAACTCGTTAAAGTGGCTCCTGCCATCATCAAGATGGGATGCTTCGACCGTGTGGAAACGAACGGTGGTGGCTTCGAGCAGGTGAACCTCCTCTACGGAGAAAATCCCAACAAGTCTGTGCGCGAATGGACAAAGCCATTCCATGAGGCTGGCATTCAGACGCACATGCTGGACCGCGCGCTGAACGGTCTGCGCATGAGCCCCGTGCCAAAGGATGTGCGCAAGCTCTTCTACAAGGTGAAGAAGGCTCAGGGCACTGACATCACTCGTATTTTCTGTGGTCTGAACGACCCACGCAACGTGATACCTTCCATCCAGTATTCGAAGGAGGCTGGCATGATTGCACAGGCTGCTCTGTGCATCACTTATTCTCCCATCCACACCGTGGAGTATTATGTGAACCTTGCCAAGCAGTTCATCGATGCTGGTGCTGACGAAATCTGTTTGAAGGATATGGCAGGTATTGGCCGTCCTGTATCACTTGGCAAGATTGTGGAAGGCATCAAGAAACTGAAGAAGGACATCGTGATTCAGTATCACTCGCACGCTGGTCCTGGCTTCAACATGGCAAGCATCCTCGAGGTCTGCAACGCTGGTTGTGACTACATCGACACGGGCATGTCTCCACTCTCTTGGGGTACGGGTCACGCTGACATCATCGCCGTGCAGGAGATGCTGAAGGATGCAGGCTTCAAGGTGAAGGAAATCAATATGGCTGCCTATATGGAGGTGCGCACCCAGATTCAGGAGATGTGTGACGACTTCCTCGGCTACTATATTCCTGACCTCAACCACATCAACAACTCGCTGCTTGTGAAGCCAGGTCTGCCTGGTGGTATGATGGGTTCGCTGATGACGGACTTGGAGGACAACCTCAAGTCGCTGAACAAGTGGAAGGTGAAGAACAATCAGCCAGAACTGACTACCGACGACCTGCTCATCAAGCTCTTCGACGAAGTGGCTTACGTGTGGCCAAAGGTAGGTTATCCATGCCTCGTGACTCCGTTCTCGCAGTATGTGAAGAACCTCGCGTTGATGAACGTGATGCAGATGGAGAAGGGCAAGGCTCGTTGGAGCATGATTGCCGACACCATCTGGGACATGATACTCGGCAAGGCTGGACAACTGCCTGGTCCTGTGGCTCCTGAACTGGTGCAGATGGCAAAGGAGCAGGGTCGCGAGTTCGAGACCCAAGACCCACAGTCTTACTTCCCCGACAAACTCGACGAGTTCCGTAAGGAAATGCAGGAGAACGGTTGGGAACTTGGTGAGGATGACGAAGAACTCTTCGAACTCGCCATGCACCCAGAGCAGTACCGCGCTTACAAGAGCGGTAAAGCTAAAGCAGACTTTGAGGCTGACCTCGCCAAGCGTAAGGCTGCTAAAAACGCACCTGCTGCTGGTGCTGAAGGTCCGAAGAGCGTGACCGTTCAGGTGAACGGCGTGAACTATAAGGTGGAGATTGCTTACGGCGATGCTGTTCCAGCCGCTGCTCCTATCGCAGCTTTGGCAGGTGGTGCTGCACCCGCAGCTGCCCCTGCTGGTGAGGGTGAGGATATCCTCGCTCCACTGGAAGGTAAGTTCTATCTTGTGAAGGACAACTCGGAGACTCCTGTGAAGGTGGGTGACACCGTACAGGCAGGTGACACGCTTGGTTACATCGAGGCCATGAAGACCTTCAACGCCATCCGTGCCGACAAGGCTGGCACCATCACCGCCATCCTCGTCAACTCTGGTGACTCCGTAGAAGAAGATGACCCAATCATGAAAATGGCGTAAATATGGAAGAGATACTCAATAACATATACCAAATGACGGCGTTCAGCGACATCATCGCCGCCAACGGTACATACCTAATTATGTACTTGCTTGCCTTTGTGCTCCTGTACCTCGGCATCGTCAAGCACTTCGAGCCGCTGTTGCTCATCCCCATCGCCTTCGGTGTGTTGATTGCCAACTTCCCTGGTGGTGATATGGGCGTGTATCAGGCAGACGAGGCAGGACGCATTGTTGATGCAGCAGGCAACGTGCTGGCAGAGAACATCTGGGAGATGTCGCTCCCTCAGATTGCGCACGACCTCGGCTTGATGAACTTCCTCTACTACATGCTTATCAAGACGGGCTTCCTGCCTCCTGTTATCTTCATGGGTGTGGGTGCGTTGACAGACTTCGGTCCGATGCTCCGCAACCTGCGCCTGTCTATCTTTGGTGCCGCTGCCCAAATGGGTATCTTCGCGGTGCTCATCATCGCAGTTGCCTCTGGTCAGTTCAACATCAAGGAGGCTGCTTCACTCGGTATTATCGGTGGTGCTGACGGTCCTACAGCTATCTTCACCACCATCAAGCTGGCTCCTCATCTCTTGGCACCTATCGCCATCGCGGCTTATAGCTACATGGCACTTGTGCCTGTGATTATCCCACTTGTGGTGAAGATGCTCTGCTCGGAGAAAGAACTGCGCATCAACATGAAGGAACAAGATAAGCTCTTCCCTTCTGGCCAGAAGATGAAGAACGAGAAGGTCATCAAGATTATATTCCCCATCGCTGTGACCACTATTGTAGCACTGCTCGTTCCATCAGCCGTATCGCTGATTGGTATGCTCATGTTTGGCAACCTACTGAAGGAAATCGGTTCTGACACGGGTCGTTTGTTTGACACCATTAGCAACTCTATCATGAACACTGCCACCGTGTTCCTCGGTCTCTGTGTAGGTGCTACGATGACGGTGCAGGCGTTCCTTAACTGGACTACTATTGGTATCGTGGTGGGTGGTTTCTTCGCTTTCGGTCTCTCGATTGCATCTGGTATCTGCATGGTGAAGGTGACAAACCTCTTCTCCAAGAAGAAAATCAACCCGCTCATTGGTGCAACTGGCCTTTCCGCTGTGCCGATGGCATCACGTGTTTGCAACGAAATCTCCACCAAGTACGACCCTAAGAACCATGTGCTCAACTACTGTATGTCTTCTAACGTATCGGGTGTGATTGGTTCTGCTGTCGCTGCTGGTGTTCTCATCTCCTTCTTGCAGAACATGAGTCTCTAAAGCTCTGTGATGCTGTCAAGATAGAAAGACGCAGAAAAGAAAAAAATACGCCGAAGGGGGCGCACCAATTTTGGTGCGCCCCCTTCGGCGTTGTATGATGTATATGTTACGTCAGTTCACAAATACTGAAAAGTGTGATGAGTCCTTCGCGAAATTACTCTTCGTTGAGAATCTTCATCACTTCGCAGCAAGAGTAAGCCACAGAGGTGCCAGGACCGAAGATGGCGGCAACACCAGCCTTGTAGAGGAAGTCGTAGTCCTGTGCAGGGATGACACCACCAGCGGTGATGAGGATGTCCTCACGGCCCAGCTTCTTCAGTTCTTCGATAACTTGTGGGATGAGGGTCTTATGACCAGCGGCGAGAGAAGATACGCCGAGCACATCGACGTCGTTCTCGACAGCCTGGCGTGCTGCTTCGGCTGGTGTCTGGAAGAGAGGACCCATATCAACGTCCATACCGCAGTCGGCATAGCCCGTTGCCACTACTTTCGCTCCACGGTCGTGACCATCCTGTCCCATCTTGGCTATCATGATGCGCGGACGGCGACCATTTGCCTGAGCAAACTTCTCGGTTGCAGCGCAAGCCTCCTCAAAGGCCTTGTCGCTCTTGGATTCTGAACTGTACACGTTGCTAATTGTTCTGATGATTGCTTTGTAACGACCCACAACAGCTTCGCAAGCGTCGGATATTTCCCCGAGCGTACAACGCAAACCCGCTGCCTTGACAGCGAGGTCGAGCAGGTTGTTTTCGCTCTTCTTGCCATCCTTGAACTCTTGCACACATTTTGTGATTTCGGCCAAGGCAGCTTGGCAAGCAGCCTCGTCGCGGTTGGCTTTGAGTTCCTTGAGGGCAGCCTCCTGTTGCAGACGAACAGCAGTGTTGTCGATTTCGAGGATGTCGATGGGGTCTTCATGGTCGAGACGGTACTTGTTGGTTCCAATGATGGTCTGTGTACCTGAATCGATGCGTGCCTGTGTGCGTGCAGCAGCTTCCTCGATGCGCATCTTGGGCAGACCTGTCTCGATAGCTTTTGCCATACCGCCAAGCTTCTCGATTTCCTGAATGTGTTCCCATGCCTTGTGGACGAGCTCGTTGGTCAGGGTCTCCACGTAGTAAGAACCTGCCCAAGGGTCAATCTGCTTGCAGACCTTGGTCTCGTTCTGGATGTAAATCTGGGTGTTACGGGCAATACGAGCCGAGAAGTCGGTAGGCAGGGCGATAGCCTCGTCGAGTGCGTTGGTGTGGAGTGACTGGGTGTGACCCAGCACGGCTGCCATAGCTTCGATACAGGTACGACCCACGTTGTTGAAGGGATCCTGTTCGGTGAGTGACCAGCCAGATGTCTGAGAGTGGGTGCGGAGTGCAAGCGACTTGGGGTTTTTGGCACCGAAGCTCTTCACAATCTTTGCCCACAACAGACGACCTGCACGCATCTTGGCTATCTCCATGAAGTGGTTCATGCCGATTGCCCAGAAGAACGAGAGGCGAGGAGCGAAGGCATCCACGTCGATACCTGCGTCCACACCAGTGCGGAGGTAGTCCATACCGTCGGCAAGGGTGTAAGCCAACTCGATGTCGGCAGTGGCACCAGCTTCTTGCATGTGATAACCAGAGATGGAGATGCTGTTGAACTTCGGCATCTTCTGTGAAGTGTATTCGAAGATGTCGGCGATAATCTTCATGGAGAATGCAGGTGGATAGATATACGTGTTACGCACCATGAACTCCTTGAGGATGTCGTTCTGGATGGTACCAGCCATCTCCTCGAGCTTGGCGCCCTGTTCCAGGCCCGCGTTAATGTAGAAGGCGAGCACAGGGAGCACACCGCCATTCATGGTCATGGACACGGACATCTTGTTCAATGGGATGCCAGCGAAGAGCACCTTCATGTTCTCCAGTGAGCAGATAGAAACACCTGCCTTGCCCACGTCACCCACCACACGGGCGTTGTCGGGGTCGTAGCCACGGTGAGTGGGGAGGTCGAATGCCACCGAGAGCCCCTTCTGGCCAGAGGCGAGGTTACGACGATAGAAAGCGTTGGACTCCTCTGCCGTGGAGAAACCTGCGTACTGGCGGATGGTCCAAGGACGGAAGGGGTACATCATCGAGTAAGGGCCACGAAGGTAGGGAGGAATGCCGGCAGTGAAGTCCAGGTGCTCCATGCCTTCGAGGTCTTCCTTGGTGTAAACGGGTTGAATGTCAATCTGCTCTGGAGTACGCCAGTTTGCGCTGATGCCATTCTCTTTCTGCCACTGCTGGCCATTCTTCTCTTGAATGCCAGCGTAAATGTCTATATTGTTGAAATTCTTGCGTGCCATAATTAGATTCCGAGTTTAGCATTGTACGCCTTGAGCGTTTCAAGCTGGTTAGACTTAACATGGATGAAATTCTCGATGCCAGCAGCCTTGAGGTCTTCGGAGCAAGCAGGAGCACCTGCCACCACATACATGGCGCGACCATTGAGATACTGGAATGCTGGGATAGCATACTCTGCATACTCATCATCGGAAGAGCAGATGACCACGATGTCAGCACCTGCTGCCAGAGCAGCATCAACACCTTCTTCTACTGTCTTAAAGCCGAGGTTGTCCATCACCTTGTAACCTGCTGCAGCAAGGAAGTTGCAAGAGAACTGCGCACGTGCCTGGCGCATGGCGAGGTTACCGATGGTGAGCATGAAGGCGATAGGCTGCTTGGCTGCTTTCTCAGTGGAGAGGCGCAAGGTCTCAAATTCGGAAGCCAGACGTTCCTTGTTGAGGGTTGGCAGTTCTCCGTCCTCGTGGCAAGAGCAGCAGCACTGCATAGGAGCCTTGCCGTCAGATGTCTCGGTGAAGTTGGGGAACTGATTCGTTCCAAGGATGAACTCCTTGCGTTTGGCAGCATCGGCATGACGCTTGTCATTCGATGCGTTGATGGCATTCTGGATGTTGCCCTTGAGTGCTTCAGCGAGGAAACCGCCAGCGTTCTCTACTTCAAGGAAGAGTTTCCAACCTTCCTTGGCGATGGCATCGGTCAGATGCTCGATGGTGTAAGAACCTCCAGCCACATCGACGAGTTTGTCGAAATGTGCCTCTTCCTTCAGCAGTAATTGCTGGTTGCGGGCGATACGTTCTGCAAAATCTGATGGAACCTCGTAAGGCTTGTCGAATGGAGTTACGACGATGGAATCCACGTTTGCGATAGCAGCTGACATGGCTTCAGTTTGCGAACGGAGCAAGTTTACGTAAGAGTCGAACAATGTTTGGTTGTACTCTGAAGTATATGCGCATACATGCATCTGACAAGCACAGTCGCACTTCGGCTCGTAAGCCTTGACAATTTGTGCCCACAGCATACGGGCAGCGCGGAATTTGGCAATCTCCATGAAGTAGTTCTCGCTCACACCCATGTTGAACTTGATGCGCTTAGCAGCTTCGGTGGCATCCACGCCAGCCTCAGTGAGGATGTTCAGATACTCAGCACCCCAAGCAAGGGCATAACCTAGTTCCTGATAGATGTAAGCACCCGCGTTGTTGACAGCCACGGTGTTTACGTTGATACACTTGTATGCTGGCAATTCAGCCAATGCCTCGATAAGTGGTTTGGCGAATGCGAGCACTGGAGACACATCTTTGCCCTTGCATAGCACCTTGCTGATGGGGTCGAAGTTGATGCTTCCCTTCAGCTCCGCCAGTGGATAGCCCTTCTCCTTGAAATACTCGACAAGTACTTGTGCCAATTCCACACAATGGCGCTGGCAAGTCTTGAAGTTCAGTTCCACATATTGTGGCAGGATGCCGTCAAGCAGGGAAGCGATGAACTCCTTGCTCACGCTCTTGCCTGGAATCTTGAAACCGAGCGAATCAACACCTTTGTTCAGAATGTCCAGTGCCTTTGCGTTGGCAGCCTTCGCATCCTCTGCGTTGATGTCCTGACGTACGAACCAGAGATTGTTGTCTTTTTTGTTGCCACGGATAAACGGAAACTCTCCGGGGAGAGAATCGACAGCCTTGAGGTCAGCCAAGTCCTCACGGCGATAGAAAGGCTGCACGTTGAAGCCTTCGTTGGTTCTCCAAACCAATCTCTTCTGGAAGTCTGCACCCTTCAGGTCAACCTGAATCTTGTCCAACCATTCCTGTGTGGTTGGGGCTTGAAACTCCGAGAAGAGTTTTTCCTTGTTGTTAGCCATAAAATAAAAATTAAAGTTATCGTTGGTGTTTTTACATTAAAACATATAAATATTGTAGGTACACGAAATAACTCACAAAGGTACATATTTTTTCCCCACACCACCAAGAAAAAAAAGGAAAAAAATCAAAAATACCCTTACGCATCGTATTCCACCCGTATTTTAGCAAACTTGAGTTGATAACAACTCGAGTCTTGCCTTATATGGGTTTGGGTTAAAATGGTAATCCCACAGCAAAGTGGAAGGCAAAGTCGCGACTGAAGTCGTGGTGGGTGATGGGGTAGTGGTCACGACCCGTGTAGGCTGGGTCAATGGCTTTCATACCAGCATCGAAGCGGACAATGAAGAAGTTTGCGTCCATGCGGAGACCTATGCCATAGCTGACGGCAATTTGTTCGTGGAATTTGTCGAGACGGAACTCGCCATCGGGTTGGTCTTGGTATTTGCGGATCGTCCAGATGTTACCTGCATCGACAAATGCTGCACCGCTGAACTTCCAGAAGAGCTGGGCACGGTATTCGATACTGAGGTCGAGTTTGATGTCACCGCATTGGTTGAGGAAGTTGATGCCTTTGTCCTTACCGTTGTAGGCTCCAGGCCCCAGTGAACGTACTGACCATCCGCGCACGCTGTTGGCACCACCGCCGAAATAGCGTTTCTCGAAAGGTAACTGGTTAGAGTTCCCGTAAGGATAGGCGATGCCCAAGGCTCCGTGGAATGCCACCGAGTTGTTCTTGTCGATACGGAAACTCTTTGAATAGTCGAAGTCGCCACGCACATACTGTGCGAAGGCGATGTCGCAGAATTTATATTGTCCAGCGTAGTTTTTGCTGGCTTTAGTTATCTGTGAGTAGGCATTGAGTACATTGCCTGAGGTTTCGATGTTGAAACGGATGGTGTAGGCGTTCTTGCCGTAGGTTTGTTCGCGGGCACCCAGCGAGTTGTAGGAGTAGGTATAACCGAGTTTTGTGATGAGCAGGTTTTCGTAATTATAGCGCAGAATAGCGTTTGTCCTACCTAACGAGTCAAGATATTGCTCCTTGAAGGTGCGTGAAATCCACGGCATATAAACGTAGTTCACCTCCAATAGGTCGAAACGGTTCTGAACACGTTGGTTGCGGCTGTTCCATTTGTATCGCCATGCGGCAGTGAGCACTCGACGTTGGAACTCTGGGCGGTTCTGCATATTGTATTGTAGAGAGATTTCAGATGATGCGTTGTGTTCAGTGCCCCATTCACGTTTCACGTAGGGTAGCAGAAAAGCAGGGAATCCTAACGTTGCTTCGGCTCCCAGTTCCACGTAGTTGTTGCCTTCGTAGCCTTCCAATCCTGTGATGGCTTCGTAAGCACCACGTATCTTGAACATGAACGATTCGGAACCTCGGAATAAGTTCTTGTTCTGATAAGAGGTGGAGATTGCCGCTCCGAGATCACCAGCCGAGTTGGTTGCCTCTACATCAAAACCGAAGGAGTGAGGCTTTGCGTGGTTGACGATGATGTTACAGTCGAGAGTGTCGGTACCAGGTCGTTCTGTCAGGTTGATGTTGGAGAACGAAATGGCGGACAGACGGGTGTAGTTGGTATAGGTGCGACGAAAGTGGGTGTCGTTGTAGGGCTCTCCTGGACGTATCATGGAGTGACTGATGAGTAGTCGTTTCCGAAAGTGTGGACGTTCTTGGCTAATGAAGTTGTAGCCTCCACGCCGGAGTGTGTCTGTTGGTGTTTGGAGTATCGTTACGTCGGTGAGGAAGTTGACGTTGCCAATGGTGTATGGCTTATGTTCTGTTGCCTCGGTACGTCCATCTTCTTGATGCAGTTTGACGTTGAGCAGCACATCCACTTCGGTGGAGTTGTGGGCGGTGTCTGCACTGAAACGGATGTCCTCCTTCGTGAATTTGTAATAGCCGTGGTTGCGAAGATAGGAGGTGATGCGGTTGCGCTCGCCGTTCAGTGTGTTTACGTCGAAAGGCCTGCCTTTCTTTAGCAGTGAGTTGATGGTGTCTTCCACCGTGAGGTAATGGCGCAATCCCTTGTCTTCCACGATACGGTGAATGTGACGGATGGTGTAGCGTTCGTTGGGATGTACGTTGTAGAGCACTTTGATTTTCTTGCCTTTCTCCATCTTGAACTCCTCCACTTCAGCTTTCATGTAGCCTGCGTTGCCTAACACTTGACGGATGTCGCTCATGGTCTTCCTTGCCTTCACGCTGTCGTAGAGCACGGGGGCTTCACCCAGTTTCCTCCAAAAGCGGCACGAACGTTTGGTGGTGTCTGTACCTGAAAGGGTGTAAATCTTCAGTGGAACGCGGGCTCCGAACCATTTTGAGTTTGTCTGCAAGGTCACATAATCGTCTAACATGTAGGTTTTTTGTACATCTTCGTCATCGCACGTCACTGCCACTCCTGTCAGCATGTGTTCTCCCTCGGGAATGTATTTATCTACCGAACAGGACAGAATTGTCATATTCAGTAATGATAATGATATAATATATGTATGACGTGATTTCACTTGGAAATGGCAAATTTGTGTGCAAAGGTAAAGATTCTGAACTAAAAACTAAAAACTAAAAACTAAAAGTTGAAGTAACGTTCTCTTTTTTGTGTTCAAAACATACTTTAATGGATAGTTGTTAGTTTTTAGTTTTTAGTTTTTGTACCTTTGTCCCCAAATCCGAGAATAATGATTAGCAAGAATAAAATGAAGTATGTACGTTCGCTGGAGATGAAGAAGTATCGGAAGGCCGAAGGCGTGTTTGTGGCAGAGGGCCACAAATTGGTGGACGATTTGCGGGATGTCTTTGAATGCACTTATCTTGTTGCCACCTCAAAGTGGTTCATGGAACATGATGGGTGGGTCAGTGTGTTGAGGTCGAGTGGAGTGGAAGTGGATGAAGTGACGGACGATGAGTTGCGGAGGGTTAGTTTTCAGGAAACTCCGCAGCAAGTGTTGGCGGTGTTTAAGCAGCGGACTGATGAGGTGGATATCCATGAAGAGGCGAAGAGAAATCTATGTCTGGTGTTGGACGATGTGCAGAACCCTGGTAATCTTGGCACCATTGTGAGACTGGCAGACTGGTTCGGTATCGAGCACATCTTCTGTTCGAAGGGATGCGCAGACATCTATAATCCGAAAACGGTGCAGGCTACGATGGGGGCAATGGCAAGAGTGCAGGTGCATTATGAAGATTTGCCTGCGTTGCTTGCTTCGTTAGAGGATGGCATTCCCGTGTATGGAACTTCCCTTGAGGGTGATATTCTGTATGGCAAGAAATTGGAGAAATATGGACTGATTGTGATGGGAAATGAAGGGAACGGTGTGTCTAAGGAGGTGGAAATGTTTGTGACCGAAAAACTTTATATTCCTCCTTATCCCGAAGGTCGTAAAACGTCAGAGTCGCTGAATGTTGCTATCGCTACGGGTATTGTATGTGCAGAGTTCCGCAAGAGATAGGACTTGCGGTGTATGATATGCTTCTCTGCCTTGAATGATGATGGTGCCACCTAACCATTCTGTCATGGGCAGCTCGCCCTGAAGAGGGTAGTGGTTGACAAGAAAATGATCAAGGAGTTCCACAACGTGATTGTGGAACTCCTTGTCGTTGATATATACTTTTGATGCTGCAACTCTTCGCATGATTATTTTTTCTGTTGAGGTGAAGGAGCTGTAGTATTGGTGCGTCTCTTTGGACCCATTTTGTTTGGGGTACGGACAGAGGGCGCTGTTTGTATCTTGATTTGTTCCTTCGAACGGTTCTGTTGGCGAATCTCTTCTGGGGTTAAACGTCGCTCTGTTGGTTTAGGCAGAGTATCTGCTTCTACAGAGTCTGTGGCAAGAGTGTCGGCTTTCTCAACAACTTCTGTCTCCTTCTCATGCATACGGACAAGCGAAATGTCATCAATGAGACAGATGTTACGTACGTTGGCTTTACCTTGATAGTAGAAGAATCCTGTAATCTGCTTGATGTCTTCTTCATCGGCTGCTTTGAGGGTAAGTTGCTGACGCCCATTAAAAGCAATTTGACGTGAGGTGCCGATGTGTTTTCCGCTGGCATAGAGAATGCTCAAGCCAACGCTAAGGCTCGTATTGCGGTCTTCGTTGGATTCTTTCATGAAAACAGGAACGAATGTGAAGATGAACTGATCGTGATGGCGGAAACTGCTGTCTGCATGGATGGTAAAGCTTTCCTTGTTGAGGATGTCTTTGTGTCTTAGGACGATGAGATTTGCAGCGTTCCATAGATTGGTCGTATCACCTCCTTCAGCGTATATCGCCATCATGTCGTTGTTGCCATTCACGAGTTGTATTTCTTCGTTGGCACCGTCATACCGTTCTTTCAGATTGGTGTAAATTTTATGAAGGTCTTTGGTGTGCCGATTGTAATAGATGGCGGATGAGTCAAATTGTGCCTCAGTGATTCCATGCTTGGCAAACACAGCCTCCAGATAACTTTGTGCCTTTTCCTGCCGCTCGTCTGCTGGCAATTGGTCAATAAGACCCTGCATCAGGTGGTAGTCGTATAGCACATCTTCCATCTTTCCGCGTGACAGCACATCTTTGGGACGGTTGTCACACGCAAAGAGAGAAAAGATGAGTGGAACCAGCAGAAGGGCTTTTTTCATGACTGAATCTTTATCTGGCTAATAATTTTGTGATAGAACAGTAGCAAGGCGATGATGCCACACGAAATGGCTGCATCGGCAAAGTTGAAGATGGGGGAGAAGAACACGCAGTGCTGACCTGTGTAGATGGGCATCCAGTCGGGCATATCCCATTCTATCAGCGGGAAGTAGAACATATCGACCACCTTGCCATAGAGGAAGTCGCCGTACCCGTATCCCCAAGGTTGAAAATCTGCCACCTGAGGGTAGGGAGGAGTGTTGAAAATAAGCCCATAGAAGAGGCAGTCGATGATGTTTCCAGCAGCACCTGCTGCAATTAGGGTAAGACAAACGATATAACCCGTTGGCTTTCGGCTTTTTATTTCCCTGTAGATAAACCAACCGATGAGGCAGATGGCAACGATACGAAACAGGGTGAGAATGAGTTTCCCTCCCCATAGCTCCCAACCAAATGCCATGCCATTATTCTCCACAAACAGAAGGCTGAACCAACTGGTGATTTCAATGCGTTCACCCAGATACATGCCAGTCTTGACACTGACCTTGATGATTTGGTCAATGACAAGAATGGCAAGAAAGAGGGTGATGGAAAGGATATGCTTGTTCTTTCTGGTCATCTGTATTTAGTCTTTCTGAACAGTGATGACAGCCTTAAAGTCGTCGAAGTCAATCGCTTCGCCAGCAGGATTGCCAAGTTCGATGGAGTTGGCAAGCACTTGAGCGGCGATGTTGTTTTTGAAGATGTCAAGAACCGCTTGCGTTTCGGGTGTGTCGGTGATGACCACCTTGATGCGGTCGGTAATCTCGAAGCCCTGTGACTTGCGGAGACCTTGAATCTGCTTGATGACCTTGCGGGCATTGCCTTCTGTCTTCAAGGCTGGCGTGATGGTGATGTCGAGTGCCACTGTTGTGGTACCTTCATTGGCAACACTCCATCCGGGGATGTCCTGTGACATGATGTCCACGTCTGCCAATTCAATCACAGCATCCTGTCCTTCAGCTTGCAACGTGATTTGTCCGTTAGCTTCTAACTCTGCAATCTGTTCTTGCGACATGGCAGTGACAGCGGCATTCACGGCTTTCATCAACTTGCCAAACTTTTTGCCCATCACACGGAAGTCGCACTTCACATTCTTCACCAGCATCCTGCCATCCATCAGTTGCAATTCCTTCACGTTCACCTCCTTCATGATGATGTCCTTCATGCGTTCAATGCGACCGCTGAATACCATGTCAGTGTCGGGGATAGCAATGGATTGAAGTGCCTGAATCACAGGAATCTTCACCTTCTTGCGGATAGATAATCCCATTGAAGTCACCTTCATGGCTGACTCCATCGCAGCTTCCAGTTCGGTGTCGATGTATGCCTCGTTGAAGGTCGGGAACTGGGCGAGGTGTACGCTCTTCGCAGTGTCCTTGCCGGTGGCGTTGTTGAGGTCGCGGAAGAGCTGGTCAGCATAGAAGGGTGCAATCGGTGCAATCAATCGACTCAACGTGTCGAGACACGTGTAGAGTGTCTGATAAGCTGAGAGTTTGTCTGCAGTCATCTCACCACCCCAGAAACGAGGCTTGTTCAGACGGATGTACCAGTTGGAGAGGTTGTCAATGACAAACGACTGAATGAGACGGCCAGCAGGTGTTGGGTCGTAGTCATCGAGGTATGTCTGTACGTTCTTGACGAGCGTGTTGAGTTCACTGAGCAACCAACGGTCGAAGTCTGGACGATCAGTATATGCGATGTCTGCTTCCTTGTACTCAAAGCCATCCACATTCGCATACATGGTGAAGAACGAATAAGCCTGCTGCAATTTGATGAAGAACTGACTTGTCACTTCCTTTACACCTTCAGGGTCGAACGAGAGGTTGTCCCAAGGCGATGAGTTGGTAATCATGTACCACCGCACCGCATCTGCACCATACGTGCCAATGCACTCGAAGGGGTTAATCACGTTGCCCAGACGTTTCGACATCTTGATGCCGTTCTTGTCGAGCACGAGACCATTGGAAATCACCGCCTTGTATGCCACCGAGTCGAACACCATCGTGGCGATGGCATGCAGCGTGAAGAACCATCCACGTGTCTGGTCAACACCTTCGGCAATGAAGTCGGCAGGGTAGGCGATACCCTTGTCAATCAGTTCTTTATTCTCAAATGGATAGTGAACCTGTGCGTAAGGCATGGCACCAGAGTCAAACCAAACATCAATGAGGTCAAGTTCGCGAGTCAGGACATTGCCCTTATCAGAAATCAGTTTGATATCATCTACATAAGGACGGTGCAAGTCAATCTTGTCATAGTTCTCCTGACTCATGTCGCCAGGCACAAAACCTTTGTCCTTCAATGGGTTCGATGCCATCACACCTGCCTTCACAGCCTTTTCAATCTCGTTGTAAAGTTCTTCTACAGAACCAATGCACACTTCCTCATGGGTGTCACGATTGCGCCAGATAGGTAGGGGAGTGCCCCAGTAGCGTGAACGGGAGAGGTTCCAGTCGTTGAGGTTTTCAAGCCACTTGCCGAAACGTCCTGTACCTGTTGATTCGGGTTTCCACTGGATGGTTTGGTTCAACTCAAACATACGGTCTTTCTTTGCAGTCGATTTGATGAACCAAGAGTCAAGAGGGTAATAAAGCACTGGCTTGTCGGTGCGCCAACAGTGAGGATAATTGTGGACATGCTTCTCAATTTTGAAAGCCGTTCCTTCCTCCTTCATCTCCACACACAGCACCACATTCAAATCCATGTCCTTGTTGGCAGCCTTCTCGTCGTACTTGCCACCTTGGTTGTATTTGGGATCATAGGCATTCTTAACAAAGTCGCCACTATGCTTCCAATAACTCTCATTCACACAGAGACTTACAAATTCTTCGTTCATGTCTTCCTTTACGAAGTACTTGCCTGTGAAATCGACCATGGGACGGGTGTCGCCAGCCTTGTCAATGATGAAGAGGGATGGGATGCCAGCATCCTTTGCCACCTTCGCATCATCAGCACCAAACGTGGGAGCGATATGTACGATACCCGTACCATCCTCTGTAGTCACATAGTCGCCAGGGATGACACGGAAAGCCTCCTGTTCCTTCACCACCACTTTGTTGTCTTCCAGCGCACATGGCTTCACCCAAGGCATCAACTGCTCATAACGCATACCCACGAGGTCAGTTCCCTTGCCTTTCCAGAGGATTTCGAGCGGCTTCTCGTTGCCTTCCTCATCCTTCTCGGCTTGGAAGTAAGCGGACAGACGCGCCTCTGCCATGATGTAGATGGCTTCCTCACCGCTGTATGGGTTCTTGCCCTTCACTGCTATGTAGTCAATCTTGGGACCTACACAAAGGGCTGTGTTGGATGGAAGTGTCCAAGGGGTGGTTGTCCATGCCAAGATATAGACAGGCAAACCTGACGCATGGCCTCCCTCTCCATAGAGGGGGAGAGTTGGGGAGATGGCCCTAAACTGTGCCGTCACCGTTGTGTCCTTCACATCACGGTAGCAACCAGGTTGGTTCAGTTCGTGTGAAGAAAGACCCGTTCCTGCTGCGGGCGAATATGGCTGAATGGTGTACCCCTTATAGAGTAAGCCCTTCTGGTAGAGCTGCTTTAACAGGTACCATAGCGATTCGATGTACTTGTTATCGTAAGTAATGTAAGGATGCTCCAAGTCCACCCAATACCCCATCTTTTCAGAGAGTTCCGTCCACTCATTGGTGTACATCATCACGTTTTTGCGGCAAGCGTCGTTGTAGTCATCTACACTGATTTTCTTGCCGATGTCCTCTTTGGTGATGCCTAATGATTTCTCCACACTCAACTCCACAGGAAGTCCGTGCGTGTCCCAACCCGCCTTGCGTTTTACTTGGAATCCCTGCATCGTCTTATATCGGAGGAAAGTGTCCTTTATTGTGCGTCCCATTACGTGGTGAATGCCAGGATGCCCATTGGCGGATGGGGGACCTTCAAAAAAGATAAATTGAGGGCAGCCTTCGCGCTCCTCAATGCTCTTGTGGAACATATCTTCCACGTTCCACTGTTCCAGAACCTCCTTATTCACATCCGAGAGGTTCAGTTTTGCTCTTTCTGTAAATTTCATATTTGAAAAGTTGAAAGTGAAGAGTGAAAAAGTGAAAAATTTACTACCGCATCTGTTCGCTACCTGTGACGTACAAGAGTGGTAGCAAATTTTTCACTTTCAATTTTTCACTTTAGTTTGATATCCTTCAGTTTTTGTTCCTTGCCACAATAGCGACACTTCAGCGTGTCCTTGTCCTTGCGATAAAACACCGTTTTCATGGGTTCGTTGTTGGTAATGCACACTGGGTTAGCACACTTCACGATGTTGGTCAGTGTATCAGGCAACAGAACCTCGCGCTTCTCCACCACCTTGTAGTCCTTGATGACAGTAAGGCGGATGTTAGGACAAATGACTGCCAGCTGGCTGATTTCTTCTTCGTTGAAGAATTTGCCAGAGATTTTAAGCAGTCCCTTCTTGTTCATCACGTTACTTTTCAGGTTGTTGGCTATCACTACTTCTTCCTTGCAGTCTCGCAGTTGAAGTAACTGTGCCACCGTGAAGAGTTTATCTGTTGGTATGTGGTCGATGACGGAGCCATTCTCCAATGCTGCCACCATCATGTTCTCTTTGTTCTGTTCCATATTGATGAAAGTTAAAAGTGAAGATTTTTTCACTTAAATGATACTCGTATCGTTTTTGATGTCGTCGAGTGTGATGCCCAGTACATCGCAAATCAGAGCCTCACGTGCATACAAGCCATTTCGTGCCTGTTCGAAATAGTAAGCGTGCTTAGAGTCATCCACATCATATTCAATCTCGTTCACACGTGGCAGCGGATGCAGAATCTTCATGTTATCCTTGCATTTGCCCAGCATATCAGCTCTCAAGATGTAGGCATCCTTCACACGTTCGTATTCCATTAAATCCGTGAAGCGCTCCCGCTGTACACGGGTCATATAGAGGATGTCGGCATCCGCAATTGTGTCCTCTGTGAAGTCTTGCTGCTCGATGTATTTGATGTTGTTCTGCTGGCAATAGAGTTTGTACTCCTCAGGCATCTCAAGTTCCTTTGGTGCAATGAAATGGAACGTCGGATTATACTTTCGCATTGACATAAGCAATGAATGCACTGTGCGACCGTACTTCAAGTCACCCACCATATAAATGTTTAGGTTCTCTAATGTACCTTGTGTCTTGTAGATGGAGTAGAGGTCGAGCATCGTTTGTGAAGGATGCAAGTTTGAGCCGTCGCCCGCATTGATGATGGGCACGTTTGTCACCTCACTCGCATAGAGAGCGGCACCCTCCAGTTTATGGCGCATCACAATCACGTCTGCATAGTTGCTCACCATCTTAATGGTGTCCTTCAGTGTCTCACCTTTTGACGAACTCGTCACCTTTGGATCGGTGAAGCCAATCACACGTGCTCCCAAACGGTTTGCCGCTGTTTCAAAACTGAGTCTCGTGCGTGTGGAAGGCTCAAAGAACAGCGTGGCAACCACCTTGCCTTTCAATATCTGGCGGTTGGGGTGCGCCTCAAACTCAGTCGCCATGTCCAGCAGATACTGAATTTTCTCCTTGCCGTAATCTGCAATCGAAACAATGCTTCTATTTTCCATGTTTATATCAGAACTAATTGAGTATATGTCAAAAATCATGCAAAGGTACGAAAAATTCGAGTAAGTGAGAGAAAAGAAAGCGTGTTTTCTTTTCTGAACGTGAGAATTTTTGTACCTTTGCACCGTTTTTCGCGCGTGCGGGCGTGAAACATCTATTTTAGGTAAGGAGAACGTAACTAAAAACATTGCAATATGAATATTTCATACAATTGGTTGAAGGAATATGTGGACTTCGACATGACAGCCGAAGAGGTGGGCAAGGCACTCACCAGCATGGGCTTGGAAGTGGAAGCCGTAGAAGAAGTGCAAAGCATCAAGGGTGGTTTGCAAGGGCTTGTGGTGGGTCAGGTGCTCACCTGCGAACCCCATCCCAACAGCGACCACATGCACGTGACGACAGTGGATGAAGGCAATGGTGTGGTGGAGCAAATCGTGTGTGGTGCCCCCAACGTGGCCTCTGGTCAGAAAGTGATTGTGGCTCAATTGGGTTGCAAACTCTATGATGGTGACAAGGAGTTTGTCATCAAGAAGAGCAAGCTGAGAGGCATCGAGTCAAATGGCATGATTTGCGCGGAAGATGAAATCGGCATCGGCACCAGTCACGATGGTATCATCGTGTTGCCAGAAGATGCTGTGGTGGGCACTCCTGCCGCTGAGTATTACGGCTTGGAAAGCGATTTTGTGATTGAGGTGGACATCACCCCCAACCACTCCGATGCTTGTTCCCACTGGGGGGTGGCTCGCGATTTCTACGCTTATCTGAAGCAGAACGGTTATGAGACTTCGCTGCATCGTCCTTCGGTGGATGATTTCAAGGTGCAGTCGGACGACCTGAAGATAGACGTGGTGGTGGAGGCCGAAGAGGCATGTCCGCGCTACTGCGCTGTTTCGGTGAAGAACTGTGAGGTGAAGGAGAGTCCGAAGTGGCTGAAAGACCGATTGACGGCCATTGGTCAGCGTCCCATCAACAACATTGTCGATATTACCAATTACATCATGATGGCATACGGTCAGCCGCTGCACTGCTTCGATGCCGACATGGTGAAGGGCAACAAGGTGGTGGTGAAGACCCTGCCCGAAGGAACCCCATTCGTCACCCTTGACGGGGAGGAACACAAGCTGTCTGACAAGGATTTGGCCATCTGCAATGTGGAGGAGCCGATGTGTATCGCTGGTGTGTTCGGTGGCAAGGGCAGCGGCACCTACGAGACCACGAAGAACGTGCTCTTCGAGAGTGCTTATTTCCATCCGACTTGGATTCGCAAGAGTGCGCGCCGTCATGGTTTGCAGACCGATGCCAGTTTCCGTTTCGAACGTGGCATCGACCCTGCCGGTCAGATTTACGCCATCAAGCGTGCGGCGATGCTGGCTCAGGAGTTGGCTGGCGGTGAAGTGAGCATGGAGATAGTGGATGTGAAGAACGACACACTGCCACAGGATGTCATCATCGACGTGGAATACAAGTATGTGGCTGACCTCATCGGGAAGGAACTGCCGGTGGAGACCCAGCAGGGCATCTTGAAGAACCTTGGTTTCGAGGTGCTTGCGTCGGATGCTGAGAAGATGCAGGTGAAGGCTCCAGCTTTCCGTGTGGACGTGAAGAAGCCATGCGATGTGGTGGAAGAGATTTTGCGCATCTATGGCTACAACAATATAGAGATCCCATCGCAGGTGCGCTCATCGCTCACGACGAAGGGTGAACTGGATAAGAGCAATAAGCTACAGAACCACGTGGCGGAACAGTTGGTGGGCTGTGGCTTCAACGAGATACTGAACAACTCGCTGACGAAGGTGGCTTACTATGAGGCTGGCCAAACATACAAATTGGAGAACTGTGTGAAGCTGATGAATCCGCTGAGTCAGGACCTTGGGGTGTTGCGTCAGACCCTACTCTTTGGTGGCTTGGAGTGCATCGCCCACAACAGCAACCGCCGTATGCCTGACTTGAAGTTCTTCGAGTTCGGCAACTGCTACTACTACGATCCTGAGAGGAGTGTGGAGAAGGTGGACGAAAACGGGGAGACCTTGAAGGCCAGTGCGGAGTCGTCGAAGAAGATTTTGGCTGCCTATAGCGAGGACTATCACCTCGGGCTTTGGCAGACGGGTAAGCGTGTGAACGGCAACTGGGCACATGCCGACGAGGAGAGCACCGTGTATGAGATGAAAGCCTATGTGCTCAACATCTTCAAGCGGCTCGGTGTGCCTTTCGGTGCCCTTGTATTTGGTGAGGAGAAAAACGACGTGTTCTCTATCGCTACCACTATCACGCAGCGAGGTGGCAAGAAAATTGCCGAATTTGGCATCGTGACGAAGAAGATGGCAAAGAAACTCGACGTGGAGGCTCCCGTCTTTTATGCTGACATCAATTGGACGAACTTGATGAAGCTCATCAAGAAAGTGACAGTCACTTACTACGACCTGTCGAAGTTCCCTGCCGTGAGCCGCGACTTGGCACTACTCGTCGATGAAGGTATAGAATTTGCCCAAATCGAAGCCGCCGCTTATCAGGCAGAGAAGAAACTCTTGAAGGAGGTGAAGCTCTTCGATGTGTATGAAGGCAAGCACCTCGAAGCCGGCAAGAAGTCGTATGCGGTCAACTTCACCTTGCAAAGCGAGGAGAAGACCCTCAACGATAAGGCTATCGAAGCCATCATGGGCAAGGTTGAGCAGAACATCTGCAAAGCCACAGGCGCAACCGTCCGTGGAAAATAACTATATGTACAATAAAATGTAAATAGTAAATCGTAAAAATAGTAAATGAAATTATGGGAAGAGCATTTGAATTCCGTAAAGCGAGAAAACTGAAGAGATGGGGTAATATGGCAAAGACTTTCACACGCCTGGGCAAGCAAATAGCCATCGCTGTGGCAGAAGGTGGTCCTGACCCTGATAACAACGCACACCTTCGTGCCGTCATTGCGACCTGTCGTCATGAGAATATGCCGAAGGACAACATCGACCGTGCTATCAAGAATGCTATCGGCAAGGACAAGTCGGCTTGGAAGAGTGTGACCTACGAAGGCTATGGTCCTCACGGTGTGGCTGTGTTTGTGGATACACTGACTGACAACACCACACGCACGGTGGCAGATGTTCGTTCGGTGTTCAACAAGTTTAGCGGCAACATGGGCACGACGGGTTCCCTTTCTTTCCTTTTCGACCACTACAGCCAGTTCACGTTCAAGAAGAAGGATGGTATGGACATGGATGAGTTCATCCTCGAAGCCATCGAGTTTGGTGTGAACGACGAGTACGATGAGGAATACGACGAAGAGAAGGACGAGACGACCATCACTATCTACGGTGATCCCAAGTCGTTTGCCCAAATCCAGAAGTACCTTGAAGACAATGGCTTCGAAATTACGGGCGCCGAATTCACATACGTGCCCAACGACCTCAAGGAAGTGACGGACGAACAGCGCGAGACCATCGACAAGATGGTGGAACGTCTCGAAGAGTTCGATGACGTACAGAACGTGTACACGAATATGAAGTGATGTACAATCGTGAGATCATCCAAGATGAAAACTGTTTACACAACACAGGGCACTTGCTCGAAAGCGATAGAACTGGACGTTGATGATGCGACTGGCATCATCAACTCCGTTCAGTTCGTGGGAGGCTGCCCTGGTAACACTATAGGCATCTCTCAATTGGTGCGTGGCATGAAAGCCGAAGATGTTATCAACAAGTTGGAGGGTGTGCGTTGTGGCATGAAGCCCACAAGTTGTCCCGACCAACTGGCTCGTGCCCTGCGTCAAATCGTGAAATCGTAAATTATATAATATGTACGCGCGCAAACATTATTATATATTATTTGTGTTCGCGGTGATTGCGCTCGCTTCCTGTCAAGAGAAAAGGAAAGACCGTTTTGAACGGGAAGCACAAGAGTACACCCAGACGCATTGCCCTCAACCATATGGTGATGGTGTGACCATTCTCGACAGTATGGTCTTCATTCCTAATGACAGCACCATTGGCGACCTTAAACTATATTACTCTTTGCAACTGACCGAAGACCAGCGGAAAGCCTTCATGGACAAACTTGGTGACATTGGTGACGAAAATCTGAAGGTAGTTCGCAATTCCGTCCTGTTCGCCAAGCACAAAGAGGCAGGGGTTGGCTTCACCTACATCTACCACGATGCCGCGACTGGAGACAAGATGGTAGAGTACCATTTCACCCCCGAAGACTACAAGTAAAGTGAATGTACGATGTGCGATGTGGCTAACGCAATGTCGGAAAGTTGCATGGCAAATTGTAAATTGTACATTATCAAATTGTTTCTCGAAGTGGTATTCCCTATTCATGTACAGGAATTGTTGAAGCAACAACGCTGTGGTGACTCGCGACAGGAAGGTTGCAAGGTGTCACTTTCCAACTGCTGTTACCCAACATGATGGAGCTTTCTTCCTTGTACCTTGCATCAAAGAAGTATATTCCCAAATGGCCGAAATGGATGAGTTTCTATTTCGGCTTTTTTATGCCCTTCTGTTGTTGCCCCTCGTGACTTTCTCCTGAGAAGCATGAGGGGACAAAAGCTTTTTCCCTCACTTTTCATGGGAAATTCAGTCATTTCCTATGGATTAATCTCTTTAGCCGTTCTTCTCTTTTCAATTTAGCTTGAATATAACTATTAATTTGGCTTGAATACAACTTTCGATTTGGCTTGATTACACTGTGTTGTATTCAAGCCAAATCGAAAGTTGTATTCAAGCCAAATTAATAGTTATATTCAGGCTAAATAGTTTATTGATGATGGGGGAGGGTGGGTTGCGGTTGTTGGTGGGGGCTGATTGCGGTTGTCGGTCGAGATGGGTTGTGTTTTTCTGTGGAGACGTTATGAGTCTTCTTTTTCAAGCTCTCGCTGTGTGCGCACACAGTCAAATTTGACCTCTACACCCCTTGATTTGAAGTTTTTTCACTAAAATTCCTCTTTTTTTGTAACTTTTTCTTATTTTTTTTTGCAAATGTTTTGCTTTTTTAACTAAAGGTCGTAACTTTGCAGCGATTTACAAAGATTACAAAAGAGATTTTCACCCATTTGTCTAAATCTCGCACAAAAAGTTTAACAAATCATTAAAGGTAAAATTATGTTACAGGAAAAAGCAGGAAACATTGCAGGTCTCATTTGGAATGCACTTTCTGAGGGTGAGGCTGCACAGACATTCAAGCAGATTAAGAAAGCTACTAAGCTTGCAGAGAAGGACTTCAACCTCGGTCTTGGCTGGTTGCTCCGTGAAGACAAGGTGAACGCCGTTGAGACAGGCGACGAGAAGGATCCATACGCATACTCTCTCAAGTAATTGTTGCTTCACGACAATAAAAATGCGTTACTCAATCCGTTGGGTAACGCATTTTTTTTGCCCTTATGTGAAAAAAGTGGACGCACAGGGGTTGGGAAAGAGTCACCTTAGGGGTATTACAGATAAAAATGACGTGGCATGACTGATAAGGAAACGATAAGAGCACTTTTCCTCGAACATTACGACAGGATGTATCTGTTGGCACGGGTACTGCTGCACGATGACGAGGAAAGCAGGGATGTGGTGAGCGAGGTATTCGCAGGACTGCTGGATGGCACCATCCGTGTGCGTCCTGACACTGCTGGTAGTTTCCTTCTGACGTGTGTGCGGAACCGATGCTTGAAGGTGCTTCGGGGAAAGCGGGTGCGAGAACGGGCACAGCGGCTCTTGGCGATGGGTGATGAGGCTGATGTCATGCCTTCTCTTTTTGGGGAGATAGGGAAAGGGCTTCACACAGACTCACTGGAAGATGTGTTTCGTTTCTGTCAAGAAGGTCTGACGGAACAAACCCGCCGTGTGTTCTTCATGCACTACCAAGAACGGAAACGGTATGCCGACATCTCGGCAGAACTCCACATTAGCGAGGCTGCGGTGTATAAGCATCTGGCACAGGCATTGAAACGAATCAAGAACCACTTTATATCATCAGAACATGGACAAGAATGAAGCGTTCCTCATGATGATGGAACACCCTGAAAGGTACACCGACGAGCAGGTGCAAGAGATGCTTGCCGACGATGAGTGTCGCGAACTTTACGAGACGATGCGTTTGACGGAATCCGCGTTTCAGATGGAGGATGCCAAACGGCTGACCAGCCACGGAATCAGAGAAGAGGAATGGACGAAGTTTGAGCAGCGTCATTTCTCCCCATCCATACAGCGTTGGCGTAAGATGGCTGCTGCTGCCGCTGTGGTGGTGATGCTTTCTGGCATAACCTACGCTGCCATCGGTATTTCTCGGCATATTCATTCGCTCTACTCACCAACTTCGGGGGCTTCTACGGCGAATGAAGTGAAGACGACGAACCTTGAAGAAGTGTCTGCTGCTGATTCGACGGCTGTGGTGGCAGAGGTCATCACGTTTGAGAATGTGCCACTGGATGAGATGCTTCATGGCGTTGCTGAGCACTATGGCAAGACGCTCGACATCCGTGGCAAACAGACGCATGAACTTCGTCTTTTCTACAAGTGGAACAAGCAGGCGACGCTTGAAAGCATCATTGCCGACCTCAACAACTTTGAGCAGGTGCATCTCACGCAGCATGACGACACCCTGATCGTTGAACCATAGCGCGCATGGCCACCATGAAAAAGTATCTTCTTATGCTTCTATTGTGCGACTTCGTCCACCTCGCATTCGCTCAGCGTATCACTCACACGTTTCGTGATGTGTCCATGTCCGATGCGTTGGTGTGGTTGCAGTCGCAGACGGAGCGGTACGATATTAGTTTTGTGTACAACGAATTGGAGGACTTTCGGGTGACGACGGAGGTGAAGAACCAATCGGTGCCCGATGCGATAGGTCAATTGATTGGTTTTTATCCCATCCGCATGACCCGAAACGGGGAACGGAAACTGTTCGTGGAGTGTACCCACAAAGCCAGCCAACACTTGAAGGGGCGTCTCGTTGACGAGCAGAACCTGCCCGTAGCGTATGCCAACATCGCATTGCTCTCACCCTCCGATTCTACCATTCTTACAGGCGGCGTGAGCAACGAAGACGGCTTCTTCGTCATTCCCTGCGAATACCGAAACGTCCTGGCAAGAATCAGTTATGTGGGATATAAGACCCTCTATCAGTCATGCACTCCGACCGACCTCGGCACGATTCGGATGGAGCCAGAGGTGCAGATGATAAAGAACGTGACGGTGAAAGGTGAAAAGCCTCAATTCCAGATGATAAAGGGTGGGTTGAATGTGAATGTGGAGGCTTCTCTGTTGGCCGAGATGGGCACCGCGAACGATGTGTTGGGGCAGTTGCCGCGGGTGGATGTGTCGAGCAATGGAGCCGTGAGTGTGTTTGGAAAAGGTGTTCCGCTCATTTATATCAACAATCGAAAGGTGCGTGACATGACCGAACTCACTCGACTCAAGTCGAGCGACATCAAATCCGTTGACATCATCACGAACCCAGGTGCTCAGTACGACGCATCGGTGCAATCAGTCATCCGTATTCACACGGTTAAGCCACAAGATGATGGCATCAGTGTTAGTGCATCAGCCAATGTGCGGAACAACCATCAGATGAGTGGTTTCGAGGATTTGGAGGTGAAATACCGCACGAAGGGTCTGGAAATCTTTGCGGAAAGTTATCTGAGGAGTTCGTGGATGGGCGAAGACAACCACGTGAAGAACGAACTGCTGAATGAAGAAAACCACATCCTCATTGCGCAGGATGGCGACTCCCGTATGCGTAGTAGGGCACATTACGAACAGTTGGGTTTCAATTATGACATCAACAATCAGCATTCGTTAGGTGCTTCCTATACATTCAGTGGCGTACAAATCAAGGATGGCAAGATGCTCTCAGAACAGCATATTTGGCAAAATGACGTGTTTGAAGGAGCGGTCTTTCAAGATGCCACTACCACCCGTACACGAAATCCGCTGCACGACATCAATGCTTACTATGTGGGTAAGACAGGAAAGCTCGATATCGACTTCAACGCAACATTTTATCGGGGCAAGGAACGATACCTTGACGTGAGGGATGAAATCAGCAAAGAATTGGAAAGCCGAGACGTTCACACTCAAAGTGTCCGACGCAATCAGATGGCTGCAGGCAAATTAGTCCTGACTTATCCTGCATGGAAAGGCGTGTTGAGTGCTGGTTCTGAAATTACACATACGAGGACGGATGGTGTCTATACGAACGACGAGCAGTATGTGCATTCGTCCGACACAAAGATTCGCGAAAGCAATGTGGCTGGTTTTGCAGAGTACGACTTTACGTTGGGTGCTTTCAAAATCGGAGCAGGATTGCGCTATGAACATATTACGACGGATTACTATTCCTTGGGTGTTTGGGAAGAAGAGCCAAGTCGCCACTACGACGATTGGTTCCCCAATGCGTCGGTGGAGTGGAAAAAGAACAAATGGAATCTGCAATTCAACTACAGCCGGAAGACCAGTCGTCCGTCTTATTGGGAACTGCGGAACTTCATCCAGTATGACAACCGTTACACCTACGAAGGTGGAAACCCCTTGCTTCGTCCACAGTTCACGCACAATGTCGCATTTTCCTCCTTGTGGTCATGGCTCAGTCTGTCAGTTGACTACAATTACATTCAGCACACACGGGCATGGGTGCCGGAACTCTATGACGGACAGAATATCATCTTGCTGTGTAGCCGTAATTATGGAAATATGCAAACCCTGTCTGCCTCCGTTTCTGCATCCCCCAAGTTTGGCTTCTACCGCCCTAATTTCTTGGTGGATTTTAGCAAACTTTTCTACGATTCGGCACAATATGGTTCTCAACTGAAGGAACATAAACCCACGTGGACATTTGTGGCAAAAAACACTTTCGTGCTCAGCAAGACGTGCTCCGCCAATGCCAATCTGCGTTACCGAACCGACTATTACAGCGAGTTTCAGAAAGTGATGGGATACTTCCAGATGGACTTGCGGCTCAATCAGTCGTTTTGCAACAAGACGCTGTTGGTGAATCTCTATGTTACCGACCTCTTCCGAACCAGCCAAGAACGATGGACATCCTACGGCATCGGGGCCAATCTCTACAAAGACTGCTACAACTATGACCAAACCTTTGGCATGACTGTTACGTACTATTTCAATGCCACTCGCTCCAAGTACAAAGGTACGGGTGCGGGAAATGCGGAGAAGAGCCGATTGTAATTTTTTTTGCGAAAGAAGATGAGAAAGTCAATCCTTATTATATTATTCTCAGTCTTGATGCAGAGCGGTTTCGCTCAGCATATCACTCATACGTTTCGTGATGTGTCCATGTCCGATGCATTGGTGTGGTTGCAGTCGCAGACGGAGCGGTACGACATCAGTTTCGTGTATAACGAATTGGAGGACTTTCGGGTGACGACGGAGGTGAAGAACCAATCGGTACCCGATGCGATTGGCCAACTGATTGGTTTTTATCCCATCCGTATGACCCGAAAAGGGGAACGGAAGCTGTTCGTGGAGTGTACCCACAAAGCCAGCCAACATTTGAAGGGACGTATCCTTGACGGGCAGAACCGCCCCGTAGTGTATGCCAACATCGCATTGCTCTCACCTGCTGATTCTACCATTCTTACAGGTGGTGTGAGCAACGAAGACGGCTTCTTCGTCATTCCCTGCGAACATCGATACGTCGTGGCAAGAATCAGTTATGTGGGATATAAGACCCTCTATCTGCCATGCCCCCAGACCGACCTTGGCACCATTCGGATGGAGCCCGAGGTGTTGATGCTCGATGGGGTGGAGGTGCATGGCGAAATGCCTACGATGGAGATGCGCGGTGCGTTGCTACAGATGAATGTGGAGGGCACGGTGTTGGCACGCATAGGAACGGCTGAGGATGTGCTGACTCGTGTGCCGATGGTCACCAAAACCAAAGAATCGTTTGAGATTTTGGGGAGAGGAAAGCCCGTTATCTATGTGAATGGTCGAAAGTTGCAAGACCTCTCTGAATTGCGAAATATTCAGTCGGACAACATTAAGAGCGTAGAGGTGGTGATGAATCCAGGGGCACGGTACGATGCCACTATACAGTCAGTCATCGTCATCCACACCAAACGCATGGTGGGCGAAGGTTTCAGTGTGGAGGCGATGTCGTGGTCAAGGAAAGACCACGGAGGTGTGAACAACGAGCGACTGAACATGGCCTATCGTACTGGAGGGCTGGAGGTGTTTGCCAACCTGTTTGGTGCCTACAACGACCTTCACAGCAAGGGACTCTTTGAACAAATCGTGGTCGCCGACACATTGTGGACTATCAACAACCGCACAGCTAATCACACCCTCAATCCCTTTTTGGAAGGCCGCTTCGGCTTCAACTATCAAATGAACGACCGCCATTCCTTCGGTGGCTTCTACCAGAACACCTATGACCGCGTGAAGACCCACACCACGACCGACGATGTGTTGTTGGCTGACGGACAAGATTACGACCGTCTGCAGAATGTTGGCACCAATACGGCCATCGTTACGCCCAAACATCAGGCGAACCTCTACTATACAGGCAAGGTGGGCAAATGGAACATTGACTTCAACGCTGACTATACGCATCGGAAGAAAACGACTCGGAACATCCAAAATGAATGGAGTGAAAACTACACTGACCGCGATGTTCACACGCGCAACTTGAACCGTAGCCAGATGGTGGCAGAAAAACTGATACTGACCCGTCCGCTGGGGCATGGCGAACTGGAGGTGGGCGAGGAATACACCAATACGCATTGGGAGAGCGAGTTCGAGAACGATGAGGGTTACATTGCCAACAGCAATACAGAACAGCGTGAACACAGCTTTGCTCCCTTTGTGCAGGTCAGTCAACAGGTGGGCAAGTTCCATCTTACGGCTGGCCTTCGGTATGAGCACGTCGCATCGGAATACTTCTCAGGAGGCATCCGCCGCGACGAGCAGAGCCGTACTTACGACAATCTCTTTCCCTCATTTTCGGCCTCGACCACCTTGAAAAAGCTGCAACTCTCGTTCAGTTATACCTACCGCAGCATCCGTCCCAGCTACTGGTTGCTGAGCAACGATGTCCTCTACGAGAATCGCTTGAACTATCAGACAGGCAATCCCTACTTGCAGTCGGTCAAGAACCACAACTTCAACTGGACGGGTATCTACCAGTGGCTCTACCTCAACATCTTTCTCGGTCACACCATTAACCCCATTCTCTACACAGCCGATAGTTATGAAGGCGACAGCAAAATCAACCTTGTCACCCACAAGAACTACAATCACAGCGACTGGCTTTCTGTCTCACTTTACGTGCAGAAGACCTTCGGTCTGTGGTCGCCACAATGGGGCCTCTCGTTTCACAAGCAATGGTTTGAAGCCGAGTTCCAAGGAGCTTCCAAACGATTCAATCATCCTTTCTTGCAGTTGAGACTCAACAATCTGGTGAGTCTCCCTCACGACTGGCTTTTGCGGGCAGACTTCGACCTGCAAAGCAAAGGCAACCAGCAGAACATCCACAAAGACCGTGTGACGGCTGTGCTCAACCTCAGTGTGGGCAAAGACTTCTTCCAGAAAAAATGGAACATTCATATTGAAGCCAACGATATTTTTAAGAACAACAGTCATGTCACCCTCTATAGCAATCGCTTCTACTTTAGGAAAACGGATGATGATGACTCACGCAACATTGTCCTTTCCCTTCGCTATCGCTTTAACACCACACGCTCAAAGTATAAAGGAACAGGTGCTGGCAACGAAGAGAAGAGCCGATTGTGACTTCAGCACAACCAGTCTCTTTCAGTCATCGCCTCCTGCATATTCGGTACAAAGTCCGTCTTTGGCAACAAGGATTCAGGATTTTGATTTGGTAATTAAAAGTGCGCACACCCCCACGCCATCAGTGATGATCGCGTGGGGGCTTTTTGGTTTGCATTTACTTCACCGTGTTGGTGGCCGCTGTTGGTGGCATCATTGCGAGATTTATTTTAGTTTTTTAGTTTCATTTCCAACCGTAAAGCTTCGCTCCAAAGTGCTCTCGTTCGGAAAAACTCAAATAATTTTGGTTTTTCTCTCACTTAATCGTACCTTTGTGCCCAAATTTGTTTTTCATGAAGAATATCAGAAATTTTTGTATTATTGCGCATATTGACCACGGGAAGTCCACGCTGGCTGACCGATTGCTGGAGAGGACCCAAACGATTGAGATTACGCAGGGGCAGATGCTCGACGATATGGACTTGGAGCAGGAGCGCGGCATCACCATCAAGAGCCACGCCATCCAGATGGAGTATCAGTACGATGGTGGAAAGGCAGAGTTTCAGGGACAGAAGTTCATCTTGAACTTGATTGACACACCGGGACACGTGGACTTTTCCTACGAGGTGAGCCGCTCGATTGCGGCGTGTGAGGGTGCGCTTCTGGTGGTGGATGCCACGCAGGGTGTACAGGCACAGACGATTTCCAACCTGTATATGGCCATTGACCACGACCTTGAAATCATCCCTGTCATCAACAAGATAGATATGCCGAACGCCATGCCCGAAGAGGTGGCTGACGAGATTATCGACCTCATCGGTTGCGACCTTGAAGACATCATCTATGCCAGCGGCAAGACGGGCGAAGGAGTGGGGGACATCCTCAATGCTGTGGTGGAGCGTGTGCCCCATCCTGTGGGTGAGGAGGATGCACCGTTGCAGGCACTTATCTTCGACTCGGTGTTTAACTCCTATCGTGGTGTCATCGCCTATTTCAAAATCATCAATGGCGTGATGCGTCCAGGCGAGAAAGTGCGTTTCATCAATACGAAGAAGGAATATCTGGCGGAGGAAATCGGTACGCTGAAGATGGACATGGTACCCAAGAAGGAGCTTCGGACAGGCGATGTAGGCTATATCGTGACGGGCATCAAACAGGCTACCGAAGTGAAGGTGGGTGACACCATCACCTCGTTGTCACGTCCGACCTCTGAAGCCATCCAAGGTTTCCAAGAAGTGAAGCCGATGGTTTTCGCGGGTATTTATCCTATTGAGACAGAGGACTACGAGAACCTTCGAACCTCCTTGGAAAAGTTGCAGCTGAATGATGCATCGCTGACCTTCCAACACGAAAGTTCTGCGGCACTGGGCTTCGGATTCCGCTGCGGTTTTCTTGGCTTGCTCCACATGGAGATAGTGCAGGAACGCCTTGACCGTGAGTTTGACATGGATGTGATTACGACGGTGCCGAACGTGAGCTATATGGTGTATGACAAGCATGGCGAGGCACAGGAGGTACACAACCCCAGCGGTATGCCCGAGCCGACGCTTATCGACCATGTGGAAGAACCCTACATCCGTTCGACCGTCATTACAACAGCCAACTATATCGGCCCCATCATGACACTGTGCTTGAGCAAGCGGGCGGAACTGGTGAAGCAAGACTTCATTGCGGGTAATCGTGTGGAGATTGAATTTCTGATGCCTCTGGGCGAAATAGTGATTGACTTCTACGACAAACTGAAGAGCGTGAGTCGTGGTTATGCCTCTTTCGATTATCATCCTGCAGGTTTCCGCGAGAGCAAGTTGGTGAAACTCGACATCCTGCTGAACGGGGAATCGGTGGATGCGCTTTCGACGTTGACACACGTAGATAATGCAGTCACCCTCGGTCGTCGTATGTGTGAACGACTGAAGGACCTTCTGCCTCGCCAGCAGTTCGATATTGCCATCCAAGCAGCCATCGGTGGCAAGATTGTGGCACGCGAGACCGTGAAGCAGGTGCGGAAGGATGTGTTGGCAAAGTGCTACGGTGGTGACGTTTCACGTAAACGCAAACTGTTGGAAAAACAGAAGCGAGGCAAGAAGCGTATGAAGCAAATCGGTAACGTGAGTGTGCCGCAGAAGGCATTCTTGGCGGTGCTGAAATTGGACGATGATTGAAACAATAATTATCTTTGAGAGACAACTAAACTAATACCCCAAATCTATGATGAAAAAATTGTTAACCTTGTCAGCAGTGATGTTTGTATCTTTAAGCATGAGTGCTGACCCTGTCGATGTTGCTAAAGCCAAGCAGTTGGCAGCCCTTGTGAGTGTCGATGAGCCGATTCTGGTTTCGAAAGCACTTCGTACCGAGTCGAAAGCCCGCAAATTGAGTGCTCTGGCACAGGCTACTTCGCCTTATTATGTGTTCTCACGTGGTGAAGGGAAGGGATTTGTGATTGTCAGTGGCGACGACTGTCTGCCCGACATCTTAGGCTATACTGAAAGTGGTGACTTCGACGAGACGCTGCTGCCTCCCCACTTCTTTGGCTGGCTTGACTACTATAAAACTCTTGTGGAGGATGCACAGGCAGCAGGGCAGAATGTGAGTCGTAAAAGTTCGATGCGCAAAAATGCACCTCGTCGCATCAAAGGGCTGGAAAGCATCCCAGCCTTGCTGACCTCTCACTGGCACCAGACGAGTCCCTACAACGACCGTTGTCCTATCATCGACAACGGGAGTCGTGCTGTGACGGGATGTGTGGCAACAGCGGCTGCACAGGTCATCTACTATTATCGCAAGGACAATCCCGACACTTACCTTTCCACCACACCGACGTATGGGGCGGACGAATGGCATCACACGGCTGTGACTGACCAGATTAAGAAGGGTACGCCCGTGATGTGGGACTTGATGCTTGACAAGTACAGTGGCAGCGAGCCGACTGAGTTCCGTCAGGCAGTGGCAAACCTTGTCTTTGCCGTGGGTGCGATGGATCACATGGATTACTACACCTCTTCGGGTGCACAGATTAGCGACCTCGTAACTCCGATGAGCACGTTCTTCAATCTGTCGAGCACCTGTGAGTATAAGAGTGATGGCAGTAGCAGTTGGGTTCCGCTGGCTACTTGGGAGAAGAAAATTTATGACGATTTGGCGGCAGGGCATCCTATCATCTACACGGGATATAAAGATGAAGAGACGGGCGGTCATGCTGTGGTGCTCGATGGCTATCAATCTTCCACTGGCCTGTTCCATTTCAATTTCGGTTGGGGCGGTCAGGGCGATGGTTGGTACACGGTGGATGACGAGACAGGCATGAACCACTTCAATCTGTGGCAAGGCATGACCTATCAGATTTGTCCGAAGAAGCAAAACGTGTCGGCAAGCATCAGCATTCCCGATGGATTCTATGAGGATAGGACGAATGAAGTGATAGTGAAAGTAAAAAATAATTCAACGCTGAATTTCAAAGGATTATATCTTTTTGCTTCAACATCAAACAGTAAGCCTACAAGTCTTTCTACAGCCAAATCGAGTGATAAGGAGACCGTGTTGGCTTCGGGGGAAACTGCCGAGTTTACACTTTCTGCCAAGCCCACCAACACGAAGGCTTATTATCTGACGGTGACGGATGCTAACCTCAATATTCTCGCCCAAATGGAAGTGGAACCGCAGAGTCTCACGTCCAACCTGCATCTAAGGAATCTTACCGTGGCTGGCAGCAACGACAAGGAGACTTTCGACGGCAAGGACTTCCAAATCATCTATAATGATAAATCGGCAGCCACAGCCACGTTCCGTAACGCTTCCTCTCATGCCTATGAGGGTACGATACGTCTGCTCTTCTACACCTACGACAACGAGACGAACACTTGGACGGAAGTGGGGTATAAGACGGGTAAACTCAACGTCGGTGGCAATGAGACGGGCGAGACCGATTTCAACATCACTTCCACCTCATCCTGTCCCATCGAGGTGGGCAAGTACTACTATGGTGTGCTTGCTAACCCCGTGTCATCTTCTGATGATGTCATCAACCTCTCCGAGGCTTCCGACACCATCATCCGTTTTATCCTGAAGGAGAATGACATGGAAGTAGTCAGCTTCGAAAACGGCTGTTTGAGCATTAAGGGACATTTTGATGCTACGGCATTCAATTCGACATCATTCGCCAAGAAGACGGCCTATAAGACTGCTACCTCCTACGACCTCACACAATGTACGAATGTGACAACCGTCAAGCAGGAGGTCAACCCTAACGCTCTCTACTATGTGGCAGACAACAGCGAAGCCACAGGCACCAACATCATCAAGGGCGGCAAGTGTGCTCAACTTTCACTTACCCCTGGCTATGACTTTGTGCCTCGTGCTGCATTCGAGGTGGAAAAGGCGCAGATGCTCATAGGTGCAGAATCTGCCAAGTGGTATTTGCTCACAGTACCATTTGCTGCCACAGTGCCTGAAGGCATCATTGCCCGAGTAATAACAGGACACACAGCCACGGGCATCTCCAACAAGACGGAAGACCTGAAGACTCTTGAAGCAGGCAAGACCTATCTGGTGATGTCTTCTTCGGCCCACAACATGACACTGACCTCTGCTAAAGCGTTTGTAGTGACGGCTCCTGTGGAGAATCAAGACCCCTCTTTGGTGGGCACATACGTCGCCACCGTCACCCCCGCTGGTGCATCCCTGTTGGACGATGAGGCTGACCAGTATTTCGTGCCGATGGAAGAGGGAACCGCCGTTGAGGCATTGAGAGGTTATTGGTGTGCCGATGACCTCCAGAAGACTTTCCGGGCTTACTCCAGCATCACACTCGATCCTGCCTATTTGGTTTTGGCCCAGAGCATTGAAACGGCATACGGGATTCTTCGGAGATACAAGAACATTACGACGGCAGATGCTTACAAGGCTTATCTTGCTGAAATCAAGGAGGCAGAAAAGGAGTTTTCCAATCGTGCTGAGAGTGAATTGACTTCTTCCAACAAGGTCAAGAAATATGCAGAGCAGTTGTTGGCAGATGGCAGTGCCTATTCGAAGCAGGTAGCTCGTGCGGCAGGTGTTGAGATTGATTTCACCGACTGCATCACTAATCCCTCCTTCGAGACAAAGACAACCAAGGGCTGGACACTCGGCACAAAAGAAGGACAGTCCTCTGTCGGCTCTGTCTATAACGGTACGGCTGCCAACACCAACTACTCCGTAGGCATCGATGGCACCTATTTCTTCCAGAGTCTCATGACTGCAGCTGACTCTTCATCCGTTAGCATCTCGCAAGAGGTGGAGGGACTGACACCTGGTTACTACCGCCTCACTGCAATGGTGGGTACAGATGCCGATGCCACCGTCATGATGTTTGCGGGCGATGCAACGGCAACAGTCAATGGTCATGCTTACGGACACTACTACCTTACGGAAGTTGGGATTGACAGCATTCGGGTGGAAGCGGTCGAAGAGGGCGAGACAGGAGTGCTCAACATCGGCATCAAGGAAGGACGTTGGTACAAGGTGGATGACTTCCGTCTCACCTACATTGCTTCCCTTTTGCCACCAGAAGATGAGCCAGATGCCATCACCGTGGTTATCGAAACGCCTCCTGTGAAACGGGGCATCTACACCCTGCAAGGGGTGAAAGTGTCGCAGATGACACGTCCAGGCATCTACATCGTGGATGGCAAGAAAGTCTTCCATCGAAAGTAGTGTTTTTGCCCTCTGAAACGTGAAAATGTGCTAAAAAGCATATTTTTTCACACAAAAACATGCTAAAAAGCATAAAAAGTTTGGTCGTTCTGACAAAAAGCCCTACCTTTGCATCAGTTTTCAGCCTCCCGTAGAAAGGAGAGCCAACTAATAAAAAGTAAGATTGTATGAAAAAATTACTGTTATTAGCACTGATGACTATCTCGTTGTCAGCTGTCGCTGAGACCCCTGGCAAGGTAGATCTTCAGAAAAAGTGGGGTGCTGTCATTCACGCCATTGCGATGGTAGAAAGTGAGTGCCAACCCAATCAAGTATCGAAGAATGGACTTTACGTCGGTTATCTACAGATTTCCGAAATTTTAGTGCGCGAGTGCAACCGTATCGTCGGGTACAAGAAATACACTTACGCTGACCGTTATGACAAGCAGAAGAGCATTGACATGTTCATCGACTATCAGGAGCATTACAACCCAGACGGCAACATGGAACGTGCCATCCGTCTCTGGAACTCAGGCGACCTGAAGTGTATGACTCGCAAGGCTCGTACCGAAGGTTACTACCAGCGAGTAATGAAAAGGTACACCGCCACTGCTGCTCTGCAATAACATTTGACAACACGGGGCATATTCCCCAATCTTTTTGCAAAATTATCGTATTTGCATTCACAAGACGAGGCCGTACAGCCTCGCCTTTTTTTTCGTTATGCCAAAATCCTAAAATACTTTCCGAAAAGTGAATTCGATGAATTTGAATACAAACATAATTTAACTATCTTACGCTGGAAAAAGTTGACTGTTGTGTAACTTTTTCCAGCGTAAGACGTAGATAATTTTCGTCGAATGGACGTTATATTAAGGCTAAAGCGGGCGAAGATGTGTCGTTTCGTCATCTTCGCTCGCCTAAATCGTGGCCCCCGTCACTTCGCTGTAGAAGTGACGGGGCGTATAGAAATTATCGCTTTGCTCAGAAGTTAAAGATGATACCACTATGCGGACAATCTCTTTTTGTTCTCTTTTTCGTGATAGTTCTATTTGATGATTACTTTCTTGTTGTCTCTGATATATACGCCTCGCTGCTTGGGCTGTTGTGTGCCGAGGTAGCGGCCATTCATGTCGAAGTAGCGGCTGCTGCCGTCGGCCTCGATGGTGCGCATCTCGATGCCCGTGTCGGCATCGTCGTAGCCCGAGAAGTCGGCATCAGCGTCGAAGTCGTTTGCTGGGAAGTCGATGATCTGGTCCTCGTGTTCGCCGCCACCCGGCTCCACGTCGGCATAACTCACGGTGACCACGTCCGTCTGGAGCACCTCGCTGAAGGTGGCGTAGCAACGGAAGGGCAGCATGTAGGCATTACGATATTTCTCATTGTCGTTGCGGATGCGCTTGGCTTTGCCGTCGCTCTGCAGCACATAGGCTCGCATATTGGCCGATTCGTCGTTGCCGACTATGCAGTAGGATCCGTGCCACTGTCCCACCACCTGCGTATGGTTGTCCCAGTTGACGAAATCCCATGGCTTGCTCTCCTTCGACAGGGTGACGCCGTAAGCATTCAGGTGGATTGTGCCCTGGTTGACGACGATGATGACTGGCTCGCCCGCCTGAATGTAATGGCCGCGCGGCATGAAGGCCAACTGCTCGCCATTCTTCAAGGCATACGGACAGTAAACGTTGACGCGGTCGTAGTTGTCACCCGTCTGCACATCCAGGTCAAGGTCGTAGGGCAAGCAGACGGTGTGGGCGCGGGGCTTCCATGTGCCGTCGCCCTGCTGGGTGGCGCTGAGCACGCGGTCGTAGGTGACGTTTACCTTCTGTCCGTCGTACTGTTCCAGCATGGCGGTGTTGTCGGCAGAATCGTCGATGGTGACGGTGGGCAGGTTCTCAACGAGTCTCATGTTGAGATGGTCTGCCGTCGAGGCCGTTGTGGCCTGGAAGTAGGCGCAGTAGGTTTCTATGTAGGTATCCTTGTTGTTTGACGTCACCTTTTTCATGTCCCATCCTCGCTCAGCACGTAGACCGGCTTCCCGTCGTCATGCAGTTTGTCATTGGAAATGTTGACGGTGGTGCCCTTGAAGCAGAAGCCGTCCAGTACCTCCGGCTCATCGGTCGGCACCTGATAGATGGTGGTGTTCGTGTCGGAATTCAGAGAAACCGCCTCCTCTCCTTCCACGGTGACGTAATATGGTTTGTAGGCTTTCATTGCCATGTCGTCCACTTCGGTAAAGGTGATGGTAGGCACGCCATTCACTTCCTCAATCTTGGTGGGAGCATACACCTTGGCGTTCTCTGCCGTCAGTGTCAGGTCGTAAGGCAGGCAGACGGTGTGTCCGTTTACCACATATTCTTCCTCGCCCGACCATTCCGGCATGTTAATCCACTCGCCCGTGTCATTGCCGTCGTCATCATAAACGGGTACGGTGATGGGGTTGCCGTTCTCGTCCTTCTGGTAGACAATGTCGCCATTGGAGTCGGTAACGGCATGGAAGACGGTTGTCTTTTCAGCCGACAGTTCGCGGTTGATGGTCACGTCGGTTGCCGAGAAATAGACGGGAGGGGTGAAATCCCAGTCGTCTGTCAGTTCAACACTCAGTGCCTGATTGGCGATGACGGCGTTCACTTCACCTGTTCCGCGAGCGTGGTAGGCGTGCAGATAGATCATGGTGCTTTCGCTCATGCCAAAGAAGGGATTATCCACCTCAGAGCGTTTGATGGTGTATCTCTCGTCGTTTATCGTTTTCGACATCTTACTCATATCGACATATCGCAGGTTGTCGGCATCCTCAAAGAGCCGTGCCCCCAGCGAGTAGCGTCTGCCGGCGGGGAAGGTGATGCTGGTCAGTTCCGTGCAACTGGTGAAGCAATTGGTGGATATGGCGATGTCCAAGTTGGTCAGGTCATCGATGGGCAGCACATAGTCGCCCGTCTTGCCAGGAGCACAGGCAACGACGAAACTACGGTATTCGCCTACGTTGTGCAGCAGCACGTTATCTACGCAGATGTAGCCGTTGTCGTTGCCACGCGAGGCGGTGAGCGTGGTTAGTTTCGGACAGTAGGTGATGAAGTTGCCCGTATGGTCTTTGAAGCCCTTGCCGATATTGAACGATGTCAGGTTTTCGCACCCTAAGAAGGCTCCTTCGCCCAGCGTGGTCACGCCATCGGGCATGTCGAAGGCTGTCAGCGCATCGCAGAAGGCGAAAGCCCCTGCACCGATGGTGGTCACGTTGCTACCGATGGTCACGCTCTCGATGATACTGCCCTCCAAGGCATTTTCGAGAATGGCGGTGACGGGCTTGTCCTTGTACGTGTCGGGGATGGTGATACTTGTGGCTGTTCCCGTATAGCCCGCAACCTCGTAGGCCGTCGGATTAGCGGGGTCGTTGCCTACAGGATTGTACACCAGTCCGTTGTCGTCGGTTGTGGTGACCACGTTTCTGAGGTACATCTCCTTTAGCGTGAGGGGCACGGGGTAGTCAATGTAATTGCCCGTAAAGTAGTACCAGTTGTCATCGCCCAGCACAGTCTTGGTCTTGTCCTGCGTCATGTCGCTTTGAGTATTATAGTGATTATAACCCGTTATGGTGTACGTAATGGATCCTTCAGACCCCACCATATTGTAGGCATAGTAATCTTTGCCACCGATGCCTTCACCATTTACCCAGTAGACACAATCCTTGATGGAACTATTCGTGGTTCCATTATATCTTCCGACAATGATGCCTCCCACGTATGAGCCATCGCCGGTGGAGACATTCTGGATGAAGTTGGAGGCAGAACAGTCTTGGATAACAGTATGATAATTGATATTGCCGACGATGCCGCCTGCCCAACCGGTACATTTTACCTGACCGTGGAACATACAACGTGCGATGTTGCCGGTCACGGCAAAGCCCACGATGCCGCCGCCACTGCCACTGGTGGCGCTGACGGTATAATCAGCACCAGAAGAGGCATTGCTCGTCACCAGTACGTCGGTGACGTTGGTGCCGTCCTCAGCATAGCCTAACACGCTGCCCACATAGTCCCTGCCACTCACTTGCGGGTTCAGCAGGTGCATGTTGTAGATGATGGCCTCCTTAGCCCTGCCGAACAGTCCCACGTAGTTTTGTGAAACGTTGCACTTCAGGTTCTTGATGACGTGTCCATCGCCGTTGAAGACACCGTCGAAGGGATGGGCTTCGGTGCCTATTGGAGTCCACTCCAGATCTTTCAAGTCAAGGTCGGCGGTCAGCGTAACAGACTTGTTGGTACTGCCCTTGTACCGATTGCCATTGTTCACGGCATTGCGGAACTCCACCAGTTCTTCAACCGTACTGATAGTTTGCGGTTTGTCGCTGCGCTCATAGATGCGTCGGAACGCATGCACATAGCCGATGGTGTCGGCAAAGAGTTTGCCGGTGTAGTCAGATACATGGCCTTCGGGCACATAAAGCACGCGCGATGCCGCCATGTTTTCCATACTTTTGATGGTTCCCGATGAACTGAATACGTCGTTCCATTCCCATGCGGGAGCCTCAGTGGCATTGCTGACGACGTTATTCAACGACTTCATGTTGACGAAGGCGCCACGGGCAATGCTGGTCATGGTTGATGGGATCTGTATCTCTTTCACAGCCGAGCAACCCACGAAGGCGTATGCGCCAATGTGCTTCATGCCTTCTTCAAGAGTGATGGAGGTCAGATTGGTGCATAGGCGGAAAGCCACTGGTCTGGGTTCCACCGTATAGGTAGTGCCGTCGATATCCACTGTGGCGGGGATGACGAGGTCTCCCACGTTCCAGAAAGGAATGCAGGCGTTGTAGCCATTGCCCAGCAGGGCAATGTGGTTGGTGGCGTCTAAGCGTGCCACTGCCGCCTGTGTGTTGCCGTTCAGCGTCAGATTGACAGTTCCCTCAATATAGTCAGCACTCACACTGAGAGGGAGCATCAGGGTTGTCAATAATATGTATAAGTATTTCTTCATATTCTTGTCCTCCATGTCTTTCTATTTTTTCCCATAAAGCACCCATTTCATCATCGTATAGTCCGGTGAGGTTGCGCCACCCGTCAGATAGAATGACCGGCCTGCAGGCACGTGGTCTTTCTTGCTGTTGGTGTCGATGATATAGACATCGGCCTTTGTCTCGTCGGTAGTGGTGTGCGTGGGGCGTACGCCTGCCCGCTCCGACGGTTTGTTCTTGGAGTTTTCGAAATAGTAGGTCAGCCCGTCTTGATTGCGCATGAAGGTGAGCAGGTTGACATAGGGCACCACGGTGTCGTAGGTAGTGTGGTAGAAGGCTATGCGCTTCTTCGGTGTCCAGCCTACAGTGAGGTTGTTGCTCTCCAGAGCCATAACCAGGTTTTTCATAAAGTCGTTCTGTATCGCCTCTCCTCTTGTCATGCGGCGGAAGTCGTCAAGACATCCTGGCGTGAGCATGTACTCCAGGCTGCCATGTACGTTGTTACCATCGTCCAGCGGGAACAACTTTTCCTTGTCGACAATGGTATTGTCCTTGTATATCCCGGTTTTCAGAATCTTGCGGAATTGCTTGTTCACATCACCAGTGCTGTACTGGTCATTGCTATTGGGGTTATTCTTAGCCTTGATAACCTCCAAGACACCGGTATTGAGGAAGTTTTGTGTCAGGTATTCATTTACACGGTTCTGTCGCATATAGGGGTTGCTGTCACACATGCCTTTCAGTATCAGCGGCATGACAATAGGCATGGAGACGCGCTCAGCCTGATGACTGGTCTTGTTGTTGCCGTCGTATGTCTCGCCATTGTCGGTCATATAGTAGAGCAGGTGGTCGGTCGGACTGTATGGACCATCACCACACACGGAGCCTGCGAAGTGGAGTTCGTCAACAAGGTTGTTCATTTCAATATACTTATGTGTAGCCAAAGAGACGGAGCCGCCTTGTGAGAAGCCCACACACACCGACTGCCAGTTTTTCTCAAGCGATTTCGCGTCGCCGCTGTTGACCTTTGCATTGTAGAGAGCCAGTCCGTAGCGCGTAGCATCAACCACCTGTCGTGCCGTCAGTTCCTGATAGAGGTAGGGGTGCGGTCGGTTCGCTGTGTCGCCATAGCCCTCGTAGTCGGGCAGTATGACCAGACTGCACGGCTGGCGCAGCAGGTCGTAGCGTGTGTAGAAGAGCATCATGGCCGTATCGGTCATGAAATTGTCCAACCCTCCAAATGAGGAATTACGCTCGTATGATGTCGGGCACTCCCAGTTGCTGGTGATGGTGACGTGGCAGCCAATGACCACATTGCTGGGATGTGCCTGAGGGTCGGGAATGGCTTTTGATACAACCCACCCCAGAGGGCTATATGTGAAGTAAGTAACTGCAGTTCCTATAATACCGCTCACCACCGAGCGGTGGGGCACGCCCATGAGTGCTGAGAGTCGCACGGTGTTGCCGTCGGCATCTACCGAGGGGTAGGTGAACGAATAAAGGCGTGCCGACGAGCGCTCTTGCTTACCTTCGTAAGTCCAGTCACCATCGGGTATGACGACTGGCGCATTGGCACTTTTTGGCATTCTCCTCGCCCGTTGTACCAGTGAGTCTGCCAGTATTTTTTGTCTGGCCTCATACTCCTCGGCGGAGTAGACCTTTGCCCCCATGTCTATGGAAACGGTATCGGCACGACCCGTCTGGGGATTGACTATAACGGTGTCACGGCTACTGAAAACCAGATAGGACATGCTCGTAACCTTCACGTCGTTCACATCCACTGTAGTGGGAACGCTGCCCAGACTGGTTTGTCCCAAGGCATCCGTGGCTGCTATCGTCAGCCAAAACGCCAGCATGGTTTTAATTGTTTTCTTCATAGTGTTGTCTATATATTCTCAATTCATAAAGGATTCCTTTTTCATTTGCATTTTTGATTGTTAATGTTCATAGCTCATTGCGCAGGCTGGGGGATGGTAAGCACAGCGTGCAGGTCGTTGGTCTGGCTGGACAGTGCGGCATTGCTCGCCTGATTGGTGTCGGTGAGCATGCTCGTCAGCGAGGGCTTGACGTATCTCATCAGCATCTCTTTCAGGAAGTCGGCCGTCTCGTCGAGGTCTTCCTCATCGGTATCCTCATCAACAATTTTCCTGACCTGCCTTAGGCAGAGATTCTTCACGCCCTCCTCAAACTCAGTGATGACGGCCTGGCTGCGAGGATTGGCGTTCTCGTTGCCGGCATTGTGTATCATGTAGGCCTCCGTAAACGGTGTGCTCAGGTATTCCATGAGCAGCTCCCCCATCTCCTGCGGCGTGGCAGGCAGCAACGAGGGTGAAATGCCAAGTTCTGGGAGCAGCTTGCGGTAGGTTTCTACCGCGGGCCAGTATTCATTGATGTGCCATGCCAGCCCGTCGGCGATGTTCGAAGAGCTGCGTTTGTAGCACTCCTGCTGGACGTCGGCGATAGAGGGAATCGACTTGATGTAGCCCGTCGAGACATTCCACTGCGTGAAGTCGCGGTTGACGGTGATGGTGCGCCACACATTGGGATAGCTGACGGTGGCACCCGTCGAAATGTCTATCAGGCTGTCGGTCTTGGCCTCCGTCACCTTCCTGTATTGTGCGATGTCCTGCAGGTGCTGGTGGCCGGTGATTACCAAGTGTATGCCGTGCTGCATCATGCCCTCGGCCACCTTCTTGTAGTCGCGCACCACGTAGGGGGCCTGCATCGTGGCTTGGCCGTCGTAATGCTCCACGGCATTGTGGTGCATCATGGCCACCACCTGCTTGCCGGCGGCGTGTGCGGCATCGACCTGCTGCCACATCCACTGCAGCGTGGCCTCTCGGATGCGCCCCGCCGTCTGGTTGCGGTTGGTGCTGTCGCCACGCTCCACGAAGAGGTTCTCCTCATAGAGGTTGCTGTCGAGGCAGAGGAGCACCAGCCCGTCGAGCGGCTCACAGGTGAACGAGAGCGATGCTGGGTCGCGGACGGTCTCTGGTCGTGCATAGCCATAGTTGGCGTATAGTTTTGCAAACTGTTCGGTCGAGGTGCGCGCGGCAGGCTGCGTCTGGTCGCCCATGTAATAGACACCCTCGGGATTATCTATGTCGTGGTTGCCGGGAATGACGATGGTCGGAATGCCCGCTGTGCGTATGCGCTCCAGAATGCTTACCACCAGCTGATGGCTCAGCAGCTCGCCGTCCTTGGTCAGGTCGCCGGGAATGAGCACCAGGTCGGGCTTCTTCTCCAGCACGACATCGACGACGGTCCCCATCACTTCGCCGCTCTCCGCCAACAGTTTGGGGTCAGTCTTGACGTAGTTTTCATAGGCGGTGCCTTTCTCTACGAGCAGTTCTGGAGCCATCACATGGATGTCGCTCATGACGAAGATGTTGTACTCGGACTTCGGTTCTTCCGGCGAGGGTTCGCTGGTGTTGTCGTCGTTGTCTGTGCACGATGTCAGTGCGATGCAGATGCAGGCAACCGCGGTCAGAAAAAATTTTTTCATTATTCGTTTTGTTTTTATGTTGCTATAATTTGTTGTTATTGTCATCTGTCACTGTCAGTTCATTCTGCCTGAATTTTGTCCAAAGTTAGTGCTTTCGATTGATAAAAATAAGGCAATCGCCAAAAAACTTCCGAACTTGTTGCGCAGAAAAACGACCTTTGTGCAGAAACCCTGATTTCCCTGAAAAAAGCTGGGGAGCAGGGCAAGAAAAACCGCCGCGCAGGGAAAAAAGAAACCATCGTCGTAAACTCTGGCAGCGGTTGCGAATTTATTTAGAATTACAATGCGATTAACGCACAATTCCTCCTCATTTCTTGAGCCCTTCCAGAATGTCTCTCAGGAAACCGTTATCGTCCTGGGGCCATCGGTCGTAGAGAATATAGCGCAGACGACTGACACCAGTGGCAGCGACCACCTCCTGGCTGAATGTCACTTCGGCACAGTAATGGACGGTTTCGCTGGTCGAGGGACGGTAGCTGATACTGCCCTGCGACTTGCCGTCAGCAGCAGTCAGCTGGCAGGTGATGTAGTCGGCTGAGGTTGTAATGCCCTGATGAGTTGCGCCGCCAGGGATGAGCTTGTAAAACTCTGCCTGCGCCTCGTCTGCGGTTGCCACCGGACGGCTGACAATATCCTTGCCGTCAGTGCCCACCTGCACGCCATACACCAACGCCCCCTCGGCAGCGATGCGTTTCTGTAGGTAGGCGAGGTCATCGATACCATTGCCAGACGAATCGGCATCGTCGTCGCCACAGGCTGTCAACATAATCATTACAAGGCCGCAGGCAAGGAGCATTGTCCCCAAGGAAGGGATGGCGGCTGACATCCAGAAATGTTTCTTACACATGGTTATTATCTTTTTTAGAATATTTTTACGAAGAGTATTGGTAATGCCCCTACCGCCAATATGAGCAACAGGGTGAGCAACAAAGTGAGCACCGTGCGCCAGAGGGTCGGCCAAAGGTGCAGTCGGTAGAGTTGGGCGTAGTCGTAGCACAGTAATGGCAGGCCGATGAGCAGGGGGACGGCGAAGGGTGGGACGTTGTAGTAGGCTTCGCTACCTGTAAATAGCACCCACAGTGTTCCCACAATCTGCATCTGACAGGAAATATAGATTTGCGATAAGAACACTTCGAAGAACGACATACGACGCAGGAACACTATCCATGAAGCAACGATATAGAAGATATCCAGCGTAATGGCTGAATAGGCTGGATGGGCATGCAGCCACAACAGCACCTTGTCGATAACGGCAAAGATGCTGATGACCAGCGGAGGGGCACCATAGCGTTGGAACACATCGCTATAAACGAAGGCATCGTCGGCACTTGGCTCAATGTTCCGCAACGAACAGACGAGGGAGAAGATGAGCGTCATGATGATGAGCATCTCGAAGGGCGGGTAGTAGAGTGGCTGGTGACCGTCCAAATAGTCGCGCATCATATAGCCTGGACGCCAGAACAGCTCATGAATGCTACGTAGCATATTTCGGGAGCCGAAGCCCCAGATGTCCAAGAAACCCTGAATGACGTTCTTGGCTGTCATACGCTCCTGGTTGGCACGCAGGCCGCACTGCGGACAAAAACGTCCTGTAAACGCAGTGCTGCAGTTGATGCATACATGCTGCTCATCAGTTATCACCGTGTGCACCGTGGGCTGCTGCTGTAGTTTGTCGAGCCACTGCCACCATTGGCTGATACTATCGAATATCCGTAGCTTCATCGTTGTCTGTTACTCCCGTACGAAGAACTCGCGGGGACCAGTGGTATAAAGATTGCCGAAGTTGGCTGAGTTGACGATGTGGACGTGCGATCCGAGGGTGTGCTGGGCACAGTAGAGGTATAGGTCGCGGTAGGTGCTGGCAGGACTGGTGGCGGTCTGCGTGAGCAGGTTGTAGGTGAAGCGGTCGCGCATCCACACGCCGAGGTCGCTGTTCCAGTTGTCAGCAAACGATTGTTCGTAGGCACCAGCACCGCACATGGCAAGCACACCAGGGATGCCCACGAGGGGCGTGATGACGTTCTGCGAGTAGCACGGTTCGGTGATGACGAAGAGCTTGCGATAGATACCGCCTTCGTGCATAGCAGCGACGGTCTGGTGCATACGCTCGTCGGTAAAGCCTTGACCAGTGTCGGCACCCAGCCACACCAGCTCGTTGGCACCGTTACCGACCTTGTTGTGGCCATGACCGCTCCAGTAGAGCAGCACGTTCTGCCCTGCGTCGCGGGGCAGCACCACTGGGGTCGTGGCAGTCATGTTACCTAAGAGGATGTCGCTGATGTCGGCAGCGGTGAGTGTGGCGTTGTCGTAGTCAACGACGGCTCCCGCCAGCAGGTTGGGTCCGTCGGCACTGCTGCGCACGACTCCCGGATTAGCATTCCTGGCGTCGGTGGCCAAGGCTTTGTCTATAATCAGAATGATGTGTTCATCGTCGTAGCCATTCTGCTTCAGCTGCTGATAGACGCTGAGCACATCGGCCTGGTGGCGGTAGTTGTTCCAGCCGTTACTGCCCTGCACGAGCACGGCGTACTGGTTGGTCAGTGTGGGGTAAGTGAGTGCGGCGTCTTGGTTCTTCGCCTCGCGTTCGAAGGATGCCTCGGCGTTGGCTGTGCTCCAGTTCCAGGCGGCAAGGGCGGCACTGGTGCGGTGGCTGCCGTCGCTGCTCAGGTAGTTGAGGTGGGTCACCTTGCCGTCCCAGATTTGCCAGTGGACGTAGGTGGTGTGCAGCGCCGAGGTGTAGTTCTCGGAGTCGAAAAGGATGTCGCCTGATGCCCCGGCGAAGTCCATCAACTGGCCTTGCTCCAGAGCACTGAGGTAAAGCTCCATGGAGGTAGCACTCCACGCAGCACCGCTGAGCTGGTTGCCAGTGTGGGTGGTGATGGCAATGATGGCCTGGTTGAAGACCTCATTGTTCCTATCATCCCCATTATCCCTATGTTCCAAATAGCTTGCCGCGAACGCAGCCAACATCAGCGCGTCGTAGAACTTGCACTCGGCGAAGGTGGGCTTGGTGCCGAACTTCTCTCGTAGCTATTCTCGAAGCCGGTGGTGGGGTCGGCGTAGGGCGAGAAGCCCTGTGTGCCTTGTAGAATGGCACGGGCGTTGTCGTCGAGGGCGGCCAGCGACTCGTCGGTGAGGTTGCTGAAGGCGAAATAGAAGCGAGCCAACGCCTCTATCGTCAAATCCAGCATGGCTTCGGTTTCGGGGGCATCGGGGTCGTTGCCCATCATCAGCCATTTCTGCCGCATTACCTCGTATAGCTGCTGGGTGGTCTCCACGACGCAGAACGACGAGATTCTAAACCCATTGAATATAACAGTCCAGAATCCCAACTTTTCGAAGATGTAGCCGAAGTAGTCCTCAACCTGATTGCTCAACTCGTCAGTGCTGGCATACTGGTGGATTTCATGGAAAGGTATGCCCAGTTCCTCAGCCTGGAACGGTGCCCAGTCGTAGAACGTCTGGCCGTAGGTGTCAGCTGGGGCAAAGAGGGTGGTGTGGTTACTGGTATCGTACCCATCCACACCCTGGTAGCCGATATAGGAGGCGAAGACGTTCATCAGCACCTCGCTGAATGCCACGTCGGTCTCGGTGAGCGACCAGAGGAACGGCTCTTTGTTCTCCACGCCCGCAGTACCCACGGCAAAGCGACGGATGACATTCTCGCTGGTGGCGGTCGGGGCGATGACGGGCTTGTGGGTCTTCTGACAGGCAGGAGCCAGCAGTGCCACGCTCTCGTTGGCGAAGGGACCGATGACAGCGAGCACGTCGTCGCGCCCTGCCAGCTGCTCACCGAGTGCCGCCATGTCTTCGGTCAGCTCGTCGTGCCACTCTAAGTTCAACAGGATACAGAGCGTGTCGTGCAGCTGCGCCTTGTGCAGGTTGCTGAGGAACCACTGTGCCGTTCGCTCGAAACGCGCCTTCGTGGCAGCGTCGGCACTCGTCGGAGCCACCACTGCCACCGTCTTTTCCACCCATCGGCGCGACAGCTGATATACGATGGTATCATCCTCCTGCTTGCAGCCAGTAAGCATCGTCAGCAGAAGCAGGATGGCGGCAGCAAATTTTTCACGCTTCACTTTTAACTTTTCACTTTTCATGTTCTGCCTCCTTTCTGATAGCCTCTTCGTGAATGGCACTGAATACAGCTTCGTCGGTTTCTTCTTCATACGTCCACCACTCCGAGTGCATGACCACCTCGGTATAGCCAGATGCCAGTCCGAGGGTCTGGTGCTTGGGCATACCCTCGTCGCTCAGCCACTGCCCGATGCAGAGCGCTACGGCACGGTCGATGTGCTTCACTGCCGAGAAGGGTTTGTAATAATATGCCTCATCGTCGATGTCGATGCCCACCATAGAGAAGGGCCACATCAGCGCATTGTTCAGTCGGTTGAACGTGTTGTAGGCTCCGTCACATACCGGCACGAGAAGTTCCATCTCGTCGGCCTCCCATCCGTCCATCAGGCGCATGGCCGTGGTGTCGGAAATACTGAAGCCGCCGTCGGCCTGTTCACTCAGATAGACTGTCTTCAGTTCCTTCTCGTCCAAAGAATGATCTGGTACGATATGGTCGGCGGCAAAGCCGTCGGTAAAGCCCTGCATGGCCTCAGCCACCGTCTTGGTGTGTGGGTTTGCTCCGATGAGCACAACCTTCGTCTTCGACAGCGGCGTGAGTGCCCCTGCCTCGTACATCGCGCCGTAGTAGGGCATGAAGAGCGTCGAGCCTTTGCCCTCAAGCGGGGTCTGTGTCTCCAGATAGAGCAGGTCAGCGTAGGGGTTCGCCTCCAATAGGTGACTGTTCGCACGGATGTAACTGTCGTAGGCTGGCTGCGGCACGATGAAGAGGCGCCGCACGGTATCGGTGGCGGCACTCATCTGACGAAACATCAACTCCAGATACTGGATGCCCTCGTTGTAACTCTGTGGTGACATCTACATGCTGCGCACCCCGTAGGTGGCCGCCGCTTTCTCCACGCCTGCATAGATTAGGTCGCAATAGCGTCGGTCCCCTAAGTCGCCAGGCCCATAAATCACAGTTATTAACGGCACAGTGCTTGCCGCCTCCTCGTTGGGGTTAGGCTGATAGATAGTGTCCCCCTCCTTGGTTGCAGGCCACCAGCAATACTGCCAGCAACCCTGTCAATACCATTCTCATCGTATTCATTCTCGTCACTTTCATGTCGTTTAATACCAATTTTTGCACAAAGATAATGTTTTCTTTTCTTAAAATAAAATAGGAGTTATTACCCAAAAACCTTCTGAACTTGTTGCGCAGAAAAACGCCCTTTGCGCAGAAACCTCCGATTTTTCCTTCGCTTCATGGTTGCGAGATTCGCCTTTTTGTGGTTAGATTCCGTTGACCTTTGCTGGGATGGATAACTTTGTGGTAAGGATGTGTGGTTGAGGAAAGAAGGATGCATGGTTCAAATTTGAGGTAAATGTTTGGTGGATTGATGAAAAAGCCATACCTTTGCAGAAATAAAAAAGAGATGATATGATGGAAGTAAAAGCATCTTGGTTGGAAAAGGGTTATGTGGATGAACCTATTCCTGAGGGCATTGACTTGAATGCCGAGATTCGTAGTATGTGTAAGGAGAAGAATGCGGTGATTCTGGCGCATTACTATACGGATGGCGCTGTGCAGGACATCGCAGACTTTGTGGGTGACTCGCTGGCGTTGGCGCAGTGGTCGGCAAAAACGGATGCGGACATCATCGTGATGTGCGGCGTTCACTTCATGGGTGAGACGAACAAGATTCTGTGTCCGCAGAAGAAGGTGCTGGTGCTGGACTTGAATGCCGGGTGCTCATTAGCGGACAGTTGCAAGGCTGAAGACTTGAAGGCATTTGTGGAAGAGCATCCAGGGTATAAGGTGGTGAGTTATGTGAACACGACTGCGGCTGTGAAGGCATTGACAGACGTGGTGGTGACTTCAAGCAACGCTAAATTGGTGATTGACTCATTCCCTCAGGATGAGAAACTTATCTTTGGTCCAGACAAGAACCTCGGCAACTATATCAATTCGGTGACAGGACGGGATATGCTGCTGTGGAATGGCGGTTGCCATGTGCATGGTCAGTTTTCGTTGGAGAAGATTTTGGCACTGAAGGCTGAGCATCCGAAGGCAAAGATTCTGGTGCATCCCGAGTGTCCTGCTCCGATTCAGAAGGTGGCGGATGTGATTGGCTCGACGGCTGGTTTGTTGAACTTTGCCATCAAGGATGAAGCGACGGAGTTCATCGTGGCAACGGAAAGTGGCATCCTGCACGAGATGAAGAAGGCGTGTCCCGACAAACTCTTTATTCCAGCACCCCCAGAGGCGAGCGAAACCATCGGATGCTCTTGCAACGAGTGTTCATTCATGAAACTGAACACGTTGAAGAAACTCTACAACACGCTGAAGTATGAATGGCCAACGATTGAGGTGGATGCGGGCATCGCCGAGAAAGCGGTGAAACCGATTGACAGGATGTTGGAGATCAGTAAAAACTTGCAATCCGCAATGGCAAGCAAATGAGAGGGTCCGTTGCAGCATTAGTTTCAGGCGGTGTCGATTCTGCCGTTTCCGTCCATTTGCTGAAGGAGCAGGGAATTGACCCGCATCTGTTCTACATCAAGATAGGCCCTGACAAGGACACGGAATGGAACTGCACTTCGGAAGAAGATGTGGAGATTTGTCAGTGGCTGGCACGAAAATATGGCTTGAAACTGGATGTGATTGACCTGCACAAGGAGTATTGGGACAAGGTGGTGGGTTATACGATGGAGAAGGCACGGCAAGGACTGACACCCAATCCTGATGTGATGTGCAACAAGCTCATCAAGTTCGGATGCTTCGAAGAGGTGGCTGGAAAGGATTTCGATTTTACCGCGACAGGACATTATGCCACCACGACGAAGATGAACGGGAAGGTGTGGCTCTCGACTTCCCCCGACCCCGTGAAAGATCAAACCGACTTCTTGTGTCAGATTGATTCTTTGCAGGTGAGCAAGTTGATGTTTCCCATCGGACACCTGTGGAAACATGAGGTGCGCGCCATCGCCGAACAGGCACATTTGCTGAATGCGGAGAGGAAGGATAGTCAAGGCATCTGCTTCCTCGGCAACATCGACTTCCGCGACTACATCAAGGCGCATCTGGGCGAGAATCCGGGTGATGTGCGTGAGATAGAGACTGGACACAAAATAGGGGAGCACAAGGGCTTGTGGTTCTACACCATCGGTCAGCGCAAGGGACTTGGCTTCGGTGGAGGGCCTTGGTTTGTGGTGAAGAAGAACATCAAAAGGAACATCCTCTTTGTTTCTCATGGCTACGACCCCGAGAAGGTGTACAAAGACCATGTGACGATGAATGACTTCCACTTCATCAGCGGAAACCCGTTTGAGTGCGGAATGGCTGGGGGCAGTGAGAAGGAGGGGATGCGAGTGACCTTCAAGATTCGGCATACGCCAGAGTTTCTGGGGGGTATGCTTTCCAGAAAGGAAGATGGACGATGGTTCTTGCAAGCCGATGAGAAGATTCATGGTGTGGCTCCTGGTCAGTTCTGTGTGGTATATGATGAGCAGCACCATCTGTGTTTCGGCAGTGGCGAGATAGATTGAACTAAGAGTTAAAAACTAAAAACTAAAAGTGAAAGGATGTTCTGTCAACGAGAAGCAGAGGCAACCTTTCACTTTTAGTTTTTAACTCTTTGTTTTTAGTTTTTCGTTTTCAACTGTCTTATTTCTTCTCCTTCAGCAGGTCGCGAATTTCGCTGAGGAGCACTTCTTCCTTGCTGGGTTCTGGTGCTGGTTCGGCAGCAGCCTCCTCTGCCTCCTTCTTCTTACGGAGAGAAGAAGCCTTGGCGATGCCCTTGATGATGAAGAACAAGCAGATGGCGATGATGAAGAAGTCGATGACATTCTGGATGAATGCGCCGTAGTTCCAAGTCACGGCCTCGACAGCCTCTGTTACCACTTCGCCAGCCTCGTTCACCACTTCTGGCACACCAGGCTTAAGCTCTATCTTCAGGTCGGCAGTGTTCACACCACCAATAGCTGCGATGAGCGGCATGATGAGGTCGGCCACCACTGAAGAAACGATTTTACCGAATGCACCGCCGATGATGACACCGACAGCCATGTCCACAACGTTGCCCTTGAAGGCAAACTCTTTGAATTCGTCAATAAATTTTGCCATAATACTTTGTATTTAATATAATAAAATGTAGTTATTGGTCGTTATTAACTTAGATTCTTTTCCAAGAATCGCGACAAAGGTACGAAAAAAATCTGTAAATTGTGTTAATAAACCGAACAAATATGAAGAATAAATTGTTTTTGTTTCTGGGAATGTGTCTATTGCTGTTGCTTGCAGCGTGTTCAACAGCGCATCATTGCAATTGTGGATGATTGCAGCGAAGGGCTTTGGAATGGATAGAAAAAAACTCCGCCATCCGAAAGGGTGGTGGAGCTTTTTTTGTGGTGGAAGGGACGTGGAGAAGTTCCTCCATTCCTTCCTTTCACTTGTGAGTTTCTCTTATTTGAGTTCAGCGAGGTACTTGATTGTACGAACCATCTGAGAAGTGTAAGAGTTCTCGTTGTCATACCAAGCAACAACCTGTACGAGAGAGTTGCCGTCGCCCATCTTGGAAACCATTGTCTGGTTAGCGTCGAAGAGTGAACCGAACTTCATACCGATGATGTCGCTGGAAACGAGCTTCTCCTCAGTGTAGCCGAATGACTCGTTAGTTGCAGCCTTCATAGCAGCGTTGATACCCTCAACAGTCACTTCGCCCTTCACAACTGCGTGCAGGATAGTGGTAGAACCTGTTGGAGTTGGAACGCGCTGAGCAGCACCGATGAGCTTGCCGTTCAGCTCAGGAATTACGAGACCGATAGCCTTGGCTGCACCAGTAGAGTTAGGAACGATGTTCTGAGCACCAGCACGAGCACGCTGCAGGTCACCCTTGCGCTGAGGACCGTCGAGAATCATCTGGTCGCCAGTGTAAGCGTGGATGGTAGACATAATACCAGACACGATGGGAGCGAAACCGTTCAGAGCGGCAGCCATAGGAGCCAGACAGTTAGTGGTGCAAGAAGCAGCAGAGATAACGGTGTCGGCGGGAGTCAGAGTCTTGTGGTTCACGTTGTAAACGATAGTGGGAAGATCGTTGCCGGCAGGAGCAGAAATCACAACCTTCTTGGCACCGGCCTGGATGTGAGCAGAAGCCTTCTCCTTAGAGGTGTAGAAACCTGTGCACTCGAGCACTACATCAACACCCAGCTTGCCCCAAGGCAGCTCAGCAGCGTTAGGCATAGCATAAATAGTAATTTCCTTACCATCGACGATGATAGAATTGTCGGTGCAGTCAACAGTGTGCTTACCCTCACCGAACTTGCCGGCGAAACCACCCTGAGCGGTATCGTACTTCAGCAGGTGAGCAAGCATCTTCGGGCTTGTCAAATCGTTGATTGCTACTACTTCATAACCTTCAGCCTCGAACATCTGACGGAAAGCGAGGCGACCAATACGGCCAAAGCCGTTAATAGCTACTTTTGTCATTTTACTTTGTTATTTAAATGGGTTATACCTAAAAAAAAGTCTATATTTTATGCCTTTTGAGCAATTTTTTCCTTTTTCGGATGCAAAGTTACAAAATAATTCTTATATTTGCACCCAATTTCATACTAAATTAAAGTGAAAAGTTAAAAGCGAAAAGTGAAAAGAATCTAAATCGGAGTTGACAAGTCTGAGATTGCAAAACGAAGATTACAATTCACCATTAAATATTAACATTAAAAACTGAAAGATTATGGGATTTATTAAAGAGTTCAAAGAGTTCGCCATGAAGGGTAACGTCATGGACATGGCAGTCGGTGTGATCATCGGCGGTGCCTTCGGTAAAATCGTCAGCTCACTCGTCGACGATGTGCTTATGCCGATCATCGGAAAGTTGACCGGTGGTGTCAGCTTCGTAGACCTGTTTGTCACGCTCGGTGACGGTGACTACAAGACACTCGCCGCCGCCAAGGAGGCAGGAGCTGCCGTCTTCGCCTACGGACAGTTCATCCAGAACATCGTCGACTTCCTGATCGTTGCCTTCTGTATTTTCCTGATGCTGAAGGGCATCAACAAGATGAACCGCAAGAAGGAAGAGCCCAAGCCCGCAGAGCCCGCAGCTCCCAAGGGTCCGACCCAGGAAGAACTGCTCGCCGAGATCCGCGACCTGCTGAAGAAGAAGTAAGCTACACCTTATTTATTATTATAGGGGCGGCACATCGATGCCGCCCCTATTTCTATAAAGTCAGAAATTGAAACCGACGGTGGCGAAGAAAGTGCCAGTACGGGAGGTATCGAAATAATCGTGCGAGATGTTCGCCAGTCCGAAGTCATAGCCAAGCTCCGCATAGACAAAGTCATACTGAAGTCCACAACCGAGCCTGATACCGCCGTCGAAACGCTGGAACCCCTCTTTGCTGTCGAAGGAACTGTAGGCCTGACGATGACCGAAGTCCTTAATCTTTCCCGCAACACCCAGGGCCAGATATCCGCCGACATAAGGCTGGATGCTGAACATTCGGTCGATGTCGATCATATACTTCATCACCAACGGCACCTCCAGATAGTCGAGGCTGTACGTGAATTTCGTTCCATCGCAGTTCCCTTTTCCACCTTTTTCAATATACGAAAGTCCCGTCTCGAAATACACAGGTGACCGATAAGCCACTTGGAAACCAGCCACGAAACCGACATTGAGGCCCGTCTTGGAAGAGCCGCCGTCGAGATAGCGGTCATCAGAGTTCACCGTCGCGAAAGCAGCACCTATGCGCATACCGTAATAGATGTCGGCATAGCTGGGACGAGGACTGTGTACAGCTGCCGGACGATATGCTGCCGGCGGACGGCTATAGTAGTGAGGTCTGCCATACTGGGCGAGAGCAGGCAACGTGAGCACGAGGCTCATCAAGGCAATCATCATTCTTTTCATAAGCGTCAAGTATTAAGTTCACGCTGCAAAATTA
>JAFSKR010000006.1 GCA_017448825.1 Bacteroidaceae bacterium
GAGAGTATGCCACCAGTTGGGAAACTGCTGCGGTAGCAAATTTTTCACTTTTCATTTTTCACTTTCACCTTTTTCATTGAGGCAAAGCCGCATGAAAAAAATCATGATGGTGGCGATGAGCCTGGCAATGGTGATTTGTAGTTCCTGTGTTCAACGTGGAAAGGTGAACACCGACCCTGTCAGCAGTAGCGACACACTGAGCTTGAGTTATGCCAAAGGATTCATGGTGAGAGCGTCAGAGAATGGTGTGAAGTTGGTAGATGTAGCCGACCCCCAGCAGGATGAGGACAAGATGCCCGTAAGTTACCACTTTGCTCTGGTGCCGAGGGGCATGAAAGCCGAAGTGCCCGAAGGATATACAAAAGTGGAAGTGCCCGTCGAACGAACTATCGTGATGACCATGCTGCAACTCTCCAACTTCACGGCTTTAGAGGCCTACGATGTGGTGAAGGGCATCACGGGCACGAAAAACCTCTTCAACCCCGACATCCACCAGCGAGTGGAAGACGGACGCATCGTAAAGATAGGCATGGAAGGCAACTTCGACACCGAACTGATACTCGCTGCCCACCCCGAAGTCATCTTCATCTCGCCCTTCAAGCGTGGTGGCTACGATGCCATCAAGGAGACTGGCATCACCCTCGTGCCACACTTGGGCTACAAGGAGGCACACCCGTTGGGACAAGCCGAGTGGGTAAAATATGTAGGCCTCTTCATCGGCAAGGAAGCAGAGGCGGACACCCTGTTTGAAGGCATCAAAAAACGCTACCTTGCTCTGGTGGAGAAAGTCAATACACAACTCTCAACCGCCAACTCTCAACGCCCCACTGTGTTCAGTGGCGAGATGCACGGCGGCAACTGGTTTGCCGTGGGAGGCAAGAACCACTTGGCGCAGATGTTTCGCGATGCAGGCGCAGCATACATCTTGAAGGATGACAACACGGGAGGAGTGCCGATAGAGTATGAAGAGATGTATGCTGCGGCGGCAAAAGCCGACTACTGGCGCATCCTCAACAGCTACCCAGGCGAGTTCTCATACGAAGCGTTGAAGGCTTCGGAACCGAGGAACGAACTCTTCAGGGCGTTTAGGGAGAAACATGTCATCTACTGCAACATGAAGCAGACCCCCTACTACGAGGAAACGCCTGTGCACCCCGATGTGGTGCTTGAAGACCTTGTTGCCATCTTCCACCCCGACCTCGTGCCGAGCGATTATCAACCACGATATTACCACCTGCTGCCATGAAAGTCCTCTACAAATTCCTGCTGCTATGCCTGAGCATGGAACTCTTCTTCGTGCTCAACCTGCTGTTGGGTACGGTGAAGATTCCCCTTGAAGCCATCGTGGGCATCCTGTTAGGCGACGAGAGCCAGTCCGACATCTGGTACAACATCGTATGGAGTTCCCGAGTCCCACAAGCCCTGACCGCCACCGTGGCAGGAGCAGGCTTGGCAGTGAGCGGCTTGCAGATGCAGACCGTGTTCCGCAACCCCCTGGCAGGCCCCTCCGTGCTGGGTATCTCCAACGGAGCCTCGTTGGGAGTGGCTTTCGTGGTGTTGCTATCAGGTTCGATAGGAGGAAAAGCATTGAGTCGTCTTGGCTATCTGGGCGATGCCGCCATGTCGGTGGCAGCCATCGTGGGAGCGTTGGCAGTCATGGCACTCATCCTCTATGTGGCTCAGAAAGTGGAGGGCGACGTCACCCTGCTCATCATCGGCGTGATGATAGGCTACCTTGCCACCGCCATCATTGGAGTGCTTAAGTTCTTCTCTCCCGAAGAAGACGTGAAAGCCTACGTGGTGTGGGGACTCGGTTCCTTTGCCCGCGTGTCAGGCGACCAGATGACGCTTTTCGTCCTGCTCATGACAGGACTCCTGCCACTGAGCATGCTCCTGTCCAAGACCATGAACCTCCTGCTTCTGGGCGACCACTACGCCAGCAACCTCGGCTTGAATCTGAAACGTGCTCGCTTGCTTGTCATCAGTTGTTCAGGCGTCCTCGTCGCCATAGTCACCGCCTATTGTGGTCCCATCATGTTCATCGGATTGGCAGTGCCCCATCTGTGCCGAGCCCTCTTCCAGAAGAGTGACCATCGCATCCTCATGCCCGCCACCATGCTTACAGGAGCCAGCCTTGCCCTTGTCTGCAACCTTGTCGCCCGTATGCCAGGATTCGAGGGAGCCTTGCCCGTCAACTCCGTCACTGCACTCGTTGGAGCACCCATCATCGCGAGCGTGCTCTTTTCGCGAAAGAAAAATATAAACTAAAAACTATAAACTAAAAGTTAAAGTTACCTCTGCCTCTTGTTGGCAAAACATTCTTTCACTTTTAGTTTATTTTTTTAGTTTTTATGACTTTTAGTTTATATTTTTCTTAAATATTTGGTCAAGTCAGATGAAACTTGTACCTTTGGCAACTTCAATACTTCAATTCCATAAAGACCATGAGACATTACAAACAACTATTATTGACATTATTCGTTCTGTTGGGATTCGGACAGACCTTGGAGGTACGTGCCGATAGCTTCACCTATAATGCGAACAACTACACCTGCATGATGATAGGTGTGGACAAAGTACGGTTCACCCTTCCCACAGGCAACACCTATGGGACCAATGATGGTGTGCAAGAGGGTTATGTCTATGTGTCGGTTGCCGGAGGCTCCGAAGAAGTGCTGTTTAGCTGGCATTGTGTGGACTACAGCAATGTGGACAGTAAAGGCTGTAAAATCACAGCCTTCCAGGATGGCTCCTTCACGCTGACAGGCAAGGTGAAGAATGGAGACCAAACCTTCACCAAAGCCAACGGCGAAGTCTTTTACGAATTGAAAAACGATGACGGTGACAAAGACCACTACACCACCACCGTGGATTGGCAAGTGCCCTACTCCATGCGCGGCAAGAAGCTGAAACTCACCCTCTGGGCACACGTGAACTGGAGCGCGGCAGGCGATTGGCATGTGCCTGATGCCTACTCCCACAAAACGCTGCTCGACTGGGATTGCCCCGCAGCACCTGAGGTGAACATCATGATGAACGCCCCCATGCTGTCGTATGACCGTTCAAAAATCAACCAAATCATGATGACCTACAGCGTGACAGCGCAGAGCATCAAATGGCTGAAGCTGCACTACACCGACGCCCTCACAGGACAGAGCTACGAGCAGAATATGTCCACCAAGGACCTGGTGGGATTCGCTTACATCCCAGCCGACCGTCCCTGGAAAAATATCTACATGACCGCACGGGTGGTGAACACAGAGAAAAAGGAAGTGGAATTGCCCGTGCCCGACGAGTCGTCATGGCAGGCATGCAACATGCTGCACCACCCTAAAGACTTCACCGCGACCTTGAACACCCAAGGTCAGGCAACACTCAGCTGGTCGGTGGATGAACCCACACAGCAGGACTTTGAGGACGGCGACTTCTTCGAAATCCAGCGTAACCTGACAGGTTCGACCGACATCAACGACTCCTACTGGACCACCATCTCAATGGAAATTCCCTTCCAGCAAGGTGTGAAAAACTATACTTTTACAGACAAGACGCTGATGGACCAATATCAGGGACACCCTGTCGCCTACCGCATCCGCCGCTCCTCCACCGCCACATGGTCGTGGAGCCCAGGTTCAGGCTATCAGCTCTACCAGTCCCCCTCCGTGTTCACTTTGCCACAAATAGAGAACGCTACCGTGCAGCGTTTTGGCGACTGGACTGACGACTCCCATCCCGTGAAGTTCAACTTCGAATTTGGAGCCACCCACGATGCCCAAGGGAATACCTACATCTACAGCCGTGACGAATGGACAGCCTATAAGGCAAAATATACCAACAGCGAACAGGCTGCTGCCCATGCCATCCTCGTGTTGCAAAGCGCCGAAGACTGGAAACTGCTCCGAGAGGTGGTAAAAGCAGGTTACAGAACCGTGAACGTCCAGATGGCACAAGACATCACACTCACTAATGTCACATACGTCATCGATGGATTCGCTGGAGACTTTGACGGATGCGGACACACGCTGACCCTCCAATTCAACTACTTATCCGACTATGCAGCCCCCTTCACACAAGTCAAGGGAGGCACCATCCACAACCTCACCATTGCAGGAACCATCACCACCACGGGCAAGTTCATGGGTGGACTCATAGGCAAGGTTGAAAGTAACGCACGCCCCGTTACCATCGAAAACTGCAACATGATAGCCACCCTCACCAGCAAAGTGAGTGGCGATAGCAGCAGCGGTGGATTCGTCGGCTTCATGGAAAAAGGTACCACCGTCAACTTCAAGAACTGTTCGTTCCACGGCAAGCTGCAAGGCAGTACATCAAACGAGAACGCAGGTTTCGTGGGCGTTGCCCTTGCCAATGCCAACGTCAACTTCCAGCACTGTATGTTCGACCCCCAAGCCCTGCCCAGCGACATGACCAACTGCCGCACCTTCGTACGAGCGGACTCCAAGGCGTCAGTCACTTTCGACGATAAATGCTACTACACTCGCGCCTACTGCTCCTACAACGACGGTGGTGAAGCCTATTTTATCATCGACAACCAGTCCGATTGGAACACCTTCGTCGAGACCGTGAACCAGTCAGGCTCCACCAAGGTGAACGCCATTCTGGGAGCCGACCTCAGCGTGAGCAATACCTTTGCGGGCGATGCCTTCTACTTTGGCACCTTTAACGGAAACGGTCACACGCTCACCGTCAACATCCAGTCCTCCAGCGAAGGAATCGCCCCCTTCAGACATGTGGGAAACGCCACCATCAAGAACCTGCGCCTAAAGGGTAAGGTGGAAGGAGGCATCCACACCGCTGGACTCATCGTCAGTGCAGGCAACGATTCTTACAAACATGAAGTCTATATCAGTAACGTGCAGGTATCCGTCGATGTCATCACCCACAGTACCCATGCTGGCGGATTCGTGGGACATGGCCACAAGTCCAACTTCCACATCAGCAACTGCCTCTTCGACGGCACCATCACCTCCACCTCCACCCAAGGAGACTATGCAGGCGCATTCATCGGCTGGGAAAGCGGCGGAACCCAAAACGCTGTAACAAACTGCCTGGAGAACGCCACCTACAAGAACTTCCTGCATACAGGCATGAACTATAGTTACAACGGGGGGGACATCACCTGCTACGGTAACAATACAGGCAATAAAAACAACTACACCTACCACAATTGGGGCGAAGTAGGCAGTGGCTACAACAATGCTGGAAGCATCAGTGGGCTCCAAGCCAAGTTGGGAAGTGAATGGAACATCGGTGCCGATTCCCCCTTCCCGAAGACTACCACCGTTGACGAGACTCTCTCAGCAACCATCCGTCAAGGAAAGAGTACCGCTGACATAAGCATTCAGGAGCTACTCGATGCGTATGGTGACGATTGGCAAGAATATGGCAATAGCGTGGCACCCATCATTCGCGAGGTGAACGACCTCAACGGCATCATCGTATGGGATCCCCGTGCCCAGTTGCAGCTACGCATCAACATGAAAGGAGAGAACAAAACGACCTCCACCCTTGTTGACCTTTCAGACAATCAGGAAGCACTCAACAAGCATGAATTCACCTATGACCTTACCAGCAAGTGTGTGGAATACGACTTCGACTTCATCATCCGTCGTGGCACCTCCAAGATGAACATATTCGGCACCTCGGTCAACGGCGTCTATTCCGACACGCAGGAAACTAAGGTCAGCAAGCTTGACAACGGCGAATTGGCGAATTACAAATACATGAACCTTGCCTCCATTGACTCACTGAGGCCAGAAACCCGACAGAGCAGCGTGGCACTCAGCTGGTGGACATCAGGGGGCGAGAGTGACTACTTCCGACTCTTACGCCGCACACACGGCACCACGGCATGGACAGACACCATAGCCAACAATCTCCAGCAGAAATTCTGGGAAGACAAGACCGTGCTGGTGCAGCAAGCCTATGACTATATGGTGGAAAGCGTCACCCAGTGTGAGGGAGTGCACATAGTGAAGTCTGAAATAGGGACTGGCGAGTGCGAACCGACCGCCATGGTTTGTGGTTATGTGCGTATGGCAGATGGTACTGCTATGGCAGGAGTCAAAGTTATCATCGAACCAACCGACTCCACCAGCAAAACACTTAACAGTGTACAATACGAGGTGAAGACAGACAATGCAGGCTATTTTGAGCAGAAAGGTCTGAAATATCGTGGTGAAGGACAGTTCACCGTATATATCCCCGTCGCGGGAGACAGCAAGGCATACACAGGCGGAGGCATTGTAACATTCAACAAGAACACCAACGTGTTGACCGATTACAACTTCTACCAAGATCAGTATGTGCTCTATTCCGGCAACGTCTATTACAACGACACCAGCATCCCCGTGTCTGGCGTATCGTTCAAGCTCGACGGAAACCTGATACACGATGGTAGCGGTCGGGCGATAGAGACAGACACCCAAGGAGCCTTCACCCTGAGCATCCCTTACGGAGCACATAGTGTACAGGCCGTGAAAGAAGGTCACATCTTTGCCGACGCTGGCTTCTTGATGAACCCCGACGATGTGCAAGACAAGACACAATACAACTTTGAGAAGAACGTCGCAAGTGTCTATATTTGGGATTCCACCACCGTGGTGTTGCGTGGTCGTGTAGTGGGAGGCGACATCGAGGGAAGCAAGCCACTGGGAGCCTCCTTGTCAACGAACAACCTCGGAGACTCGCTGAAAATCGTCATGCAGCTCGAGGGAGACAACACCTCATGGCTCATCCGCAAGCCCAAGGATGAGACCGTGAAATCACTCAGCTATATCGTGCCCTTCGGTCAGGAGAATGCCAAGGGAGAACGTCCCGACACTACCTTTGTGAATGTAGAGCGTCATACCCTCACCATCCGTCCCGATAGCAAGACGGGCGAATACGAGTTGAAGGTGCATCCAGCCAAGTATAAAGTGGTGGAAGTGTCGGCACAGGGATATGCCACCCTGTTCCAGCAAGGCAAGGTGGGCGAGACCGTTGACCTGGCGTTCAATGTACAAAATGACACCTGCGAATACAGCCGCATCTACCATGCAGTGCCTACGGTTGAAGTGACTCAGTTCAACGCTGGCAACGAGAAATACTTCGGCGTCAAGAAAATGAAGGCAACAGACAACATTGGAAATGCGGAGTGGGTGAACCTCTACTACTACGAGAAAGTTTATCCCAACAACGACACCTCCAAAGAACCCATTGACAGCATCGGTCGCTATTCTTTTGGCTATCCCGTCTTTATGGCTGGTTCGGCATACGGCTGGATGTTGCAAGCCTGTGAAAAATACTATTATAATAATAAGGTGACCAACGAACCCGCCATCGTGAAACTGCAAAAAGGCGAGGTGACCATCAAGAACTACTTGATTGGCACCAATGAAAATGACTTGTCGAAGACATTGGAACTGGACGATGATGGTGGTGCATCCTACATCTTTACGCCTCAGAACACCACGTTCACGTTGGAAAACGACATGGCGCTGAAGAATGTGAGCATCACCCTGAAATACGATGAAAACTACTATGACATCAAGCCTCTGGATGGTAAGATTCTGCAAGGCTACGTCATGGCTACTAAGCCAAAGGCTGACGGACGCAAGGCTGTCGTCTCTGGCACACCGATGTTGTTCGACATTCTGCGTGACCCGCCAGGAAGTGGCAGTTCTTCCTATATTGAGGAAGGCTCCAAGTTGAGCTATGGCTATTCAGCAGATTTGACGGCATCCCTTGGTTTCAAGGTGAAGGCATCCCAAGGTACGGGGGCGGAAACCTATCATGGCACCGTGGCGGCTCCTTCTGGAGCAGGTGAAACGGGTGGAACAATCAACCACACCAAAACAGAAGATGGCATGAACATCGTCATCCAAACCGATTTTGGCTATTCATGGTCTTATAGCTACAACATGGACATCACGGAGCGGATTCAGACCAAGACTGGCGAAAGGTGGGTGGGCAATAAGGCTGACCTTTTCATTGGCGCGACCGAAAACATCATCGTGCAGGATGCCATGGCCGTGCGTGTCATCCCAGAGAGCATGTATCAATTGGTGAAGATCCATGAGGGCGGCACGTTTGAGGTGACGGACAAGGAGAACAACGTTGCCACCGTGCAGGTGCCTGTCGGCACTACCAAGGTACTGGCTACGGGCACCGACGACAAGGGGAAGAAAGTCTATCTGGTGCGTGACGAGGTGATGCAGGTGTCACCCACCATCAAGTCAACGTTTGTTCACTCTCAGAACTATATCGAGAATGAGTTGCTGCCAGACTTGATGAAGCTTCGTAATTCTCTCCTGCTGCCGAAGGGTACTTCCTTGGAGGATGCCAAGAAATTGGCGAACAAGCAGAGGTATGCTACCTATATCAGCAAGGTGGAGCAGACGCACGAGGACTTCGGACTGGAATACACGACGGTCTATCCTGATGGCGACACGACGACAGGTGACAGCATCCAGTCGCTGAACGAGGAGATGGCGGCTTGGGTGGGCATCTTGGCAAAGAACGAGCAGGAGAAGCTCTCTGTCCTGCCTACCAATCTGGTGAAACGCTACGACTTTGATGGGGGTATGTCTTCCATCCAATACAGCGAGTCTTTCTCTACCGTCTCGAACGAGTCACGATACCTTCGCTATCCGATGCTGAACGGATTGGGGAATGTGGCGGGTGGCACGGGCATCCTGTCTCCTCTCTTTTCTGCGCTGGGAAAATTGCTGGAGAGTAAGGAGGGCAGGATCGCGACAAGGGAGTTTGTGGATGTGGACGACGAGGGGAAGGAGAGCGTCGTGGAGGTGGTAGTCATGGGTTCGACCTTTACAGTCAAGAGGGGTCTTATTGCCCAAGCCAATTTCGCTGACAAGTACAACACCTCCGAGACCCATTCCAAGAAAACGGGCTTCACGCTGTCTGCCGCCTCGAAGTCGAGCTTGACCGTGGATGTCTATCGCACGGCGGGTCGCTACTCTATTGATGCCGATGCCAACCCCTTCAACCGATTCACGCTGGAAATGCTGGACGACCTGCGCACGGGTAAGTTGACGCCTAATGTGCTCAACTATCTGCCCAACGATGTGAATGTCTATTCCAATTTCGTGTTCCGCACCATCGGTGGCGTGACGTGTCAGCCTTACGAGGATGAGCGTGTGACGAAGTGGTATCAGCCTGGCACGGTGCTGGATGTGAGGACGATTCCTGCTGACAAGCCGCGCATCTGGATTGAGGAACCTGTGAAGAGCAATGTGCCGTTTGACGAGCCTGCACGTTTTGTGCTACACATGGCGAACGAGACGGATTATCCTGATAGGGCGACGGTGGTGTTTAACTATTACTTGCCGTCGGACTGCAACCCGAAGGGTGCGAGGATTTGTGTGGATGGTGCTCCGTTGACGGGGTCGGGAGAGAATGTGGTGCTATATCCTGCCATCGACCCGAAGACGGGTGTGGCGAATGTGTTTACGAAGGAAATCACGGTCTATCCGAGTGAAGATTTTGATTATGAGGACTTGGCCATCTGCTTGGTGGATCCTAATGATACGAAGCGTGTGTTCACGGTGAACTTCTCTGCCCATTTCATTCCATCGGCGGGCGGTGTGACGGTGACTACTCCGAGCGATCACTGGGTAGTGAACACAGAGAGTCCTTACGATGGCAAACGTAAGGCTTGGTATATGCCTGTGCGTATTGAGGGCTTTAACGTGAATGGCCGTGGCTTCGACCATGTGGAACTGCAATACAAGCTCACGACTCAGGGTGAAAAGGACTGGGTGTGTGTCTGTGCATACTATGCGAACGACTCGTTGCGTGCGAAGGCAAGTGGTGTGACCGACACCATCCCGTCGAACGGCATCATCGTGGCTCCGTTCTATGGCGAGGTTGACCCTGTGGAGCAGTACTACGACTTGCGTGCTGTGGTGTATGCCCGTTATGCTGGTGGCTTCCTGACGACGGCCTCTCCGCTCCTGACGGGTATCAAGGACACGAGGATTCCTCGTCTGTTTGGTACTCCTGAACCTATTGATGGCATTTTGGATATTGGTGGTGACATCAAGTTTGTTTTCTCTGAGCCGATTGCCAACAATTACTTGAGCAAGATTAACAATTTTGAGGTGCTGGGCACGCCTATCAGCACGAACATTTCGACCTCGACTTCTCTCTCCTTCAATGGCGAGAACACCTTCGCTTGCACTCAGACGAACCGCAACCTGAAGGGTCGCAACTTCACGGTGGATGTGATGGTGAACCCTGTTGCGGACAAGGGTGACATGACGGTGTTCCTGCATGGCGGCACGAAGAACAGGCTGGTATTTGGCATCACGGCTGACCGTCACCTATCGATGACGATGAACGGCAAGACGGTGTTGTCGGACAAGGTGGTAGCGTTCAATAATGCTTTGCACCAGATTGCCTGCTCGGTGGAACAGGGGAAGGATGACATGACCATCCAGTTCTTTGATGGCAGTACTCTTGTGGGCAGAAAGACTATTGAGGGCGTGTATGACGGCAATTCGCCTCTCTTCCTGGGAGTTGGCTACGAGCAGGATAACTGGTTCGAAGGTGATATGTTGGAGTTCCGTTTCTGGAATCATGTGATGGATGGCAACGAGCTGGGTGACTATGGCGGCAAGTCGCTGACTGGTTACGAGAATGGTTTGCTGGACTATTACAAGATGAATGAGGGTGAGGGTTCGTTCTGTTACGACAGGGCTTCTGGCAGTCAAGACCTCAGACTCTTCAACCACACGTGGAAACGTCCTGATGGCATCTCGATGAAGATGGATGGCGAGAAGGGTGTGCGTCTAGATACGAAGCAGAAATTCAATCGTACGAAGAATCATGACTACACGCTGATGTTCTGGTTCCGCACGGGCAGTCAAAATGCCACATTGTTCTCGAATGGTGAGGCGGACAGGGGACAGGAAAACCAGATTAACATCGGTGTAAGGGGTGAGGATATGTATGTGCGCTCAGCGGGTTACGAACGTGTGTTGGATACGTATGTGTGCAACAACGAGTGGCACCACTTCGCGATGACGGTGTCGCGCAACCGCAATGTGGCGAATATCTATGTGGATAAGAAACTGGTGGATACATTCGCAGCTGACAGTTTGAGCGGTATTGTTGGTGACTACCTTGCATTGGGTGCCACATACGTGGACAAGAGCACGCCGACGAACGCCATGACGGGTAACATGGATGAAGTGGGTTTGTTCGAAAATGTGCTGCCGACGAACCTCTTGATGGATTATGCAACCCATACGCCTATGGGCACGATGAAGTCGTTGATGTTCTATCTCGACTTTGGACGTTCGGAACATATGGACAACAACCTGATACGTCTGCAGCCAACGGGTATCAGCATCAAGCGTTATGTGGATTCGCAAGGCAATATGCTGGAACGTCGAGACACGCTGCTGGCAGTGATTGACGATGCCTTGGTGGACCGCAATTTCTATGCACCCATGAACAGCAATGTGCAGTTGCAGAACCTTAAGTACAACTATGTGGCGAGGGAAAATGAACTGTTCATCGATGTTGAAGAGCCTGACTTCACGATTGAGAAGACTAACATTTATATCACTGTGAAGGAGATTCCTGATATGCAGGGTAACTTGATGGCAAGTCCTGTGACAATGAATCTCTACGTGTATCGTAACCCGTTGCGCTGGAATGTGAAGAAAATTTCGGAGACGGTGGAATATGGGTGTGGCTTGTCGGTGGATGTGAAGGTGCAGAACTTGAGCGGACAGACGCAGAACTTCGACATCAGCGACTTGCCTATCTGGATTACGGCTTCGCAAACGAGCGGGACGATTGAGGCGTTGGGTGAGCAGACTATCACGTTTGAGGTGTCGCCGTATATCAATATCGGTATGTATAATGAGCTGATTTCGCTCAACGGTGGGAATGGTATGTCTGAACCGTTGCCTATCGTCCTGAAGGTGCGGGGTGAGGAACCGGAATGGTTTGTCGATGATGCAGTGAAGAGTCTTAACCAAAGTATGCTGATGGTGGCACGTGTCAGGATTGATGGGGTGGTGGCTCATTCGGGAGAGGATATGCTGGGCGTGTTTGACGAAAAGCAGCAGTTGCTGGGTGTGGCTCATGTGGAGGTGGATAACACGGCGAACGCGAATGAGGCTCTAGCGTATCTGACCATCTATGGCTACACAAATGACGACGGAACGACTCCTAACCTGAAATTCCTTTTCTTCCAAGCTTCGTCGGGCAAGGTGTTTAATGTGGCTCCTGTGGATAGCATGGTCTATACTTTCCAACAGGATGCCATCATTGGCTCCGTCTCGAACCCCATCATCTTGCAGAATGATTTTAGCAGTGTGCAGAGGATGAAGCTGCTGCAGGGATGGAACTGGGTTTCGTTCAGCGTGATGCCAGAGGATGAGACGATGACGGTGGGCGAGTTCCTGAATGGGGCGACGAAGTGGGAACCTGGCGACATCATCACCTCGGTGAACGGAACGCAGGTACAGCAGTGGATTTACCACGAGGAGGGGAATGAGCAGAAGTCTTCTGTCAGCACTTGCAGGTGGGATGATGAAGATGAGCCTATCGGTCTCGTCCCGACCTTGATGTACAGGGTTTACTCATCGAGTGAGAAGACGGCTTACTTTGAGGGTATGATGGCTTATGACTGGATAACCCTTCACAAGGGTTGGAACCGCATTGCCTACCTCTCGACCATCAATCTGCCCATTGCACAGGCTCTGAGTGACTACACTGACTATGCAAGTGAAGGCGATGTCATCAAGTCTCAAGATGCGTTTGCTGTGGCTACACGCACGGGCAACACTCTTGTGTGGAAGGGTTCGCTCCAATATATGGAGAAGGGCAAGGGCTATATGCTGAAACGTCTGGCAGACGAGGATGTGAACTTTGCATACCCACTCTATTGGTCGGACAACCGCTACAGTGGTTCCGATGGTATTTCGGCTCCTCGTCGTGTGACCAGCTCCTCGACGACCATGAATATTGTGGCAAGTGTCCTTGGTGTGGAGACTGAACCGGGCGATGTGCTGGTGGTGTATCGTGGTGCAGAGCGAATGGCTGAGGCTGTGGCTGACAATGAACAGAACTTCTATCTGAACCTCGGAAGCGACGTGAAGTCGAGCGAGACGCTGACTTTCATCTTGGAGCGCGATGGAGAGGTGGTGGCAACGACGGGTAGCAAGATTGGTTATGAGGCAAACCTCGTGCTGGGTACGCCGAACGAGCCAACTGTCATCAACTTCACGGCTGTTGACCCAGCCTCCCTGAATGATGGCAAGTGGTACACGGTGTCTGGCATTCAGTTGCCGTCGATGCCGAATAAGACAGGTATTTATATTTATAATGGTAAAGTTAAACTCATCACCCCATGAAGAAATCCATATTAGCATTGGCAGCCCTCGCCTTGATGGCGTGGGGCTGCTCAAGCTCCGACGATGACCCCACGCAGGGGGAGGGCTTGCTCGGAGGTACGGAGGCTCGCCCCGCATGGCAAGTTCCCAACTTCGACAACTATGAACAGACAATGACGGTGGCGGTTGTGCTGCAGGACACGTTGCAGAGCTACGCCTCAGCTGCCGACTTGCTTTGTGCCACCATCGACGAGGAGGTGCGTGGTGTAGCTGTCCCCAGATTGGTGGACAATCGGTGGCGATTTGTACTCACCATCGCGTCCAATGAGGCAGGTAAGGCTATCACGTTGTTGTACTATTGCGATGAGCTACACCGTATCTTCTCCGTTGATTGGGGAACGTTCGATGCGAATACGCCACCAACGGGCGAGGGCGGTTTGTATCAACCTGCTTTTGTTAATTAAGAATGTGTGTTGACTTCACGGGTGTATGCCTCCGTTGTCGTCGATGATGAGTATGGTGAGTTGACCGTTGGGCAGGAGGGGGTGGCAATGTGCCTTGCAATGTCGGATGACTGTTTGGCTGAAGTCTTCCACTTGTTCGGGGGGTATGATGCTCCACAGTTCCCGTGCTAACGTGATGGCTTCTGCCTTGTTGATGGTCTCGGGGGGGCATTTTGATTCTCGTAGCATTTGGACGATGAATGTTTTGTTCATCGTCTTTTTTTTGCTGTGTGTGTCGAGGTGTCCTTCTGCCAGCTTGACGGCTTTGCCGAGCATGATGCCGAGGGTGACTTGGGGAAGGGCAAGGTCGTTGGCTATCTTGAGGGTCTCGCCGATGGCGTTGCCATATTCCACAAAGGCTTGTTGGGGCAGGTGGGGGTAGTGTGCCTGAAGGATTTGCTGGCTTTTAGCTCCGCTGTGGATGACCACGCGCTCCGTTCGGCTTGCTTTTGCCACTTCCATGCATTTGCGGATGGAGTGGATGAAGGCTTCTTCGGAATATGGTTTGACGATGCCCGACACGCCGATGATGGAGATTCCGCCTTGGATGCCGAGGCGGGGGTTGAAGGTGCGGTGTGCTATCTCTGTGCCTTGAGGAACGGAAATGCAGACCCTCACCCCCTTCCCCTCCCCCTCTATGGGGAGGGGGGAACCGGCTGGGTGGTCTTCTTCATTAGCCAACATTCCGGATGGTCTCCCCATAGAGGGGGAGATGTCCGACAGGACAGAGAGGGTCTTTTTTATGTTTTCTTTTATCATTTGGCGTGGGGCTTTGTTGATGGCTGCCTCACCGACGGGGTAATCGAAGCCGGGCAGCGTGAATCTGCCGATGCCTTCGCCTCCCATAATCTCGAATGTATCGGCTTTCTGTACCATCGCCCTGATTTCGATGCCATCTGTCACGTCGGGGTCGTCGCCTGCTTCCTTGATACAGTAGGCGTAGCTTTGCGGGGGGCACCCGTTGCCTACTTGTGGCGTTTCTCCGTAACTAACTGCCACCATGATGGTTTCGCCGTTGGGTAGCAACACGGGCACTTCGTGGGGCATTTCTCCTTTCAATAGGTGTATCGTTGCGGCTACGACTGCAGCGGTGGCACAGGTGCCTGTGGTGAGTCCGCTGTGCAGGGGATAGAAGTCGGGCAACAGTTTTTCCACCATCCGTCGTAAGCCGTGTTCTCCGTTCACGCTGTGGAAGATGGGGGGAGTGGCAGGGCGTTTCAGCGCCATGACCCTCATTCCTTGTGCTCTTGCTGCTTCCACCTTCTCCGCAAAACCACCCGAAAGGCCGCTTTCCTTCAGCAGGATGGCATCAGCCTTCACAGGAATGTCCTTAGGGTCTTCATAGTAACAGAGTTGTTCGTCAGTGGCACCTTGTTTTTTGGCTAAAGCTATTGACGATTCCCTGCGGAGGATACGATAATAAATCGTCATCCCTTGTGTTTCTAACGGCTTCAATTTGGCAATGCTTTGTACGCCTGTTGTGGCCAAAAGGCTATGGATGTCGTGGGGGATTTCCGTATAGTCGTTGATCCACAGGATGTCTTTGTCTCTGGGGGGGAAGATGCGTTCAAAACGTATCGCAGGGATGCCCAATCGTTCTGCCACTTCCGCCACCGTCAGATGCAACTCTTCGGCAAACGGGTGGGCTGCGTCAATTAATAGTCCCACTTGATGCTCTTGGCAGTAGGTCATCATGGCTGTAGCATCCATTGCTCCGCTAATGGCCACACCATGATGAAGCGTCACTTCCTGTTCGCCCGTTTTCGTGCTGTAATAGAACGTGTTGCCCGCCTCTTCGAGAGCCTCAATCGTCTTGCGCCCTTCTGTGGTGCCTCCGAATACTAAAATGCGTTTCATGTTATATCTTGTTTGCCTTCTCGGAACAGGTGGGTGAAGTGTTTGTTGTAGAGTTCGGAGTGACCATGACGGTTGTCGATGGCTTCTCCAACGACGAGCATGGTGGTGAGGGTGAGTTTGTTGTCGTGTACGATGGTGGCAAGGTCTTTGAGGACTCCTCGATAGATGCGCTGGTCGGGCCATGTGAGGTGGTAGCAGGCAGCGACGGGTGTGTCTTCGGGGTATTCTTGGAGGAGTTCGCGCTGTACATCATCCACGATGGCGGCACTGAGAAAGATGCACATGGTGCTTTGGCTGCGGGCGAGGAGGTGCAGTTGCTCTTTCTCTGGCATGGGTGTACGTCCTTCGCCTCGGGTAAGGATGATGGTTTGGGTGCGCTCGGGGATTGTGAACTGACTGCGGAGTTCAGCGGCGGCAGCGAGGAAGGAAGAGATGCCAGGGGTGATGTGGTAGGTCATCCCTTCACGGTCGAAGAATGCCATTTGTTCTTGGATGGCTCCGAAGATGCAGGGGTCGCCTGTGTGGAGACGCACGATGAAATGTTCTTGGTCGTAGTGTTCTTTCATTAGGGCACATTGTTCTTCGAGGGTCATGGAGGCACTGCTTCGTACGATGGCCCCAGGCTTATGGCACTCCGTCAACTGTTTGGGCACCAAGGAACCTGCATACAAAATCAAATCTGCTCTCTCCAGCATCTTCCTGCCTCGAACAGAGATGAGGTCGGGATGCCCAGGTCCTGCACCTACAATCTCGATATGTCCTTGTTTCATGCGCAGATACTGCTGGTCGATGGCGAGGGCTGCCGTAAAGCTTTTTCCTTTCACCTTAGGAATCATCAGTTTGCCATGATTGGAGCCAAGAATAGCAGCAGCTTCACAGACACTGGGCGTACCTACATGCTTTGCTACCGTCGTGCTGGGATTGGGCACTTTCACTTTCGCCAGTTCTTCTGCCGTAAAGAACTTTACCTCTTTGCCGTATTCGTCTTTGAGCAGCGCACAAAACTCTTCATCTTTCTTTACGTCGATAGTGCAATAGCGGTGCGCACAAGGCAGAAAGCCTTGTCTGGCAAAAGCCTCGTCTATCTGGTCGTAAATCTTCTCGTAATCCTCTGGATGATGTGCCAAGCCGAAGCCGACGGTTCCCACCATCGGCACGAAATGCAGTTCAAGCATTCCTGTTGGTGCGTGATGAATAAAGGGGGAAACGATGATGAGAAGCTTATACTTCTTAGGGTCGGCCTCACGAATGTCTTGGATGATGGTGACGTGTTCAGGCGAAGTCCTTTCCAGTTCTTCCGTTCCCTCGTCTCGTACCTCCATCAACAGAGCTGTCGGCTCACGATTGACAAAGGCGAAAATGCATTCATTCATATCATCCTTACTTGCAATCGACCAATTGAAGCGGTGCTCGAACGTGTCGAGTGCCCAAAGTCCTGCATTGTCGCTTTGGGTGGTGATGATGGGAGTGGCTCCAAGAATGTCAGCCACTTGTCGCGTCAATTCGTTGGCACCGCCCACGTGTCCAGAAAGCACAGAGATTACGTTTTTTCCCATGCTGTCAATGCACACCACGGCAGGGTCGGTGTGCTTGTCTTCCACGAAGGGTGCTATCGTTCTCACACAAATGCCCATAGCACCGATGAAGATGAAGGCATCTCGTTTCGTCCACTCTTTGCCCACATTTGCGCGTTCCGTTGTTTCAGCGTTGAGTTGTCTTTGCAGCGTTTGGGCGATGGTGCTACCAGCTTCGCCGATGGGGATAATGGCTATCTTTTGCATGTCAATATTTCGATGGGGTTATAGTTGTTCAGTTGGATGCGGAGGGGAGGTTCTTGGCGTAATCCCAATTCTTCGCAAGCGTTGTCCCAAAGTTGGCGGCTGTTAGGGCGGTCGGTCATTTGGTTGACGATGGGGGAGGTGACGCTGTTCATGACGATGATGCCGTCATCTGCCAATACGCTCACGACTTTCGTCATGATTTCCTTGAGTTTTCCACCGTGACCACCGATGAAGACGGCATCGGGGGCTGCAACATGGTTGCAGCATAGGAAACCAGAAGAGGCGGGGGAAGGAGGGAGGGGAAAGGAGAGGAAATCGCCGATGTGGACAGAGATGCCGGGGACACCGAAGTGATGGGCATTCTTATGGATGAGAGCTTCACATTCGGGACGCACTTCAAAGGCTTCCACGTGGAGGTGAGGGAAGAGGAGGCGTGCTTCTATGGAGATGCTGCCTGTGCAGAAACCGATGTCCCAAAGGGTGTGGCGATGAGGCAGGTCGAGGGCTTGGAGAGTGAGGAGACGGATGGGCATCTTGGTAATCATCTTCTCTCGGCCATCAAGGAGGGCAAACTCAGAGTCGGGAATGCCCCAGCGACGTGTGTGAGTGCCTGTGAGGATGAGGCAGTTGGGCATGGAGCTTTCATGCTGGGATGCCTCTTTCAGAGAGAGAACAGAAACCTTTTCGAGAGAGGGATTGCCGAGGTGTTCGCCGATGTGCATCGTGTAGTCAGTATAGCCGTAGTCGAGCATCCGTTGGGCGATGGCGGCAGGGGTGTGTTCCTTGTCGGTCAGGACACCGATTTTGGAAGAACCTTCGATGAGGGCGCGGTCAAACTCATGCCACGGACGACCCGTGAGGGAGACGATGCGCATGTCGTGGTAGGGGAGAAGGAAGCGGTGGGCGAGGAGTTGCAGGGAGTTGAATGAGGGGAAAACCTGCATTGGCGAGTTGGGGAATTGGCGGCGAAGGGTGTTGGCGAAGCCGAAGAAGAGGGGGTCGCCAGAGGCGAAGACGATGATGGGTGTACGATGGACGATTTGATACTGCTCAAAGACTGCATCGAGAGGAACGGTGATGTCAATCCATTCTGCTTCTGCTGGTAGAAACGGACGTACAATCTCATGATGCCGTTTTCCACCAGAAAAGAATTTTCCGTTCTTGATGACCTGTAACACTTCGGGAGGGAAGAACGGATGCGGGTTGTCGGTGATGCCGATGATGATGAACTTCATAAGTCTCTACCAGGTTTCAGTTGTGCAGCATCGTCGAACGTGAGGATGGCGTTGCAGAGGGTGGCGGCGAGGTTGCTGCCTCCCTTCCGTCCTTCGACAATGATTTTGGGAATGTGGGTGAAGGGTTTCACCATGTGCTTTGATTCCTTCACATGCACAAAGCCGACGGGGGCAGCGATGATGCCGGCAGGGTGTGCCTTGCCTTTGCGGATGAGGTCACAAAGCTCCATCAGCGCGGTGGGGGCATTGCCGAAAGCGAAGAGGGCATCGGGGTGGTCCTGCACAGCGAGACGGATGGCGGTTTGGGTGCGGGTGAGGTGGTTGGCGGAGGCAAACTCTGCCACGCGAGGGTCGGAGAGGTAGCATTTGGCCTCGATGCCGAGACGGGAGAGGGCGGCTTTTCGGATGCCGCTCTGAGCCATGGTCACGTCGGTGATGATGGTCTTGAGGGTGCCATCCGCTACTTTTCCATATAAGGTCTCTATAGCCCTTTCGTCTGTGTGAAGAATGTTTTCCATTTCGAAGTCTGCGGTGGTATGGATGGCATGAAGTAATGCCCACAGATGGTCAAGCGGATAGTCCTTGCGTTTCAATTCCCGTTCGATGGTTCGGAAAGACTCCATCATGATGAGTTGCCCTAGACCCCCTCTGTCCTGTCGGACATCTCCCCCTCGGTTCACCCCCTCAAGGGTAGAGCCATCCGGA
>JAFSKR010000019.1 GCA_017448825.1 Bacteroidaceae bacterium
AATGAATTTCAATGAAAAATCATTCAAAAAATTTGTAAAAGCATTTATGGATAAGAAGTTTTATTCAACTCCAGAAATGGAGGTACTGATAATGAAGTTTGAGGATGGCATCTTGCTCAACACGAGCGACGACATCAACTTTCATGATGAAGTAGGCCCAGATCCTGACGATTGAGCCATTCGCATACACGCTAAGAGGGGGCGCACCAAAAACTGGTGCGCCCCCTTTGTGTGCTTTGGGGAGAGAGACGCAGTGGGAAAACCGCCGCGCGCTGGAAGGGGGGGAGAGAAAGGGGCAAAAAAAAACGCGGCGGGGAAACCGCCGCGCGTAAAGAAAATAGGATGAGGGGATGTTAGTCTTCGTCTTGGTTCTGTTCCTCGAACTCCTTCATGAGCTTCTGCTGGATGTCGGTCGGCACCAGTTCGTAGGAGGCAAACTTCATGATGAAGCTGGCGCGTCCGCCAGTGATGGAGCTGAGCGTGGTGGAGTAGCTGGAGAGGCTCTTGAGTGGCACCTTGGCGATGAGCTTCTCGTAGCCGCTTTCGCTCTCGCTACCGATAATCATGCCTCGGCGGCCTTGCAGGTCGGACATCACGTCGCCCATCTTGTCTCCTGGCACGAACACCTCGACATCATAGATGGGTTCGAGCAACTTTGGACCAGCCTCTTTGAAGGCATCGGAGAAGGCGTGACGACCTGCGAGCATGAATGAGAGTTCGTTGGAGTCAACGGGGTGCATCTTTCCGTCATATACCACGACGCGCACATCACGTGCATAGGAACCCGTGAGTGGTCCTTGTTCCATGCGGCTCATGATGCCCTTGAGAATGGCTGGCATGAAGCGCGTATCGATGGCACCACCCACCACGGAGTTGATGAACACGAGCTTGCCGCCCCATTCGAGGTCGATTTCTTCCTTGCTCTTGGCGTTGATTTTGAACTCCTGGTTGCCGAACTTGTAGCCTGTTGGGTCGGGCATACCGTCGTAGTAAGGCTCGACGATGAGGTGCACCTCACCGAACTGACCTGCACCACCAGATTGCTTCTTGTGGCGATAGTCGGCACGGGCAGCCTTGGTGATGGTCTCACGATAAGGAATCTTGGGTTCTTCGAACTTGATGCCAATTTTCTCGTTGTTCTCCATGCGCCATTTGAGTGTGCGGAGGTGGAACTCGCCTTGTCCTTTCACGAGGGTCTGCTTCAGTTCTTTCGACTGTTCGATGATCCATGTTGGGTCTTCCTGCGACATTTTCTGGATGGCAGCCACCATCTTCTCGGTGTCGCCTTCGTTTTCGGCTTTGACGGCACGGATGTATTTGGGGTCGGGATACTTGACGAAGTTGAAGCGGTGCTCACAGTCTTTGCCAGCCAGCGTATTGCCCGTACGCACGTCTTTCAGCTTCACGGTGCAACCAATGTCGCCAGCCACGAGTTCTTCCACCTTGATGCGGTTGGCACCAGCACAAGCAAACAACTGTGCCATGCGCTCCTTCGAGCCGCGGTCGGTGTTAGTCAGGTCGTCACCTTCGTGCACCTTACCCGACATCACCTTGAAGTACTGCACACCGCCGATGTGGGGCTCGTTGGCTGTCTTAAAGAAGTAGAGTGAAGTGGGTGCATTGGGGTCTGGCTTCACTTCCTCGCCGCGTGTGTTGTGCTCTTGTGGCATCTCGTCCACGAATGGAACGACGTTGCCCAAGAACTCCATCAGACGTCGAACGCCCATGTCTTTGACGGCACACACACAGAACACGGGGAACATGGAGCGTGTGGCCAAACCTCGACGGATGCCCAGGCGGAGTTCGTCTTCTGTGAGTGCTTCGGTCTCGAAGAATTTCTCCATCAGTCCCTCGTCGTTCTCGGCTGCTGCCTCTACGAGTGCACGGTGCATCTCCATTGCCTTGTCCATCTCTTCGGCTGGGATGTCCTCGATGATGGGTGCGCCGCCTTCAGGCTTCCACGAATACTTCTTCATCAGCAGTACGTCGATGAGGGAGTTGAAGTCGGGACCTTCGTTGAGTGGGTACTGGATGGGCACCACCTTGGGGCCATAGATGTTGATGAGGTTGTCGAGCACGTTGTGGAAGTCGCACTTGTCGGAGTCGAGCTGGTTGACAAGGAAGATGACGGGCTTGCCCAGTTTCTCGGTGTAGCGGAAGTGGTTCTGTGTGCCCACTTCAGGTCCATACTGTCCATTGATGAGCAGCACGGCGGTGTCGGTCACGTTCAAGGCTGTCATGGCTGCCCCCACGAAGTCGTCGGCTCCGGGGCAGTCGATGATGTTGAGCTTCTTGCCGTTCCACTCCACATGGAAGACGGTGGAGAAGACGCTGTAGCCATACTCTTGTTCTACGGGGAAATAGTCGCTCACAGTGTTCTTGGCTGTGATGCGACCACGCCGGCTGATGATGCCGGCTTCATAAAGCAGTGCTTCGGTAAGAGTGGTCTTACCGGCACCGTCATTGCCAAGCAAGGCAATGTTCTTGATTTCATTGGTTTGGTAAACTTTCATGTTAGGTTAGTTTTTATGTGATATTAAAATTGTTATTGGCTTGTTTTGAGTGCACAAAATCCAAAAATCGGGGATAAAATTACGACTTTTTCTTTAGATAGCGTATAAAAAATGCTTTTTTTTTATCAATTTTAGTTTTAATTGACTAATTTCGCTCTCATTATGGCAGGAATTTACGTTCATGTTCCCTTTTGCAAGTCACGTTGCATCTATTGCGGCTTCTTTTCTACGACTTCCCTTGCCCAGCGTCAGCGATATGTGGAGGTGCTGCTTCGCGAACTTGCCGAGCGCAAGGATTTCTTGCGTGGCGAAGCAGTTGAGACCATCTACTGGGGTGGTGGCACTCCTTCCCAATTATCGGCGGAAGAGATAGAAAGGGTGATGGAACGTATCTATTATATATATAATGTACGCGCGGATGCTGAAGTGACCCTCGAAGGCAACCCCGACGACCTGACACCCTCTTTCCTAGATGCTTTGCGCCGACTGGGTGTGAACCGTCTGAGCATGGGTGTCCAGACGTTCGACGATGAGCGGTTGCGGTTTCTCCATCGCCGTCACACCGCTTCCCAAGCTTTCCAGGCCGTTCGCGATGCCCAAGCGGCGGGGTTTGACAACCTCAGCATCGACCTGATGTTTGGTTTCCCTCTTCAGACCTTGGACTCCTGGAAACAAGACGTGCTGAACGCCTTGTCACTTGGCGTTCAGCACGTCTCTGCCTATTCGCTGATGTATGAAGATGGCACCCCGTTGGGCAATATGCTCGACCGTGGCGAGGTGGAGGAAGTGGACGAGGAGGTGTCACTTCAGATGTACGAGTACCTGATGGATGCCATGTCCGCTGCTGGTTTTGAGCATTACGAAATCAGCAACTTTGCCTTGCCTGGGAGGCGTTCGCGCCATAATGTGGGCTATTGGCATGGTGTCCCTTACTTAGGTGTGGGGGCAGGTGCTCATTCCTACGATGGATGTACACGTTCTTATCATCCCGACTCGCTGACCGACTACTTGGCAGGCAGTGCATTGGTTGAGGAGTCCCTTTCTGCCGACGAACGCTATAACGAGTTTGTGTTCACTGGGCTGCGCACTTCCGACGGCATCGACCTTGACGCGCTGGAGCGCCTGTTTGGTGCGGACTATCGTGCCTACTGCCTGAACAATGCTGCGCCCCATCTTGCTGCGGGTCGATTGACCTTGGCAGCCCCCCTCTTGCGCCTTTCCCGGCAAGGGCTCTTCGTCTCCAACGATGTGATGTCCGACTTGATGCGGGTGCTATGAACGGTATTTCTCTTCGAGTCCTCCGTTGATGATGTCGAAGACTTCCTGCATGATGACTTTGGTCTGTTTGCCTTGACGCTCTTCGGCAGTGATGGGCTTGTGGATGGTGAGGGTGACGGTGCCCCGGGAGACGGACTTGGCATGACGGCTAAACACGTCGAAAGAGCCGTTGATGGTCAGCGGCACGATGGGCAGGCCGATTTCGTTGGCTAACATGAAAGAACCGCGCTTGAAAGGTGACATCTTGCCTGTGTGGGTGCGAGTTCCTTCGGGGAAGATGATCATGGACATACCGCCTTGCAGGGTTTCGCGTGCCTGCTGCACAGCCCTGGCGATGCCTGAGACGCCATCAGCCAAATAGATGTGCTTGGACTTGACGCAAGCATAGCCCACGAAGGGGATTTTTTTGAGGTATTCTTTCATCATCCACTTGAAATTGTGGCCGAGGTAGCCATAGGCAAGGAAGATGTCGTAATAGCCTTGATGGTTGGCAAGGAAGACGTAGCTTTCGTCTTTCTTGATGTTCTCCCTGCCTTCGACCTTGACCTTGAGGAGGAAGAGCCAGAAGGCGCACTTCGACCAGAACTTGGGCAGATAGTATGCCACGACGTCGGTGTCGCCAAGGAACCCGGCGATGATGACGCTGGTGGACACGAAGATGGTGATGACCACGAAGATGGGCAAGGCGATACAGAAAGAGTAGAGTTTGTAGAGGAAGTTAAGCATGGGAAATGGGGTTAAAATGGAGTTAATGTTTCCTTGATGAGGTTGAGGGGTCAGTAGCCTCTGACTTCGCGAGGTTGCCCCCGTCGCAGCGTGATGACGTTAATTTCGGGCCATGCACCGAAACGGAAGGGGAACATGACAGCTCCGACACCATCGCTCACGTTGAGCACCTGGTTCCCTTTACGGTAGGCTCCCGACCACTCCTGATAGACGAAGGCGACGGGCGACCATCCGAAGACCTTGAACTGCCCGGCATGGGTATGTCCCGAGAGGGTGAGTTGGATGGAAGTCTGGGGGATGATATTACGCCGCCAGTGGGTGGGGTCGTGACTCATGAGGACGGTGAAACAGGAGCGTTTCATGCCCTTCATGGTCTTGGGCAGGTCGCCAAGAGCCGGGAAAGGTGGGCGTCCGTCGTTTTCGACTCCAGCGATGACGAGGGAGTCTTTGCCTCGGCGGATGATGTGATGCTCGTTCAGCAGCAGCTGCCAGCCATAACTGCGGATGCGTCGTTGCAGTTCCGCCACATCGGCAGCACGGTCTTTCTCGTCGGGATAGTCGAGGTACATACTATAGTCGTGATTGCCCATGACGGCATAGACCCCATCGGGGGCGACGAGTTTGTTGAGGTCGCGTCGGAAGCCGTCCAGCTCGGCGCTCTGGTGGTTCACCAAGTCACCCGTGAAGAGGATGGCATCACAGTGTTGTTCGTTGATGAGGTCAACGATGGTGCGTGCATCCTTCTCGTTGCCGTCACGCAGCGTGCCAATGTGCAGGTCGGAAAAATGGACGATGCGATAGCCTTCGAATTGTTGCGGCAGGTCGGGAAAGTAGAAGGTCTGCCGATGGATGACGTAATAGTGCCTCCCTACGAAATAGCCGAAGCAGAGGATGCCGATGGCGAAGAGGGCAAGCGCCATGCCGACGATGCGGAAGATACGGACGAAGATGCAGTCGTAGTCCTCCTCACGTTTCTTGGCACCCCGTGTGACAAGCCCATTGATGGCGTGTCCCAGCCCGTCGAAGACCATGAACAGTGTCTTGGGGGCGCAGAAGAGGAGGAACACAAGCATGAAGATGCTGACCCACGGCTGATGCTCGGGCTTCATGTCGCCTGTGCTTATGATGACCGCTGCTGCCACGGCAAGGGCAAACGACGGCAGGAACCACAGGAGACGCAGCCACAGTTTGCGTGTCCAATGCCGTATATACATCAGATAGATGTAGGCATCTGGCACCACCAGCAGCAGGATAATCAGTATCAGTATTCTTAGCAGCATTGTATATATTTCTTGATTTCTTCGTATGTCATGTTCCGACGTCGGGCATAGTCTCGGAGTTGTTCCTCGCCAATCGGACCTACGGAAAAATAGTGTGCCTGCGGGAGGCTTAGCATGAAACCGCTCACAGAGGCGTGAGGTTGCATCATCGCGTGTTCCGTCAGTGTGACGCCGATGCTGTCAAAGCCTATCAACGTGTCGATGAGGAAGTTGATGGAGATGTCGGGCAAGCAAGGGTAGCCGATGGCTGGCCGGATGCCTTGAAACCGTTCTTGATGCAGCTGCTCGATGGTGAGTGCCTCATCGGGCGCATAGCCCCAGATGGACGTCCTGACCTCTTGGTGCAGACGTTCTGCTCCTGCTTCAGCCAGACGGTCGGCGAGGGTCTGGAGAAGCATCTTGTTGTAGTCATCGTCGGGAAAAGTCTTCTCCACGTCGATGCTGACGGAGGTGGCAAACACGCCTATCTTGTCTTCCTGGCGTGATGACTTGGGGCGGATGAAGTCGCTCAAGCATAAACAGTACCCTTCCTGACCGGGATGTTGCTGCCGCAACATCGGGATGCGGATGGGGGGACCATCAGGATGCCGTTGTCCGCATTCGCAAAGGAAGGTCTTCCTCACCACGATGTCATCGCCCTCGCTCCATGCTGGCAGTATCTCCACCACGGCCTTCACCTTCACGTAAGGTTGCAGTCGCTGCAGCATCTTCTTCGCCTCTTCCCATAGTTGGACTGCGTTTTCCGATGTGGGAGGCATCGACCACGCATGATAGAAATACACCCAGTTGATGTAGTCTTCCACGTCACTGATGCGGTAATCCTTTCTCATCTGAATCTCAGTTCCTTCCCTCTGATACCATCCACAACGATACCATCGCTATAGGCTGTTATGCCATTCACGATGGTGCGGCGCACACGCCACTTGAAGACGCGTTCATCCATAGGTGTCCATCCACACTTGGTGTAATACCTGCCTTCCTTCACTTGCCAGTTCCCATTGGGGTCAACCAAGGTTAGGTCAGCGTAGTACCCTGGACGGATAAAGCCCCTCTTTTCTATCTTGAACAGACGTGCAGGATGATGAGCCATGAGGCAGGGGATTCGTTCGATGGGCAACACACCTTGATCGCTCAGTCCCAGCATGGACACGAGCGAGAACTGTATCATGGGCATACCTGATGCCGCTTTCAGGGCACCTCCCTGTTTCTCGTTGAGCAGGTGGGGAGCATGGTCGGTTGCCACCACGTCTATCAAGCCGTTGGTCAAGGCATTCCGAAGTGCCGCTTGGTCTTCAGGGGTCTTGATGGAAGGATTGCACTTGATGAGCGTGCCAAGGCGGTCGTAGTCCTCCGTGCTGAACATGAGGTGTGCTATCACCACCTCTGCCGTGATTCTCTTCTCTTCCAATGGGCGGCTGTCCAGCAACTCCAGCTCCTTTGCCGTCGATATATGGGCAAGGTGCAGGCGTGCACCGGTCTCATGAGCCAGTTGCACCGCCAACGAGGATGAGGCATAACAAGCCTCCACGCTGCGGATGCGAGAGTGGTAGCGCACAGGGAAGTCGTTCTGTCCTTTATAACGTTTCTTGAACGCTCGGATGTTGGCGTTGATGATGCCCGTGTCCTCACAATGTGCCATCAGTAGCAGGGGGGAGGTCGAGAAAATCTGTCGGAGTGAAGCTTCCTTGTCCACCAGCATATTCCCCGTGCTGCTGCCCATAAACACTTTCACGCCAGGCACACGCCGAGGGTCGAGTCGCTGGATTTCCTCCGCGTTGTCGTTGGTGGCACCGAAGAAAAACGAATAGTTCACACGACTGTTTTGAGCACCCAGCTGAAATTTCTCTTCCAGCAATTCAAGGGTGGTGGTCTGTGGCACCGTGTTGGGCATTTCCATATAGGAAGTCACGCCACCCGCAGCAGCCGTACGGCTCTCGCTGGCGATGTCAGCCTTATAGGTCAAACCAGGCTCACGGAAGTGCACATGGTCATCAATCACGCCTGGAAAAAGATACAACCCCGTCGCGTCGATGACGGCATCATAGGCCTGTGAAGTGTCGTCGCCTTCCAAGACCTGCTGTATCCACTCGTCTTCGATGACGACTGACCCAACGAACTGTCTCCCTTCGTTGATGATGGTTGCGTTTCGGATAATCGTTTTCATGAGGCTTTAGGGTATTTCTTGAACCAACCATCCAACCGCAATCTTATCACGCCGAAGAAAGCCTCGCCAAAGATACTTCCGTTCATCTTCGACACGCCCTCCACGCGGTTGACGAAGATGACAGGCACCTCCTTGATGCGGAAACCGCACTTGTAAGCGGTGAACTTCATCTCTATCTGGAAGGCATATCCCTTGAAGCGGATGGCATCAAGGTCGATGGTCTCCAGCACACGACGCTTGTAGCACTTAAAGCCCGCCGTGGTGTCATGCACCTTGAACCCCGTGACACACCGCACATACATCGAAGCGAAATAGGACATCAGTACCCTGCCTATCGGCCAGTTCACCACGTTCACACCCGAAATGTAACGACTGCCGATGGCAACGTCATAGCCCTCGTCAGCACACGCAGCATAGAGCCGAGGAAGGTCACTGGGGTTATGGGAGAAGTCGGCATCCATCTCAAAAATATAGTCATAACCATGTGCCAAGCCCCACTTAAAGCCCGCTATATAGGCTGTGCCCAAGCCCTGTTTCCCTTGACGTTCTACCAGATGCAGACAGTCCGAGAACTCCACTTCCATGAGTCTCTTCACAATAGTGGCAGTGCCGTCGGGTGAGCCGTCGTCAATCACGAGAATGTGAAACGGCTGCTCCAACGCAAACACAGCCCGGATGATCTTCTCTATGTTTTCCTTCTCGTTGTAAGTCGGAATAATTACGATGCTGTCACTATTTTTCATGATGCGCATTTGAACTTTCTCATGCAAAGGTAGGGAAAAAAGTCAACACACAAGAAATTTTTGCACTTTTTATTTTGATTTATCCGTTATCCGACGGGTTAAATAAGGTTAAAACGGAACATGGAACATAAAAAGGGATATTTACGCAATCCCCCTTTAAGGCATTTTACGTACCTTTGCAAAGTTTTTTCGACGAACTTCTTGTGACTATACAATAATAATATATAAATGGAGAATAAGACAGTGAAGCCTGCTGAGGGCAAATTGGGCATCATGGTTGTGGGATTGGGGGCTGTGTCCAGCACCTTTATGACAGGTGTCATGATGGCGCGCAAGGGACTCGCCAAGCCTGTAGGCTCGATGACTCAATACGACAAAATTCGTGTGGGCAAAGGTGCCGACAAGAAGTATCTTTCTTATGCGGAGATAGTCCCGCTGGCAAAACTCGATGATATCGTCTTCGGTGCATGGGACGTCTATCCTGCCAATGCTTTCCAGAGTGCCATGTATGCACAGGTGCTCAACGAGAAGGACATCCTTCCCGTGAAAGATGAACTGGAAAAAATCGTGCCGCTCAAGGCTGCTTTCGACAAGAACTTTGCCAAGCGTCTGGATGGAGACAACGTGAAGCAGTGTGCCACTCGCTGGGACATGGTGGAGGCACTTCGCGAAGACATCCGCAACTTCAAGAAAACGAACAACTGCGCACGAATCGTGGTGGCATGGGCAGCATCCACCGAGATTTATGTGTCGCCCAACATGGAGGTGCACGACACCCTCGAACACCTCGAAGCAGCCATGAAGGCCAACGACACCCTGAACATCGCCCCTTCCATGTGTTACGCATACGCAGCACTGGCGGAAGGCGCACCCTTCATCATGGGGGCACCCAACACCACCGTTGACATTCCAGCCATGTGGGAGATGGCAGAGAAACTGAACGTGCCCATCGCAGGCAAGGACTTCAAGACAGGTCAGACACTGGTCAAGTCTGGTTTCGCACCCATCATCGGAACACGCTGCCTCGGCCTGAACGGTTGGTTCTCCACCAATATCCTTGGCAACCGCGATGGACTCGTGCTCGACGAACCTGCCAACTTCCGCACCAAGGAAGTCAGCAAACTCTCCACCCTCGAAACCATCCTCAAGCCCGAAACACAGCCCGACCTCTACGGTCATGGCAACGACGAGGACACCCAATACTACCACAAGGTGCGCATCAACTACTATCCACCGCGCAACGACAACAAGGAAGGCTGGGACAATATCGACATCTTCGGCTGGATGGGCTACCCCATGCAGATTAAAATCAACTTCCTCTGCCGCGACTCCATCCTTGCAGCACCACTGCTGCTCGACCTCTGTCTGCTCAGCGACCTCGCTGCACGTGCTGGCAAGAGCGGCATTCAGCGTTTCCTCTCCTTCTTCCTCAAAGCCCCCATGCACGACTACAAACGGGGCGAAGAGCCTGTCAACCACCTCTTCCAGCAATACACCATGCTGAAGAACGCCATCCGAGAGATGGGTGGCTACGAAGCAGACGAGCAGATAGATTAACCTATACAACAACCGACATCCACACAGAAGGGGGGCACATCAACAGCGATGTGCCCCCCTTTTTTTGTTTCCGGTCACTTCATGATGTCCACCAACTTCTCGTAAGTCATGCCAACAAAATCGTTGAGCACATAGTGGCAGAGTGTGCGGATGGCATCTGGCGTACTATAAGTGGCGAGACCGATGGTGAAGATGCCTGAAGACATACCAGCCTGCAAACCGTTAGGGGCATCCTCGAAGACGACACACTCGTCAAGGTCTGCGCCGAAAGCCCGGGCTGCCATCAGGTAGCAATCGGGAGCTGGTTTGGAGGCAGTGAAATCCTCGGCAGTGAACACCCTGTCGAAAAGGGCATCGAAATCGGGATGCTGACGCATCACACTCCGCATCTTGGAGATATTGGAACTGGTCACCACAGCACACTGCACCCCATGCGACTTGAGGTCACGGATAAAGTCGAGCGCTCCGGGAAAGAAATCGTAGTTCATCGATGCCTCCCACTCGTCCAACCCCACCGTGATGGCTGCCTGTACCGTCGGGTCGGGAAAGTAAGTGTCATAGATACGGGTCAGCGTGGAACCCTTGATAATCTGTTCCAGATGAGGGATATCTGGACGGTATTTCCTTCCCATGCTCCCCCAAAAGACGGAATACTGACCCTCGGTGTCCACCAGCGTCCCGTCCAGGTCGAAGAGCGCCACCTTCAGCGGACGCCGATGAGGGTATTGCACATTGCCCTTCACCAGCACTTCAGCCCACGGGTTCGCTGTCTTCTCGTCCTCCACGTCCTCGTTTCTTTTCGTCCAAAACGTAGCCATGTCAAACCTACTTTTTCTTGACAGGGTCGCAAGTGAGGCCACAACCCAGCCGCTTCAGAATCTTCCGGTCCACCTCACCCAGCATCACCGTACTGTGCATCTGGCATCCACGCAGGCGAGGCAGCTGCTCCAAGGCACGGCGACAGTTCTCGTCATGCTGAGAAAGCACCGAGATGGCAACAAGCACCTCGTCCGTATGCAAACGGGGGTTCGTGCCTCGCAGATAGTCTATCTTGGTCTTCTGAATAGGCTCTATCATGCTCTGGGGGATAAGCTTGACATCGTCCCCGATGCCAGCCAAGTGCTTCATCACGTTAAGCAACAGGGCGGCGCAACAGCCAAGCAAGTCACCCGTCTTCGAAGTGATGATGGTGCCATCCTCCATTTCCATCGCGGCACAGTGCACCCCCGTCTGAACCTTCCGTTCGTTGGCTGCCACTGTGACACGACGCTCGGCTGTAGTGATTTTCGCCTGATTGAAAAGCAACTGAATCTTGCTCACCTCATTCTCGTTGCAGGCACCATCCGCCAACTTGTTCGTGGCATCATAGTAGCGACGGATGATTTCGTCCTTCGAAGCCTGGCAGCACACCTCGTCATCGCTGATGCAGAACCCCACCATGTTCACACCCATGTCCGTCGGCGACTTATAAGGATTCTCGCCATAGATACCCTCGAATAGCGCGTTGAGAACAGGGAATATCTCAATGTCACGGTTGTAGTTGATGGCAACCTTCCCGTAGGCATCAAAATGGAAAGGGTCTATCATGTTCACATCGTTGAGGTCGGCAGTGGCAGCCTCGTAGGCGATGTTGACAGGATGCTTCAAGGGCAAGTTCCACACAGGGAAAGTCTCAAACTTGGCATAACCTGCACGGATGCCACGTCGGTTCTCGCCATACAGCTGACTGAGACACACCGCCATCTTCCCACTGCCCGGGCCTGGAGCCGTCACGATGACCAACGGACGCTCCGTCTCCACGTAGTCATTCTTGCCAAAACCATCTTCGGAAGCAATCAACTGAACGTTGTGGGGATAGCCGTCAATTAGATAGTGGAAAAACGACTTGATGCCCATGCGCTCCAAGCGGTGGCGAAACTGGTCGGCAGCACGCTGACCATCATAATGGGTGATGACAACCGAACCCACAAAGAAACCACGCTTCATAAACTCATCCCTGAGACGCAGCACATCCTCATCATAAGTGATGCCCAAGTCGGCACGCATCTTGTTCTTCTCGATGTCCTCTGCACTGATGACGATAACTATCTCGATGCTGTCGCGCAACTGCCCGAACATACGCAACTTGCTGTCGGGCTTAAACCCCGGCAGCACACGCGAAGCATGGTGGTCATCAAAAAGCTTGCCACCCAGCTCAAGATACAATTTCCCATCAAACTGCGCAATACGCTCCTTGATGTGCTCTGACTGAATCTTCAAGTATTTCTCGTTGTCGAAACCGATTTTCATATAACTATTTTTCCGCTTTATAACCTTATTCGTCTGCAAAGGTACACCTTTTCCCCAAATCCACAAAAACTTTCCCCAAAATCTTAACCCTCATCCCTCCCTCTCACCCCCTTTCCCCTATGCTCCCCCCCTCTTACAGCCTTCCTCCCCCCTGCTTCCCTGCTTGCCCCCAGCGGTTTCCCCGCTGCGTCTTCTTTCCCCCTTTCTTCCTTGCCAGCGCGCAGCGGTTTCCCCGCTGCGTCTCTCTCCCCCAAACACATCGGGGGCACAAGCATTTGCCTGTGCCCCCGATTTTTTTATACACCTATTAAAAGTGCTGTTTAGAAGTCATCATACCAACCATCCTTGCTGGTGTCAGTGTTGGTGCTTCCAGCATCACCGTCACCGCTTGGGATGTCAGAGAATGGGTCGGAAGCCTGAAGGATGGCTGCAGATTCAAGAAGCTCGATTACCTCCATGTCTGGAGTTTCATAAAATTTCTTGTCCATGTTTTTTTTACCTTTTTTTGATGAAAGTGTGCAGGGAGGGATGAGCCTCCCTGCACGGACTTTGATGAGTTAATTAATTTTTATTGAGAATCAGTTGATTACTTCTGAAGGTACTTCTTGCCGTTATTGATCACGATGCCCTTGTAAGCCTCAGTCACGCGAACACCCTGGAGGTTGTAGA
>JAFSKR010000020.1 GCA_017448825.1 Bacteroidaceae bacterium
ATGTGTATAGTTGTTGGATTTTTTGCAAAGATAGAGATTTTAAGTGAAAAGTGAAAAATTAAAAGTGAAAAATTTGCTACCGCATTGGTACATCAACTGTTGGCGGCTGCTGCGGTAGCAAATTTTTCACTTTTCACTTTTCACTTTTGACTTTTAATTCGTACCGTTCGCTCTGCGCAAGGTGCGTGCGCACCTGACATTGTTTATTTTCTTTTGCGTTCGGAAAAATTCAAATAAATTTGTTTTTTCTCTCACTTAATCGTACCTTTGCACACATGAAACGTTCTGAGTTTGAAATCATGGCTCCTGTGGGCTGTCGCGAGAGTTTGGCGGCAGCCATCAAGGCGGGGGCTAATTCGGTGTACTTCGGCATCGGAAAACTGAACATGAGGAGCCACAGCGCAAACGACTTCACCATTGAGGACTTGAGGGAGATTGCGGCGATTTGCCATGAGCAGGGGGTGCGGTCGTACCTGACGGTGAACACGATTATCTATGGGGAGGACATGGAGACGATGCACGAGATGGTGGACGCGGCGGTGGAGGCTGGTATTTCAGCGGTGATAGCGAGCGATGTGGCGGTGATGACTTATTGCAACAGGGTGGGGATGGAGGTGCATCTGAGCACGCAGCTGAACATCTCGAATGTGGAGGCTCTGAAGTTTTATGCGCAGTTTGCCGATGTGGTGGTGCTGGCGCGTGAACTGAATATGTGGCAGGTGAGGGACATCTATCGGCAGATTGTGGAGCAGGACATCCGGGGACCGAAGGGGGAACTGATTAGGATTGAGATGTTCTGCCACGGGGCGTTGTGCATGGCGATTAGCGGCAAGTGCTACCTCTCGTTGCAGAATGCGGGCAGGAGTGCGAACCGTGGGGAGTGTGTGCAGATTTGCAGGAGGGGTTATGAGGTGACGGACTTGGAGACGGGCACGCGGTTGGCGATTGAGAACAAGTATATCATGTCGCCTCGCGACTTGAAGACGATACGGTTCATTGATGTGATGATGAACGCAGGGGTGAGGGTGATGAAGATAGAGGGGCGTGCCCGAGGACCAGAGTATGTGTGGACGGTGGTGAAGGCATATGATGAGGCTATCCAATCTGTGCTTGATGACACGTTCACGGAGGAGAAGAAGGACGAGTGGGACAGGCGGCTGGCGACGGTGTTCAACCGTGGCTTTTGGGATGGTTACTATCAGGGGCAGAGGCTCGGCGAGTGGTGTGAGGTGTATGGCAGCCGTGCGACGGAGAAGAAGGTGTATGTGGGCAAGTGCATGAAGTTTTTTTCCAAGATTGGCGTGGCGGAGTTCCTGATAGAGAACATCGACCTGCACGTGGGCGACAAAATTCTTGTGACGGGCACTACGACGGGGGCTCTCATTCAGTCTTGCGACGAAATCCGCTATGACCTCGAACCTGTGCAGACGGCGACCCGAGGGCAGCACATCAGCATCAAGGTGAATGACCGTGTGAGGGTGAACGACAAGCTTTATGTGCTTCAGCCTGCCGACCGATTGACACAAATGGGTATGTGAATGATGATTTTTGACTTTAAAAAATTACTGACCCTCTTTCTGTCCGTCATCAGCATCGTGGGTGTGAATGCTCAGGAGGATGGCGACTCGCAGGCTTTGCTTTCCTACATCAAGCACGCCATGCGCTTCTCCTTGTTCTACCCTCAGGAGAAGGTTTATCTGCATCTGGACAACACGGGCTACTTCAAGGGGGAGACTATCTGGCTGAAGGCATACGTGACGCGTGTCGATACGCAGTTGGCGACCGACCTGAGCCGTGTCCTCTATGTGGAGTTGCTCAATCCGAGTGGTGACGTGGTGGAACGTAGGAAACTGCATATTGAGAATGGAATGGCACACGGCGACATCAAGGTGGACAGCATCATGGTGACGGGCTTCTACGAGATTCGTGCCTTCACACGCTATATGACGAATTGGGGGACGAATGCCTGTTTCTCTCGGGTCATCCCCATCTTCAAGGCTCCCGAACTGGAGGGGGACTACAGCAATCCTGTGATAGATAAAATCAGTTATCGGCATCGCCTGAACGACGAGCGTTTGGGTGCGAACGAAGACGGCAACCGCAACATTGTTGACCTGTCCACCCTTGGCGAGAAGGACAAGAAGGCGAAGGCGGAGAAGGGCAAGGTGAAGGTGCATTTCTATCCCGAGGGGGGACACAGCGTGAAGGGGTTGCCCACCCGTATTGCCTTCACGGTGACGGATGCTGAGGGGATGCCGATGAAGACGGAAGTCTCTGCCAGCGATGCCAAGGGTGTGGTGCTCATCACTACCCAAACGGATGCCGACGGACGTGGGGTGTTCGAGCTATCTTCAGCCGATGCTGCCACTCAACTGGTGGTGGAGCAAGCGGAGGGGGGAGAGAAGTCTTTCCCTCTGCCCACGGCGGAAGACGAGGGCTGCACGATGCTGGTGGATGTGATGGATGCTGACCTGCTTCATGCCGATGTCAGCGTTTCCTCCTCGCTGCAAGGCAGAAAGCTGGGGTATGTGCTGATGAATAGTGGAAACATCGTGCGTTGCGATACGTTGACTGCTCAGCCCCACCAACGTATCTCGTTCGAACGTGTCCGACTGCCAGAGGGGGTGAATCAGCTCACGCTCTTCGGCAGCGATGGGCGCATTTTGGCAGAACGTCAGTTCTTCATCTACCCAACCTCACAACAGGACAATGACGTGAAGGTGACCCCTGCAGCAGGAAGTATCAAGCCTTGTGGCAAGGTGGCTTTCACCCTGAAGACAGCCCCCAACGCTTCTTTGTCTTTCTCGGCTGTGGATGCCAAGGGTTACCTCAATGGCGCTTCGGGAAACATCCGTACATGGATGCTGCTGGCAAGCGACCTGCGTGGCTACATCGCCCATCCCGAGTATTATCTGGAAAGTGATGACGAGGCTCACCGCCGTGCCACCGACTTGCTGATGATGGTGCAAGGTTGGCGACGCTATGACTGGCGACTGATGACGGGGCAGAGCCTCTTCGAGAAGTATCAGACCATCGAGTCCCAACTTTTCCTCTTCGGAAGGCTCGGTAATAAGCTGTCGAAGAAGAAAGGGGTGGATAATGTGTGGATAGAAGCCAAGTTGTTCAATCATGCAGGACAGGTGGTGGAAGGCACCACGAAGACGGACTCTCTGGGCAACTATGTGTTCTCCTTGCCTGACATCTCGGGCGAGTGGAACCTGTCCATCAACACGGGCGTGGCCGACAAGAAAGGCTATTGGAAGGATGTGGATTACTTTGTGGGCATCGACCGCCACTTCTCGCCCGAAGCGAAATACGTGTCGCCCGTGGAGGCAGACTACATCCCCGTTGACGAGAAGAAAGCCTTCAAGTGGACGATGACCGACGAAGACGAGCAGTGGGTGAGCATCACCCACAAGAACCACGTGCTGAAAAATGTGACCGTGAAAGCCAAGGGTCGCGTGTGGGACAGAACGGGATGGGGCAACGAGACAAGTGCACGCATGAAGTCCAACATCTATTACAACTGTGACGAGGCTGCCGACCGCATAGCCGATGAAGGTCAGGGGCTGCCAGGATTCTGCCAATGGCTGAAAGAGAAGAACAGCCTCTTTGCAGGAGAGACCTCCCCCACAGCGCTGATGATTGCCATCCCCGACTCCACAGACCCCTCGTCGGAGAACTCCGCCACAGGCAGGAAAATCGTCAAGCAGTTCAACGACTTCGACCCCCAGTTCAAGACTCACTACGACCTTGACCCTCCTGTAGGCTATCTGCTCTTCTACGAAGACGGACTCACCTACAAGAACCGTCCCATCGTGTGGGTGGTTGATAACCAGTTCTGCACCATCACCAGTCATCGCAAACGAGGAGACATCAACATCGTGCAGAACGACAACAGCACCAATGCCGCCTTCACCCTGCCCATCGGGTTGGATGAAGTGAAGTCCGTCTATATCTCCGAAGAGATAGAGGGCATACACAACCATCTCCTGTGCGGCGAGATAGACCAGATGAACCCCGTGGTGCTGTATGTCTATACCCACCGCAAGCTGCCTTACCATCAGACAGGCCTCCGCAACACTCACTTCCAGGGCTACAATGAACCCTCCACCTTCCAGATGGAGGACTACACCAAGATACCTCCGATGGAGGACTACCGTCGCACCCTCTTCTGGACTCCAGATGTGAAAACCGACGAGCGCGGCAGAGCCACCATTGAGTTCTTCAACAACTCCTCCTGCAACGAAATGTATATCTCTTGCGAAGGCATGACAGAAGAAGGAGTGTTTGTGGCAGCGGATTCGGCGGCTTCGCCTAAATGACAAAAGATAAAAAGTTAAAAACTATATGCGATTTCGTCTCGTTGTGATGAATTTCCTCGAGTTTGCCGCTTGGGGAGCTTATCTCACATCAATGGGAGCCTATCTGGCCACAGCAGGTTTGGGCACAGACATCGGCAACTACTACGCCATTCAGGGTATGGTGTCCATCTTCATGCCCGCACTGATGGGCATTGTGGCTGACCGTTGGGTGCAAGCCCAGCGTCTGCTCTCCTTCTGTCACTTCATGGCAGCAGTCTTTATGGGACTGAGCGCATGGGTGGGGTTGTCAGCCGTGCAGCAAGGCAGCCCAGTGGACGGCACGCTGCTGTTTTTCTTCTATACCCTCAGTGTCACCTTCTATATGCCTACACTCGCTTTGTCCAACTCTGTGGCATACACCTCTCTTGACAAAGCAGGACTCGACACCGTCAAGACCTTTCCCTTCATTCGGGTATTTGGCACCATAGGCTTCATCTGCGCCATGCTCCTCGTCGATTTCACAGGCTATCAGAACACCCCCATTCAGTTCATCGTCTCGGGCATCATCAGCCTTGCCCTGACAATATACGCCTTGACACTTCCATCCTGTCCCATCGACCGTAACAGTGCCAGCCAGTCCGTGGTCGAGGCATTCGGACTCAAAGCCTTCACGCTCTTCAAGGACAAGAAAATGGCCTTCTTCTTCATCTTCTCCTTCCTGCTGGGAGTGTCACTTCAAATCACGAATGGCTATGCCAATCCATACATCCAGTCATTTGGTGGCAACCCCGACTATGCAGGGATGTTCTTTGTGAAGCACAGCAACCTACTCGTCTCCCTCTCACAGATGTCCGAGACCCTCTGCATCCTGCTCATCCCCTTCTGCCTTAAACATTTCGGCATCAAGAAAGTCATGCTCATCGCCATGCTCGCATGGGTCGGTCGCTTTGCCTTCTTCGGGCTTGGCAATCCAGGCGACGGCGTGTGGCTCCTCATTCTCAGTTGTATCGTCTATGGCGTAGCCTTCGACTTTTTCAACGTCTCAGGTTCCCTCTTTGTCGATAAAGAGACAGACATCTCCATGCGTTCCAGTGCGCAGGGACTCTTCATGTTGATGACCAACGGACTTGGTGCCACTCTTGGTTCGCTGGGAGCAAAGATCATCATCAACCGCTTCGTCTATGCCGAAGGTCTCACCGTGGCAGAACAAACCCAGGGGTGGCAGACCTCGTGGTACATCTTCGCAGGATATGCCCTTGTGGTAGCCATCGCCTTCTCCATCCTATTTGAATATAAACATGAGAGAGGAAGTTAAAGTTAAAAACTAAAAGTGAGAGAATGTTCTGTTAACAGGAGGCAGAGGTAACTTTAACTTTTAGTTTATAGATTTTAGTTTATAGTTTATAACTTTTATGACAGACAACAATTTTGACATACGCGAACAGCGGAACAACAAGGACAAAGACTTCGAGAACGCCCTTCGCCCCCTCCGCTTCGACGATTTCAGTGGGCAAACCAAAGTAGTGGAAAACCTCAGCGTCTTCGTAGAGGCAGCCCGATTCCGTGGCGAACCCCTCGACCACACCCTTCTGCACGGTCCTCCAGGACTGGGCAAGACCACCCTCTCCAACATCATCGCCAACGAACTCGGAGTAGGCTTCAAAGTCACCTCAGGACCCGTGCTCGACAAGCCAGGCGACCTCGCTGGCATCCTCACCTCTTTGGAAGAGAACGACGTGCTTTTCATCGACGAAATCCACCGCCTCTCCCCTGTGGTGGAAGAGTATCTCTACAGCGCGATGGAAGACTACCGCATCGACATCATGATAGACAAAGGGCCCTCCGCACGCTCCATCCAGATAGACCTCAGCCCCTTCACCCTTGTCGGAGCCACTACCCGTAGCGGACTCCTTACAGCCCCCCTCCGTGCCCGCTTCGGCATCAACCTCCACCTGGAGTATTACGATGCCGACGTGCTCACCAAGATAGTGCTACGTTCCGCCCACCTGTTGGGCGTTCCTTGTGACTTCGATGCAGCTGCCGAGATAGCCTCCCGTTCACGTGGCACACCCCGCATCGCCAACGCCCTGTTGCGCCGAGTGCGCGACTTTGCCCAAGTGCGCGGCAACGGCACCGTCAACCTCGCCATTGCCCACACCGCCCTCGAAGCCCTCAACATCGACAAGTTTGGCCTTGACGAGATAGACAACAAAATCCTCACCACCATCATCGACAAGTTCCGTGGTGGTCCCGTGGGACTGGGCACCATTGCCACCGCCATAGGCGAAGACACCGGCACCGTCGAAGAAGTCTATGAACCCTTCCTCATCAAGGAAGGATTCATCAAACGCACCCCCCGAGGGCGCGAAGTCACCGAACTCGCCTATCGCCACTTGGGACGCAATCCGTGGGTCAACCCTCACGACAAGACAGGCATGGGGAGTTTGTTCGAGTGAAAAAAGAGGCTCGGCAAGTCTTCTGTGAAAGCGATGAATTGTTCGACTTCAGGAGTCATCACCTGTGGATAGTCACGGTTGAAGCGCACCAGCGTCGTGTGAGGGAACTGAGCCACCATCTGTTCAAAAGGAAAGCGGATGATGGCAGGGGTGTTGAAGCCAACACCCAGTTCGAGCAGTAGCAGATGTCCAGTGCGTGCATTTTCCACAAACTCGCTGTAACGTTCGGCTTGTCGATGCCAGTGCTCATCTTCCACAAAGGTGTCGTCGCACCGAAGATTGGGACTCATCAGTTCACCCGTTTCTGGCACGTGAGGCACCAGGTTGGAAGGGATGCGGCAGTCGTGGATGGCAGGAAGGGCTTTCTCCACCCATTCCTTATTATGAAATAATGTACGGGAATGCCCCGAACGAGGCTGGAAGTAGGCATAGTCACCTTGCACAGCAAAGAGGCGCTCCGTGTCAAATCCTGCTTTCTCGAATTGTCCATCCACATTGGTGGTGATGACGAAATAGTCCTTCCCCTTCACCCATTTCAGCAAATCCTTATAGAGCGTCGCCGCCTCGGGACGGTAACGGGCAAACCAGATGTGCTTTGCCCAATATGCCCATCGTTCCTCCTCCGTCTTGAAGGGGTAGAACGAGGAGGAATAAAGGTCGGTGATGCCATACCGTTCCATCCACGGACGGAATTCCCGTTCAAATTCCTTCCCGGAATACTCCAGTCCTGCGGCAGCCGACAGTCCTGCCCCTGCCCCGATGAGCACATGGTCAGCCTCATGCAGCAGTTGCTGCACCTTGGTGAGCCTTTCCTCCAACGGCAGTGTGGTCGGTTGCGGACGGCTATAGAAGTTTTTGATAGATGGCATAGTCTTTTTCTAAAAAAACGTTGAAGATGATGGTCTTGAGCGAATGGAGCGGATAGTTGCGAACGGTCTCGGTGGCGATTTCTGCTGCCCGTTGGTTGGGGAAGTGGAACACCCCTGTAGAGATGCAGCAGAAGGCGATGCTCCGCAGTTGATGCTCCTCGGCGATGGCGAGACATGAGCGGTAGCACGATGCCAGTTGCTCCTCCTGCTCTGGTGTAGGGATGCCGCCTTCAATGATGGGACCCACCGTGTGAATCACGTATTTGGCGGGCAGATTATAGCCCTTCGTGATTTTTGCCTTGCCCGTCGGTTCGTCGTGCCCTTGTGCCTTCATCAGTTGGTCGCATTCTGCCCTCAACTGGATGCCCGCAGCCGAGTGGATGCAGTTATCGATACACGCATGTAGCGGCACCCAGCAACCCAGCATCTGCGTATTGGCGGCATTCACGATGGCATCCACCTTCAGTCGGGTGATGTCGCCTTGCCACAAAAGCAAGCCCTCATCCTCCAGCACCACCACTCCCTTCTCCTCACGCTGCCGTTGCAATTCCCTGTCCTGTGCCTCTATCAGTTCTTGGCTGACAGGATGAGGCTGCCACATATTCATCAAGGCACGTAGCAGCCGCTGCCGTTCCGCTAAAGAAGGGGGCATCCGATATTGGACACCTTCGTCCGCCATCAGATGCTCCACCACCTTGTTGATGTTTGCAAGTCTGTCCATCGTTACCAATTCAGAGGCTCTTGTAGAATCACACCATCGGTCATTGGGCTGTCTGCTTCGGTGAAAGCATAGGCCTTGTATTGGATGCAAAGCATAGTCAAGTCTTCCTTGCCCGTGTTTTTCAAGGCACGTTTGCCATCGGGCGACACACGGATGATGCTGCCTTCCTTCACAGGAAAAATCTCGCCATCCACTTGATACTGACCCTCGCCCTTGAGGATGAAGTACAGTTCTTCATGCGTCTTGTGTGTATGGAGGAAACCGCTGTCCTGTCCAGACACTAAGGTCTGAAAACTGAACTCGCTGCCAGTGGCACCAACAGCCTGTCCACCGAACACCTTACCACGAATCACCACATCAGGTCCCATCGGCAACTCATGCTCGATAATCTCACTCATCTTACCTACGTTTACTGCGGCAAAGTTTTTGCCTGTCTTAATTGTCTCAATTGCTTTCATTTTCTTTCTTTTTTAATTTGTTAATACTATGTTTTCTTTATGTTGACTTCGCCTTAATGATGTTAGGACTCGGCATCATCAAACAGAAATTTGGTTTCTGTACTCGCTCTTTATCTTTTTCTGCTGCAAAGTTACGGCTCTTTTTTCACTCCCACAAGAAGGCACAAAATGGTCTCATAGTTACCAAAAGGTAGGAATTGGGATGGTATGGGGAACTTGGGAAAGGGACTTTAACACAAATTAACGCCCCGTGCTTCTCCAAATGTGTAGGTAACTTTTGGTAATATGGTAACTTTTCCATACCATTGACTCCGCCGAAGGTGCGTGCGCACCTGACATTGTTTATTTTCTTTTGCGTTCGGAAAAACTCAAATAAAATTTTGTTTTTCTCTCACTTAATCGTACCTTTGCCCAAAAATCAACACAATGGCAGATATACAAGCGGGATATTTAGCATGTCCCATCCGACAAGTCATCAGCCGTTTTGGCGACAAGTGGTCAATGTTGGTGCTTTATTCGCTTCATGCGAGCGACACGGGCGTGCTGCGATTCAACGAACTGCACCGCCTCATGACCGACTGCTCCCAAAAGATGCTTTCCGCCACCTTGAAAAATCTGGAGCAACACCATTTGGTCAACCGCCAAGTCTATCCCGTTGTGCCTCCAAGGGTAGAATACTCCCTCACCGACACGGGAAAGTCGCTCATGCCTTCCATTACGTCCCTTATCGACTGGGCAAAGATGCACTTCGATGATGTGGCGACGCGACAGTTGAAACAGGACTGAGTCTCTTGGCACTCCCTGTGCAAGGGAAAGAAATGAGGCTCTCTTGAAGGCATCACCACCTTCGGGAGAGGCTTTTTATGACTACGTTTTTTCATATTTTTATCCTATTTGTCTTATTTTAGGGAGTTTGAGGGAGAAAAAAGGGAGGAAAAAGGGAGGTTTGAACCTAAAACTCCCTTTTCTCCCTGACTTTTTTACAATGAATTGAAAAAGAGTGAGTTACATAAGGGAGTTTTAGGTTCAAACCTCCCTTTTTCCTCCCTTTTTCCTCCCTCAAACTCCCTTTTTCTCCCGCTTTCTCCCTTTCTTCTACCCATCAAAGCACCCCGCGCATCTCTGCGACCACTCCTCCGATGTCCCTGTTTCCATTCCCCGCAAAGGCTCATGAGCCTTCCCCGCATACCCCCGCGAGCCTCTGCGGCTGAGGCTCACCAGGGTATGCGGCATCAGGGAGGCATCATCGAGGTGCGACCCTCTGCTGATTTGATTAAACAAACGTGAATCCGATGAATTTGAATACAAATAAAATTTATGAATAATTCATGGGCATTCATGGTAATTCGTGTTCTTTTTTAACATATAATCCCCATGAATTCCCATGAGCCTTTCAGCTCAGCGAAGCCAATAATCATGAATTTTGTGTTAGATAATTTTCGTCGAACTCACGTTAAGTTAAAAACTAAAAGTGAGAGAATGTTCTGTCAACAGGAGGCTGAGGTAACTATAGTTTTTAGTTTCATTTCGTACCGTTGACTCCGTCGAAGGTGCGTACGCACCTGACATTGTTTATTTTCTTTTGCGTTCGGAAAAACTCAAAATAAATTTTGTTTTTCTCTCACTTAATCGTACCTTTGCACCCGATTTTGAATCTTGAGGGGTTGAAGGATTGAAATTTTGAAAACTTTTATATGCAAAAGAATTTAGTGATTGTGGAGTCGCCCGCTAAGGCGAAGACTCTGGAGAGGTTCTTGGGTAAGGACTATAAGGTGATGAGTTCGTATGGGCACATCCGTGACCTGAAAAAGAGGGAGATGTCTGTCAATCTTGAAGATTTTGAGGCTGAATATGAGATTCCTTCTGATAAGGAGAATGTGGTGAGAGACCTCAAGAAGGAGGCGAAGGCGGCTGAAACGGTTTGGCTGGCTTCCGATGAAGACCGCGAGGGAGAGGCTATCTCATGGCATCTTTGTCAAGTGTTGGGACTTGACCCCAAGGCGGCTAAACGAATTGTTTTTCATGAGATAACGAAGAGTGCCATCCTCAGTGCCATTGAGCACCCACGCAGGATTGACATGGGACTGGTGAATGCGCAGCAGGCTCGTCGTGTGCTGGACCGAATTGTGGGCTTCAAGCTTTCGCCCGTGTTGTGGAAAAAGTTGAAACCGAGTCTTTCGGCTGGCAGGGTGCAGAGTGTGGCAGTGAGGCTGATTGTGGAGCGTGAACGCGAGATAGAGAACTTCAAGAGTGAATCGTCCTACCGTGTGAGTGCTGTCTTCACGGTGGATGGGCAAGAAATCAAGGCTACGTTGGCTCATGGCTTCAAGACTGAGGAGGAGGCGGAGGCGTTCTTGCTGTCGTGCAAGGATGAGGAGTTTACCATTACCGACATCGACAAGAAGCCTGTGAAGCGGAGTCCTGCGCCGCCGTTCACGACTTCTACTCTGCAACAGGAGGCGGCTCGCAAGTTGGGCTTCACGGTGAGTCAGACGATGATGGTGGCGCAGCATCTGTATGAGTCGGGGCACATCACGTATATGCGAACCGACTCGGTGAACCTCTCTTCGCTTTGCATCAACACCACGAAGGAGGAAATCCAGAAGATGCATGGCAAGAAGTACTCGAAGCCTCGTCAATTTCACACCAGTTCGAAGGGTGCGCAGGAGGCTCACGAGGCGATTCGTCCTACTTATATTTCGGAACACGAAATCTCGGGGAACTCTCAGGAGAAGCGTCTTTACGACCTTATCTGGAAACGTACGGTGGCATGTCAGATGGCTGATGCAGAGGCGGAGAAGACGACTATCACGATTTCGCCCCGTAAGGGTGAGAATAGTTTTATTGCGACTGGCGAGATCATCACGTTTGATGGTTTTCTGCGTGTCTATCGTGAGTCATCTGATGATGATGTGCAGATGGAGGATGCGGAGGCACTGTTGCCTGCTGTGAAGGTGGGCGAGTCGCTGAGCATGAAGGAGATGGTGGCGACGGAGCGTTTCACGCAGCATCCGTTGAGATATACGGAGGCGAGCTTGGTGAAGAAGATGGAGGAATTGGGCATAGGCCGTCCTTCGACTTATGCGCCGACCATCTCGACGATTCAGCAACGCGAGTATGTGGAGAAGGGTGACAAGAAGGGTGAGGAGCGTATGTATGAGGTCTTGAAGCTGTCGGGCGGCAGGTTGAAGAAATCGACGAAGAAGGAGGTGTTCGGAAAGGAGAAGGGCAAGCTGATTCCGACTGATATCGGTGTGGTGGTGAATGATTTTCTGATGCAGTATTTCCCAGAGATTGTGGATTATAATTTCACGGCTCATGTGGAGAAGGATTTTGACGAAATTGCTGAGGGGAAGGAGAACTGGCAGGAGATGATGAGAGACTTCTACGGCAAGTTGGAACCGCTGATTGAGGCGACTTATCAGGAGAGGAATGAGCATAAGGTAGGTGAACGCCTGTTGGGCGTGGAGCCTGAAACGGGTAAGCCTGTGAGCGTGAAGATTGGACGTTTTGGTCCGATGGCGCAAATCGGAGTGGCTGATGAGTACGAGAAGCCTCGTTTTGCTCAGTTGAAAAAGGGGCAAAGTATTGCCACCATCACGCTGGAGGAGGCTTTGGAGTTGTTCAAGCTGCCACGCACTTTGGGTGAGTATGAGGGTGACGCAGTAACGGTGGGGACTGGGCGTTTTGGTCCCTACGTGCAGCATCAGAAGAAGTATGTGTCCATCCCTAAGGATGTTGACCCGATGGTGATTGACCTAGAGAGTGCCATCCAACTGATAGAGGAGCGTCGGAAGAGTGACGCATCGGCACACATCAAGTCGTTTGAGGAGGATGCGGAGATGGAGTTGCTGAACGGCAGGTTCGGGCCTTATCTGAAGTATAAGGGTACGAACTATAAGATTCCGAAATCGGTGAAGGAACCTGCCCAACTGACTTTTGAGGAGTGTATGGAGTTTGTCAAGGCCCCTAAAACTGAGGGGAAGAGGAAGAAGGGTAAAAGTTAAATTGATGTACAATTTGACAATGTATATTTGTCGATAACTTCGTTAACTTCGATAACTTCGAGCGAAGCGATAACTTCAGGAAGTTGAGTTAAAGGGTAAAAGTGAAAAATGACACGGATTATCTTGATTGGTTATATGGGTGCGGGTAAGACGACCATTGGAAAGGTGTTGGCTCGCGAGATGGGACTGGAGTTTTACGATTTGGATAATTACATTGAGGATCGTTTCCATCAGAAAATTCCTGACATCTTTGCCGAGAAGGGGGAGGCGGGATTTCGCGACATTGAGCGGAAGATGCTGCATGAGGTGGCTGAGTTTGAGAATATCGTTCTTTCGTGTGGTGGCGGCACTCCTTGTTTCTTCGACAACATGGACTACATGAACACGCGTGGTGAGACTATCTTTCTCGATGCGCAGCCTGCCGTGCTGAAGGAGCATCTGATGATGGGCAAGACGGTACGTCCACTGATTCAGGGAAAGTCTTCTGAGGAACTCATTGCCTACATCGAGGATTCGCTGCAAAAACGTCTGCCTTACTACAGGAAAGCTAAGCATACGTTGAAGATAGGGGTGATGCACACCCGAGAGGAAATCAAGCATTATGTTGAACTAATTATGGGCGGCTTCGCCTAAATGAGAAATGAGAAAATGGCGCATTGAAGACTCGAATGAGTTGTATGGTATCAATGGTTGGGGTGTGAACTATTTCCGCATCAACGAGAAGGGCAATGTGGCTGTAACTCCCAAGAAGGATGGTGTGGAGGTTGACTTGAAGGAGGTGATGGACGACCTTGCCTTGCGGGATGTGTCGGCACCGGTGCTGGTGCGTTTTCCTGACATCATTGACAACCGCATTGAGAAGACTTCCATCTGTTTCAACAAGGCGGCAAAGGAGTATGGCTACAATGGTGAGAACTTCATCATCTACCCCATCAAGGTGAATCAAATCAGCCCTGTGGTGGAGGAGGTCATCAAGCATGGCAAGAAGTTCAATCTGGGGTTGGAGGCTGGTTCCAAGCCAGAACTTCATGCGGTGCTGGCTGTCAACATGAATAGCGATTCGCTCATCATCTGTAATGGCTATAAAGACCAAGACTATATTGAACTGGCTCTCCTTGCTCAGAAAATGGGCAAGCGTATCTTTATTGTGGTGGAGAAGTTCAACGAGCTGGAAATCATCACTCGTACGGCTCAAAAACTGGGAGTGCGTCCGAACATGGGTATCCGCATCAAGTTGGCGGCATCAGGCTCTGGCAAGTGGGAAGAGAGTGGGGGAGATGCCAGCAAGTTCGGTCTTACATCTGGTGAATTGTTGACGGCTCTCCAGTACATTGAGGAGAACGACATGAAGGATTGCCTGAAACTCATCCACTTTCACATCGGCAGCCAAATCACTAAGATACGTCGTATTCAGAATGCACTTCGCGAAGCCAGTATGTTCTATGTGCAGTTGCGTCAGATGGGCTATGGTGTCGAGTTTGTAGATTGTGGTGGAGGACTGGGTGTCGATTATGATGGTAGTCGTTCGAGCAACAGCGAGAGTTCGGTCAACTATTCCATTCAGGAGTATGTGAACAACTGTGTCTATACTTTTGTGGAGGCCGCCAATGCCAACGACATACCTCATCCTTTCCTCATCACCGAGGGGGGGCGCTCTTTGGCTGCTCATCACTCCGTGCTCATCATGGAGGTGCTGGAGACCACCGAGGTGCCAGCCATGCCCGATGAGTTTGAGGTGGGGGAGAACGACCATGCACTGGCAAAAGACCTCTACGACATCTGGTGCAACATCAATGTAAGGAATATGTTGGAGAACTGGCATGATGCCCAGCAGATACGTGAGGAAGCTCTCGACCTCTTCTCGCATGGGATGCTGGACTTGAAGACTCGTGCCGAAATAGAACGGATGTATTGGGCGGTGGCACGCGAAATCAACACACTGGTGCACACCATGAAACATGTGCCCGAGGAGTTCCATTCGCTTGACAAACTCTTGGCAGATAAGTACTTCTGTAACTTCTCCCTCTTCCATTCGCTCCCTGATGCATGGGCCATCGACCAAATCTTCCCCATCATGCCCATCCAGCGACTTAACGAACGCCCTGACCGCAATGCCACCCTTCAGGACATCACCTGCGATTCGGATGGCAAGATAGCCCAGTTTGCCACCGAGACAGGCGTCAGCCATTTCATTCCACTCCATTCGCTCGACAAGAAGAAGGGCAGTTATTACATCGGTGTCTTCTTGGTAGGTGCCTATCAGGAGATATTGGGTGATATGCACAACCTCTTTGGCGACACCAATGCCATTCATGTCACCACTGATAAGGACGGCTACCATATCAAGAACATCATCGACGGAGAGACCGTCGCCGACGTGCTCAGCTACGTTCAGTATGAACCTAAGAAACTTGTGCGTGGCCTCGAAGTATGGGCAAAGCAAGCCATCAAGGAGGGTAAGATAACCCTTGAAGAGGGCAAGGAGTTCTTGGACACCTATCGTAGCGGTCTCTACGGATATACGTACTTGGAATAAAAAGTAAAAGTGAAAAAGTAAAAGTGAAAAATTTGCTACCGCACTGGCACGAAACTGGTAGCAAACTCTTGCGGTAGCAAATTTTTCACTTTTCACTTATACCTTTAACTTTAAAAATTATGGCAAATCTCAAAGGTTTAGCAAAAGACACTGCCATCTATGGTTTATCAAGCATTGTCGCCCGATTCATCAACTATCTTTTGGTGCCTATTCAGACAGCACGGTTTGCTGCTTCTGGTGGAGAATACGGTGTCATCACGAATGTCTATGCTTATGTGTCATTGCTCATCATCCTATTGACTTTCGGCATGGAGACCACCTTCTTTCGCTATATGAGCAAAGAGGGTGAAAACCCAAAGAAGGTCTATTCGACAACCTTGACGATGGTGGGTTTCACCTCACTTCTGTCTTCGCTGGTTGTGTTCCTGTTGATTCATCCGATAGCATCGGCAGTAGGTTATGCTAATCACCCTGAATATGTAGGGGTGATGTTTTTGACGGTGGCTATTGATGCTTTCATGGCGATACCCTTTGCTTATCTGCGTTATCTGCATCGCCCCATCAAGTTTGCTTTTCTGAAAGTGCTCAATATCTTGTTGAACATTGCGCTGAACATCTTGTATCTCATCGTTTTGCCATCTCTCAGGCTGAATCCTTTTGGCATTTATGATGACCAGTTCACCCTTGATGTCGCTTTTGTTTTCTATATCAATCTTGTCTGCACCATAGTGACCCTGCTTTTGCTTTGGAAAGAGTGGGGGACAGCGGGATTCACTTTTGACGGGAAGGTGTGTCGTCGGATGCTCAGCTACACATGGCCATTGTTGGTCATGGGGTTGGCTGGTCAGTTGAATCAGGCGGCTTCGCAGATTCTCTTCCCTTACTTCTACGACGGTTCGCAGCAAGAGGCACTTGCTCAACTGGGCATCTATGGTGCCTGTATCAAGATTGCCATGATTATGGTGATGATTACCCAAGCCTTCCGATTTGCGTACGAGCCGTTCGTCTTCGGAAAGTCAAAAGATAAAGACAATCGCGAGACCTATGCCCAAGTGATGAAGTATTACATCATCTTTACGCTGCTGGCATTCTTAGTGGTGATGGGCTATCTCGACATTCTGAAGTATGTCATTGACGAGAGTTATTGGGAAGGACTTCGGGTAGTGCCCATTGTGATGGTTGCCGAGATTATGTTTGGCGTGTTCTTTAACCTGTCGTTCTGGTATAAACTGACAGACCGTACCATCTGGGGGGCTTATTTCTCGGGCATCGGTGCGGTCGTGCTGATAGTCGTGGATATTCTGCTGATACCCCAATTCAGTTATATGGCTTGTGCGTGGGCGGGTTTTGCTGCTTATGCCACGTCAATGCTTTTCTCTTACTTCATCGGACAGCGTTATTACCCCATCTCCTATCCTATCGGGCAGATTACCATCTACGTTGTATTTGCCACCCTCCTGTTTATGGGTATGTACTATGCCAACAGTTCCCTTCCTGTGTGGGCGGCACTCTCTGTCAACACGCTGCTCATTGCTGCTTTCGTGGTTTATATCATTCGTAAGGACATGCCGCTGTCCTCCCTTCCCATCATTGGCAAAAAACTAAAAAAATAAGAAGCATGAAAAAATTACTCTTTGTACTACTCGCCCTATGCACCCTCTCTGTACGTGCCGATGAAGGCATGTGGGTGATGGGTAACCTCTCTGCCAAAACCGACTCCATCCTTCGGAGTTTGGGGTTGGAATTGACTTCAGAAGAATTGTATAGTACTGAACACCCCTCATTGAATGACGCCATCGTGCAACTGGGTGGTTTCTGTTCGGGTGTGGTCGTCTCCCCTGACGGACTGCTATTCACCAACCACCATTGTGGTTTTGGTTCCATCCAAGACCACTCCACCACCAAGCACGACTACTTGAAGTATGGCTTCTATGCCAAGACGTTCGAGGAAGAACTGCCCAACGAGGGGCTTTATGTCCTCTTCCACATCAAGACCGTTGATGTGACCGACCTCCTGCTGGGTTCTGTGCCAGCCGATGCTACCGACGAGCAGAAAGACTCCATCATGAATGCTGTTTCCCTTCAGCTGATGAACATGGTCGATTACAGCGGCAAGGGCATCCAAAGCGAAGTCAATCCCTTTTACAAAGGCAGTAAGTACTTCCTCTCCGTCTATCAGCGTTACGACGATGTGCGCCTCGTCTATGCCCCGCCCCAGTGTCTCGGCAAGTACGGTGGCGATACCGACAACTGGATGTGGCCTCGTCAGACCTGCGACTTCAGCGTATTCCGCATCTATGCCGACAAGGACAACAACCCTGCCGAATACAACAAGGAAAACGTGCCCTACCATCCTCGCCAGTATGCCCATGTGAGCACGCAAGGCTACACCGAAGGTTCCTATGCCATGACCCTTGGCTATCCTGGCAGCACCGACCGCTACCTTTCTTCTTACGGTGTCGAGAGCACCATGCGTACCGAAAACGATGTGCGCTATCAAGTGCGTGGCGTGAAGCTCGACATCCTCAACGAAGCCATGCGTCAAAGCGATGCCCTTCGCATCATGTATGCCTCCAAATACGCCAGTTCGTCCAACTACTGGAAGTTCTCCCTTGGTCAGAACCAAGCGCTCGACAATCTCAAGGTCATCGACGAGAAGCGCCAGGTTGAGGCAGAGCTGATGCGCTGGGTGGCAGAAGACACCATTGCCCGCAGTCGCTACATCGGTATCCTCGACTCCCTTCGCGTTGGCTACGAGCAGAGCTTCCCTTCCCTTTATGGCTACACCCTCTGGGCGGAGAGTGGCAGTGATATCCTCAACTTTGTGATGAGCAACATGATGGGTCGGATGTTCGGAAAGCATGGTGACGACTTCCACGCAAAAGTAGAAAAGACCTATCGTGACATCGACGTGTCCACCGACAAGAAAATCTTTCTTGCCCTACTGAAAAACTACATTGCTCACGCCCCCAACGAACACTTCCAGCTGACCCGTTTGCAGCACGAAGTCGATTCCGTGTGGGGAGGTGACTACGACCTCTACGTCGAAAATCTCTATGCCAACTCTATCTTCGCTCGTCCCTCCGAATTGAAGGCAGTACATGACTTCGCCGAGGTGGCAGAAGACCCGATGCTTGATGTGGCGATGGATGCCCTCACCATATTCTATGGCATCATGCGGTCACACGTCGTCATTGAAGAATATGAGCGTCTCTTGGGCGATGGCATCCGTGAAATGAACCACGACAAAGAGTATTACCCCGATGCCAACTTTACCATGCGACTCAGCTACGGTTTGTGCAAGCCCATAAACTTCGCTCCTGGCACCACAGGGCTGAAGGAAGAGGCGACCGACCTCATCACCTCACCGCGTTCATTCCTCAACAAGCATGAACAGAACCCCGACAACCTCGACTTCGAACTGATTCCTCAAGTCTATAAATGGATGAAGCGCGGCAAGTTCTCGAAGCAGTACATCGACCCACGCACAGGTCAACTTCCTCTCTGCTTCCTTACCACTAACGATATCACGGGAGGCAATTCTGGTTCTGGTATGTTCGATGGCAAGGGTCGTCTCATCGGTCTCGCGTTCGATGGCAACTGGGAAGCCATGTCGGGCGACCTCAAATTTGACACCGCCCTTCAGCGTTGCATCGGTGTAGATATCCGTTGGGTGCTCTCCGTCATGGATGACTACAGTCACGCCAAACGCCTCATCCGAGAACTCACCATCGAGTAACTGGGTGCAACAATCGTCCAATTGCAAAAACAATCGTCCAAAAAGCATGATGCGGCTGAAAAAAATCAGTTTCATCGTGCTTTTTTCATGGAAAAAGGTGTACCTTTGCCGTACAGATTTACAACTTATTTACTAACAATTGTCCTATGAAGAAAAACTTACTAACTTTTATGTTCTTTGGATGTGTCACTTTAAGTTTTGCTGGCTCAAAAGTGACATATAACACCAACATCGTGCGAGATGTACAGAAGACATCCGAGCAGCCCACCATCATGCAGGTGAGCACAAACGCCATCGTTGAAGTGCTCAATGTTTCGTCTGCCGCAGCATTGGAACGAGCTCTTTCTGCTGGCTCGGTTCAGTTCCTTGCCAAGAAAGGCAGTTCTGACGATACTTACAACACCAAGTCGTATGGCAGCTATGGTTATTGGTTCACCACAAGCGGTGTGCCATGTTCCTCGACGGCCAGCGGTAGGCGTGTGGCTTGCAAATATGAAAATGGCTATTTCCACCTTATTCATAACACTGAGACGAAAAAGAGTGGTGAAGCCTATGTGAATGATGGCGACACCTTCAGATTCGTCGAGATGTTTGTACAGGGTGCAGATACTGTACAATATGTGTTTACGGTTACGATGGGAACGAACGATCGTGTTGAGTCCGACCAACCAGCGTACGTGGAAACTCTTGACCACCGCACCGACGAAATCGACCTTTGGTCGCTCCAACCATTGGTGCGTCAAAACGATGGTGAATGGCTTCAACAAAACTATATCCAAGTGCAGTCAGGCGACAAAATCACATTCAGTGTGGCTGACAAAGGTGAAAATACTATCTATCGTGTACGTTATCTTAATAGCGAAGAGAAGTCTCTCCGTGGCTACAAGGCCGACCCCGAATACGTGTTGACCGAGAGTGCTACCCCCGCTGATGCTGGTTACTACTATTGCAATATCATGTACAAAGAAGCCGACGGCAAGACTGCCACCCAGACAGGACTTCGCCTCTACGTTGATGTGCAGACCAAACCTTTCGGCTCCTTCTGGGACTGGACAGGCGAAGTGCCTCAGCTCTCCTACGACTTCCACGACGAATACGGCAACATCCCAGCTCCTACCAAGGTGCACAACATCAAAAAGAAGAACGGTCAAAAAGCTAATCAAGCCGTAGGCGAATGGTGGTCGGTCTTCTGGGGCGACGACCTCAACTCCGAAGTGGGAGGTCAAGATAAGGCCAAAGAAGCTGCTCAGAACATGGTGGAGAAGTATGATACCGACTTCAAATACATCTACGACAACATCGGCTGGCCGCCCAACCTCAGTGCCCGTAACGGCTACCATTCTATGGTTTATATCTTCGGCTCGGGCTTGAACAACGACAACGAGTCGAAAACTACCCAAGGCGGCTACCAGAGTGCCACGTCTGCCGATGGCGGCTACTATGCCTGTGTGTGGGCAAGTTACTATCCCTTCTCCCGTTTCCGTTCCGATGCTGACAAACTGTGGTCAGATGGTAACTATCAGCGCGAGGCCATGATACACGAAGGCATCCACACCCTCTTCGCCGACCTCGATGCGTGTCGAGGTTCCAGCTGGTTCCACGAGGGTGGCAATGTGTGGTTGCAGCAGGAACTGCACGTGCGTCGCGACAACTCCTACGAAACCACTCCTGGTTATCTCGGTGCAGGCAACGTGCTCTGCCCTTTCATGCCCATCGAGTGCTATTCGGGTTGGCTGCAAGACGGTTCCTTTGGCGGTCCTGCTGCCGAGGGTGTGAATATGTATGGTGCCAGCGGACAGATCTGCACATGGCGCAACCTTATCGGAGGCACGCAGTACGGCGATGTTTTCCCTGTCGTCTTCAGTGCCGTCTGTGGACCTAAGTCCGTTGCATGGATATGGCGATACACCAAGAATCGAGTGCTTGAAACCATTGGCGACTCCATCGGCGACACCGCCATGCGTAACTTCATCACTCAATACCGAGCCCGTCTCGCTCTCTACGACCTCGGGGGATGGGACAAAGGCTACCGCCAGTTAGCCGACAACCACTTCAAGACCACCGTCAAAGAGGAATGGAGTCCCTATTGGATTAAATGTGAACCCTTCCAACTCACCCCCTATCAGTCAGTCACCCGTAACTCCATCGATGGCTGGATGGCACCCGATACCATCACCAACCCTGGATGGTCAGGCTCCAACATCATTCCCATCCATGTTAAGACAGGAGCTGACTATGCCGAAGTGGAGTTCCGTCCCGAAGACACCTCCGAACGCGCCCTGCTCTGCTATCGCACCAAGAGTGGCGAGTGCTACTACAGCCAGCCCGTCAGCTGTGGCACCATGCGCATCGACTTGACCCCAAAACCTGCCAACGGTGTCATTTTCTGCGTTGTTATCAACACCGAATACCAGTTCAAGGGCGGTGCTTATGGCGAAGCTCTGCGCAAGCATCATTGGGACTATCGCCTCCGTTTGGGCGACAATGCACTCGCCATTGCCGACACCTATCAGAAGTGGTATTTCTACGAGAAGACGGTGACAGACCCCGACTATGACGAACAAGCCATTCTCACGGGCATCAAGAGTGTACGCGCCAACGAGGCGGTGGCAGAGAGCGATGAGGCACGTGTGAGAATCGTGAGTGGCGTCCTCCGTTCGGGCAATACCGTCCAGTTGCAGCTTGACGGCGTGGAACCCTCTGAGGTGAAGGTACACATGATAGGTCTCTCGGGCATTGTGATGGATGCCGCCCCCCTCCGTGCCGACGGCACCTACACCCTGCCCACCAACCTCACCCACGGCCTCTATTTCGTCAAGTTTGTTTATCGTGGAAAGGTTGATACTTACAAGGTGATGGTGAAATAGCCTACTCGCTTCAAGCAACAACAATAGCCGGACAAAAGGCTTGACGGCTAAACGAACTACTCACATTTTCCAATAGATGAAAACCCCTGATACCATCACGGCATCAGGGGTTTCTTCATAACTAACTAAACAATATCTAACCTAAATCTATGTTGTATGCCTGCTCCGTCTATGGGGTAGGCTCTTTTTGTGCTTTGTTGTTTATATCCTTAAAATTAAACTTGAATTTTGTCAGTCAACTTGGATTTTCCTTTTCAAAGTTCAAGCTTAATTTTAAGGAAGTTGGGAGCCAAAGGGTGTCTTAGCCGCTCTGAACAGGGAAAGTTACAAACCTGTAAGAGGGTCTTTCCAGCCACGGATGATGAAAGTTACAAAGTTTACCGTGCAGGGTGTTACCACCCCAAGGCTGTAGGTTCACCAAGCGTAGTGCCTGTGAGGAGGCGGTGGAGGAGGAGCACCATATCCGTGGTAGTGTCCGTAACCAGGGCCATAGAAGTCGTGCTCGCAGAAGCAAGATTGGAACATGAGAGAACCAATAATCACAGAGAGGATAAAAATAATCTTTTTCATAAGTCAACCTATTTTTTAAGTGAATGAATCGTTTGCTTTTTGTTTCTGATGCAAAGTTATGGCGTTTTCATCTTTGGGAAAATGTTAATTCTCCTAATTGAACACGTAAATTCCCTAAACCATGGAGGTTTTTCCTCTGAATCATGGAAGAGTGGTGATTTTATTTCGGAGAAGCGTCAAAATGGGCAGCACATTTGGCGGTGTATCCCTTCTTTCACAACCTCGAAAGAGGTATGACTCACACCTCCATAGGGGTGTGACTCATACCGATGATAGGGTGTGACTCATACCACTTTCGAGGTGCTGGAAGACATCATTTTGCTACAGCTTCGTGCGTTGAGTTATCGCTTGCGCTTTCGGGGAAGAGTTACTGTTTTTTAAGTTTTTAAGTTCTATTTTCGTACTGTTCGGCTCCGCGCAAGGTGCGTGTGTACCGTCTTTTTTATGATTGTGTTCGACGATAAACGTAAAAAAATACTTTTTTCCTTTGTACTGTGCTCACTTATCCGTACCTTTGCAGCCGAAATCATGTGGACAGATTTGGGCTGCTTGCAACCACAGTAAAAAAATGCTAAAAGGACAAATGGGTGCCTCGTCGGATGTGGCGTTTCTTTTGTCTGTGCATCTTTCTCCATTTCTCTCCTCATTTCATCTTTTTTATAACTAATAATTATAATGGTTAATTCATAGATATATGGGTTATTTGTTTACATCGGAGAGTGTGTCGGAAGGACATCCCGACAAGGTGGCTGATCAAATTAGTGACGCGGTTTTGGATAATTTGCTGGCTTACGACCCCGAGTCGAAGGTGGCATGTGAAACGTTGGTCACAACGGGACAGGTGGTAGTGGCTGGTGAGGTGAAGAGCAACGCGTACATTGACTTGCAGGAGGTGGCGCGTGAGACCATCAACAGAATTGGTTACACGAAATCTTCCTATCAGTTTGATGGGGAGAGCTGTGGGGTGCTGAATGCAATTCATGAGCAGAGTGGCGACATCAACCGTGGCGTGGAGCGTGAAGACCCTGAAGAGCAAGGGGCTGGCGACCAAGGGATGATGTTCGGTTATGCGACGAACGAGACGGAGAATTATATGCCGCTGGCACTCGACCTCAGTCACCGCATCCTGCGTGTGTTGGCTGACGTGCGGCGCGAGGGCAGGGTGATGACTTATCGGCGTGCGAATGGCAAGGAGGTGACTTATTTGCGTCCGGATGCGAAGTGCCAGGTGACCATCGAATATGGTGATGACAATAAACCTCTGCGTGTGCACACGATTGTGGTGAGCACGCAGCATGACGAGTTTGTGGTGCCTGATGCCTCCAATGGGCTGACGCAGAAGGAGGCTGACGAGCAGATGCTGCAACGCATCAGGAAAGATGTCATTCATGTGTTGATTCCACGGGTGATAGCAGAAATTGGCGACGAGCGGGTGAGGAGGCTGTTTGGTGAGGACATCACGTATCATGTGAATCCGACGGGTAAGTTTGTGATAGGTGGTCCGCACGGCGACACGGGTTTGACAGGACGGAAAATCATTGTTGACACGTATGGGGGTAGAGGTGCCCACGGTGGGGGCGCGTTTTCAGGGAAAGACCCCAGCAAGGTGGACCGTTCGGCTGCATACGCCGCACGCCATATTGCCAAGAATCTGGTGGTTGCTGGGGTGGCTGATGAGATACTGGTGCAGTTGAGTTATGCTATCGGTGTGGCACGACCCGTGAGCATCTACGTGAACACTTACGGCACAAGTCATGTGGCGCTGAAGGATGGTGAGATTGCCCAGAAGGTGGAGGAACTGTTTGACTTGCGTCCGAAGGCGATTGAACGCCGTTTCGACTTGCGCAAGCCCATCTATCTGGAAACGGCTTCATACGGTCATTTTGGCAGGAAGACGGAACGGGTGAGGAAGAGATTCGTGAATCGCTATCAAGGTGATGTGGAGATGGAAGTAACATTGTTTCCTTGGGAGGAAACTGAGAAGTATCAAGAGAGAATAAAGGAGACATTTGGCTTGTAAAATGTGACATGGCGATCGACTACGACAGCATCTTGACTTCCTCTGACTCCAGCATCATTAACCGTACGGAGTTTTATCGGCAAGGTGTCACTTTGCCTGACCGGACGGTGCCGATGTCGGAACGGCCCTACACCTTGTCGAACGATGACTATGTGGTGGCAGGGATGGCTGTGATGTTCTTTATCTTGGCGGCTGTGTTTTATCGTAGCCGCGAGGTGCTGCGTCATCGTTTGAAGGACTTTTTTGTGAATAAGCGACAATACAGGGAGGAAGAGGCGAAAAAGAGTTTTGGGGAGGTTGTCAATGTCTTCCTGCTCATTGCCATCAGTGTGCTCAGTATGTCGTTGATATGTTTCGGCGACTGGATGGAGCAATATACTTTCATGGCGGTGGAAGTGGCTCCCTACTGGTTGTTGGCGGTAGGGTTTGTTGGAGGAGTGTTGGTCATCTATCTGAAGGCTGGGTTATATGCACTGGTGAATGGAGTGTTCTACGATGGCGAATCCAATGAAAAATGGATGTCGGGATATTTCTTTCTCACCTCGCTCACAGCCTTTTTGTTGTACCCTCTTGCTTTGATTGATATCTTTTCTGATGAGTTCGATGCGATTGTCTTCTCAAGTACCATTTTGGTAGGAGTTTTGTACGAATTGCTGTTGTTTTACAAGCTCTGTGTGAACTTTAAGGTGAAAAAATATGGCTATTTGTTCATTTTTTTGTACTTTTGCAGCGTCGAACTGATACCTGCCCTTGTTGTGTGGCATACGATGGGCTGGATGTACGATAGTTTCATAGTCAAAAATTTGTTATATTGATATTGTTATTGTTTATCGATGGCAACAAAGATATTGGTATCTCAGCCAAGACCCCAAACGGAGAAATCTCCCTATTTTGAGGTGGCTAAAAAATATGATATAGAATTGGTCTTCCATCCGTTCATCAAGATTGAACCGATGTCGGCAAAGGACTTTCGTCAACAAAAGGTCTCCATCCCAGGTCACACAGCAATCGTTTTCACTTCGCGTCATGCCATTGACCACTTCTTTGCTCTCTGTAAGGAGTTGCGTGTTACTATTCCCGATGATATGAAGTATTTCTGTGTCTCTGAACAGGTGTCGCTTTATATCCAGAAGTATGTGCAGTACCGCAAACGTAAGAATTTCTTCCCAGAGACGGGACGCCTTCTTGATTTGTTGCCTATTATGGTGAAACACAATACAGAGAAGTATTTTGTTCCCCAATCGTCAGCTCACAATGATGACATGAAGAATCTGCTTGACGAGGCAGGCCTGGAGCATGATGAGGCTGTGATGTATTATACCGTAGCTAACGACTTCGCGCCTGATGAAAAGTTCGATTACAAGATGCTCGTGTTCTTCTCGCCCGAGGGTATCCACTCGCTGGTGAAAAACTTCCCCAAGTTTAAGCAAGGTAAAATAAAGATTGCCTGTCTGGGAACCAAGACCATCAAGGCCGCGGAAGAGGCTGGTTTGAAGGTGAATTATCAGCCAACCGCTGAACTCCGCTCTGTGCCTGCCATCATCGAAGCGTATGCCAAGACTCTGAATTGATGCTCAATTGCCAACTTACAAAAGCGGAGCGGCTGAACAGTCGGCTCGCTATAGAAAGACTTTTTGCAGGAGGAAACGCGTCCATGGCGATGTTTCCCCTGCGACTGGTTTATAGGAGGGAGGCAATGACAGATGCTGACAAGATGGACGAGAAGCCACCCGTTTCCATCCTTGTTTCTGTGCCGAAGAAGCGGTTTCGTCATGCTGTTGACCGCAACCGTATGAAGCGGCTGGTACGTGAGGCTTATCGCCTCAACAAACATATCCTGTGGAAAGCATTGGAGGGTAAGAATGAACGGCTTATGCTGGCTTTTGTGTGCATGACAGACACCTTGCCGTCTTATCAGATGGTGAACAAAAGTATGAAGAAGGCCTTGATTCGCGTTTCGGAGAAATTGAGTTAATCGTTCCACGCCCTTTCTAACAACTACTTGATTCATCTGTCCATGAAACCCTTTTCCGTTCTTGCTTTCTATCTGCAATCGGCTCTTTCCTATCTGCTGTTGCTTCCCATCTATTTCTATCGTATGGCGATATCGCCGATGTTGCCGCCGACATGTCGATACACGCCCACGTGTTCTCGATATGCCATTGATGCCATCAAGAAGCACGGCCCTTTCAAAGGATTCTATTTGGCTTGCAAGCGTCTCCTTCATTGCCACCCGTGGGGAGGAAGCGGATACGACCCTGTGCCCGAAACCTTCCACTGGTAACTCCCATATTTCCACTCTCCCATGTTCAACTTCCACACATATTGTATAGATGATGTTCCCTGTCTGCTCAATGCCGACTATCGTCACCTTGAGATGTCCTACCCTGAGAGGGTGCATCTATCTGTGGGTATTCATCCGTGGCAGGTGGAAGACGATTGGAGAGAAAAGATGTCTCTCGTTCGTGCTGTGGCATCTGAGAATCGGGTGTGGGCTATTGGTGAGTGTGGTCTTGATAAAGCGCGTGGCGCGGCTCTTTCGGTGCAGCGGGAGGCATTCTGTGCCCACATTGCCCTTGCTGAAATGGTACAGAAGCCATTGGTGATACACTGTGTGCGGGCTTTCGACGAACTATTGGCACTCCGAAGGGAACTGGAAACCATTTGCAAGCGGCAAGGGAGGGAACCGCAGCCGTGGGTTATTCATGGATTCCGTGGTAACCCCGAACAAGCAAAACAAATAATGGCCAAAGGCTTTCTTCTTTCTTTTGGCCATTACTATAATTTAGAAACACTACGTTTCGTCTTTACTTCTAATCGTCCCTTTTTCCTCGAAACGGACGACCATTCTCTCTCGGTTTGTCAAATTTACGAACAGGTCGCTCATCATCTCGACGTGGACGTCGCTCATCTGGAAAATCTCTGCGACCCTTGCCAAACGTTTTTTCGCCCGATGATTTCTTGATACTGCCCTGTCCTGCAAAGAACTCCTTGCGGGCTGCCTGACGTTCATCACGGTTCTTGAAGCGGTCGATGGTGTTCTCCTCTCGCCGACCTTCCCAGCCCCCATCCTTGCGTTCGCTGCGCCCGTCTCGGCGGTTGTCAAAGTCCTTGTAGCGGTCGCCGTTGGCTTTCTTCTTTTTCCATTCGGGACGCACAACCCGGTCGCCCCACTTGCCCAGATGCTTGTTGATGATTTCAGCCTCTTCTTCATCCTCGGCTTCATAGAGCTTCCATCGTTCGTCCTTCTCTCTGAAGCGTTCGCTTCGGTCACGTTGCCACTCTTCGCCATCTTTCGAGGGACGCTCCTTGAAGGGCTTCGACTTGAAATAGTGGCTCTCGTCTTCCGTCTTGCGATCATCATCGCCCCACTCGCCATCCTCGTTCTTTTTATGAGGCTTAAACTTCAGGTTGTGCCGACGCTCCTCGTCCGACTTGATGTCCAGGCCCTCTTCCCGGCGATCTTTCAGCTTGCCGTCGAAGATTTGGTACTTGCGGAACTCGCATTCCAATGAGCCATTGAACAGGGCATATCTCGTTGATGCTCGGAAGCCAATCTTGTCAAACAGTTCCTCATGGTGGCTGATAATCCAAGCGTCATTTCCCACGAAGTTGTGCTTTAAGTTCGTGCCGATGGTTTCGTAGAGGTCGAAGATGTCGTCCGTTGTGATGCGGTCGCCATAAGGGGGATTGGTAATGATGATGGCCTTTTCACGCGGTTGCTCGAACTCGTAGAAATCGCGTTGCTCCACACTTACAACCTCCTTCACGCCTGCGCTTTGTACGTTGCCCAGTGCCACCTGCACCACCTGCCGGTTGATGTCGTAGCCATATATCTTGTGGTCGAACTCACGCTCCTGACTGTCATCATTATAGATGCGGTCGAATAACTCGGAATCAAAGTCCTTCCACTTCTCGAAAGCGTACTCCTTGCGAAAAACACCTGGATAGACATTCAGCGCAATGAGTGCCGCTTCGATGAGGATGGTGCCCGAACCACAGAAGGGGTCAATCAGGTCACACTCGCCATCCCATCCCGTCAGCAGGACAAGACCCGCTGCCAGCACCTCGTTCAGCGGTGCGGGCACCGTGGCAGTCTTGTAACCGCGTTGGTGCAGACTCTCTCCCGACGAGTCGAGTGCGATGGTCACGAGGTCTTCCGCAATGTGTATATGGATGCGGATGTCGGGGTTGCTGATGCCCACGTTGGGGCGGTTGCCTCCTGTCTTCTCCCGCCAATAGTCGGCGATGCCGTCTTTCACACGGTAAGCCACAAACTTCGAGTGTCGGAAGTTCTCGCTGAAGACAACTGAGTCCACCAGGAATGTGCTGTCCACATCCATGTACTGCTCCCAGTTCATCTTCTTCACTACCTCATACACCTCATCAGCGTCTGTCGCCTTGAATTCTTTAATAGACTTGAGTACCTTCACCGCTGTCCGAGTACAGAAGTTTGCTTTGTAAAGCATTTCCTTGTCGCCCGTGAAGGCCACCATGCGACGACCGATTTCCACATTGTTGGCACCCAGATTGATGAGTTCCTTTGCCAAGACCTCCTCCAGTCCTTGGAAAGTCTTGGCGATTATCTTAAATTCTTGCATATTATCTTTTTTGTGTGATGCTTGCTCCTGCTGGCACATCTTGTGTCACCCATATGTTGCCACCAATCACGGCTCCCTTGCCTATCGTGATTCGGCCCAGGATGGAGGCGTTCGAATAGACAATCACGTCATCCTCCAGGATGGGATGGCGAGGGATGCCCTTGATGGGGTTGCCCTTCTCATCCAGCGGAAAGCTCTTCGCTCCGAGGGTGACACCCTGATAGAGTTTCACGTTCTTGCCGATGATGCTGGTCTCGCCTATCACCACACCCGTGCCGTGGTCGATGGTGAAGTACTCGCCGATGGTCGCCCCTGGATGGATGTCGATACCTGTCTCCGAGTGCGCCATTTCTGTCAGCATTCGGGGGATGAGTGGCACCTCCAAGTTCCACAACTCATGCGCGATGCGGTACACCGTCAGTTCCTTGATGACAGGGTAGCAGCTGATGATTTCCCCGTAGTTTTTTGCAGCAGGGTCGCCATTGAAGGCCGCTACCACGTCGGTGGCCAGCATACGCCGCAGTTCGGGCAGTTTGCTGATGAACCTCTGGGCGCGTTCTTCCGCCATCCTCCGCATCTCCGTATTGATGGTGCTTTGGTTATAGGCAGCAACCACAGCCATGCTCTCCTCGAAATTCGAGAAGACCAATCCCGCCTGAATCTGCCTCACCAGCAGCGAATAGATTTGTTCGATGTCCACACCGAGGTGATATTTCAGCGTGTTGGTGTCGATGCACGATTGACCATAATAGCCCGGAAAGATAATGCCCCGTGCAAGGTCAATAATCTTTTGTAGCACCTCGCTCGAAGGCAATGGTACTCCGTCGCTGTGCTCATGATAAAGGTCTTTGTACGACGCTGGGCACGCAAGTTCGTCAACAGTTCTTGTCAGAACGTCAGCGAAAGTCTTTACACTCATTGAGTTGTTTACAATTGGAAAAATATAATTTGGCGGCAAAGGTACGGAAAATAAGTGAAAAGTGAAGAGTGAAAAGCGAAAAAACTAAGTTACCAACTATTCGGATGAAACGGAAACTTGGATTTTTCACTTTTCACTCTTCACTTTTCATTTATTTTCCCCCCCCTTTTTCTTTCAATAGGTTTTATGGTTATTGATTCAGTCTTATCTTCGGTAAGGGGCGAGTTGCTTTCACCGAGTATGCTATTTTTTCGTGGTGACAGACGTAACGCCATAGTCAGGGACATAGTAGTCAAAGCGCACCTTGTCATACTTTTGGCTCATCAGCGTTTCACAGATTTCTCCCACTTGCTCTTCCGATAGTTTTTTCAGGTCAACGATCTCCTCAAAACCTTCAGACGTAGGGCGATTCCTTATATTCTTGGGGAAGAAAAAGGTGATGTAATTCTCTTCTTTCGACACCTTGATTTTGTCCAAAGTCACATCAACATCGCAATCGGCTTTGGCACCGACAGGGTAGGCGATGCAGCCGTCCAGCAAGACACCCAACTCTATCGATTCGCCCCACAGTTCGTCAAAGTTGTCTGTCAGCACCAAATTCTTGTATTTCCCATCCTTGATGACCATTGTTTGGTGCCATTTGACCGCCTCAGCCACATCGGCAGTATAAGGCTCCGTACTGATGTCTCTAACAGCAGTTTTTGGCAGGTAGCCAACTTCTATGTCGCCAAAGTCACCAAGGGTGTTGACCTTATAGAAGTCACCCTCTTCGCTCAACACTGCTAAGATACAGCCTTCCCATACCCCACACTCATTCGAGACATAGCCTTCTGCTACCGTTTCGCCCGACCAGTGATACTGCACATCAGCCATGTCCGACTCGATGTCTTCTGTCCAGCAATACAGTATAGGGCTGTTTTTGTCAGCCTTCTGATAGATGGGCAATTCATGATCCTCAATCACCACTACAAATTTCTCAAAGACAGGCTTGCTGACACCGAGCAGGTTCTCGGTTTCTGTTTCCTCTTGGATAGCGGTCGTTTTCGTATTTGTACAACTCATAAACAGCATGGGCATCAAGATTCCAGCCAGCCCCAAAGATAGTTTTTTCATTATAAAATAGGTATTATAGGGTTAATAATAAATACTTCGATGAAGTTTATATGATGCAAAATTACACAAAAATCGTGATTTATCAGTTTTCTGTCATAAAAAACAGAAAATTATCCGTAATTTTGTGCTCAAATTCAGTTGATAGAATGAAAGAGGGAGTCATAAGGACAAGTGCCATCAGCGGTATGATGGTGTCAAGTTGACCCTTGTTGTCCAGCATGGATAAGCATAGTTATTTGGGCAACGACCCGTCATCAACCCTCCCCGAGGAATCGTTGAACTTGAGATATTTAATTCTTAACTCATAAAAGATGAAGTTACTTTTACTTGGAAGTGGCGGCAGAGAGCACGCCTTGGCTTGGAAGATTGCCCAAAGCCCAAAGATTGAGAAGTTGTACATCGCTCCGGGAAATGCGGGCACAGCCAATGTGGGCGAAAACGTGCCCCTGAAGGCAGACGATTTCGTGGGCATCAAGGAGTTTGTGTTGACCCACGGTGTGGATATGGTGGTAGTGGGTCCCGAAGACCCGCTGGTGAAAGGTGTGTACGACTTCTTTCAGCAGGATACCCAGTTGAAGAATATCCCTGTTATCGGTCCCAGTAAGGCTGGTGCCGTGCTGGAAGGCAGCAAGGATTTTGCCAAGGGATTCATGCAGCGTCATGGCATCCCCACAGCGGCTTATCGTTCCTTCAACGGAACCAACATAGCTGATGGAATCGCCTTTTTGGAGAGTTTGCAGCCCCCCTACGTGCTCAAGGCCGATGGTCTCTGTGCCGGCAAGGGTGTGTTGATTGTGCCGACGTTGGAAGAAGCCAAGCAGGAGTTTCGAGGAATGCTCGACGGTATGTTTGGCGAGGCGAGTGCCACGGTGGTGGTTGAAGAGTTCCTCTCAGGCATCGAGTGCTCCGTCTTCGTGCTGACCGATGGCAAGCATTATAAGATTCTGCCCGAAGCCAAAGACTACAAACGGATTGGCGAGGGCGACACAGGTTTGAACACAGGCGGCATGGGCAGCGTGTCTCCCGTTCCCTTTGCCGACAAGGAGTGGATGCAGAAAGTGGAAGACCGCATTGTGCGTCCTACGGTGGAAGGACTTGCTGCTGAGGGCATCGACTACAAGGGCTTCATCTTCTTCGGACTTATCAAGGTGGATCGCGACTATGCCTATGCCAAAGCCGGCGACCCCGTCGTCATCGAGTACAACGTCCGCATGGGCGACCCCGAGACGGAGACGGTCATGCTTCGTATCAAGAGCGACCTCGTTGACCTGTTCGAAGGTGTGGCAGAAGGCAACCTCGACACCAAGCCTCTTGAGTTTGACCCCCGTGCCGCCGTCTGCGTCATGATGGTGAGTGGCGGCTACCCACAGGCGTACAAGAAGGGTTTCCCCATTACGGGCATTGACAAGGTGGACGGCTCGGTGGTTTTCCATGCTGGCACAGCGGAAAAGGAAGGTGACATCGTCACGGCAGGAGGTCGTGTCATCGCTGTTAGTTCCTATGGCACCACCCAGAGCGAAGCCCTCATCAAGTCTTTTACCGAAGCCGGAAAGATTCACTTCGAAGGCAAGTATTTCCGTCGCGACATCGGACAAGACCTGCTGAAGTAAGTAAAGGAACTTATATTCAAGCGGGGGTGTCTTATTGACATCAGCATAGGGGTAAACCGACGTGCCCCACATCGCCCGACCGACGTGCCCCACGGCGGTGAACCGATGTGGGGCACGTCGGGTTA
>JAFSKR010000021.1 GCA_017448825.1 Bacteroidaceae bacterium
AATACGCACCAGCTACTGCCGCTATTGGTCATGCCTGTGTCAGCAGGTGGGTACCACCAACAGAGGATGATGCTCACCACCAGTGGCTTGAACAGTTTCATCACGTCCAACGGCTCGTTCTTCACCATCATCTTGTAAGCCATGCTTGCCGCCACGATGATGGAGAACAGTGCCGCCAATGCCATACACATTTGGAGAATCCACCAGAATGGTCCCTGTGAGCCTGTGAAGGTGGCATCGGTCAGGAACTCGTTGGTCTGGAATATCACATCGTCAATCTCCTCTTCGAGGATGTTGATGCCGAAATCGCTGAGTATGTTGTCTGCCATCAGTTATTCTTTGTTTTCTTGAAATATCGAATTTCTATTGGGTGACGTGTCAGTATCTCCCTAATAAGCTCCAATCCCTTGGGTGTAACTCTCAAATACAATCTACTGAAACAGTTGCGGAGTCCGAAGAGGTAGAAAAAGTTGTCCTTGTCTTGATACGGCTCGTCAATTACCCATAGGTCGCCTTCTCTGTGCATCACACCTTCATACTGCAACCATTTGTATAGTCTGCCAAGGGATGTGCTACACGAACGGGCACATGCCGTAAGTCCATACATCGTTTTGGATGTTGCATCCGCAGCATTCACGACCGGTGTTTGACCTACCTGTCTGACAAGTGCAGCTGTATTCCGCAGAGTTTCTTGCAGAACCTGCTTTCTTGCCATGTTCGTTGCCAGTCTCATTCTCAGGAAGCGATTGTCACGCTTCATCTTCTGAATCTCTTTCCTCAGTTCCCTTGTTCCGACTTCTGATGGAAGAGGGACGTTAAACTCGTTTTTCTGTTTCATAATTCATTCTGGTTTATCTGTTTACACTTTCTTCACCTTCACCGCCGTTGGCTTCATCGCCAATGTCAGACCCTGTCGTACTCCTCACACCTTTCATGTTCTCCTGCCAGCGACTCTTAGCATTACTGATGATGCTGCCTTTATACACCACACGGTCGGTGGTGGCTGCCAAGAGGGCGGTGGTCTGGCTTTGGGTGTTGAGCTGAACGAGATATTTGAGCAATGTCTCGTTCTGTGCCGTCAGGTCTGCATAGATGCTCAGATACTGCCGCTTCCTCTGCGCGTTGGGCATATAGGCATCCTTGGTGGATTTCACGGCACACTGGTACATATTATACAATTCCTCCCAACGGCGTTTGTCATTGATGGTGCCTCCTGTGGGTATGATATGGTCAATGTTCGCCTTCAGCTTGTCCAACTGACCGTTAATCTTGCTGCTCTCGGCAAGCCAGGCGAGGTCTATTTGTCGGTCGGCTACATTCAGGGCTTCCACCTCCGCACGCTTGGTCAGGGCAGAGTCTATCTTTTCCGCATCATCCACTTGGTTGTAGAGGTTGATGCCGGCAAGGGTGCGGAAGCCCAACTTGTTCTTCTCTGCCGCCGTCTTCTTGTAGCTGTTGTGCAACAGCCAATAATAGAACTCAGGGGTGAGAGAACCGCCACCTGTCTCCATCACCGTTATCTGGTTCTGCTTGGAGGAGTCGTGGTTATAGGTCACACTTTGGGCAGTGGCATAGGTGGTGGCTGCTGCCGCCATGATGAGTATCATTGTCTTCTTCATATCTGTTCTTCTTTTGTTTGCAATCTGTCAATAATCAAGTTTTCCTGCCACTTTCCATCGGCTGAAGGCATCTTCGAGTATCTCTTCCTTCGTCCGGGTCCGATATATCTTCTCTTTCCAATAGCCCATTCTCAACTGTACATACCGCCATGTCTGAAAGTAGGCTTGGTTCAGATGTTTCTCTATCAGGTCCAACGAGTTGTTGATATTGTCCAATACCATCAGCAGGTCAGAGGTGGAACAGGCTGCCGCTCCCGTGGCATACAACACGAGGTCGTTGACACTATGGTAGAGTTGGCTTCCCTCGTTGTATATGTTGTCGATGGCTTTCTTGTTGATGCTGATGAGCATCGTGTCCGCCAGTTCGATGTGTTTCCGCTTGATGACCTTCTCGTTGAAGTCCTCCAACAGGTTCTTGTAGTCACTGATGCGGTCGCTCACCGTCTGGTAGGTGCTCTTTACGTTCAGCACCGTGCGCAATGACTGGTACATCACATCGATGATGTCAAAGGCACGGGTGTATTTGTCCAAATCCACATTCAGTTCCTTGTACTTGCCCACCTCTTCACTGCTGTATTCATGCAAGAGTTGGTTGCTGTACTCCAGTGTGCTGCGTGCCAGCAAGAGGCTTCGCTGCTTCTTGTGGTCGTTGATGTATGCTTCCACCGATACCGCATCGAATCCCCATTGCGCCAAGGCTGTCTTGGGGAAGAGGGTAATCAGCAAGAGAGCTGTGATGATGGTATGTCTCATTCTCTGTTCCTCCCTCAATTTTCATTCTCGTTATCGTTTTCGTCGCCATCCCCTCTGTTAGGGTCTGCATTCTCCCTCCATCGCTCGTAGCACTCTTCAATGAGTGTCCTTCTGCGACCTTGGTCGGCATCCAATGTGGGAAGGATGTCCTTCAGCACGTCAATGATGCTGCGCTTGTAGTGCATCATTTTTTCTAATGATACCAAGTCGGCATATATCTTGGTGATACGGCTATCCACTTCACGGGCTATCTCCAGTCGGTCGCTCGACCAGAGCAGATGTATCACATCGTCATTGTTGGCGGTCTGTGTCGCCTCGCTCTTGGCATACTCCGTGGTGATGCTGCACGACGGGAACTCCTGGGCTATCTCCGAGATGCGGTTGTTCACCTGCCTCGTCTTCTCCTCGTCAGAGGCATTCGGGTCGAGGGTCAGCACATCTACCACCTGCGTGTCGGTGTATTCCGAGGTCAGCTCCCATGATATTTGCAGTATCGCACGGTGTATCTTGATACCAAGGAAGTACTTGGGTTTCCTCGCAATGGACAGTGTCGCCTTGAAGGTGATGATGCCGTTGATATTGGGCATGGTGGCAGTGCGGACGTAGGTGTAGCCATTCCATGAACCGGCTCCTTGCCACGTGAGGTTGTAGGCTGACTTCACATCCTGCATGATGGCAGGGATGCGGTAGTAGTCATCGGTGGCAGTGGCATTGTCATTCGCCGCCTCGCTCTTGGCATTCTGTATGTCCGCCAACTGTTGCTGCCATGTCGCCAACTCCTTCTTCAGGTTGTCTATCTTCGCCTTGTTGGCATTATATTGTTGTCGCAAGGCTGGGGCTTCCTCTACGGAGGCATTGGCTATCTGCGTGAGCAGGTTCTTGTTCTCTGTCTCCAACTGGCTTATCTGCGCCTCCAACAGGGCTATCTTGCTGCTTGCCTCACGTTCCTTTTCGTCCAGTTCCGAGAGGTCGAGATTGTTTTCTGATACGGTTGTCCTCATGGCGCATTCCTTGCTGTGGGCATTGAGCGAACCGCCGCACTCACGGCACTTGTACTGCGTGCTGCCCTGTCCGAGGGTGACACCGTCCGAACAGGTGACGCTGATGGTCACGCTCTCCACGCCCTTCAGCTTGGCGGCATCGGTGGCTTGGTAGTAACGGCGTGCGTCACTGCCGATGTAATAGACATAGCCCTCCTCATTGTCGTTATATTCCGAGAGGCGTGCCTGCAACTGTCGCTTGAAGGTATTCAAGTCCATGCTGTAGGAGTCGAAGACATCCTCATACACCTCTTCCACGTTGTTCCAGCTCTTGGTGACGTGTATCTCGTAGGCGTAGGCCTTCTTGGTCTGCTTGCCACCACGGCTGATGATATACGACGACATCCAGTAGTTCATCGTATAGGTGAAGCCGTCGTTCTGTGCGTTGAGCTGCTGCACACGGCTGCGACTCCATCTGGCATGGTTCTCCGAGTTGGTCAGTATCTGCTCTCGCTGCGTGCTGCTTGGGTAGAAGTTGGGATCAGAAGTATTGATACGATACCAATGGTCACCGTTCAGAATGCTGTTGTCATCGGTCGGAGGATAGTAGTCACAGAGGCTCACGCTGCCTTGGTCACGTCGGGCAATGTACCAACGCTGCGTGTAGTAGTTGCCCTGCGTCTCGCTCAGATAGTCTGTCATCCACGAGGTGATGTTGTAGTTAGAGAGGTCGAAGAGGGCTGCCACGTTATCCTCGCCACCCACCAGACTGAGGAGGGTGCTGCCGATGCCGTTCTCTGCCTGTTCATACAGGTCGTGGTAATTATCATAGATGTCGATGATTTTACTCATCTTGCCATTGAAAAGGTCGTTGAAGGCACTCTGTTGCAAGAGTGCGTCCGATGCCCCGTTGATACCAGCCGTAGCCAACGATGCTCCCATGTTGTAAAGTGTCTCGATGTCTGCGGTGAGGTTCTCCACGGTGAAGTTGCCGGGCACACTGGCGATGTCGTCCAACAGCTGCTGCCAATCCACATTGCCTATCTCCGAGAGTTTGAGGATGGCGGCTATCTCCTGGTTGATTTCCAAAAACTGGATGTCGGCAAAGGTCAGGCTGCTGTTGGTCACTACACTCTCAAACTGCATACACAGCGACTTGGTGTCGGCACATATCTTCATCAGATAACTGCCCCAGTAGAGGGCGGTCTGCGGACTCTTCAGCATCATGCCTGCCACCGTCCATATCTTGGGCATAATCTTGTTTGCCACCATATTGTGGATGCGGCGGTAATAGTAGTTCTCCGTACTGCTGCTCCAGATGCCGAGGTCGGTGAATGCCTTGCGCTCCAAGAACTTGGCGGCGAAGATACCGGCGGTGGCTACCTCTGCGGCATTGTAGTGCTTCAAGATTTCGCCCACCTGCTCGTTATAATAGCTCTCTGCCATAGCTCCAGCACCGAATGCGGCAGCCATGGCGGCAACGGTCTGCTTGTCATAGTTCACGCTGTAATACTGCGCATGAACCTTTCCCACGACAAGTGTCAGACACATATATATTATAATTAGGTGTAAACGTCTCATTGCTTCACTACTTTACGTTTCTACTACTTTCAGTTTATACTATTCCAATACTTTACTACTTGTAGTATTTACTATTGGTAATATTCACTACTGATAGTATCTACAACCCAGCCACCGTTGGCTATGATTTTGTCATCGGGCAATTGTCCGTCAGATTAAGCACCTTTCCCGCCTCATTCACCTTCTGCGCAAATGCCAACGACTTCCCGATGCCACTGGCATCCCAGTCCCTGCAATACCGCTCGATAGCCTCCTGATGGCTGCACTTCAGTTCACGCTTATAGAGTTTTAACGCCTCCTTCTCGGCTCGCTCGGTGGTATAGGTCATATAGCACTCGTGCGGCTCCTCCACACCATACACTCCGCTCGTTGATCCCCGTCGGATAAACACTTCACGGAAGAAACTTCGTCCCTCCTTATTCTCCAGCCTGTTCACCGTGAAAATCTTCTTGCAATCCACATCCGTCAATCCTAATATCGCCTTGATTTCATCGAATCGCTCACGGAACTTGCTTTGGTCGAGCAGCATCACCACGTCGGAGTTGTTGATGATAGCCTCCTTCACGATGGGACTGCCGATGATGTCCTGTATCTCCTGTGTCACCACGCCCACGCTCGCCCAGAACTTACGGGCGGTCTTGTAGAGGTACTTGATGTACTCGGCCATCAGCGGCGAGGCGATGGCTTTCCATGCCTCTTCGATGACCAGGCATTTGCGGTTCTTCTTCAGACGCATCTTCTGCAGGAACACGTCCATGATGATGAGCGTTACGATGGGGAAGAGCTGCTTGTTCTCCTTGATGGCATCCACCTCGAAGACGATAAAGGTCTCGTCGAACAGGGTGCTATCCACGTTCTCGTTGAGAATCTTGTCGTACTTGCCACCACGGTAGAAATTCTGGAGCATATAGGCGAAGTTGTCGCAGTCGATGGTGGTGATGTTGTTCTCAATGCATATCTGGTCGAGACGCTCACAGGCAAACTCATAGAACGAGTCAAAAGACAGGGTCTTCACTGCCAATGCCATGCGCCGCTCCTCCAGTCCGTGGATGAGTTTCTCCACCTTGTCGTGTATCTGAGAAAGCTCCGTGCCGCGTCGCTTCTCCATCGTGGAGAGGTTCTTGCGCAGGGTCTCCTTCTGTGCGGAAGGATAGGGTTGCATACCGTTGAAGTAGAAGTCGTAATACTCCGTCACCAACTGCTCCACCACACGGAACTCCAGTTCGGGTATCTGCACCTCCGAGCCTTTCCATATCAGCAGAATCAGGTTCTTCAGGAAGTCGATCTTCTCGATGTTCAACTCCCGCTTGCTGATGTTGAAGGGGTTCATGGTGATGGGCTTGTCCTCCGTGTAGGCGATGTACTTGCCGCCCACATACTCGCAGAGTCCCTCATACGAGTTTCCCGTATCGACCATGACGATGTCGGTGTTCTGCTCCCACAACTGGCGTACCACGCTGTTCATGTGGGATTGTTTTGCAAATTCGCAAGTGATTGTAGCACAAAGATTTACGCAATACCCTCAAAATTGAAAGGTACAAAAAAGTGCATTAGGGCAAAATGGCAAATCTAAGAGTTTTGCAGAGCAAAACCAGCCTTCAAAACTGAGCAAGATTTAACAAATCTTTAAGATTATTTAACTTTTAATTTTGAGACATTTTTGCCGTTTGCCAAGTCTGGTTGACATTAGAAGCTCATTTTAGGGCTTCGCTGATGGCTCGAAAATCGGCTAAAAATTGGGTTCTTGTACCGCTATTGTTTCTCTGATGCTCTAAGTATCTGGGATTCAACGGTGGTTAATAATTCAAAGTCAACTCAGACATGTCATTTTTCGCTCATTTGAGAGTAAAATGAGCATATCATCATGTTAAAGTCTGTCATTCCTGTAATACTTTGCGGAAAAAGTCGTAACTTTGCAGCGATAAATTCATCTGATTGTTGATAATGAACGATAACTTCGCCATACAACTCTTTGAGGGTAAAAAAGTCCGCATCGCATGGGATGCAGAGCAGGAGAAGTACTATTTCTCTGTAACGGACATAGTGCAGGTCTTAACAG
>JAFSKR010000022.1 GCA_017448825.1 Bacteroidaceae bacterium
AAGCAAAGACGCTATCGAACATAGATAAGACAAAAGGAAATCTGTCGGAGATAGAACGAAACGGACGCTATCGAACATAGATGAGACAAAAGGAAATCTATTGGAGATAGAACGAAACGGACGCTATCGAACATAGATGAGACAAAGGTAAATCTATCGGAAATAGACTAAAAAGAGACTCTATTGAAGTTTACAAAAACCAATTATTAACAAACTTAAAAACTAAACTAAAATGAAAAAGACTTTTAAGCTGATGCTCGCCTTTGCCCTCGTGGCTCTGGGCAGCACAAGTGCTTGGGCGGCCAATGCATTCACCGATGGTCAAGAGATTAAGGTGGCATCGATTCCTGAGTACGTCTTTCAAGTGATTGGCGATGTGGACAACACAAAGACCACTGCCAATGTGAAGCTTGTTGCTCTTCAGGAGGGCAAGACAGCAGCCGACATCATCAAGAATGTTGGTTCCAACAACTTAGGTGAAATTTATTTCCCTAAGGAATTCGAGTACACGGTGAACTCCAAGACTTACACAATGAGGGTGGTTGCCTTTGACGGCGAAATCTTCAACAATCTTGACAAGGCTGGTTCTATCACAATCCCTAAGTGGGTGCAGTCAATCCCTAACTACGCTTTCAAGGGTGACACAGAATTGGGAACCATCACTTTCGAGGAAGGTTCAAGAGTTACCAAGATTGGTGAGCACTGTTTCACGACTACCAAGATTGAGGTGTTTGATTTCTCTCCATGTAATTATCTGGAGGAACTTCCTAATCAGGTGTTCGTGGAGGCTGCTCCAAACGTTAACTCTTTCATCAAGAAGGTGACACTGCCAACCAGTCCATACTTCAAGCACATCAATGGTGCATTCCAGAGAATGGAGGCCCTGACGGAGATTGAAAATCTGGAAAACAGTTATGTGAAGGAACTCATTGCTGAGGCTTTCACTGGTTGTAAGAAGCTGACTGAAATCTCTCTCGGCATTCGTATGCGTTACATTGACAATGAGGCTCTCAAGGGCTCTGCCATCACCACGCTCTCTATCAAGGTGGGTGACAAGGATGTAGTTCAGGATGCAGGTATCGTGCTTCTCGGTGGCGTTAAGGTTGAACGTAACGGCTCAACTGACGTGAACGCAAGTTACGACTACACTCCAACTGATGCTACGACTAACCTCTATGGTCAAAATGTGAACAATGCGACTCCTCTGACAACTTTGACCCTGACAGGCAAGTTGACAGGCAAGATTAGTCCTCTCTCTTTCGCTTGGTGCGACAAGCTCAATGAAACACTCGACCTCACTGGCATGGAACTGGGTTCTACAGGTCAGATCCTGACAGACGCATTCAAGGCATGTTACTATCAACCAGCAAATCGTGGTATCGTGACTGTGAAGGTTGCTGATATTTCCAACAACACGAGCGGTGGCTACACTATTGACTCTAACGCATTTGAGGGTTGTACAAAACTGGAGGCAGTTGAAATCGGCAATATCTCTACGATTGATGCCATTGGTTCTACCGCTTTCGGCAATCAACTGAAGACTGTGAAAATCGGAAGTGTGGAGAGCACAGGCGCTTCATTTGCTGGCAAGGTGGAGGGCGTTCCTGCAGTAGAGCCAGTGGAAGCAACTCCTGGAGTATATTCATTCACTTCTTATGGAGTTAATTTCAATCAATTGGCAACTGGTACTGTTACTGCCGAGCAGACAGAAGACGTAACAGCTGTAGAAGTTGTGACAAATTCTGTTGAGGGATTTGTTGGAAACACATATTACTTGGATCCTGCCGCTGCTGCTGAAGATGGCAAATACTACGAACTCTACAACGATGAAGATCTTGAAAATGCAACTGGCATTTTCGTTCAGATTGGTGAGAAGACGGAAGCAGTGGAAGAATCTTACGCTTTCACTTCGTATGATAGTGAACAGGATGGTAATCAGTATGCAACTGGTACCGTATCTGTTGAGGATGTAAAAGCAATCGAGGTTACGGTTGTGACAAATTCTATTGAAGCAGATCCGACATTCGTTGGTAAGAAATTCTACTTGGCTGGTGATGTAGAAGTTGGTGATGAAGTTTATCCACTTTACACTGATAAAACACTCAAAACTGTCGCTGATATTTATGTAACCATCAATGAGCAGTTGACTGAAGAGCAGGATGCAGCTTTGGCAACTTACTCATTCACTTCATACGCTGATGCAGAAGGTGAAACAGTATGGGCAACAGGTGTTGTGACCGCCACTGAAGTAACCTCTGTATACAAAGTAACTGTTGTGACAAATTCTGTTGAGGGATTTGTTGGAGGAACATATTACATACAGTCTGACGCAGGAGTTGGTGATACTCGTTATCAGCTTTACTCTGATGCTAAGCTCAGTACAGAAACAGGAATTTATGTAGTGATAAATAGTCACACTGAGGCTGCACCTGCAACTTATGCCTTTACTTCTTACGAAAAGACATATACCGAGTGGGCAACAGGTAAAGTTAATGCCACTATTGAAGAAGAATATGTATCTGTAGAAGTTACAGAGAACTCTATTGACGGATTTGTTGGTAATTCATACTACTTGGATCCAGAGGCTGGAGTAGGTGAGACGAAATGGGCTCTTTATACCAATGCTGGATTGACAAATGAAGCAGGCATTTATGTAACTATCAACGAAGAACTCGAAGCTGCTGTTGAGGCTGTTGAGGGTAAAGACGAAATTCCTGCAACAGATCCCGCTTTCATATGGAAGAATGTATCTGGAACCTCACTTGAAATTGCTCAGGAGGGTCAGTTGAGCCGCCGTGCAGCAGAAATCAACGATGACGGTTCTGCTGCTATTCCTGAAGGAACATTCGACTTCAGTCCTGTTGTTGGTCAGCCTGGAGCATTTGTATGGCCAACCCTCAAGATTGGTAAGATTGAATCAAAGGGTGGTGTGTTCGCTGACGGCGCCATCATTCCTTCTACAACAATTGGTTCTCTGACATTCACAGGTTCTATCGCTGAGAACGGTCTGGATGCCGCTATCATCGCCGGTGAGGACTACGCTGGTCTTTCTGCCATCACTTTCGAAGGCAATATTGGTAAGGGTGGTATCGCCACAGGTGCTTTTGCAAATATGTATGAGGGTCAGATTAAGACACTCACATTTGGTGGTGTGCTTGCTGGCGAAGCCATTGCTGACGGTGCATTCAACTATCCAGTGCTGAATGAAGAACAAGCCGCTGCCACTGCAGAAGCAAAGATGTACAAACTTCAGTATACTCAAGAGAACGTTGCTGACTTCGCAGTGAATCCTTTCGCCAAGAAGGCATTCGTTAAGGTAACTGAAGAGGAGGAAGAACCTGCTGTAGAAGAAGAACCTCTGGCTCCTCTCCGCCGCGCAGTTGCTAACGACAACGAGGACGAGGATGAGGACGAGGATGAGGATGAGGGCGTGACCGCAGCCACTCCACGTTACATTCTGTTGGAGGTTGCCAATGAGGATCTTGCCAACCAGTACAAGGATGAAGACTGGGGTCTGACTACAGACCAGAGATTCGACATCTATCTGGTGAAGTTCTACGAGGCTCCAGAGGATCCTGTTACAGAAAGAAAAGCATTCCTTGTATATCGTGACAACAAGAACGGCCAAAAGATTGCATGGGGACGTTACGACCTCGGTTCGTTCGCGAATGAGAAGCCATACCCAACTTATGAGGAAGAAGCTGCTGCAGAAGAAGGTTACACATACAGGGGAGTTAATACAGATATGTGGATTGACCGCTATCAGAAGATTAACGGCGAAGTTGTGAAGGTTACTCTCTATGGTATCTACACCGACGAGGACTTCAATGAGAACGCAAAGGTTTCTACAGTTTACATGGTTCCTCTGCAGGTTGTTGACGGTCAGTATAAGATTAGCAAATCTAATAAGAAACTGATCATCGTAAAGGCTGAGAAGAAGGACGGTTCTGAACTCACAGGTGCCAACTTCAATGAGTTTGACATTACTTACAACACTAACTGGGCTATTGCTGAAGCACAGAGTTCTGTATGGACTCAACTGCCCAACCTGCGTACCGATGACACACACGACGTTGACTTGATTGGTAAGTCTCAGGGTATGTACACAAACCAGCAGATGTGGGATGGCGTAAGTGGCGTTCCTTCTATCTGGGAAGGTTCTCAGAACCGCGACAATGCTCCTAAGACAACTGCAAACAACGTTGAGTACGCTTCTAAGGCTCTCCATATTCTGTTGAACCCTGCTAACCACAAGGGATTCGATGTTGAGAAGACCACCATCACGAAGTCTGTTGCTCCTGGCGTAGATGCAAATCTGCCAAACGGCCGCAACGGTGGTTACATCAACAAGGGTTGGTACTATGCTCTCCTGCACGAGTTCGCACCAGTTGAGCCTAAGTTGACAGAGGAAGCCACTACCGCTCCTGCTCGCGTGGTATGGCTTGACGACGACCAGGCAACTGCCATCTTCGGTGTGAAGGAGGATGCTATGACTACTACAGACAGCAAGTTTAACGGTGCTATCTACAACCTGCAGGGTGTTCGTGTTGACGAGTCTTACAAGGGCATCGTCATCAAGAACGGCAAGAAGTACCTTCAGAAGTAATCAACTGATTCTCAATAAACTTAATTAACTCATCAAAGTCCGTGCAGGGAGGCTTATCCCTCCCTGCACACTTTCATCAAAAAAAGGTAAAAAAACTTATGGACAAGAAATTCTATTTAGAACCAGAAATGGAAATCCTGAACATCCAGTTGGAAGGTGCTCTTCTGGATGCTTCAATCCCTGAGAATGACGGTGAAGTTGGTGGCAACATCGCTGACCCATCAGACCCAGACTGGGGAAGTGACTATTAAACAGGATGATAACACACAATTCATTCGGGGGGGCAGACATTTATATGTTCTGTCCCCCCGAATTGCTAACCCAAGCTCTATTTTATAAAGAAATGAATACTATAGAAAGCAACTTGAAATTTGTGATTGAGATTTGCAACTCATTCAAAATAGGCAAAACAGGAAAGACCGTAGAAGAAAGGCGAAACGAAGAGGATTACAAAGAGAAATATCCTTATATCATGGAAACCTCTATTTCAAGTAAATCGGATAGTATCCAAGTGGTTTATGACAATTATCTAAACAATAGATGTATTGTCAATCGTAAGTATCAACGCAAGTTAGTTTGGACTCAAGAGAAAAGATAGCGTTTATAGATTCCATTTATAAGCTGTACTCGGTTCCTCTGTTCTTGGTAGCACAGACGAACAATGAAAAATAACACGTGTTTTGAAATTATTGATGGAATGCGGCGTCTTAACGCAATCGTTTCTTTCATCGAGAATGAATTTCTAATTGAATAAAATAAAAGTTGTTATCATCATAACGCTAATGACCGATTGGGGATTAAGAGGATTATCTAATCTCCACTCAATCGGGGGCACAGGCAAATGCTCGTGCCCCGATGCTCTATTATATGACAGAGAAGACCCTCTCCGCCCCACGAACACCTCTTCCGTAAAGGGCGAGGCCATGCGGGATGATAGGAGGGAAGGAAGGAGGGAGAAAGAGGGAGAGAGACGCAGCAGGGAAAGTGCTGCACGCTGGCAGGGAAGAGGAAAAGGGGTAAAAAAACACGGCGGGGGAACCGCCGTGTTTTTGTATGAAAAAGGGATAAGGGGTGTTATTCTTCGTCGTCATCGGCGGGTGCCTGGTCGATGAGGTCGAGGAACTGGTCAAGTTTAGGTGTGATGATGATTTGGGTGCGACGGTTTTTGGCACGGCCTTCGGCTGTGTCGTTGTCAGCCACAGGGTTGTACTCGCCACGTCCCCCTGCCGTGAGACGGCTGGGGTTGACCCCATACTTGTTCTGGAGTTCCTGCACGACGCTGGAGGCGCGGAGTGCGGAGAGGTCCCAGTTGTTGCGGATGTTGGTCTTGGAGATGGGCACGTTGTCGGTGTTGCCTTCGATGAGCACCTCGTAGTCGTTGTAGTCGGTGATGATTTTTGCAATCTTCCCCAGTGTTTCGGCAGCTTTTGTGCTAATCTCGTAGGAGCCAGACTTGTAGAGCATGTTGTCGTTGAGGGAGATATATACCACTCCTTTGAGCACCTGCACGTCCACGTCTTTGAGCTCTTCTTTGGAGAGTGACTTGGTGAGTTTGTTGCTGAGTGCCATGTTGAGCGAGTCGCTCTTTGTCTTGGCATCGACCAGCTGCTTGATGTACTTGTTGCTGGCGTTAATCTCATCGACGAGTTTGGAGATGTTGGCGCCGCCCTGGTTGATGCTCTCGCTGAGTGCTTTCTGCAGTTCCTTGTTGGCCGATTTCTGGTCGGAGAGTTCTGTCTGTGCGTCCTTCAGCCGGGAGTTGAGGTTGGTCACGTTGGTCTGTGCCTCTTTGAGTTCGAGGGCTTGAGCAGTGTATTTTTCCTGAAGTGCTTGGAAGTCATTTTTGCAAGCAGTCAGTTCTTTGTTGCTGGAGCATCCTGTGGAGAGGAGTCCCGCAGCCATCAATGTGATGGCAATCGTCTTGATGTTCTTCATTTTGTTATATTTTTATGTGATATGGGTGCAAAGGTAAACAAAAAAACTAAAATCTTTTCTTTTTTCACATTTTTTTATCTACCTTTGCAAATTATCGGGTAGTATGACCGTAAGAATTACTAATATAAACCTATAACACAACCCTTTTTATGAAAAGATTTAGTTCTATGTGTGCGGCGTTAGCAGTTGCCGCAAGCATGACGGCACAGACTCACACCTTCGACGTGAACACGCAGAAGGTGGGTGGTGCTATTCCGTCAACCATGTATGGTATCTTCTTCGAGGACATCAATTATGCAGCCGATGGTGGTCTGTATGGTGAGTTGGTGATGAACCGCTCGTTTGAGTTCCCGAACCATTTTGCGGGTTGGGACATCTCGGGCAATGTCACGCTGAAGGATGATGGTCCCTTTGCGAAGAATCCTCACTATGTGCGTTTGGCTCCTTCTGGGCACACTGACAAGTACACGATGATAGAGAACCGTGGTTTCTTTGGCATGGGTGTGAAGGGCGGCGAGGAATACCGCTTTTCGGTCTGGGCTCGTGTGCCAGACGGTGGTACGGCGAAGATTTGGATAGACCTTGTTGACAACGCCACCATGAGCGATGACCAGAAATTGGGCAACGTCGGCGTGGAGGTGAGCGGTAAGGAATGGAAGAAGTACACTGCCATCCTCAAGCCGAAAGCCACCTTTGCCAGGGCGCATCTTCGTGTGTGGGCAGACAGCAAGGTGACGACGGATGTGGAGCACGTGAGCCTTTTCCCTGTTGACACGTACAAAGGTCATGAGAACGGTATGCGCAAGGACTTGGCAGAGTCGTTGGAGCAGTTGAAACCCGGCATCTTCCGTTTCCCCGGCGGTTGCATCGTGGAGGGTACTGACCTCGCCACCCGTTATCAGTGGAAAAATTCGGTGGGTCCCGTGGAGAACCGTCCGCTGAACGAGAACCGCTGGCACTATACGTTCACCCACCGTTATTTCCCCGACTACTACCAGTCTTACGGCCTCGGCTTCTTCGAGTTCTTCCAGCTCTCTGAGGAGATTGGTGCCGAGCCGTTGCCCGTGCTGAGTGTGGGTCTCTCCTGCCAGTTCCAGAACGACATCACCCGTGGAAAGAAGGAGGATGAGGTGCACGTGCCTATCGACCAGTTGCAGCCCTACATCGACGATGTCATCGACCTTATCGACTTTGCCAATGGCGACCCCGCCACCAACCAGTGGGCAAAACTCCGTGCCGACATGGGGCATCCCGAGCCGTTCAACCTCAAGTATGTGGGTATCGGCAACGAGCAGTGGGACTATAAGGACAACCCAGTCTTCACGAAGCGTCTGAAAATCTTCCTGGATGCTGTGCGCAAGGTGCATCCAGAAATCAAGTATATCGGCACTACGGGTCCTGACTCTGAAGGCGATAAGTTTGACATGCTTCAACCGAAGATGGCAGAACTGAAGGTGGATCTCTACGATGAGCACTTCTACCGCAACGAGGAGTGGTTCCTCAAGTCGGGCAACCGCTATGACAACTACAAGCGTGGCAAGGGTGCTCCGAAGGTGTTTGCCGGTGAGTATGCTTGTCATGGCAGGGGCAAGAAGTGGAACCACTTCAACGCAGCTTTGATGGAGGCAGCCTTCATGACCGACTTGGAGCGCAACGCAGACGTGGTGGAGATGGCAACTTACGCCCCACTCTTTGCCCATGTGGAGGGTTGGCAGTGGCGTCCTGATGCCATCTGGTATGATAACCTCCGTAAGTTCAACTCCTGTTCTTACTATGTGCAGCAACTCTACTCGCTCAACAAGGGTACGAATATGTTGCCGCTGACCATGAACGGCAAGCCCGTGGCTGGCAATGCTGACCAGGACGGCCTGTTTGCCTCGGCTGTGTTTGACACGAACACGAACGAGGTCATCGTGAAGGTAGTGAACACGGGTGACCAGCCTCAGGACGTGACGCTGAACCTGAAGGGCATGAAGGGTGAGCACGCTGCTCAACTCATCACGTTCCACAGCGACGACCTGACTGCCGAGAACACCCTTGATGAGCCACAGAAAATTGTCCCCAAGACTTCTTCGCTCACTGTCAGTGCTCCATCGCAGAGCGTGACGGTTCCCGCGCGCACATTTTATATATATAGAATCAAGAAGTAGGTTATGGCTCACATGAATTTCTTTGCAGTCGATTTGGGTGCCACCAGTGGACGCACCATCTTAGGCTCGATTGTTGATGGCAAATTGGAGCAGCGGGAACTGACTCGTTTTCCGAACCACATCATCGAGACGGGAGGACACTTCTACTGGGATATCTTTGCCTTGTACAACGAAATTATCCGAGGGCTAAAAGTGGTGGCTGACGAGGGCATCGAAATTGCTTCGGTGGGCATCGACACGTGGGGCGTGGACTTCGTGATGATAGGCAAGGATGGAGGCGTGCTGCGCAATCCGTACTGCTATCGCGACCCGCACACGGACACGGCGATGGAGGAGTACTTCAAGCTGGTTCCGAAGGAGCGTGTGTATGAGAAGACGGGCATCCAGTTCATGCAGTTCAACTCGCTCTTCCAGCTCTCGACGCTCAGGAAGAACAGTGACTCGGCACTGGAGGCAGCAGACAAGATACTGTTTGTGCCCGATGCGCTGATGTATATGTTGACGGGCGAGGCGGTGTGTGAGTACACCATCCTCTCGACGAGCCAGTTCCTGGACCCTCGGACGAAACGGATAGACCCTGAGCTTATCGGCGTGATAGGTTTGCAGGAGAGCCAGTTTGGCCGCTACGTGAACCCAGGAGAGAAGGTGGGACGGTTGACGGCAGAGGTGCAGCAGATGACGGGACTGGGTGCCGTGCCTGTGGTGGCGGTGGCTGGTCACGACACGGGTTCGGCTGTAGCTGCCGTGCCAGCGGAGAACGAGCGGTTTGCCTACCTGAGTTGCGGCACGTGGTCGCTGCTAGGCATCGAGACGAGGGATGCCATCATCTCGGAGCAGAGTTTCGGCTATAACTTCACAAACGAAGGCGGCATCGAGGGCACGACACGTTTCCTGAAGAACATCTGTGGTATGTGGCTGTTGGAGCGTTGCAGGAAGGAGTGGACAGATGCCCCGGCAGATGTGAACCAAATCAACAAGGACAGCATGGAGGCTCCTGCGTTCCAAAGTTTCATCTTCCCCGATGCGCCTGACTTTGCCAACCCGACGAGCATGGTGGAGGCCATCAGGAACTACTGCCAAAAGACAGGGCAAGCGGTGCCACAAGGCTACAAGGCGATGGCACGTTGCATCTTCGAGAGTCTGGCGATGCGATACCGTCAGGTGCTGGGCTACCTGAAGGAGATGGCTCCGTTCCCCATCGAGAAGCTGCACGTCATCGGTGGCGGCTCAAGGAACGGCTACCTGATGCAGATGGCGGCGAACAGCATCGGCATCCCCGTGGTGACCGGGCCTGTGGAGGGCACGGCGATTGGCAACATCATGTTGCAAGCCAAGGCTGCTGGGCTGGTGAACGATATGTTCGAGATGCGCAAGATGATTGCCGACTCCATCGAACAGCAGACTTATCTGCCACAAGACACGGCGGCGTGGGACGTGGCATACAAGCAGTATCTGAAAGTAACGAATAACGAATCAACTAACTTAAAAACTGATTAGAACGATGAAAGAAGAATTGGTAAAGAAAGCGTACGAGGTTGCGAAAGACCGTTATGCAGAAATTGGTGTGGACACTGAGGCTGTGTTGAAGCAGTTGCAGGACTTCCACCTGTCGTTGCACTGCTGGCAGGCAGACGATGTGCATGGCTTTGAGGTACAGGCTGGTGCCATGAGTGGCGGCATCCAGAGTACGGGTGACTTCCCCGGTGCAGCCCGCAACATTGACGAGTTGCGGATGGATATTCTGAAGGCAAAGAGCCTCATCCCGGGTAATCACCGATTGAATCTTCACGAGATTTACGGCGACTTCAAAGGTAAGGTGGTGGACCGTGACGAGGTGACGGTGGAGTACTTCCAGTCGTGGATTGACTGGGCAAAGGAGAACAACACGCTGTTGGACTTCAACTCCTCTTCCTTCTCTCATCCGAAGAGCGGCAACCTGACGTTGGCAAACCCCGACGACGGCATCCGCAACTTTTGGATAGAGCACACGAAGCGTTGCCGTGACATCGCCAATGCGATGGGTGAGGCGCAGGGCGACCCCTGCATCATGAACCTGTGGGTGCACGACGGTTGCAAGGACGTGAGCGTGAACCACGCCATGTACCGCAACCTGCTGAAGCAGTCGTTGGACGATATTTTCGAGAAGAAGCAGCCGATGATGAAGGACTGCATCGAGGGTAAGGTGTTCGGCATCGGCTTGGAGAGCTTCACCGTGGGCAGCCATGACTTCTACACAGCATACGCAGCCAAGTATGACAAGATTCTCACCATCGACACGGGTCACTATCATCCGACGGAGATGCCAGGCGACAAGGTGAGTGCTGTGCTGCCGTTCGTGAAGGAGTTGATGCTTCACGTGAGCCGCCCCGTGCGTTGGGACTCCGACCACGTGACCATCATGGACGACCCCACACAAGACCTCTTCTTCGAAATCGTGCGTGCAGGTGCGCTCGACCGTGTACACTATGGACTGGACTTCTTCGATGGCAGCATCAACCGCATCGGTGCCTACGTCATCGGTTCGCGTTCCGCACAGAAGTGTATGCTCCGCGCCCTCTTGGAACCACGCGACACCATCTCGAAGCTGGAGCTGGCAGGCGAAGGCTACAAGGTGCTCGCCCTCATCGAAGAGCAGAAAGCGATGCCTTGGCAAGCGGTGTATGACGAGTTCTGTGTGCGTAACAACGTGCCTGTAGGTCAGGGCTTCATCAAGGATATCGACCAGTACGTGGCTGATGTAACTTCAAAGCGTTAAATCAAATGATTGTCATTGGCTTACTCATCATAGCCATTGGCGCATTCTGTCAATCCAGTTGCTATGTTCCCATCAACAAAATTAAGTCTTGGAGCTGGGAAAGCTACTGGATTGTTCAGGGTGTGTTTGCATGGCTTCTTTTCCCGCTTCTAGGGGCACTGCTGGCCGTTCCTGCAGGGCATTCGCTGACAGAGCTTTTCACGTCACCCCATTCCTTTAATATCTGGATGACCATCTTCTTTGGTGTGCTGTGGGGTGTCGGTGGCTTGACCTTCGGACTGTCGATGCGCTACCTTGGCGTTGCGCTCGGTCAATCCATCGCACTGGGCACCTGTGCCGGACTGGGCACCATTATGGGTCCCGTGCTGCTCAACATCTTCTTCCCTGAGCAGAAACCGCTGGAGTCGCTCACCTCGGCGGTCATCATTGGCGTAGTGGTGACGTTGATAGGCATTGCCATCATCGGTGTGGCTGGTTCCATGAAAGCGGCTTCACTGTCAGAAGAAGAGAAAAAGGCGGCAGTCAAGGACTTCAATTTTCCGAAGGGACTGGCCATCGCTCTGCTGGCAGGCTTTATGAGTGGCTGTTTCAATGTTGGTCTCGAATTCGGAAAAGACATCAATTTCGGCGAATTGACCGACCCGATGTTCCGCACTTTGCCCGCCACGCTGCTCGTGACCTTTGGCGGTTTCGTGACCAACGCCTCCTACTGCTTTTTCCAGAATCAGAAAAACGGCACGTGGGGCGACTACAAGAACAGCAGTGTGTGGGGCAACAATTTGTTGTTCTGCGCATTGGCAGGTATCCTCTGGTACAGCCAGTTCTTCGGTCTCTCGTTGGGCAAGGGCTTTCTCACGTCTTCGCCCACTTTGATGACCCTCTCGTTCTGCATACTCATGGCGTTGAACGTTGTGTTCTCCAACATTTGGGGCATCATCCTGAAGGAATGGAAAGGTTGCTCTAAACAAACGATTGCGGTATTAATCATTGGCATCTTGGTACTAATCATCAGTTCCTTCCTGCCACAACTGTTGTAAAAAAATATGAAAAGTATATTAGACGGACGTCCAGGCCTGGCGGCAGTGGTGAACCAGATTGCAGAAGTGACAAGTTACCTTTGGCAGAAAGGCTGGGCGGAAAGAAATGGTGGCAACATCACCGTAAACGTCACAGAATTTGTGGATGACGACATCAAGGCCATGCCAGCCATCGCACCAGTGAAGCAGATAGGCATGGTGCTCCCTCAGTTGAAGGGCAAGTACTTCTACTGCAAGGGCACGGGAAAGCGTATGCGCGACTTGGCACGTTGGCCTATGCAAAACGGCTCTATCGTACGCATCTGCGACGATTGTGCCAGTTACGAAATCATTGCCGACGAACCTGTCGTGCCAACTTCGGAACTGCCGACACACCTCGCCTTGCAGAACTATCTGCTGGAGACTGGGTCTTGCTATAAGGCCACACTCCACACGCACCCCATCGAACTGGTGGCGATGAGCCATATCCAGCGATTCCTCCGCGAAGGCGAGATGACACGGGTGCTCTGGAGCATGATACCCGAGACACTGGCGTTTGCTCCGCTGGGCATCGGCATCGTGCCCTATGCACTGCCCTCATCCGTAGAGCTGGCAGAAGCCACGTTGGAGCAAATTAAGAAGCACGACGTGGTGCTGTGGGAGAAACACGGCACAGTGGCTGTAGGTCAGGACATCATGGATGCCTTCGACCAGACCGATGTGCTCTGCAAAGCTGCAAACATCTATATGTGTGCCCGCAATATGGGCAGTGAACCCGATGGCATGACCGACGAGGCGATGAAAGAAGTGCAAGATGTGTTCAACCTGCCCAAAACGCGGCCATGTTGACCACTTTTGCATGAATTTCAAAAAAACTTGCAAAAAAGTCGTCCAAGATTTGGAACTTATAAAAAAAGAATATATCTTTGCCATCCAATAATGGTTCATATACATAATAAATTATGCTATTTAAGGACGTTGGTTCTCGTGTTATGTCCCCAAAGATTTTAGCGAGAACGACATGAGCCGAGAGGTTCCAGTCCTTTTTCCCCAATAGGAAATTAAACATTTCACCTGATTATTCCTGCACCGCGAGGTGCGGGAATATCTTTTTGATGCACTTACAGAAACGGTGGAACAGCAGGGTGAGACCTCTCCTACGAACGCATCCCCATTGAAAGCAGCAACGTTCGGATATAGTTGGCATATGTTGGAACACTCACAAAAAAACGCCCGACCTGCCATGCTGATGCTTGACAGGTCGGGCGTTTTTTGTATTATGCTACTCTATGTTGATTTTAACGGTGGCGACAGGACGGAGGATGTCATTGGCAGATAATGCGACATTCGTGGTTTGATTCGCTCCGATTGTACAGGACTTGATGGTGGAACCTTCGTAAAGATACAGATAATGCTTAGAGTCTCCCATGGAAAGTTGCGTCCTGTATGTACGAAGAGATTTTATTTCAGTTGCCGTCATCAAGCGCCATCCTTGAATACCTGTAACAGCGCAACTCTCCAAAGCGGCATCTAAACCAGTCCATTTCTCGTCACTCGTCGTGCCGCCAACTTTTTCTTCATGGGGTGAGAGCAACACAACCTCGGCTGGTGTCACATCTTTATTCACCGAAAGAACAAAGCAGGTCTTGTACGTCGATCCTACAGTTGGAAGAGCCGTTTCCGTAAATATCGTGACATCTTCCTCTTCCTCCTCATCGTCGCCATTATCTTCCTCCTCCTCATCCGTAACGCGGTTACTCTCCTTGAATTGGAAAGTCATCGTCTGCTCACCCTCCCATTGGGCACCCGTGATAGTTCCTGTCAGCGTAGCCGCCGATTCAGCATAAGTGCCCACGATATTCATCCGATAGCCAGGTGAAAAAGACTCGGTAGATGTATAGGCATATTTACTTGTGCTTTCAGACCGGGTGATGCTCACCATGATGGAGATTTCGTCCGAGGAAGGAGGTAACAGATACTTCGTCCCTTCAAACTTCCATGTCCCCTCATCATCCAGCTTCGTCAAAGCAACAGTCTCCTTCCCCGACTCGCCCATGAAAGCAACGCCCAGTGTCAAGTTCTCCCATAACGGACTAATCGTCACCTCCACAGCCGTTGCATCCAACGGTATCTGGCTCATCGTGACACTCTCCAAAAGCACGGTCAGACGTTCCATCGTTAACGTCACATGATTCGTACCCGCTTCTTCCAGCGTCACATTGGTCGTTGCTGCCATTAAATCACCATGAATTTTTCCTTCTCGCAACGCAACAACCGAAGCTACCGTGGCAGTTTCCTGTGATGGCAATACATAATCATCCTCCGAAACGCCACCAATAGCATAGACCGAGTAGTCACCCTCAGGAAGAGGAAGACTCAACGCTCCATCCTCATCCTCAATCGTTTGCATGGCCACACACTGACCATCCTTGAACACATACACTTGCACCGGATAACTTACCGTTGCGTCGTTCGCATCCCCCGACCTTGTGTAAATCTGGAGTACGGAAGTTGCATCACTCACAATGTCTTCATGTTCCGACGACCGTTCACATGCTGACAGACATACTACCGCAAGTGCGGAAAAAAGAATCTTCTCAAAAATTGTTCTCATTTTTCACAGGTTTTATGTTTTTCAATTAGTTTCTCCTACTTCCCCTCCCATCTACGCACTCACAAAAGTACAACATTTTCTCCTTATCTTCCAAAACTTTCAGCAAAAAAAGTATGGAAAAACAGAATTTATGTCCTAAACTCCCAAGCTGCATCCTCCTTATTGCAAGTTCCTCCCTTTCCTCCTTCTATATATTATATGTGTGGACTATTGGGTGTTTTTGAGGGCGGCGAGGCGTTGCTTGTAGAGGTCGGAGATGCCATCAACGGCTTTGTCGCGGGCTGCATCGACGACGGCTGCGTAGATGGTGGTGGTGCGTATGTTGCGGTGACCGAGGAGTTTGGACACGGTGTAGAGGTCGGCACCAGCGATGAGTGCCATGGTGGCGTAGGAGTGTCGTGCCGTGTGGAAGGTGACGTGTTTATAGACTCCTGCGTTATGTGTCCACGTGGCGATGTGCCGTTCAATGGCGGAGATGGTGGGGAGAGGAAAGACGAGGTCGTAGGGCTGTCCAGGGGTGTTTGGGAGCCAGTGGACTGCTTCTTCGTTGAGTTTGTTGTCGATGGGGTCGAGTGTTTTCTGCATGATGATGGAACATCTCCATGCCCCGTTGACCTTTTTGATGTTGTGCCATTTGAGTGCTCGGACATCGCTGAGCCGTAGTCCCGTGAAGCAACTGAACATGAAGGCTCGACGAACATTTTCGTTGCCGCATGGTGTGTGTGCGAGCATGACGAGGTCATCGGCTTCGAGGAAGTTTTTGAAGACGACGGGGCGTTCTGGTATTTCCTGCCGTCTCATTTGGGTGACGGGGTTAATGGGGATGACTTGGTCGATGACAGCTTCGGTGAGCAGGCTCTTGAAGGCTCCGAAGTAGTGGTGGACCGTAACCTTGGAGAGTGGTTTCCCGCTGTGGGCGTGTGCTCGTCGGAGGTAGGCAGCGAAGCCCTTGCACAGGTTGAGGTCGATGTGCTTCATGCGGATGGTCATGGTTTTCTTGCCGAGATAGGCGAAGAGGTAGTTGCTCATGTTCCGACAGGTGTTGGCATAGCTGTTTCCTCGGTGTGTCCTGCTGCTGTTCTCGATGTGCCGTTCGATGTAATCGACGAGCCGTATCTGCCCCATCTTGGTGGTGGGCATGATGCCAGCTTTGCCATTTGCGAGTTCCACAATCCTCCTTGCCTTGATGATGTTGGCCGCTCGCAGGGTGTTGGCATTGGCTTGTTGCGACTCTCTATCGACTTCGGGGACGAGGTACAGTCGCAGAAATTCATAGTGTCTGATACCGTTGTCGTAAGTATCAAGATAAATTGAGAAACTGTTGTCGGCAAGTTTCTTGAATCTGAGCCTTACCAGCTCTTTGGGTGTTGATGTTGTTCGCTCTACCATGCTTTTTCACACAAAGATACGTGTTCTTTTTTTGATTTCAAAGAAGAAATGGGGTAACAATTTGCGAATAAGGGGTAAAAAAAGGTATTCTTTCTTGTATTATCGCTTGGAAAGCCTTACCTTTGCACCATTAATTGTTGGATATGAAAGCATTTTACTATCAGGTGGCAGGGCATATTTTTGTCTTGCAAACATATGGCATGGAAGATGTCGTGTGTGAATTGAAGCAATATGAACCGTTTGTTGTTGAGCCTACAGATGATGTGCTGTTTCGGCTGACTGTAACAGACGAGCCGATGGATTTGTCAGGTTTTCAGGAGGAGGTGAAACAGGATGATGATGGTCAGAGCATCGTGGCTGGCACGGTGGCTGGCAAGCCTTGTTTTGAGTTTTGGCTGGGCAAGCGCCGTTCGTCGGTGCTGATGGTTGATGCTGACGGCAAGGAGGGTGTGGTGTCTGTGGAGAACAATCGTTCGTTTGGCATCAATAACGCGCTGATGGTGCTCTATGCCTTGTGTACGGCTGACAAGCGGACGGCGTTGTTTCATTCGTCGGTAGTGAGTTACAAGGGCAAGGCTTATATGTTTCTGGGCAAGAGCGGAACGGGCAAGAGCACGCATAGCAGTCTGTGGCTGAAGCACATAGAAGGAACGGAACTGGTGAATGATGATAACCCCGTGGTGCGTGTGGAGGATGACGGAACGGTGGTGGTGTATGGTTCGCCGTGGAGCGGCAAGACGCCTTGCTACCGCAATGTGAGCTATCCTGTGGGTGCCATCGTTCGGCTGTCGCAAGCTCCGTATAATAAGATTGTGCGCCTGAAGGGAGTGAAGGCATACGCTGCGGTGGTGCCATCCATTTCGGGCAAACGGTGGGACGCGCATCAGGCTGAGGGCCTGCACGAGACGGAGAACTTGTTAGCACAGTGTGCGAAGGTGTATCATCTGGAGTGTCTGCCCGACGAGGATGCCGCACGGGTGTGTCTGGCGGCTGTGGTGGAATAGTGCCACGGACGGGTGCATAGGTATGTAGAATAATCACTTTTTTTCAGAGTCATAATTATGAAGATCAAGAAAGGTTTTGTGCTGCGCGATGTGTGCGGCGAGAAGGTCATCGTGGGCGAATCGGTGGAAACCATCAATTTTAACCATTTGATAAGTCTGAATGCCACTGCTGCATGGTTGTGGTGCAAGGCTGAGGAGCAAGTCGATTTCACGGTGGATTCGCTTGTGGAGGCTTTGTGTGGCACTTATGATGTGGAGAGAGAACGGGCTACGGCTGACGTCACTCGCATCTTGTCGCAGTGGAAAGAGATTGGTGTGATTGAATGAAATACGTTCTGTGGGTATGGCGTAACATGACGGGCATACGGCTGAATTCGGCCGTTCGCATCGTCATAGGCGTTTCTCAGGTGGGGCTTGGTCTGCTGATGGTGTGGCTGAGCAAGCGTTTCATCGACGTGACCATCCGCACGGGCGACGGCTCAGACATCGTGGAGATGGTGTTGATGCTGGTCGCCACGGTGGTGGGTGGCATCTTGTTGCGTCAGGTCTATTATTACATGACCATCTCTGCCAGCACCCGACAGGCTAACGCCATCCGTCTGCGCATTTTCGGCAACCTGTTCCGTCGGCAGATGTATGAGGAGCGGTTGCATTCGGGAGACATCACGTCGAGGTTGGAAAAGGATCTTGACGCGATTGTTGATGTGACCACGTCGTCGTTGCCCCAGTTTGTAGTGATGGCTTGCCAGATGCTGGGCGCATTTCTGCTGATGAAGTCGATGGACACCCGCCTGGCGTGGGGACTGTTGCTGCTCACACCGCTGTTTCTGGTGTTTGGCAAGCTGCTGGCGCACAAGTTGAAGAGCATGACGATGGAGATACGGCAGCAGGAGAGCTTGATACAGATGCTGGTGCAGGAGGGCATGGAGCATAACGAGGTGCTGCGTTCGTTGGAGAGTGAGGAATGGGTGACGGGACGGCTGGACGAGATGCAGCGCGAACTGAAGGGGAAGGTGCTGAGGCGCACACGCTTCACGGCTGCCACTCGGGTGCTGCTGTCATCGAGTTTCGGACTGGGCTATCTGTTTGCCTTCGTGTGGGGCGGTTTGCAGTTACGCGATGGAGCCATCACGTTTGGTGTGATGACATCGTTCCTGCAGTTGGTGAGTCAGATACAACATCCCATCTTGAACCTGTTGAACATGATTCCGCAGTTCATTCACGCTTCTGCCAGCATCACACGTCTCCAAGAACTGGAGGATGCGGCCACAGAGGAATGGGCTGATGACAAGGCCGTGGCTGTGCTGCCAGGGCAGTTGGGCGTGAAGGTTGACGACATGAGTTTCTGCTACGCCAGTGGCGACCGTCCCATTTTTGAGCACTTCTCCCAGGATTTCCCTCCTGGCAGCAAGACGGCACTGATGGGTCAGACGGGCGCGGGAAAGACAACACTGTTCCGACTGATGCTGGCTTTGGCTGTTCCTGAAAAGGGGAGCGTGTCTATATATAATGATAGGTGTAGCACGGCAGTGTCGGCTGGCACACGCGGCAACTTTGTGTTTGTGCCTCAGGGAAACACGCTGATGAGCGGTTCGGTGCGGTATAACCTGTTGCTGGCAAACCCGAACGCAACGGACGAAGCGTTGAAACAGGTGCTGCACACGGCAATGGCGGACTTTGTGTTTGACTTGGCAAACGGACTCGATACGGAACTCGGCGAACGGGGTGTGGGACTGAGCGAGGGACAGGCACAGCGCATCGCCATCGCCCGAGGCTTACTGAGACCTGGCAGCATCCTGTTGTTGGACGAAATTAGTTCCTCGCTGGACGGGCAGACGGAGCGGCAACTGTTTGAGAACCTGTTCCGCGACTATCCCACGAAAACCATGATATTCATCACCCACCGAACGGAAGTGTGCAAATTGTGCAATGAAGTAATTAGTCTCTAACTTAACAAAATAACATATAAAAAGCCCTTGATAAGCCAATAAATGTGAATTTGTTAACTTATCAAGGGCTTTTCTTGTTAATTATACACTATACTTTTAAGAAACTCGTTACTTTTGTAGAAGAAAACAGAAAGTAGCGAATGAAAAAATCTATTATCATCGTTTTGGCGACAGTGATGGGTGTCTCGTTCCTCTGTCTGCTGCTGATGCAGATGAGGTATATCGAGGAAATCATCTCGTTGCGCCATGCACATTTTGATGAGTCGGTGAGTCGAAGCCTGTATGAGACGGCGCATCAACTGGAACTGTCGGAGGCAAAGCGGTATCTGGAACAGGGGTCCGAGGCACTGACCGGCATAGCGACGGCGGTTGATTCCGTGTATGTATCGACCGACTCTTCAGTGATTCAGCGCACCCATCAGGTGACAGCGAAAGACGGGAGCGTGTTCACGTCTCGTGAAACAACTGCCAGCACGAACCTCTCAGACAAGTATTTCACCAAGAAAATGTCGGGCATCAGTGAGCGGCAGCGTTCGTTGCAGGAGATCATGGCGATGCGATACGCCACAGAGAAGAGTCTGGTGGATGAGGTCATCTACAGCATCCTCTATACAGCCAGCGACCGCCCGCTTGCAGAACGTATTGATTTCTATGAACTAGACCAGATTCTTCGGACACAGTTGAGCAACAATGGCATCAACATCCCTTACCATTTCAGCGTGAGTGCCAGCAACGGGCAGACGGTGTACAGGTGTTCCGACTACGAAGTGAAGGGCAGCAGACAGATATTCACAGCCACCCTCTTCAAGAACGACCCCGTGCAACGCAACGGCATCTTGAAGGTGCACTTCCCGGCCCTCGACCACTACATCTGGCGCTCCATGTGGTTCATGATGCCATCGCTCATCTTTACCCTGATTCTGCTCATCACCTTTATCGTCACCTTGATATTGGTGTTCCGACAGAAGAAGCTGACAGAGGTGAAGAACGACTTCATCAACAACATGACCCATGAGTTCAAGACCCCCATCTCGTCCATCTCGCTGGCGGCACAGATGTTGGCAGACGATTCGGTGAAGAAGACACCGACACTGATGGAGCGACTGACGACCACCATCATCGACGAGACCAAGCGACTGAGGTTCCAAGTGGAGAAGGTGCTGCAACTGTCGATGTACGAGAACCAGCAGGCAAACCTCCACATGAAAGAGGTGGACATCAATGAGCTGATAGCTGGAGTGACACACACCTTCGCCCTGAAAGTGGAGAAGAACGGCGGAAAAATCATCACCAAGCTCGATGCAGAAGACCCCATCATCTGTGTGGATGATATGCACTTCACGAACGTGATTTTCAACCTGATGGACAACGCCGTGAAGTATAAGCGGAAAGATGTGGACCTCGAACTCAATGTGGAGACATGGAACGAACCTGGACACTTGTGCGTCTCCATTCAGGACAACGGCATCGGCATCAAGAAGGAAGACCTGAAACGCATCTTCGAGAAGTTCTATCGGGTACACACGGGCAACCTGCACGACGTGAAAGGCTTCGGACTTGGACTTGCCTACGTACACAAAATCGTGAAAGACCACAAAGGAACAATCGTGGCAGAGAGCGAATTGGGCATCGGCACAAAGTTTATCATCAAATTGAAAACAAACGACTGAAAACTCAGAGAATCGAGAAAAAGATAAAATTATTCACTAAAAAAACATACAATTATGATTACAGACGACAGATTGGAAGAAGTGAGCATTCTTCTTTGCGAAGACGACGAAAGTCTCGGTATGCTTCTACGCGAGTATTTGGAAGCAAAAGGTTATAACACAACCCTCTGCCAAGATGGTGAAGAAGGGTTCGACACATTCCTGCAAGGCAACTTCAACCTGTGCATCCTTGACGTGATGATGCCACGCATGGACGGATTCACGCTGGCTGGGAAAATCAAGGAACTGAACTCAGAAATGCCCTTCATGTTCCTGACAGCCAAGAACTTGAAGGACGATGTGCGTGAAGGCTTCGAACTCGGTGCCGACGATTACATCACGAAGCCCTTCTCGATGGAAGAAGTAGTGTTCCGCATCGAAGCCATCCTGCGACGTGTGCGGGGCAAGAAGAACAAAGACCAGGCAGTCCGTCAGATTGGCAAGTTCACCTTCGACACCCAGAAGCAGATTCTCGCCCTGGGTGACAACCAAGAGAAACTGACAACCAAGGAAGCCGAACTGCTCACCTTGCTCAGCAATCGACAGAACGAACTCCTGCAGCGCGACTATGCCCTGAAGACCATCTGGATTGACGACAACTACTTCAACGCCCGCTCAATGGACGTCTATATCACGAAATTGCGTAAGCACTTAAAGGACGACCCCAACGTGGAAATCATCAACGTGCACGGAAAGGGATACAAGCTGGTCATCACAGACGGCGAAAAACCTGCCAGTGAAACTATTTGATGGTCTCCAGCCATGCGCTGAGGTCAGCCAACATCTCCTTGTGATACTTGAAGTTAGGACGATAGCCCCAACCGTGGCCACCTGATGGGTAGATGTGAAGGGAAGACCTCACGCCGTGGTTACGCAGGGCAAGGTAGTAGTTGATGCTGTTCTGCGGCACCACCAACCCGTCGTCGTCGCTCAGCAGCATGATGGCAGGAGGTGTCTGGGCGGTCACCTGCTTCTCGTTGCTGTACAGGTCCACCATCTCCTGACTGGCGTGTTCGCCGATGAGCCCGTGACGGCTGCCCTTGTGGGTGTATTGATAGTCGAACGTCACCACAGGATAAAAAAGAATCTGGAAGGCAGGAGCCGTAAGCGTGTCGCTGTGAGTCGATACGGTGGAGGCAAGATGACCGCCCGCTGACGAACCCATGATGCCCACCTTCCGTGGGTCGATGTTCCATTTCGGTGCATTCTCCCTCACCACACGCAGTGCCTCCTTGGCATCGCTGATAGGCACGTCGGTGTGGGCGTGTGGCATACGATACTTCAACACGATGAAGGCAATGCCCCTTTCGTTGAAGAACGGTGCCCAGTCATAACCCTCATGGCCGGTGGCAAGGTGCGTGTACCCACCACCTGGACAGCACACCACGGCACGTCCTGTTGCCTTGGCTGCATCAGGCAGAAACACCCGAATGGATGGCTTGAAGTTCTGCTTCGAGTCATCATAAGGCTGAGTCTTGTCGATGCCATTACTGTTGGGCAGGCCATTCTGCCACAAGTCGATGTCGAAGGCAGGTTGCTGGGCATGGATGCCGAGCACGCTGAGAAAACTGAACATGAACAGAAAGAGTTTTTTCATTTTGAGTTAGGTTTTAGTTTTTTTCTGGGCAAAGATAGTGCTTTTGTTTGAAAAAATATCTACCTTTGCCACAAAACTTTTCAAAAACCTATATTTATGGATACGCAGAAACCTTATGTGATTGGTGTTGACCTGGGTGGAACAAACACCGTATTCGGAATCGTGGACGCTCGTGGACAAATCGTGGCAGAAGATTCCATCAAGACACAAACTTACAAGACAGCCGAAGAATTTGTCGAAGCAGGCGTTGTGTGCCTCCGACCACTCATCGCACAGATGGGCGGCATCAGCCAGATTGCAGGCATGGGCATCGGAGCGCCCAATGGCAACTATTACACAGGCTCTATCGAGACTGCACCCAACATTGCCTGGGCACACGACGGCATCGTGCCACTGGCAAAGATGTTTTCCGACCGCCTGGAAGGTCTGCCCGTCAAACTCACCAACGATGCCAACGCAGCAGCAATGGGCGAGATGGCATACGGAGCAGCCCGTGGCATGAAGAACTTCATCGTCATCACACTCGGAACAGGTGTCGGTTCAGGCATCGTGGTGAACGGACAGCTGGTCTATGGGCATGACGGATTCGCTGGCGAACTCGGCCACGTCATCATGGACAGAAGTCCCCGGGGACGAGTGTGCGGATGTGGTCGTAAGGGCTGTCTGGAGACCTACTGCTCTGCAACAGGCGTAGCACGCACAGCACGCGAAATTCTGGCCAACACCGACCGTCCCTCCCTGCTCCGTGACAAGCCAGCAGAAGACATTGAATCGCTCGACGTGTCCATCGCCGCTGGCAAAGGAGACGAAGTGGCAAACGAGATATTCCAGTTCACAGGCAAGATGCTCGGCGAGGCATGTGCCGACTTTGCCGCCTTCTCATCCCCCGAAGCCTTCATCTTCTTCGGTGGCCTCTGCAAGGCAGGTGACCTCATCATGAAGCCCATCGAAGAGTCCTACAACCGTAGCGTCATGAACATCTTCAAAGGCAAGGCCAAGTTCCTTGTCAGCGGTCTCATGAACGCCAACGCTGCCGTCCTCGGTGCCTCCGCTCTCGGATGGGACGGCGCAGCGGAAAAAAATTAAGTATATTTTCCGCTCGCCGGGGGATGGAAGTAGCCTTTTGCGAGCCAAGGAACGAAGGCTCCCCCCTGTCCCCCCTTGCCAGCACGCAGCGGTTTTCCCACTGCGTCTCTCTCCCCAAAGCACACAAAGGGGGCGCACCAGTTTTTGGTGCGCCCCCTCTTAGCGTGTATGCGAATGGCTCAATCGTCAGGATCTGGGCCTACTTCATCGTGGAAGTTGATGTCGTCGCTCGTGTTGAGCAAGATGCCATCCTCAAACTTCATTATCAGTACCTCCATTTCTGGAGTTGAATAAAACTTCTTATCCATAAATGCTTTTACAAATTTTTTGAATGATTTTTCATTGAAATTCATT
>JAFSKR010000023.1 GCA_017448825.1 Bacteroidaceae bacterium
AATATAATAATATATATAATATATAAATATGGAATATTATCTGATTCCTCAGAATGGAATATCGTTTTTTGAACTGTAGCACTGTAGCACTGCAACAACCAATCTACAAAATGTCTTCAATCGCTTCACATAGCACTCGATACTCCCACAAACGAAATGACGCTACACCCTGCAAGATAATTACGCTACACCCTGCAAGGTAATTACGATAAGCCTTGCAAGGTAATTACGATAAGCCTTGCAAGGTAATTACGATAAGCCCTGCATCGTATTGTATTTAGATTATTAGAGGACTCACGTCCGACAATAATAATGAAAAATACTTTTTTCTTTTGTATTGTACTCACTTAATCGTAGCGTTGGCTTCGCCGAAGGTACTCACGTTCGACAAAAAAATGAAAAAAACACTTTTTCATTTTGTTTTGTGCTCACTTAATCGTACCTTTGCACACGATGATTTATCCTACTACATACGAACAAAAGATTGGGTTTGACCAGATACGTAGCCGACTCTCCGCTTTGTGCCTCTGTCCCCTTGGTGAGGAAGAGGTGAGGAAGATGGCGTTCTCGGTCAACTTCGACGACATCCACCGTGCCGTGAAACAGACGATGGAGTTTGTGCGCATCCTCGGGGAGGAGGACTTCCCCGACCAGAATTTCTTCGACGTGCGCCCATCGCTGAAGCGCATCCGCATCCAAGGCACCTGTCTGGAGGTCGAGGAACTATTCAACCTGCAACGATCGCTCTCAGCCATCTGTCTGATTGTGAAGTTCCTGCACCGCTGTCAGGACGAAGAGAACACCATCCCCATCTATCCTCATCTCTATGCCCTCACCACCGACGTGAAGACCTATCCGCAGATGGTGAAGCGCATTGACCAGATTTTGGACAAATTTGGTCATGTGAAGGACACGGCATCGCCCACACTGATGCAGATACGCCGCGAATTGGCAGCTACGGCTGGCAGCGTGTCGAGAGCATTGCAGAACATTCTCAAATCGGCAAAAGGAGAAGGACTCATCGACAAGGACATCTCCCCCACCCTTCGCGACGGTCGCCTCGTCATCCCCGTGGCTCCTGCCATGAAACGGAAGATTCGCGGCATTGTGCATGATGAATCGGACACGGGACGGACGGTGTTCATTGAGCCAGCAGAGGTGGTGGAAGCGAACAACAAGATTCGCGAACTGGAAAGCGAGGAGCGCAAAGAGATTCACCGCATCCTGCTGGAGTTCACCCAGCTGGTTCGTCCCGAAGTGCCCGATATGCTGCTCAGTTATGACTTCTTGGCAAAGATAGACTTCATCCGTGCCAAAGCCAAGTTCTCCATCATAACGAACAGCACCGAGCCACGCATGGAGAACAAACAGGTGATTGACTGGGCAATTGCTGTGCATCCTCTGCTGGAACTGAAATTCAGTAAATACAATATGGAACATTCCGAGGAAACGCCTCGCAAGGTTGTTCCTTTGGACATCACGCTTACACAAAAACAGCGCATCCTGCTTATCTCGGGACCGAATGCGGGTGGAAAATCTGTCTGCTTGAAGACCACAGGACTGTTGCAATATATGTTCCAGTGCGGTATGCCCGTGCCTGTGGCCAAGAGCAGCGTCTTCGGCATCTTCCGCAGCATCTTCATCGACATAGGCGACGAACAGAGCCTCGAGAATGACCTTTCCACCTACTCTTCACACCTGCTCAACATGAAAAACATGATGAAGCATTGCGACGGGAAGAGCCTTATCCTCATCGACGAGTTCGGGGGTGGAACGGAGCCGCAGATTGGTGGTGCGATGGCGGAGGCGATGCTGAAGGTCTTCAACAAGAAACGCTCCTTCGGAGTTATCACCACACACTACCAGAACTTGAAGCACTATGCCCAAGAAACTGAGGGCATCGTCAATGCCGCCATGCTCTACGACCGCCAGCAGATGCAACCTCTCTTCCAGCTCTCCATCGGCAACCCCGGCAGCTCGTTCGCCATCGAGATTGCCCGAAAGACAGGCATTCCCGAGGAAGTCATCAAGGATGCCAGCGACATTGTGGGCAAGGATTACATCAACTCCGACAAGTATCTGCAAGACATCGTGCGTGACAAGCGGTACTGGGAACAGAAACGGCAGAGCATCCATCAGCACGAGAAGCAGATGGAGCAAACCATCCAGCGATACGAAGAGGACATCCAGCGTCTGCACGACGAACGCAAGGTCATCATCGCCCGCGCCAAAGAGGATGCCGAGCAGATGCTGAAAGAGTCGAACGCCAAGATTGAGCAAACCATCAAGGACATCAAGGAGGCACAGGCAGAAAAAGAACGTACCCGCATGATTCGCCAAAACCTTGCCGACTTCAAGCAGGACATCCGCGAAATCGACCCCGACATTGCCGACGAGAAGATACGGAGACAAATGGAGAAGCTGGTGAGAAGACGGGAGAAGAAAAAAGCCCCCCGTCCCCCAAAGGGGGAGGGCTATCGCGATGCGCCCATACAAAACCAAACGACTAACGCGACGAATGCCCTCCCCCTTTGGGGGTTGGGGGGCTATGTCCGTCTCAAAGGTCAAACCACCATCGGTCAGATTCAGAAAATCAATGGCGACGAGGCGACGGTGGTTTTCGGACACCTTACCACGAATGTGAAACTCAGCCGCCTCGAACCTGCTGAGCCACCGAAGAAAGAGAAGAATGTCGCCGCTACCTTCGTCAGCGTGCAGACACGCGACGAAATCCGCAACACCACGCTCAACTTCAAGGAGCAGCTGGATGTGCGCGGCATGAGAGGCGAAGAAGCCATCCAAGCCGTCACCTACTTCATTGATGATGCTTGTGTTGCACGTGCGTCTCGTGTAAAAATCCTGCACGGTACAGGCACAGGTGCCCTCAAGACCGTCATCCGTCAATACCTCAACACAATGCCCCCCGTGGCCGACTTCTACGACGAGGACATCCGTTTCGGAGGGGCAGGCATCACGATTGTAGAACTCGTATAAGTTACTATGAAGAAAATCATTACCTGCATATTTGTGTGTGCAACCATCGCAGTTCATGCACAGACAACCGACAGCATCGTGCCATCGGTTTCCCCAACGTACCCTTATCAAACACCCGTCTCTTCTGTTGAAGACCTCAAAGCCGATGTCATGTCGCTCCAATTCAGCAAGGCCGACGCTGTCGCCAAGAAACTCATCCAGACAGCCAAGCGCAAACGGCAATCGACCACCGAATACGACAAGGTGGTATCCATCTGCCGCAAAGGCGAAAGTGGACTCCGGGGTGTGGACAGAGTTACTATCGTTGACAGTATGGTGGTCGATAAGAAAGACTTCCTCAAGGCCTATCCCCTCTCCCCCGACCTCGGCACCCTCACCCTCAACGAGAAAGGCGACATCGTGCAGTATCAGACACAGCTGAACGGCATGGTGCTCTGCCCCACCCACGTCACTGACAGTACCGCCCTACAAATCGTGCGCTATTATCTGGAAAGCGACCAGCTCACCGAAGGCGAAACCATCGAGGGCCTGGGCATTGATGGCGACATCAACTACCCCTTCCTCATGCCCGACGGACAGACCTTCTACTTTGCCGCACGAAGCGAGGACGGCTACGGTAACTATGACCTTTATGCCACTCGCTACGACAGCGACAGCAAGCGGTTCTATCAGGCAGAGAACATGGGATTCCCCTACAACTCCTACGCCAACGACTACATGCTCGTCATCGACGAAGCAGCCAACCTCGGATGGTTCGCCAGCGACCGTTATCAACCTCATGGAAAAGTGTGCATCTACACCTTTATCCCTAACGAATCGCGTCAAACCATCGACTACGAAACCACCGACCTCGCCCAACTCCGTGCCGCCGCATCGCTGCGTTCCATTCCCTCCATACCTCTCACCGACGAGGAAAAGCAGCAACGAACAGAGGCCACCCGACGCATGAAACGACTTACGGCTACCGCCACGTCGATGCAGTACAAAGATTTTGAGTTTATCCTCAACGACACCAAGACCTGCTACACCCTTGACGACTTCACCTCGCCCGAGGCAAAACAGCAATGCAGCGACTGGCTGCAAAAGTCAAAGAACTTGACCACCCTCAACGAACAACTTCAGCAGATGCGCGACACCTCCCCCTCTGCCCGTCAGCAGATACTCAATCTCGAAGCACGCATCAAGGAACTACAAACCGAAGTACACAAGCTCGAAAAGAGCATCCGAAAACTGGAACTGAAACAATGAAATCCTAATCCAATTAAAAGACATGAAGACAAATGTTTTAGCCATCGCGCTGATGGTAGCCAACCTGCTGCTTATGGCATGCAACAACAATCCGAAGACCAACAGCGAGCCTGTTGAGAGTGACAACATGAAAGATGTAGTGACTGCCACACCAGCGGACACCATCGCAGACAACGACCCTGCCTCAGGCATCGTCGCCATCAGGAAGGCGTGGACAGACACACCCATCAAGGTGAGTGCCAACACATCCACACCAGGCATTGAGCAGTTTGCCTTGGCTTTCTGCAAGGCTTATCCCCAGATTGAGACCAACAAAGTGCTGAGAGATTACCTGCTCTCTCCAACTGACTACAAGAACGAATTGTATGGTGTTTACAGTCATCCGAACGATGGTTTTCTCCGTTGCTTGATGCTGGTGGAGACCGTCCATGAAACCATGACATGCTACTGGAACCGCAAGAACGGCCACAAGTTGTTTGCCGCTTTCATGGAGGAACGCAACGAGAGCGGAAAGGGCGACTGTCTGGCAGTGTTCTACGACTATAACCCCGCAACGGACATCATGACTCCAGAGCCTGCCCAGACGGACATGATAGAACAGCGGATGAAGAAGTACGACAACTATTCGCTCATTCTGCCACAAGAAGGAAAGGACATCACGGTGTATGGTTACATCATTGATGAGGAGATGGACAATGCTGACAGCAAAGAGCTGACCCTGAAGTGGAATGGGCTTACGTTTGAATGGGATGAATAAACGTGTGGACATGAAAAAAGTGCTTATCAGGTGACAAACATTTATACAATTTCCATTTAGAATGAAAACATTCCCTCCTTCTGAACTCATCATCAACGAAGATGGCTCCGCATTCCACCTCCATCTTCGCCCCGAACAGCTTGCCGACCGCGTTATCCTCGTGGGCGACCCAGGCAGAGTGAACACCGTAGCTGAACACTTCTCTGAAAAGGAGTGTGAGGTAATCAGTCGCGAGTTCCACAGCATCACGGGCACCTATCAAGGCAAGCGCATCACGGTGCTCTCCACGGGCATCGGCTGCGACAACATCGACATCGTAATGACGGAACTCGACGCCCTCGCCAATATCGACTTCACGAGTCGCACAGAAAAGTCGGAACACCGCACGCTGACCATCGTGCGCATCGGCACTTGCGGAGGGTTGCAACCTTTCACACCTACAGGTTGTTTTATCGCTTCGGTGAAGAGCATCGGTTTCGATGGGTTGCTCAACTATTATGCTGGACGTGATGATGTGTGTGATGTGGCGATGGAAGAGGCTTTCAAGCAGCACATGGACTGGTCGCCTCTCAAAGGAGCACCATACGTGGCGATTGCCGACCCCGACCTCATCAACCAGATTGCCGAGGACGACATGGTACGTGGCTACACCATCGCGTGTGGTGGCTTTTATGGTCCTCAAGGTCGCCAAATCCGCTTGAAAATCCAAGACCCTCAGCAGAACGAGAAGGTAGAGGCTTTTGAGTATGACGGCTTGAAAATCTGCAACTTCGAAATGGAATCCTCTGCCCTCGCAGGTCTTTCTTCGCTACTCGGTCACCGTGCCATGACCTGCTGCATGGTCATCGCCAACCGCTACACGACAGAGATGGACACCGAGTACAAGAACTCCATCGACACGCTCATCCAAAAAGTTCTTGACAGAATATGATACTCAGCATAGCACTCGCTTTACCCTTTATCGTCCTTGCCATCGTTTTTCTGGTGGGCAAGGGCGATAAGCTCATTGCGGGATACAACACAGCCAGCGATGAAGAGCGTCAGCAGATAAACATTCGCCGCCTACGTCTGATAATGGCCTTCATATCTGTTTTGACGGCTTCTTATTGTGGCGTTCTACCCATGATTGGCAATGACCTCTTATTACAACTTGCAGCATTATTCGTATTTTTTGTCATCACAATCATCTTTATCGTCCTTGCCAACACTTGGGCAAAACACAAATAGATATGCAAACAATCTGTGCAAATGCCACCAGCATGGGGGGAGCCGTCTGTATCATTCGCGTTTCAGGCAATGATGCCATCGGTATCACCAACCGCATCTTCCGTTCTGCCAGGAACAAAGACCTGACTCAGATGGCAGGTTATACGGTTCATCTCGGAGAAATCATCGACGGTGACGGAACGATTGTTGACGAGGCTCTTGTGATTGTCTATTGCGCCCCACGCTCCTATACAGGCGAAGAGGCCACCGAAATCATGTGCCACGCTTCAGCTTACATCGTACAGCGCATCATCGAACTGCTGATGGAGCAAGGATGCCGCATCGCACGTCCAGGCGAGTTCACCGAACGCGCTTTCATGAACGGCAAAATGGATCTTAGCCAAGCCGAAGCCGTTGCCGACCTCATTGCAGCATCGAACGCAGCCACTCATCGTCTGGCAATGAGTCAGATGCGGGGCGGATTCAGCCAAGAACTGAAGCACCTGCGCAACCAGCTACTTGAGATGACCTCACTCTTGGAATTAGAGATTGACTTCTCCGAAGAAGACGTTGAATTTGCCGACCGCCAGCAACTCACCGCACTGGCTGGCAATATCCATCAGGTGCTCCAACAACTCATCGACTCATTCCGAACAGGCAACGCCATCAAAAACGGAGTGCCCGTTGCCATTATCGGTCCTACCAATGCAGGCAAGAGCACTTTGCTCAACCGTCTGCTACACGATGACCGAGCCATCGTCAGCGACATCCACGGAACCACCCGCGACACTATCGAAGAGACCATTAACATACAAGGCATCACCTTCCGATTTATTGACACCGCAGGCATCCGTGAGAGCAATGACCAAATAGAGCGAATCGGCATCGAACGCAGTTGGCAAAAAGCACAAGAGGCAGAAATCATCCTCGTGATGACTGAAGGTCTTGACATCAACATGGACCTCACAACACTCTCCGACAAACACATCATCAAGGTCTTCAACAAAGCCGACATCATCGACTACAGCACTCTCCCACTCGATGCCAACAGCATCAGTATCAGTGCCAAACAGGGCATCAACATTGACCTTCTGGAACAGATGCTCGTCAAAGCCGCCAATATCAAGAAAGTAGAAGATTCCGACATCATCATCACCAACGCACGCCATGTTGAAGCCCTTCGAGCCGCCCTCGATGCCATCACCAAAGTAGAGCACCAGCTCACTGACGGAACGACCAGCGACCTCATTGCTCTCGACATCCATGCATGCATCGATGCCCTCTCCGAAATCGTCGGGGATGTCACCTGCGAAGACACCCTTCATTCCATATTTTCAAAATTCTGCGTCGGCAAGTAAATCAATCATTATATTCATCCTCAAGACATTATCTTTATATGATGCGTACTCTTTACATTATAGGTTCAGAACCTTTACAGTCGTGGGAAGAAAAACATCCTAATGCCAAATGGATTGTCTTATCGGGAGATATCTCCTATGACATATATGAACAATTTTGTTTAGACTTTTATTATACAAAATATAATCGAATTTCTTTTGAGGATATAACTATTGGGAATAAAATTTTCGGAAACGAGTACCAAGTGACAAATGCTGAATATTGTCATAATATGGTATGTTATTATGACGCAAAACTACCAGTCTTGGACAAGATGATTTTAGGGAAAGACCATGATTTCATTGTTTCAAATGGAAGCATATTTTCGATAGGAGGAGAAACATTGTACCATATGGAGGAAGTTAACGAAATCTTTCTTCCAGACAATGTGACGCATATTGCTGATTACACTTTCGCCAATTATGATAATCTTCATATAGTACATTTGAACAAGAATTTGAAAAGTATAGGGAAATGGGCCTTTTGTGGTACTGGAATTGAAAAGATAGAACTTCCTAAATCTCTTACCAGTATTGGCGAAGGAGCATTCTTTATGGCTGACCTGAAAAAAGTGAAGCTTTCAGAATCCTTGGAGACTATTCCTGATGAGTGCTTTAGTTTGTGTTCATTGGAAGAACTCGTCATTCCCCGAAATGTCAAAACTATAGGAAACGGGGCATTTAGGAGTGCTTGGGTATCTCATATCGAAATCCCTGAAGGCGTGGAGAAAATTGGATATGACACATTCGAAGCATTAGACAACATTTCTTTACCTTCCACATTACGAGAAATTGAGCCAGATTTCTATTATGAAGAGTGTATCGATTCTCCAGATTACCCCCCATACATTACAATTCATCCAGACAATCCTGTATTTTATTCTGAAGACGGCACGTTGCTTTTCAAAGAAACGGGAAAAGTTGCCATTAATCATAAGTATAACGGAAAGAATCCATCTTCAAGATTTTGACAGAAAAGTTTTTTTCAGGAACTTATGCTATGGAAGATATACATTCCAGCTTAAACAATGTAAAGCACCACCCTTTTTTGCAATCTCTGTCATTTCTATTTGACGAATATTGCAATCTGGGAAAGCAGTTTGAATATATTGTTGGGCTATTTCATCTTCTGGAATATGGAATATAGGCATTATGATGTTTTTGCCAACTTGCAGGAAGTTGATATATGCCCAGTTGAGATCACAACAAGGTGTATCAATTTTATCCTTGAAACGCATTTCTGTTACCTCAAAACCATAACTTTCAAGAATCCTACGGATGGATGCAGCTTCATCTGGATAGCAGTCACCATGATTACCCATCAGTATTCGATTATCACCACACCATTTGATGAAACCATCTGAATGTCCATATACATCGTCTTCATGTGGAGTCCAAGGAATAATGATGACAGGATGACCAAGTTCTGATTCCAATAAAGCCTTAAAATCTGCATCATCTTTCTTTATCCTATTTTCTGAAAACACCTTATCTGTCATCACAATATATGGACCGCATGGCACCATATTACCACCATCAATGATGAGATTGGTTGAACGGCAACTGATGCCCATACCACGCAGAACCTTGCTTGCATCAGTAATTGTCTCAATATCATCCATATTTACAAGATAATTTGGATAATAATGATAATTTAACAATTCATCTTTACCCAATTGAATAGGCATATAATCACGTACCCAATAATCATTTGTACATTTCAGCTCCTTATACTCTATCCCCAATTGTTCAAATAGATTAGCCAAACGCTGATAAAACTCAGGACCACCACCGTTCTTATCCTTCAACCAAGGAGAGATAAAAACCATATTAGTATCTTCATCATGCATCAATTTATCACATCGTATATATCTATAGAGTTTACCCTTAAATGTGGAAAATTCGTCGCATAGTTTTCCTTTCTCTGGATATACATGATAATTGTTAAGAATACCGCTCACCTTTTCCTTGACAATCTGCTTCGGTTGCAGAATATTGATTCGAGGTCTACGAATGTATCCTACCATACCGTTGTCGTACTTAACAAGTTGTGGTTCATTGAAACTGCTGGTCGTGTCATTGTGTTTGAATAATTCAGCACACCTTAAAGGTCCACTCAAGACCTTACTACTGCCAACCTCATTGACACAAACTAATTGACGAATGAAAATACCACCAAAGTATGCAGTATCATCAAGATCATATTTTTTTGATTCTCTACACTCTATATTACTTTCAAAATTCAAGTCAATTCCCCCAAATCTATTGTTATACCAACATAGCGGTTTTGATGAACGTGGATATGTGATGATATCACGATGATTCTTATTATAGAAGTAAAACTCAATCTCTTTAAAGAGATACACTGTCTCACCCTTTTGGATAGCAAAACTTTCAAACAGCATCTTGGCTATTTGTTCAAAGCGTAGCTCTATTTCTGGAGTGTTAATGTCAGCATCAAGAGTCATTAGCTGTCGGAGTTGATCTGTGTTATTCATATAAAATGAAGCTAATAATTAATCTTCGTGTATTGTCAACTTTCCATTCCTTATTTCATACACCTTCATTCG
>JAFSKR010000024.1 GCA_017448825.1 Bacteroidaceae bacterium
CAAAGGGGGAAGGAGGGAGGGGGCGATGCCTTGTCTCTTCTTGTCTTGTTCGCAGTCTGTCAAAGAACCATTCTTTGGTGCCTCCCGTTTGGAAAGCGAGTGCAAAGGTACGACGACTTTGCGAATTGGCAAAATTTTTCGAAAGGAAAAACACTTTTCTTTGAATATTTTTCATTTTTTGAGATTTTGCAAGCCCTAATTTTAAGTAAAGCTGCTGGTTTTTTGGTCAAAAGACAAAAAAAGCGTACCTTCGCACTCATTATGTGAGCATCAAGAGTTAATTCATGAACAAAGAAGATCAATCACCCGTATATGGAAGAGATGCGATGGAGTTTGTGACCGTCGCGGTTGAGTATTGTGCCTTTTTGGAGCAGGCGGATACGAAAGAACGCCCGAACTTTGTTGACACCTTGACAAAGATGATTCCCCTACTCTATTTGAAAGCCGCCCTATTACCTCAATATGAGATTCTGGATGCTGAGTATGTGCCAGAAGATTTTGTCACCGAAGATAATTATAATATTGTACGCGCGAACATTAATGTAGTGATGGGAGAAAAGGATGACTATCTAGATGTTTTCATGGAAGACATGAAGTACAGCGAGGCTCCCATCTTGACCACTGTCAGCGAGAATCTGTCAGACATCTACCAAGAACTGAAAAATTTTGCTCTGAGCTACAAACACGCTTCGGATGAAGAACAGATGATGAACGCCCTTGCCATTGTGAAGGAGGAATTCCAATACAGTTGGGGGCAAAAAGCGGTGAATGTGCTACGAGCATTACATGAAGCGAGATACACAGAAGAAGATGAGTATTAGCGAAACGAAAATCATTCAAGACAAATACGACAAGAAGAAGATACAGACACTGCCAAGAGAGCTTTTTGGCGGTAGAATCATTGTGGTGTTCACCGAGAGAGAAGCTGACAGAGCTGTTACGTATTTGCTTCAACAGAAGATTTTAGGTATTGACACCGAGACCCGTCCCTCTTTCCGCAAGGGCGACTTGCATCAAGTGGCATTGTTGCAAGTGGCAAGCCATGACACCTGTTTCCTGTTCAGAATCAACAGAATAGGACTTACAGATTCCATTGTCCGCTTGTTGGAAGACCAACACGTCACCAAAGTGGGACTATCCCTGCAAGATGACATCAGGATGCTCCGTCAAAGGAGGTCATTCACTCCAGGCGCCTTCATTGAGTTGCAAAAGGAGGTGAAAGACATCGGCATCGAGGACAACAGCCTTCAGAAGATTTATGCCAACCTCTTCGGCATGAAAATATCGAAGAATCGACAACTATCCAACTGGGAGGCAGACATCCTCACCGATGCTCAACAAAAATATGCAGCGACCGATGCCTGGGCTTGTATCCAGATACATGAAACCGTGAGCGAGATGAAGAAGAATGGCAATTTCGTACTCGAAAAGACTGTAGATGAGAACGAATCATCTGCCCCAGTCAGATGACGGCATCCTAAGAATCATAACAAGTAAACACCATAAAAATGTCAATGAAAAGCATTTTCTTAAAACGAGGCAAAGAAGAGTCCCTCAAGCGTTTCCACCCGTGGGTCTTCTCTGGAGCCATCCACCATATGAGCGAAGAGCCAGAAGAAGGCGAGAAGGTGATGGTCTATACCAGCGACAACGAATACATCGCCACGGGACATTTCCAGATTGGCAGCATCATGGTGAGAGTCCTCACCTTCACCGATGAGCCGATAGACCAATCTTTCTACGAGCGCAAACTGGCCATCGCTTCCGACGTAAGGCACAGCATCGGGGTGATTGGCGGCAACAACAACACCTATCGTTTGGTGCACGGCGAAGGCGACAACTTGCCAGGGTTAGTGATAGACATCTATGGTGAAACGGCAGTCATGCAGGCACACTCCGTAGGCATGCACCTCGACAGGTTCCTCATCGCACAGGCATTGAAGGAAGTGATGGGCGACGAACTACAAAACATCTTCTACAAGTCGGAAACCACCCTACCCTTCAAGGCAGACCTCGGACAGGAAAACGGGTTCCTGCTTGGTGGCAATGCCGACGACGTGGCGATGGAGAACGGGCTCAAGTTTCATGTCGATTGGCTTCGTGGGCAGAAGACCGGCTTCTTTGTTGACCAGCGCGAAAACCGAAGCCTGCTGGAACGCTATTCCAAAGACCGGAAAGTGCTCAATATGTTCTGCTACACAGGCGGATTCTCCTTCTACGCCATGCGCGGAGGTGCCACCCTCGTCCACTCAGTCGATTCCTCCCAGAAAGCCATCGACCTGACCCAAGCCAACGTGGCACTCAACTTCCCCAACGATGACCGCCACCAAGCCTATGCCGAAGATGCCTTCCGTTTCCTTGACCAAATGCAGACCCCCTACGACCTCATCATCCTCGATCCGCCCGCATTTGCCAAACACAAAGACGCTCTTCGCAACGCACTGAAAGGCTACACACGGCTGAACAAGAAAGCCTTCGAGAAAATCCAACCCGGCGGCATCCTCTTCACGTTCAGTTGTTCACAAGCCGTCAACAAAGACCAGTTCCGTGCCGCCGTCTTTACCGCAGCCGCCATGGCGGGGCGCAACGTGCGCATCCTCCACCAACTGCATCAACCCGCCGACCATCCCATCAACATCTACCATCCCGAGGGTGAATACCTGAAAGGCTTAGTGCTCTACGTGGAATAGCGGGCATATCCCGTTTTTCATTAAAGGGAGGGGCGTATCAAAAGAACATTTTGGTCGCCCCTATTGAGTCGCGTATGATGTGTTGAGCCTTATTTCTAAAATGTAACAAAAACGCGCCCCTCAATATCCACAGAATTCGTTCACCCATGTTCCACGAATTTATTATCAGTAATTTTTATCAAACTGACGTTATATTGAATTGGAGAGTTAAAAATGTCCCGCAACAGGGGTGATTAGAATTTGACCATACGACAAAAAAGGCTCTATTCCTACACCCCAACAATATATTTGCTATATGGCACGACCTTACCTATGACCCACACTAACAAAAAAGATATAAGCGCAGTCATAAGAGTTATTAAGGGAACAGCTATAACATGATTTATCTCTATAGGTTCCAAAATTGGCCACAAAACACTCCTCATGACCAATATATGTACAAGATAAATTCCAAAACTATGCTGTGCAAAAACATAAACAAACTTTTTCATCTTTGTGGAAAAATGCGTATGTTTAATTATCAGGAAATGAAAAGAAGCAAGGATTACAGTATGTAGAGCCATACGATCTTGCAAAACACTATGAGGAATCAAATTCGTAGGGTAAACTATTAAAAACACCATAAAGAGTCCCAGCGGAACGACCTTTTTCCTCCAATCCATATTCATCCACGTAACATATTTTCTTAAATAATAACCCAATACCGCAAATCCTAAGTAGCCATAAAAGTAATAGAAATACCCATGAGAGAAATTTATCATTATCTTGACACATCCGTCACCTATAAATGGAAACAACAAAGTGATTCCCCATAGCCCTAAAACAAACTCTACTTCTCTTTTGGATGTGTGTGCCAGCCATGTCGAAAGAAGCGGGGTTAGCAAATAGATGCCAAATATGACATAAATAAACCAGTATGTCCCCACTTGAGGGGCAAAAGGAATCATCAAAATCTTTCCAAACATGTCACCCCATTCAGCCTTACCTTCAAAACATTCCACCACTAATGATATGAGAGTCCACAAAACCATAGGGAAAAAAATCCGACTGACTCTCTTTTTGATAAAAAGGAGAAACTCTTGTTGTCTATACAATACTAATGCTCCTGAAATCATAAAGAAAAGAATGGATGCCCCACTAACTGCAAAGAAGTTATATACAGGCAACACGATACGCCCCCCTTCAGTACTGGGTATAGGTGAATGGGACATCAATACGCACAAACACGCAAATGACCTCACTGCATCAATCCAATACTCTCTTTTATCAGATTTCAGATTAGACTTGGTTACCGACATCAAAGGGGAATGCCTATCCGATTCGGCTTGAACATCACTTCGTACTCCCGCCCCATGGAGATTGGTTTGTACATATGGCTGAATCTGGTGTACTTCCTGCTTGACTTTGACACCGACTTCGGTTTGTCTCATTGGTTTCTTAATAATTATTAATTGCAAAAGTACAAAACTTTCTTGAACCACACAACAATTCTTGAGAAAATCTTCTTGGCAATCTCAAATCGTGCAGGCTTATAGAGCTCAGGGGTATTGTACACCATTGCCGCACGGATGAGAAGGCTAACTAGGCACATAATGAAAGGTGAATACCTGACAGGCTTAGTGCTCTATGTAGAATAGGGGCATATCCCGTTTTTCATTCGGCCCCATCACATTCGAGCAATTCCAGCCATTCTCCCGACACCGTATCGTTCATAGCATGGTCACGGCAGGAATTCTCCCCTCCATGCCATAGCCAGATACTCCCGTGAGCTTTTGCCGCAGAAGCTCGTGAGCTTTAGCCGCAGAAGCTCGTGAGCCTTAGCAGCAAAGTCTGTGAGCCAATAGAGCCTTCCGCCCCGAGGGAATGGAAGATGATGGTAGCGAGAGGGTGCACCGCCTCTGAAAAGGTTTGATTTTATATATCATTTTTGCCAAAATTTTGGTCTAAAGGTTTGAAAAGAGGGAGGAAGAAGGGAGGAAAAAGGGAGGACGAGGCATCCAACTCCCTGATTCAACCATCTGTTTACCAATAAATTACATCGAAGTAAGGGAGGAAAGGGAGGTCTTTGCCTATAAACTTCTATATTTTTTTCATATATAAGTTTTTAGCCCGTTTCCTCCCCCTCCTCCCTGAATTGATTTCATTAATAAATGAAATTCAATCGATTAACCATTATTTATTAAAGTTATTCTCCTCCCCTTTTCCTCCCTTTTTCCTCCCTTCTCCTCCCTGTTTTCTCCCCTTTTTCTTACCTTATGACTTCAATTTGACTCATCCGACAAATGCGTAGATTTGTCGGACGAACCTTATTTTTTCCGTCGATAGAAGAAACTGCCAATGGCAATGAGGATGACGAGGAGAGTGGCAATGTATGCCCAGATGTGGGTGACACGTGAGGTGGCAGAGATGATGTAGTCGCCAGGGATAAGACGTTCGCCTGTCAGCTGATAGTGAATGGCACCATCCCTGATGACTCCTGTGCCTGGATTGATTACCCAACCTGGCATCGTGAGAACGTAAGGGACATCGAACCCGAAGATATTCAACTGGGTGGAAAGTTTGTCGGAAAGTCCCTCTCCAAGAGGTGTCTCATCATTAAAGAAATCAGCGTAGGCGTCAGAATGGAAATATTCTTTGTAACAGTCCTGAGCTTCATAGTTTAATGAATTATCATATTTACTGATGATGTAATGGTACATAGAGTCACGTAATTCCACGAAACGTTCCTTGTTGACAGGTGGATTAGAGATGGAATCGTAGTTGTCCACCATGTATTCAAAGACAGATTGATACAAGTTGGCATTCACCCATTTGTCCACCCAAGTTCCCATCGTGTCGATTCGTTGCGCCACCTCTGCGCCTGTGAGTCCCTGCATCAGGTTGGGATGTCCTGTGAACCAATAGCTAATGACATCCTTATCCGCATAATCGGAAACAGGAATCTTGAAGGTGTCTGCCACGCTGATGAAGGTTTCCGTATAGGTGTATTCCGTGTAGAACCAGCGGAAATGCTTCTCCAGTGATGCCTTCGACTGGATGCGACTGCCGTTCAGGTTCAGCGGAGTCATCTGGCACATCTCCTCCACAGAGTTGAAGATGTTGGAGAAGGTGGTGGTCACCGTGTCGCCATCCACATCGGTGTGTGAACCCATGAAGGCATCGATGTTCAGGCATTCAGGCAATGGGTAAGCCCAAGCCACATTATCCCCCCCCCACAAGGAATCACGCTCTTCCTTCGACATGACGGTGTGGTAAGAAACCTTACGCTCACACCTGCCGTTTTCGTGAATGATGGTGTGCAACTGCACGTTGGGTTTGTCGCAAGAAGCGACGAACGCTGCTGATGTCAGGAGCATCAGGTATAAACTAATCTTTCGCATAGAGCATTCTTTTGATTTGAGTGTAACTGATTGGTTTGGGTTGACTTGCCTGCAAGTAGCGTGTGTACATATTCTCGAGCGTGCTACTGCGTGGGAAGTCGGTTGTATATGCATAGGTGCTTTGTACCTCAGTCTTCACGGATTGGTTGACATAGATGAACAGCCCTATCAGCAGAACGGCTGCCGCAGAGGTGACGGTGCGCAAAGCCACCAAGAGAGCCTGTCCTTTCGATGCTTTCTCGGCCAGGGCATCCCTGTCGGGAAGGTTTGCCATGATGTCGTCCACCATCGCATCGGGGTTTTTCAACATTGGCATCTGCCCCTGAAGCCTGTCTAATAATTCATCTGTCTGTGTCATATCCTAATTGCTTTAATCGTTCACGTATCGTTTGTCGAGCCACATACAGGTTGCTCTTCACTTGCTTGGCATCCATGCCCGTGATGGTTTCCACTTCCGACGAGGGCAATCCTTCCAACTGGCATAGGGTGAAGACCAAGCGTTGCTTGGGACTTAGGCGGTCGGCCAGCACTCTGACGATAGACACCCATTCCCTGTTTTCCAACGCCCTCTGATGGTCAACATCGGAGGCAAAACGTCGTAGTGTGGACTCATCTTCTGGCAGGGGAACGGTGTGCCTCATGCTTTTGAGCCTGTCGAGACATAGGCGTGTGGCAATGGTGTAGAGCCACGTAGAGAATGTCTTTCGGACATCATACGCAGAGAGGCTTTGCCATGCACGGATGAACGTTTCCTGCACGATGTCCTTGGCCTCCTCTTCGTCGCACAGCATCTTCAGTGCCACCGAGAAAACCATCCGCTGGTGTGTCTGCACCACCAGTCGAAATGCTTCCTTGTCGCCACGCTGGCACCTAATCACGATGTCCTCTTCTATCTGAATCATTTTGATGTGTCTCTTTGCCCATTATACGATTGAGATGAGGAAAAGTCAAATGAGAAACAACTTTTTTTACGATGAAAAAAAACAGGGGAGAAAGTGTGCACCTTCTCCCCTGTTTCATCCTTGAGCCTCTTGTCGGATTACATATCCGAAAAACCTGCCGGTAGCAGACTTTCAAGCCTTCCATTTCATTTTTCATCTGAAAGCTCGCTTTCCGCTGACAAATGAAATAAATCCTTGAGCCTCTTGTCGGATTCGAACCAACGACCCCGAGATTACAAATCACGTGCTCTGGCCAACTGAGCTAAAGAGGCGGGTGGGTAAGCTGACTACATCGCGCCGCTACAACCGAGTACCCTTGCTGCGGTCAAGCCCTGGGGGATTCCAAGGGAGCTGGCCGTATAGGACTTACCCATATTGCTCGGATGCTTTTTCCGTTAAGCGGGTGCAAAGGTAGGCCTTTTTGTCGAACCGACCAAACTTTTTGGGCGAAAAATGAGGAACGAAAAGTGAAAAAGCATTTTTAACAGGCGTTCAGATAGGAGGAAACTTAGATTTTTTACTTTTCACTCTTCACTTTTCACTGAAAATTCGTACCTTTGCAGCCATTATGGAAGAAATCATCCTTAACCTTACAAACGGAGCACTCGACAACCTGAACTACGGGTGGGTAATACTGTTCATGGCCATCGAGAGTTCATTCATTCCCTTTCCATCGGAAGTCGTCATGATACCAGCAGCGTATATGGCTGCGGAAACGGGGGAAATGACTTACCCCATGATTATCTTGTGCGGCACGATTGGTGCCTTGATTGGCGCACTGGTCAATTACGGCCTTTCCTATTCGCTCGGCCGTCCGATAGTGTATGCATTTGCCAACAGCCGCATGGGGCACGTCTGCCTGATTGACGCGGAGAAGGTGGAAAAGGCTGAGAAGTACTTTGACAAGAGAGGTGCTATTTCCACGCTGATAGGCAGGATGATTCCTGCCATCCGCCAACTCATCAGCATCCCTGCAGGTCTGGCAAAGATGAACCTTCTGTCGTTCTGTCTCTACACAAGCCTCGGCGCAGGGCTTTGGAACAGCATCTTGGTGGGCATCGGAGCAGCGTTCCACTCAACGATGCCGAAGCAGGAACTCATCGACATCATAGCTCACTATTCCCACATCATCGGCATTGCTGCCATCGTGATTGTAGTAGCTATTATCGCCTACCTTATATATAAAGGAGTGAAAAGACCCTCTCTGTCCTAACGGATATCTTCCCCATCATGGGGAGAACCATCCTGCCAGTCACCCTCCCCATTATGGGAGGCTGAGAAGCGGGTTGGGGATGGAAAAATTGTAAATTGTAAATGAAAAGATATGTTTGAAAACTTGAGCGAAAGACTTGAACGGTCTTTCAAGATACTGAAAGGTGAAGGCAAAATCACCGAAATCAACGTGGCAGAGACGCTGAAGGACGTGCGCAAGGCACTTCTGGAGGCTGACGTGAACTATAAGGTGGCCAAGACATTCACGGACACCGTGAAGCAGAAAGCCTTGGGCCAGAACGTGCTGACCGCTGTGAAGCCAGGGCAGATGATGGTGAAAATCGTTCACGACGAGCTGGCAGAACTGATGGGCGGTCAGGCTACGGAACTGAACCTGACAGGCCACCCGACGGTGATTCTGATGGCAGGTCTGAACGGTGCCGGCAAGACAACCATGTCGGGCAAACTGGCCCTGCGCCTGAAGACTCAGAATCACAAGAAGCCCCTGCTGGCCGCTTGCGACACTTTCCGCCCTGCGGCTATGGAACAGTTGCGCGTGCTGGCAGAACAGGTGCAAGTGCCTTGCTATCTGGAAGAAGGAGCGACCGACCCGATTGCCGTAGCCAAGAACGCCATCCAAGAGGCGAAGTCGAAGGGCTATGACGTGGTGATTGTCGATACGGCTGGTCGTCAGTCGATTGACGAGGAACTGATGGTGCAGATTGAACAAATCAAGGCAGCCGTCAACCCGAACGAGACCCTGCTGGTGGTGGATGCCATGACCGGTCAGGATGCTGTCAACACCGCCAAGACGTTCAACGAACGGCTGGAGATAGACGGTGTGATTCTCACGAAACTGGATGGTGACACCCGTGGTGGTGCAGCCTTGTCCATCCGCACCGTGGTCGATAAGCCTATCAAGTTCGTCGGTACGGGCGAGAAGATGGAAGCCCTCGATGTGTTCCACCCTGAACGCATGGCAGACCGCATCCTCGGCATGGGCGACATCGTGTCGTTCGTGGAACGCGCCCAACAGCAGTTCGACGAGGAAGAAGCCAAGCGGCTGGAGAAGAAAATTGCCAAGAACAAATTTGACTACAACGACTTTCTCAGTCAAATCAACCAAATCAAGAAGATGGGCAACATCAAGGACTTGGCATCGATGATTCCCGGCGTGGGCAAGGCTTTGAAGGATGTCGATATCGACGACAACGCCTTCAAGTCAGTCGAAGCCATGATCGGTTCAATGACCCCCTACGAGCGCGAACATCCCGAGTGCATCAATATGTCACGCAAACAGCGCATCGCGAAAGGTTCGGGCAACAGCATCGACGAAGTGAACCGCATCACGAAGCAGTTTGAGCAGATGCGCAAGATGATGCGTCAGATGACCAACCCAAAGATGGCAAAGGCAATGGCACAGATGCAGAGAATGAGAAAATTCTAATTACACTAAAGACATGCAATTGATAGACGGAAAAGCAACAGCAGCAGCCATCAAGGCAGAAATAGCAGCAGAAGTCAAGAAAATCGTAGAATCAGGGGGCAAGCGTCCCCATTTGGCAGCCATCCTTGTAGGGCACGACGGAGGAAGCGAGACGTATGTGAAAAACAAGGTTCTGGCGTGTGAGGCATGCGGGTTCACCTCCACCCTGCTCCGCTTTGAAGACGACATTACCGAGGAGTTCCTTCTGAAGCAGGTGGACAAGCTCAACAAGGACACCGATGTGGATGGCTTCATCGTGCAGCTACCACTCCCCAAACATATCTCCGAACAAAAAATAATCGAAGCCATCGACTACCGCAAAGATGTGGACGGTTTCCACCCCATCAACGTGGGACGCATGGCGATTGGCCTCCCCTGCTATGTCTCAGCCACTCCACTGGGCATTCTCACCCTGTTAAGACGTTACGGAATCGAGACAAGTGGCAAAAAGTGCGTCATCCTGGGACGTTCCAACATCGTGGGAAAACCTATGGCGCAACTGATGATGCAGAAGCAGCATGGCGACAGCACCGTGACCGTCTGCCACAGCCGTTCGAAGACGTTGAAACAAGAATGCCAGCAAGCCGACATCATCATTGCCGCCATCGGCAAGCCCAATTTTGTAACAGCCGACATGGTGAAGGATGGCGCTGTCATCATCGACGTAGGCACCACACGCGTACCTGATTCGTCACGTAAATCGGGCTTCCGCCTGAATGGCGATGTGGACTTTGAAAATGTGGCTCCCAAATGTTCCTTCATCTCGCCTGTTCCCGGCGGCGTTGGCCCCATGACCATCTGCTCACTGATGAAGAACACCTTGAGTGCTGGCAAGAAGGAATTTTACAAATAAAAGACCTCCTCGCCCTCAGCAAAGGCATCAGCCCCCACCAAACGAAGAAAAATCAGCCCATCACTGCATTTTCTTCGTTTTTTATTTTGTCATTCAAAAAAAACTCCCTACCTTTGCACTCGCAAATCATAAGTGATTGCTACATGGTGGATGTAGTTCAGTTGGTTAGAGCGTCAGATTGTGGTTCTGAATGTCGTGGGTTCGAGCCCCACCCTCCACCCTACCAGAAAACCCTTGTAAACAGCGTTTTACAAGGGTTTTCTGGTTTCAGACAGCATCTCCGTTTTTTTATTCAATTTGACATAATACAGTTATAACCCATCAAAAACAAAGAAAAATGAACAAGAAGACCATCATCACCGCACTGCTGGCTGTCTTGACTTTAACGGCTTTCTCACAATGCACATCAACAACGGCAGAAAGCACCCCTGGCTGGCTCTGGGAAATCAGCGGCAATGGGCTTCAACAGAAGTCCTACCTCTTCGGCACATGCCACGGAGGTGGACACAGTTTCACGTATGAGGACGTATTTGGCTTTAGGGGGGTAGATGACGCATTGTCAAATGTGAAGACGGTGTACTTTGAGACAAATTTGACCGTGGGGAAGCGTTTGGCAGCCAAGGAGATGAGCATAGCGGAGTGGCTGGGATGCCCGAATGATGCCACAAAGGATGATTTGATGCCCGAGGGCGTGACCTACGAGAGCTTCTTCGACAGCGTGGCGCAATATCAGGAGGTGCATCAATTCCTGACTCAGAAAATGGGCGATGCGGAGTATTGGAAAAAGACCCCGCTCTATTGGTTCAATCATCTTGTCGGATACAATTTTGCAAAGGGGTATTATGGCATTCAATCCGTAGAGGGCGTATTGTCCACAGAAGCCGCCAAGCGAGGAATTGAAATCAGTCAGTTGGAAGATGTGGAGCAACACGCACAATGGTTTGGTCGTCCCCGAACACAACGACAGCGTCCTAACATTCCGCTGAAAACTCAAGCCTGGATGCTTTACATCGGCATACACAATGATGACGACCAAGCGCCTGAGCCTGTCCGACAACTTGCTGCGGCCTATCTGAAGGATGACACGTGCAGCGTTCACGATTGGTTGGAGAGTCATGCGGAGTACAACATACCCATTCCAAATGGATCCCTGCCCACTCTTGCCATGAACCAGGCATGGTGTCCCGTCATCGAGCAAAACATCGCCAAAGGCGCTTGCATGGTGGCAGTGGGTGCCCGCCACCTGCTGGGCAACGACGGGCTGATTGCCATGCTGCGCAAGAAGGGATATACCGTAGAGCCAGTGAAATAACGGCAAGGGCTGAGTTTTTATTTAATTTGACATAACACTGGTTATAACCTTAAAACTATGACTATTCTTAAAAAATACTTGTTTTCATTGCCATCCATCGCAATAGTTCTATTTATGACATCGTGTAATAATGTCGTAAATAAAGATAGTTATCAATATATAGACCCTACATCTGCTCATACTCTGATGTGGAAAGTCGAGAATGCCGAAAAGAAGGAAATAGCTTATGTTTTGGGGACGATGCATTTGCAGCATAAGAGTTTTTTGGAAAATGTAGAAGGATGGGACTCTGTGTTCAACTCATGTGACGCTGTTTGTATTGAAAGCTTCTTTGGTGCCAAAATGACAAGTTCTGACAACTCGCAAATGATGGGAAGAAAGATGATGCCTAATGATACGACATACGAAGATATCTTAGGCGAACAAACAAAAGCTTTACTCCCATATGTCACGGATTGGAAATATCGCCCCTATGTGATAAGAAATGAATTTATTCTTTCATTGTATGCGGAGATATTCCCAAAACTAATACATAATACAAAGAATCATATTGAATTATCCAAAGACTACATGTTTATGGATCAAGCGATACAAAACAGAACTTTAGCAAAGGGGAAGAAAATCGTATTTTTGGATGGAGTGATACAAGAGGAAGACACTTCTAAGAATAACACACAAAGCAAATCTCTTCGAGAAGACGTGTTGGCATTATATGAAGAGGTGACACATCGTGATTCTATTTTGCGTTTTCATTTAGCGGCGGATAGTGCTTACTATTTTCATGATTTAGAGCGGCTATCGATGCTTGTTAACCAGGATTCCTTAGTACATACCAAACAAATGATACATGATAGAAACGAGAAGTGGATGCCCCAGATTGTTTCGTCTATACAAAAGCAAAGTACATTTATTGCAGTTGGTATTGCCCATCTTATACCAACAAAACATGATAAAGGAATTCTACAAAGATTGAAAGAGTTGGGATATAATGTAACACCCTATAAAAAGGAATAAAACATTGATAACGGTATTGATACCATTAAGAGTTGATTCTGTAGAGCGACAAAGGCAAGAAACGCCAGGCATGAACATCGTCCGGTTCAGTGACGGAACCATCAAGAAGGTTTTGCAGAAGTGATTGGATGTCACTCATGATGGTAAGGTTCGCCTCGCATGATGGTCATGGCACGATAGAGTTGTTCCACAAAGATGAGGCGAATCATCTGGTGAGAGAAGGTCATCTTGGAGAGGGACAATTTCTCGTTCGCCTTGGCATAGACATCGGGAGAAAAGCCGTAGGGACCTCCGATGATGAAGACAAGACGCTTGCCGACCGTCTGCATCTTCTGTTCCATGTACTTCGAGAACTCGATGCTGCGGAGTTCCTTGCCATGCTCGTCCAACAGCACCACCTGGTCGCCCACCTGAAGCTGACGGAGGATGAGCTCACCCTCCTGTTGCTTCTGCTGGTCGATAGTGAGGTTTTTCGTATTCTTCAGTTCCGGGATGGTGATGATGTCGAAGCCGATATAGTGTTTCAGCCGCGAGGCATAATCGTCCACCAATTCCACGAAATGCTTGTTGACCGTCTTGCCAACCAAAAGCAGAGAGACCTTCATCTTGCTATGTTTTTTACTCCCTTCACAGTGGAGAGTTTCTTCATCAACTGTGTCAGTTGGTTCTGGTCGTCAATCATCACAGTCAGGGTGCCAGAGAAAAGTCCATCTTCTGACGAGTGGATGCTGATGCCTCTCAACATGACATTCTTTTCCTTGTTGATAATGGAGGTGATGTTGTTCACGATGCCGATGTCGTCGTGCCCCACCACATGCAGGGTCACAGGGTATTGCTTCGTGCCTTTCCCTGCCCAACGCGCCCGAAGCACACGATAGCCCATGCGCTCTCTCAGCAAGGAGGCGTTGGGGCAGTCCTGACGATGTACCTTGATGCCTCGGTTCACCGTGACGAAACCGAAGACATCGTCGCCATAGATGGGGTTGCAGCACTTGGCGAGGCTGTAATCGACCCCTTTCAGATTATTGTCCAGCACCAACACGTCGGCATTGCCTCCAGCATGGTCATCGGGCACCGTGGCGACATAGCCATCAGCACTGCGTTGTTCCGTCGAGTAGGCGTTGGGATTCGCTTCTCGTTCCACCATCTCTTGATAGTGCTCGATGACGGTGTTCACGTCAAGCACCTCCTCCGCAATCGCCTTGTAGAACTCAGTCACGTGCTTATAACCCATCTTCTTGATGAGTTTCATCATGATGGATTCCTCTGGCTCTATCTTCTTGTTCTTGAACTTGCGTTCCAGTGCCTCCTTGGCAAAGGTGGACACTTGCATCTCCTGTTCTGTGAGCGACTGACGAATCTTCGCCCTTGCTTTCGGCGTGATGGCGATGTTCAGCCAGTCACGTTTGGGCTGCTGCTTGGCCGAGGTGAGGATTTCCACTTGGTCGCCACTTTGCAATTTCGTTCGGATGTGGACATTCTTGCCATTCACCTTTCCACCCGTGCAGTGCGAACCCACCGTCGTGTGTATCTGGAAGGCAAAGTCAAGCACGGTGGCTCCCTTGGGCAGTTTGAAGAGGTCGCCTTTCGGGGTGAACACGAACACCTCATCGCTGTAGAGGTCCACCTTGAACCTGTCCACCAACTGCTCGTCGCTCTCAGTGTGGCTCTCCAGGGCAGAACGTATATCCTTCAACCAATCCTCCAACTTGCTGCCACTATCTTTCACTCCCTTATATCGCCAGTGTGCCGCCAAACCACGCTCGGCAATCTCATCCATGCGCTCGGTACGAATCTGTATTTCCACCCACTTTCCCTCTGGTCCCATCACCGTGATGTGCAGCGACTCATAACCATTTGATTTCGGCACACTGAGCCAGTCACGCAGACGTTTCGGGTTCGGACGGTACATATCTGTGACGATGCTGAACACCTGCCAGCAGTCCTGTTTCTCCTTCTCCAGCTCCGAGTCGAGGATGATGCGGATGGCAAAAAGGTCGTAAATGCCCTCAAACTTGCATTTCTGCTTCTGCATCTTCTGCCAGATGGAATGGATGGACTTGGTGCGCCCCTTGATGTGGAACTTCAACCCCGTCCCCTTCAGTTTCTCCTCAATCGGCGCGATGAAATTGGCGATGTAAAGGTCGCGCGCTGCCCGCGTAGCACTCAGTTTCTCCTTGATCATGTAGAAGACATCAGGCTCCAGATACTTCAATGAAAGGTCTTCCAGCTCCCTCTTAATCAGGTAGAGGCCCAACTTGTGTGCCAATGGGGCATACAGATGAGCCGCTTCGGTTGCCACGCGGGTACGTTCCTCCACCGCTCCCTTGTCCTTAATCTGGCGCATCAGATTCACCCTGTCAGCAATGATGATGAAGATGACCCTCATGTCTTCGGCAAACGAAAGCAGCAAGTCGCGGAAGTTCTCTGTCTCGATGGACGGGTTACGGGCATAGAGTTCGTTCACGCGCAGGATGCCGCGAATGATGTGTGCCACGTCTTCGCCAAACTCACGTTCCACTTCCTCAATGCTGACAACTCCCATCGACACGCAATCGTGCAACAGGATACTGACGATGGAAGCCCGATTCAGTCCGATTTCTTCCGCTGTGATGACAGCCGTCTGGAGGTCAAACAGGATGGGATTCAAGCCAAATTGGTCTCGGCGCAACGCATCAGCCTCCACCGTCCTCAGCAGGATATGCCTTATTTTTTGGAAATCATCGGGATTGAGCACCTCTGTCACCAACCCCTGCAACCGACGAACTACAGCCAGCAATGCTTTCTGCTCATCACTCTTCAAGTTTGCCAATTCTTCCATGATTCAGTGCAATTTTTGCATGATAAAACACTTTTTTCTTTGCAAAGATAGGAATTTCCTCGCGCTTCCCCATCCTATTTGAGTTTTAATTTGTATCTTTGGCCACAATTTTTCACATACATTAAATCTAAAAGAATCATGTTTACACAAGAAGACAAAGATTTTCTCGCGAAGAAAGGGATTTCTGAGGAGAAGCTGAACGCACAGTTGGAATGTTTCAAGAAAGGTTTCCCATGGCTCAAGTTGGCAGGCGCAGCATCGCCTGAGAATGGCATCACCATCCCATCGGATGAAGAAAAGAAAGCGTATCTCGCTGCCTGGGACGCATATCTCGATGGCACAGGAAAGGTGTTGAAGTTCGTGCCGGCATCGGGTGCGGCAAGCCGTATGTTCAAGAACCTGTTCGAGTTTCTTGACACAGAAGAGAAGACCGACTTCATCAAGACCTTCGAAGACAACCTGGAGAAGTTTGCCTTTATCGACGACCTCAAGGCCGCCATCGCCAAGCGTGGTGGCGACGCATCGGTGAAGACAGCCATTGCCACCCTGCTGGGCGAGGAAGGGCTCTCCTACGGCAAGCTGCCGAAAGGCCTGCTGAAGTTCCACAAATACGAGGACGGTGCCCGCACCCCTGTGGAAGAGCATCTGGTGGAAGGCGCACTCTATGCCGGCGGCAAGAATGGCAACGTGAGTGTCCACTTCACCGTCAGCCCCGAGCATCGCCCCTTGTTTGAGGCATTGGTGGCAAAGGTGGCACCAAAATATGAGGAGAAGTTTGGGGTGAAGTACTCCATCAGTTTCTCTGAGCAGAAAGCAAGTACAGACACAGTGGCTGCCAACCCCGACAACACGCCTTTCCGAGGCAAGGACGGCAAGATACTCTTCCGCCCGGGCGGTCATGGCGCACTCATCGAGAATCTCAACGACCTCGATGCCGATGTCATCTTCATCAAGAACATCGACAACGTGGTGCCCGACCGCTTGAAGCCAGAAACCGTTGAATACAAGAAGCTGATTGCCGGTGTGCTGGTCAGCAAGCAGAAGAAGGCGTTCCAATACCTCGAACTGCTCGATAGCGGCAAATACACCCATGCACAACTGGAGGAAATCATCCGCTTCCTGCGCGACGAACTCTCATGCCGCAATCCGGAACTGAAGGATTTGGAGGATGCAGAGCTGGCCATCTACCTGAAGAAGAAACTGAATCGCCCCATGCGCGTGTGCGGCATGGTGAAGAACGTGGGCGAACCAGGTGGCGGTCCCTTCCTTGCCTACAACCAGGACGGCACCATCAGCCTGCAAATTCTCGAGAGCAGCCAAATCGACAAGAACAACGCCGAGTACCTGCAGATGTTCCAGAACGGCACCCACTTCAACCCCGTTGACCTGGTGTGTGCCGTGAAGGACTACAAGGGTGGCAAGTTCGACCTCACCAAGTATGTTGACCCACAGACAGGCTTCATCTCCAGCAAGAGCAAGGACGGCAAGGAACTGAAAGCCCTTGAATTGCCAGGCCTCTGGAATGGTGCCATGAGCGACTGGAACACCATCTTCGTGGAGGTTTCACTGGGCACATTCAACCCCGTGAAGACCGTGAACGACCTCCTGCGTCCACAACACCAGTAAAGCCATGACAATTATTCAGAAGTATTTTCCCCATCTGACAGAGCTTCAAGCCGAGCAATTCGCTCAGCTTGAAGCTCTTTATAATGACTGGAACGCCAAAATCAACGTGATTTCGCGCAAGGACATCCAGAACCTCTACGAGCACCACGTGCTGCACTCGCTGGGCATCGCCAAAGTGGTGAACTTCAAGGATGGCACCACCATCATGGACCTCGGAACAGGTGGCGGCTTCCCGGGCATCCCCTTGGCGATTCTCTTCCCAAACGCGCAGTTCCATCTGGTCGATAGCGTCGGCAAGAAAGTGAAAGTAGCACATGAAGTGGCAGAGGCTATCGGTCTGAAAAACGTGAAGTTCAGCCATGCCAGGGCGGAGGACATCAAAGACCGCTACGACTTTGTGGTCACCCGTGCCGTGATGCCGATGGTGGACCTCGTGAAGGTGGCACGAAAGAACATCAGCAAGGAGCACCACAACGCCGTCCCCAATGGCATCTTCGCCCTCAAGGGGGGTGAACTGCACAGCGAGATTGCGTCCATGAAGAACATCGCCACTGTGTGGGAACTGAGCGATTTCTTCGACGAAGAGTACTTCAAGACCAAAAAGGTGGTGCACGTCACCATCGTCAACAAGAAATGAACATGGACATCAAGACATTCGAAGTCAATCCGCTGGGCGAGAACTGCTATGTGGTGAGCGACGAAACGCAAGAGGCTGTCATCATCGATTGCGGCTGCTCCACTGAAAGCGAGTGGGCGAACATCAAGAAACACATCGCCGCCAACGACCTGCAAGTGAAGCATCTGCTGAACACCCACCTGCACTTCGACCACGTGTGGGGCAACTCGTTTGTTTTCAGAGACTTAGGACTTCGTCCTGCTGCCAACTACGAAGACCTGCGCATCTACGAGAACATGGATGAGCAGATTCGTTCCGTAGTGGGCATCAGCATCCCCCATCCTCCCATGCCACCGCTCGGGACATCCCTGCTGGACGGCTGCGACATCACTTTCGGCAACACGACCCTGAAGGTGCTCTCCACGCCCGGGCATTCACGTGGCAGCGTTTGTTTCCACTCCGAGCGGGATGGCGTCCTCTTCTCTGGCGACACCCTCTTCTGCGGCAGCTGCGGGCGCACCGACCTTGCCGGCGGCAGCTACACTGACATCATGCTGAGCCTCAAGCGACTCTCCACCCTACCCGACTCCACCAAGGTGCTCTGCGGCCACGGCCCTGCCACCACCATCGGTCGGGAGAAGATGTACAACCCGTATCTGCAATAAGCGCACAAACGTTTTTCCCGAAACATCTTTACTGGGAGCTTACACAACCTCTTGACCGACGTGCCCCATGTCGGTCAACCGACGTGCCCCACATCGGTCAACCGACGTGGGGCACGTCGGTTTTGAGGGGGCGAAATACAATTTATGGAGGTAAAGATTTGCGAGTATCAAATTTTATTCGTAACTTTACAGCACCAAAACAAATGTATAACCATTCATATAATATCTTAGTTATGTCAATACCTTACAGAAAGACAAAAAAGAAGGTGCTCGCGCCCGATGGCACGATGCATGAGGCGTGGGTGCTGCAGCAAGTGAGTTACCCTCCCATCAAGTTTGAGGACTTCGTGAAAGAGTGTGTAGAGTCACAAGGCGTTTCAGGTTCGCAAGTGAAAGGCATTGCAAGCGCCATGTCAGACCGTTTGCGCCACTACCTGACGTTGGGGCACAGCGTGCAAATTGAGGGCATAGGCACGCTCAAGCCCGTGTTCAATGCACACAGTTCGGAGAATCCTGAAGCATTGAGCAACGACAACGTGTATAAAGTGAAAGTGCAGTTCTACCCTCACCAAGACTTCAAAACGATGCTGCAGAAAATGGAGTTCGTGGACATGGACGCGTTGAACGAGGAGGGAGAGGAATCTTGACAAATCCATAAAAAGGGGACGGATGTCGGGAAAAGAGGGCTGAAACCTCAAAAACTGACAGAATTTCATTGCCAGTTGGGGAAAAATGTGTAATTTTGTCACGATTTTCAAAACAGGACATGGACGAAAAGGCTATACAACAAATCAAGCAACGCTATGGCATCGTGGGCAACTACGAGGGGCTGAACCGCAGCATCGACATTGCCATACAGGTGGCACCCACCGAACTGTCGGTGCTCATCTACGGCGAGAGCGGCGTGGGCAAGGAGGTGTTGCCGAGGGTGATTCACGACAACTCGACGCGCAAGCACAACAAGTACTTTGCCATCAACTGCGGCTCGCTGCCCGAAGGGACGATAGATTCCGAGCTGTTTGGCCACAAGAAGGGCTCTTTCACGGGTGCGCTCGATGACCGCGAGGGCTATTTTGGCGTAGCCAACAACGGCACCCTCTTCCTTGACGAGGTGGGCGAACTGCCCCTTGCCACACAGGCACGACTGCTGCGTGTGCTGGAGACGGGCGAGTACATCCGCGTGGGCGAAAGCGAGGTGAGGAAAACCAATGTGCGCATCGTGGCAGCCACCAACGTGAATATGCAGAAAGCCATCCGTGAGGGAAAATTCCGCGAGGACCTCTACTACCGCCTGAACACCATCCCCATCAGCATGCCCCCACTCCGCGAGCGTGGGAGGGACATCGAACTGCTGTTCCGAAAGTTTGCCTACGACATCTCGGAGAAATACCACATTGAGCCTGTACGGCTGACGGACAACGCGCGCGCGTTATTATTAAAGTATAAATGGCCGGGCAACATCCGCCAGCTGCGCAATCTGGTGGAGCAAATCAGCGTCATCAGCCAGGAGCGCGAAATCACGGCTGACATCTTGAAGAGTTACGGCGTGACGGACGACTCGCTGGGCGAGACAGGACTGGTGCTGCACGGGACAAACCGCGACCTCCACTCCACGCCCGAAGCACACAGCTATGAGAAGGAACGAGATATGCTCTTCCAGCTGCTGTCGAGCATCGGCAAGGAGGTGAAAGACCTCAAGGAGCTGGTGCACAGCAACATGGAGAACCTGCACAACACGCAGCAGGAAAACTACCGAGTGTTCGACGAAGAGCCTCAACCCATGAGCGCGCCCCTGTCCTATCCCCATTCGCAGGTCATCCCCTCGTCGCAACCCTACATCATGAACGAGCAGGGTTACGCTGCCTCAAGCCGCATGGCATACAACCGAAACAACATACAAGACGTTGACATCGAGACGATAGAGGAAGCCCCCATGTCGAACAAGGAACTGATGAAAAAGAACATCATCGAATCCCTCAGACGCAACAACGGCAACCGCAAGAAGACGGCAAGGGAGCTGGACATCTCGGAACGCACGCTTTACAGAAAAATCAAAGACTACGGACTGGATATATGAGAAGACACATCATACCCTTCGCCCTCACACTGCTCGTTGCCGTGGCACTGGTGGCGTGCACCGTCAGCTACAAGTTCACAGGCACCAGCATCGACTACACCAAGGTGAAGACGGTGAGCCTCGACAAGTTCCCCATCCGTGCCAACTATGTGTGGAGCCCGATGGAGTCGATGTTCTACAACTCGCTGAGCGATGCCTTTGCCCAAAAGACCAAACTCACGGTGCTGAAGCGCAATGGAGACCTGCAGCTGTCGGGCGAAATCGTGGAATACAGCCAGACGAACAAGAGCATCAGTTCGGAAGGCTACTCGTCGATGGTGCAGCTGAAAATCACGGTGAACGTGCGATTCGTCAACAACACGAAGCACGATGAAGACTTCGAGCAGCGATTCAGCGCCACCGCCGATTACGAATCCTCGCAGCAACTCTCCGCCGTGCAGGAAACCCTGGTGCAAGAGATGATAGACGACATCATCGACCAGATATTCAACGCCACTGTAGCCAACTGGTAATCAAAAATGATGAACATAAAAGAACTGATAGAAGACCCCTCGAAGCTCAATGCAGAAACTTTGCCCGAGCTGAAAGCGCTGGTGGAGAAATACCCCTTCTTCCAAGCGGTGCGCCTGCTCTATTTATCGAACCTTTACAGGCTTCACTCGCAAGACTTTGGTCCCGAACTGAAGCGGGCAAGTGTGCATGTGCCCGACCGCACCGCCCTATTTGCGCTGACAGAAGGTGTCAACTATGAACTGCCTAGCCAAAATAGTGCCACAGCCATCGAGACGGAAGGCGACAGCAACCGCACCCTCTCGCTCATCAACACCTTCCTGACCCAAGGAGGCATCGAAACAGACAACGATTTCGGCCCAGAACGCAACCAACCCTCCGTGGCCGACCTCACCAACGATTACGTCTCCTACCTCATGCGACAGGAGCAGCAAGGCACTCCCGAAGAGCCAGATGACATCAGCAAGGCAGACGACAACGCCCCACGCCTGAAAGGTGCCGACCTCATCGACATCTTCATCGAAGAGACCAAAGGCAAACAGCGGCTGGATATGCCCGAAATGAACGACGAAGAGTTCACTTCACCCGAACTTTCTGCCGAAGAGGAAGAAATTTATACCGAAAACATGGTCAATATCTACATAAAACAAGGCAGATATCAGCAGGCTTTAGAGATTTTGCGCAAAATTTGTTTGAATAATCCGAAAAAAAGTTCTAACTTTGCAGCCGAAATGAATTTGCTTGAGATAATTCTCGGCGAACAAAACATCAAAAAACCAAACAACTAAATAAAAAAATGTATCCACTAATCATTGTACTCATCATTCTCGCATCCATCTTGATGTGCGGAATTGTCCTTATTCAGGAATCCAAGGGCGGTGGCCTTGCATCCAGCTTCGCTTCTTCAAATCAGATTATGGGTGTGCGCAAGACAACAGACTTCCTGGAGAAAGCCACTTGGGGGCTCGCCGTAGCGATGGTAGTGCTCAGCGTCGTCTCTGCAGCATTCGTCACCAAAGCAACGGTGGAAGAATCACCCATCAACATCACGGCTCCTGCTCAGTCCACCGATGCCGAGAATGTTCCATCATTCCCTGCCACAGGCGGTTCACAGGCACCTGCTGAATAAGTAACACATGGGACAGGTAACAAAGGGCTGCATTTTTCTCATGCAGCCCTTTTTGTACAATCCACCCTGTGATAAATGCGTCCATTGATAGAAAAATGGGACATTTCATTAAAAAAATTAAGAATTTTGGTGCTCGAAACAAAAATAAGTACTATCTTTGTGACATGATTTCTTTGGCAAGACATATAGAATTGCTGTTACTTGAACACGATTGCGTCATCGTTCCGGGGTTGGGTGGTTTCATCGCCAACCATGCTGACGCACGATACAGCGGCAGCGAGGAAGAACTTTTCCTGCCTCCCTATCGCACCATCGGGTTCAACCAACAACTGCAAGTGAACGATGGTTTGCTGGTTCAGTCATACATGGCAGCCTACGATGCCTCCTACCCCGCAGCACAGTTGCAAATGGAGGCCGACATCGAAAAGATGATGTATGAACTGGAGATGAAAGGCGAATACACGTTCGAGCATATTGGCGTTGTGAAGAAAGGGCTGAATCACAACATCACATTCGCAGCTCCCGAGACAGGCATCATGACACCCTCGTTATATGGATTGTACTCTTACGAGCTGAAATCGCTGAATCGCGTAGTGAAGGAAAAGGAAGTGGAGAAAGCCTTGCAGATAGCAGCTGTGGCTTCCACCATCCGTAGCGACGAGACGCATCCAGAGCCCACGGAGAAAGAGAAAACCAAGAGAACCAAGGACATTGTCATACGCCTGAATCGTCATTGGCTCGATGTCAGCATCGCTGCCGCTGCAGCCGTGCTACTCCTCTTCTGTTTCTCTTACCCAGCCATGAAGAATATCAGCACAGAGACAGACACGGTGGTGGCGACGTTCTATCCCATCAATGAAAGGGTGCAGGCACCAGCGCATCCAGACATGACTCCGACCGCTCCAACTGCCCCCAAGCAGAAAGAGAACGCCACCGCTGAAAATAAAGGCCTCACCATAGAAGAAACTGCACAGGAGAAAGCAGAAACCCCATCCATCGAGGAAAAGCCATCAGGCAAGGCTTCCGACACCCCAACCTCCACACAGAAAGCGGATGAAGCCCAGTTCACCATCGTACTCGCCAGTTATGTAAGCCAACACAATGCTGAAATCTTCATAGAGAATCTGACGAAAGCAGGTTTCGCGGAAGGACGATATGCGAAGAATGGCAAAGTGAGCCGTATTCTTTATTCGAACTACGCCAGTGAAAAGGATGCACAAAGTGCACTACAATCCCTACGTCAACAGAACACAGAATTTGCAGAAGCCTGGGTGTTGGAACTGTAAGCTGGTCAAGTGCAATTCAAGCCGCCATCTATCATTTTTTGAAGAAGGTGTCGAATATAAAATCAGAAAAAACAGAGATGAAGAGAGTTCGTTGCCCCAAATGCGATAGTTACATTGTCTTCGATGAGACAAAATACACCAACGGACAATCGTTGGTGTTTGTCTGCAACCAGTGCCATAAGGAATTTGGCATTCGCATTGGCAAATCAAAACTGACGAACAGACATGAAGAGAAGACCCTTGATGAGCAGGCATACAAGAAAGACTTTGGCAGCATTGTCGTCGTGGAAAACAAGTTCGCTTTCAAGCAAGTGATTCCACTGGACGAGGGTGAAAATGAAATCGGCAGGTACCTGAAGGGAACCAACATCAACAAACCCATCGAAACCCGTGACCCCAGCATTGACACGTTTCATTGTGTCATCACCGTGAAAAGGAACAAGCAGGGAGAATTGCAGTATATCCTGCGCGATGCCCCCAGTGACACAGGAACTTTCTACATGAACAAGATTCTGCGTGACGTTGACCGCATCAATATGGAAGACGGCGCCATCATCACCATAGGCGCAACAACGCTAATTCTGCGGAAGGCACAGGAAATCAATCCTAATTCCACACAAGGAGCGACACGAACCAGCACCCCACCCATCACAAATGGTGAATGAAAAAATAATGATAAACACACAACAACCCCATAAAGTGTTTCGTAACCATGAAGGATCGTGACGTAACAGATTTTAACAAATGGATAACCAAGGGATGTCCCAAAGCCACCTACTTTTCTTCCTTCGAAGACAAGTATCTTGTGGTAGATAACCTTGATGAAAAAGAAGACCCCCTCATTTCTCCATGCGAGGCCTCCTATAACTCCGAGTATTTCTACATGCTTATCGTATTGAGAGGAACGCTCCATATTGTGATAGGTGGAACGGAAATAGAAGTAAAGGCAAACGAATACCTGTCTGTTCGGCCTTGTATGACAATCAAATTGCAGGAGTCACGGTGTTTTTATGTCTCCCTCATTGCCCGCAACTGTCTGATGACCGACATCTTAGAACACAGCACACTCTGCAAGATGAACAAATTTCATGCTTTCTCGTTCAGCCATCTGCGCTTCGACCCAGAACAAATCAATGCCCTTCTACATTGCTACAGAACCATTAAGAATGAGCACATGCGTGATCACTACCCGATGATGGAAATGGTGCATCGAGCATATATCACAGCCTTTCTTGCAAAGCTCTGTTCATTCATCCAACCAACGACCTATATACCTCACACGAATAATTCCAAACAATATAGTGTCTTCACAAAATTCCTCGATATTCTCAGTAATGACCACAAGCAGGAAAGGTCTGTTCAGTACTATGCCAAGACATTGAAAATCACGCCCAAGTACCTTTCCACCATCGTCCACAATTTCACAGGATTGTCCGCTTCCCAAGTTATTGACAATTATGTCATCTATGCAGTCAAGCAGATGCTCTATGCCAATGACTGTAATATCAAGACCATCAGTGAAGATTTCCATTTCCCAAGCCAGAGCTTCTTCGGACGCTACTTCAAACGCATCACGGGAATGTCTCCCAACAAGTATGTAAAGGAGAACAATAGGAAGTCACTCAATTTCATGTCAAAAAATAGAATGTAAACGCCATGCCATACGTAACACCAACACCCCCACACAACACGGGCTATATAGAATATGTGGACGTGTTCACAAAAAAGGAGATTCAGCCATCAGCAGGCATACCGAACTTCATGCTTCTGTTTGACACGTTCGATGGCAGAAATCCCCTGGAGTCGCTCTATGCTTCTGATAGCCAAAAGATGTATCAGAAAATCAACCTCTATGTGAGAAAGGGCGAATGCCTTCTCGAAGTAAATGGTAATGAAGCTGCGGTCAATGCCAACACACTGATCACAATCATGCCTGAGAGCATCACACGCCCCAAGCACATCAGCCATGACATCGAGTATTTCATGCTGGTCATCTACCCGAAGCTGTCCAATATGACCTATAACGATCTGGGCATCACTTATAGCAACGCACAGATGTCCCTCCGCCATTTCATTGCCCCGGTATCTCCTGACCACATGCAACGGGCACTCAACATCTACAATGAAATCAAGCGCGACATATTGGCTCCACCATACGAGTTCCAAGGCATATACCTACGTTCTATGCTGAATGCTCTCTATGTTGAAAATATCAACATCCATCAGTACAATCCCATGCCACTTACAGGCACCAACCATTCACGTCAGTATGATGTCTATTGCCGTTTCTTGGCTGCTCTCAATAAACACAGCATCGAGCATCGTTCTGTACAATTCTATGCAGACTTGCTTGGCATCTCCAGCAAATATCTGTCTTTCGTAAGCATCAGTTATAGCAACCGAAACGCTTCGGGATGGATTGACCTATCGGTTATACAGAAAGCCAAGGCTTTCATGGTGGTTCATCACTATAGCCTCAGCGAAACCAGCGAGATGCTTCATTTCCCCACAGTCAGCAGTTTCAGCCGTTTCTTCAAACGTGTTACTGGCATGACGCCCAAAACGTTCCTGCAATCACCCAACAACTAACACACAAATTCAAAAAATAACATAATCATTCACAAACGTAAAAATTCCAAACATAAGGAAACACATTTATGCGACTCATTCCGCTCTATACATGGAACAAAGGTCTGCATTCGATGAAACTCTCCAGCAAGAATTTCATGAATCAGCCTTGGGCAGGAGGTGTAACACTACTCCTATGCGTCATTGTGGCAATGTTGCTTGCCAACCTCCCTGCCACCTCACATCTCTATCATGAATTGTTGGAAACCAACCTATCCATGACTATCAGCAACGAACGTTTCTCGGTCAGTTTCCCTGCAGAGATGACTGTTGAGAAGTTCATCAACGACATTCTGATGGTGGTGTTCTTTTTCACGGTCGGTCTCGAAATCAAACGCGAAATCATCTGCGGTGAACTTTCCAGTGTAAAGAAAGCACTCCTTCCTGTCATTGCCGCAGCAGGTGGAATGGCTGTCCCTGCCCTCTTCTACACCCTCTTCAATGCTGGTACCAGCACAGTAGGTGGATGGGGTATTCCGACCGCTACCGACATTGCTTTTGCGGTGGGCATCATGTCCATCCTCGGCAACAAAGTGCCCATATCACTCAAGATTTTCCTCACAGCACTTGCCATTGCCGACGATTTGGGCGCCATCCTTGTGGTAGCATTCTTCTATGGCGGTGAGATCAATATTCCCCTACTTCTCATCGCCTTGATGCTGCTCGGTGCCATCATCTTGATGAACCGACTGGGAGAAAAACGTATGATGTATTACCTCATCCCAGCCATTGCTGTATGGTTCCTTTTCTACTATTCTGGCATCCATTCCACCATGTCAGGCGTAGTCATGGCATTCACAATTCCGATGGATGCACGTTTCAGCCGCTCCTATCTCAACCGCAGCAACCACAAGTACCTCGCACGGCTGACGCACTACGATGACGACGAGTATGAAGCAGGTGTTCCGTTTCCCAATGGTCCCCAGCGCCATTGCCTTCGCCGAATGAGCTACATCACCAACAACTCCATCGGCATGTCCTATCGTCTCGAGCACGCGCTCAACCCTTGGGTCAACTTCCTTATCATGCCAATCTTCGCATTAGCCAATGCCGGTGTTGTCATTCCCGACCTTAGTTTCTTCAACATCTTCCAAGCACTTCCCATCGAGGGTATTGGCATGGTGGGTATGGGTATCTTCCTCGGGCTCCTGTTGGGCAAACCCATCGGTATCACGCTTGCAAGTTTCATTGCCATCAAGTGCAAAGTGGGAGCCATGCCCGAAGGTGCCACATGGAAAATGCTCTTTGCAGTCGCCTGTCTCGGTGGTATCGGATTCACCATGTCCATCTTTGTCGATACTCTTTCCTTTGGCGAGTTCGATCCCCACACTACCGACCTCATTCGTTCTTCGGGCAAGATAGCCGTCCTGCTCGGTTCCCTCTGTGCAGGCATTCTCGGTTCCCTGCTCATCACCCTCTTCCATCGGATGGAAGTATCCCCAAAAGCATAAAGAAGATAGGAAAAGAGGCTGTGTATCACAATCATCAGGTACCTTCAATGATAAAAAAAGGGCACATATAATATCATGTGTTTTCGTGAAGAGATAGTTTTTTTCATGTTGGAGGAAGATAATGTGTAAGGTTTTCACGCTATTCGGTATTTTTTTCGTACCTTTGCAACGCTTTTATGTGGTTTAGTATGGCAAGATGAAGGTAGCAATTGTAAAATATAATGCTGGAAACATCGGTTCGGTGGAAAATGCTGTTCGGCGCTTAGGCATTGAGCCTATGGTGACGGATGATGCAGAGTTGATACGGTCGGCAGACCGTGTCATATTCCCTGGCCAAGGGGAGGCTTGCAGCACAATGACATATCTGAAAGCGCACGGACTGGACGAGGTGATTGTAAACTTGAAGCAGCCAGTGCTGGGCATCTGCATCGGCATGCAGCTGTTGTGCCGCCACAGCGAGGAACAGGACACGGATTGTCTGGGTGTGTTCGATGTGGAGGTGAAGCGTTTTGTCCCTAAAGTGCATGAGGACAAGGTACCACAGATGGGGTGGAATACGATTGAGGACACGAAGTCGCCGCTCTTTAAGGGCTTTGAAAAGAAGGAATTTGTGTATTTCATCCATAGTTTCTATGTACCGACATGCGACTGGACGATTGCCTCAACGAACTACATTCAACCATATTCTTCTGCTCTGCACAAAGACAATTTCTATGCTACTCAGTTTCATCCAGAAAAGAGCGGAGCAGTGGGTGAAAGGATTTTGAAGAATTTTATGGAACTATGATAGAAATCATTCCTGCAATAGATATCATCGACGGAAAATGCGTGCGACTGACGAAGGGTGACTATGACACGAAAAAGGTGTATAGTGAAGACCCTTTGGAGGTGGCGAAAATGTTTGAGGCTCATGGCATCCGACGTTTACACACGGTGGACTTGGACGGTGCTCGTTCACAGCACATCGTAAACTACAAGGTGATTGAACGCATAGCCGACCACACCAGCTTGGTGATTGATTTCGGTGGCGGCATCAAGTCGGACGAAGACATTGACATTGCTTTTGCCAGCGGTGCCACGATGGTGACCATCGGCAGTGTAGCGGTAAAGAAACCCACACTGTTTGAAACATGGCTGGAGAAGTATAACGACAACAAAATCATCTTAGGTGCAGATGTGAAAAACGGACGAATCAGCATCAACGGATGGAAAGAAGAGGGAGAGGATGAATTGATGCCGTTCCTGCAACGCTATGTGAAGAAAGGTGTGGATAATGTGCTCTGTACAGACATCAGCAAGGACGGTATGCTGGAGGGACCAGCCATCCAGTTGTATGAAGAGGTGATGAGGGAACTGCCTAACTTGTATCTGATAGCAAGTGGTGGTGTGAGTTGCATTGAGGACATCGACCAGCTGAACATGGCAGGCGTTCCTGCCGTAGTGTTCGGCAAGGCTATCTATGAGGGGCGCATTAAAATGGAGGAACTGGAAAAATATGTTGGCTAAACGTATCATACCATGTCTTGACATCAAGGACGGGCAAACTGTGAAGGGGACAAACTTCGTGAACCTTCGCCAAGCAGGTGACCCTATCGAACTGGGTAAACTATACAGTGAGCAAGGAGCGGACGAATTGGTGTATCTTGACATTACCGCCTCGCACGAAGGACGAAAGACTTTCACAGAACTGGTGAAGCGCATCGCAAGGGAAATCAATATCCCATTTACTGTGGGCGGTGGCATCAACGAACTCTCAGATGTGGACAGGCTCTTGAATGCTGGGGCAGACAAGGTAAGCATCAACTCGGCGGCATTGCGTCGTCCTGAACTGATAGACGAAATAGCCAAAAACTTTGGCAGTCAAGTGTGCGTAGTGGCAATTGATGCGAAATACAACCCTCTTATGGGAGTCGAGGGGCTTGACTGGATTTGCTACATCAATGGCGGACGTGTGCCGACCGAACACCAGCTCTTCGATTGGGCGAAAGAAGCGAACGAAAGAGGTGCTGGAGAGATTCTGTTCACGTCGATGAATCATGATGGTGTGAAACATGGTTTTGCCGATGCTGCTTTGCGAAAACTCACTGATTCACTGACCATCCCTGTGATAGCTTCGGGTGGAGCAGGAGCCAAGGAGCATTTCCGCGACACCTTCATCAATGGACACAGTGACGCAGCCTTGGCGGCCAGTGTGTTCCACTTTGGCGAAATACCCATTCCCGAATTGAAGCTGTATTTAGCCAACGAGGGAGTGAATGTAAGATTATAGAAAAGTAAACAAATAATGGAAATTGATTTCAAGAAAATGGACGGTCTTGTGCCTGCCATTGTGCAGGATGCCAAGACGTTGAAGGTGCTGATGCTCGGCTTCATGAACGAAGAGGCATACAACAAGACGGTAGAGACAGGAAAAGTGACTTTCTATAGCCGTACTCGCCAAACACTCTGGACGAAGGGCGAGACGAGCGGCAACTTTCTCAACGTGGTGGAAATCCTGAATGACTGCGACAAGGACACGTTGCTCATCAAAGCCAACCCTGTAGGCCCCGTTTGCCACACAGGTGCTGACACTTGCTGGAACGAGAAGAACGACAACCCTATCATGTTCTTGGTAGAATTGCAGCGTTTCATCGAGAAGCGTCACGAAGAAATGCCAGAGGGCAGCTACACCACTTCCCTCTTCAAGGATGGCTGTCACCGCATGGCACAGAAAGTAGGCGAAGAAGCCTTGGAGGCTGTCATCGAAGCGGTTGCCAACAACAATGAACGACTGGTGTATGAGGCTGCGGATATGCTCTACCACCTCATCGTATTGCTCACCTCGAAAGGCTTAAAGATTGAGGACTTGGCTACCGAATTGGCAGAACGTCATGACCCGAACTGGCATAAGCATTAAGGAAATGGTATTGATTGACTACAAAAACGTAAATGTTTACCAAGAGAGCCAGCTCGTCTTGCAAGGTGTCAACCTTCAAATTGATGAAGGTGAGTTTGTCTATATCACGGGTAAGGTAGGCACAGGCAAAAGTTCCTTCCTCAAGACGCTTTATGGTGAGCTTCCCGTGAAAGAAGGCGAGGCAAAAGTACTCGACTATGACATGGTGGGGTTGCGCCGTCGTCATCTGCCCGACTTGAGAAAGAAGCTTGGCATCATCTTTCAAGACTTCCAACTGCTGACCGACCGCACCGTGGATGCCAATCTTCGCTTTGTACTGAAGTCAACAGGATGGAAGAACAAGATAGAAATCAACCAACGCATCAGTGATGTGCTGGAACTGGTAGGCATGGCAACAAAGGGCTACAAAATGCCGTCGGAATTGTCAGGAGGCGAACAGCAGCGCATTGTTATCGCACGTGCCATTCTCAATCGTCCGAAGCTTATTCTTGCAGATGAACCGACAGGCAACCTTGATGCAGAGACAGGCAAACAGATAACAGAACTGTTGCAGCAAATCTGCAAGGCAGGCAGCACCGTTATCATCATTACCCACAATCTAAACCTGCTTGACCAGTTCCCTGGCAGACAACTCAAATGTGAAAATCATCAGTTAGTAGAAGTAGAGCGACTGAACGAGGAAGAATCGACAGAAGAAATAGATTAAAAACAACACATTATAGATTATGAAAGTACTCAAGTTTGGCGGAACATCCGTAGGCACTCCTCAACGAATGAAGGATGTCGTAAAGCTTATCACTAACGGCGACCAGAAGATTGTCGTCCTTTCAGCCATGTCGGGCACAACCAACTCGCTTGTGGAGATTTCCGACTATCTTTACAAGAAAAATCCAGAAGGCGCAAACGAGACTATCAACACACTCGAAAGAAAATACAAGAAGCATGTGGACGAACTCTACACCACTGTAGAGATGAAGCAGAAGACACTCGACTTCCTCAAAGAAGAATTTGACTACCTGCGCTCGTTCACCAAAGGTATCTTCACCATGTTTGAAGAGAAAATCATTGTTGGTCAGGGCGAAATCATCTCCACCAACATGGTGACAAACTATCTCATCGAACAAGGTTATAATGCCGTACTGATTCCCGCGCTGGAATTCATGCGCACAGACAAGAACGCAGAACCAGACTTAGAGTATATCCGCGAAAAGCTGAAGGTGCAACTCGACGAGAACCCTAATAAGGATATCTATATCACACAGGGCTTCATCTGCCGCAATGCCTACGGAGAGATTGACAACTTGCAACGTGGCGGCAGCGACTACACAGCTTCGCTCATCGGTGCGGCTGTTGGTGCTTCGGAAATTCAGATTTGGACAGACATTGACGGTATGCACAACAATGACCCTCGCTTCGTTAACAAGACATCGCCTGTCAACCACCTACACTTTGAGGAAGCTGCTGAGTTAGCATACTTTGGAGCCAAAATTCTGCACCCCACCTGTGTGCAGCCTGCCAAATATGCAGGTATTCCTGTAAAGCTGCTCAACACTCTGGATCCATCAGCTACAGGCACCATCATCAGCAACGAGACTGAACACGGGAAGATTAAGGCTGTAGCTGCCAAGGACAACATCACCGCTATTAAGATTACCTCCTCCCGAATGCTCCTCGCGTATGGTTTCTTGCGCAAGGTCTTCGAGATATTCGAGTCTTACAAGACCTCTATTGACATGATTGCCACTTCAGAAGTGGGTGTCAGCGTATCCATAGACAATGCGACTCATTTGGATGCCATTGTGAATGAACTGAAGAAGTTCGGACACGTGCAGGTGGATAAAGAGATGTGCATCATCTGCGTGGTCGGTGATCTTGACGCACAAAATGTAGGTTTTGAAAGCAAGGCAACCGAGGCACTCAAGGATATTCCAATCCGTATGATTTCATACGGTGGCTCTAACCATAATATATCGTTTCTCATCTCAGCCGAGGATAAGAAGAAAGCACTCCAGTCACTCAGCGACCACTTGTTCAACTAATACACATTATTATTTATAATATATGGCATTATCAATCAACGTAGATAGAATGGCAGGCATCCGCACGCCATTCTACTACTATGACACAAACATCCTGCGTCAGACACTTGACGCCATCAACACAGAGACAAAGAAATACGACAAATACTTCGTTCACTATGCAGTGAAAGCCAATGCCAACATGAAAGTGCTTAAAGTCATCAACGAAGCGGGATTAGGCATCGACTGCGTATCGGGCGGAGAGATAGAACAGGCACTCGCAGCAGGATTCCCAGCCAACAAGATAGTCTTTGCAGGTGTGGGTAAAAGCGATTGGGAAATAGAACTTGGGCTTGACAAAGACATCTTTTGCTTCAATGTCGAAAGCATCCCCGAACTCGAAATCATCAACGAGATTGCAGCCCAAAAAGGGAAGGTTGCGACTGTATGTTTCCGCATCAATCCGAATGTGGGTGCTCATACACATGCACACATAACCACCGGGTTGGCTGAGAACAAATTCGGCATTGACATGAAGGATATGGAGAAAGTCATACAACAGGCACAATCCATGACGAATGTACAATTCAAAGGCTTGCACTTCCACATTGGTTCACAGATTCTGGAAATGGATGACTTCATCGCCTTAGCCGAACGCATCAATGAACTACAAGACAGACTTGAATCAGAAGGCATCCATTTGGAGATCATCAATGTGGGTGGAGGTTTAGGCATTGACTACAAGGAACCACAAACACACACCATCCCCAATTTCAAGGATTACTTCGCTACCTACCACCAACACCTGAAACTGAGACCTGGACAAACCGTCCACTTCGAACTCGGACGTGCCGTTGTAGCTCAATGCGGAGCCCTCATTACCAAAGTGAACTTCGTAAAAGAAGGGTCTGTCAAGAAATTCGCCATTGTCGATGCTGGATTCACAGACCTCATCCGCCCTGCCCTCTACGATGCCCATCACAAAATCATCAACCTCACCAGCACTACGACCGAGACGGACACCTACGACGTGGTAGGCCCCATCTGTGAGTCCAGTGATGTGTTCGACAAGGACATCCAACTCCCTAAGACACAACGTGGAGACCTACTTGCCATCCTCTCTGCTGGTGCCTATGGTGAAATCATGGCTTCGTGCTACAACTGCCGTCCCCTTCCAAAAGGATACATCAGTGAGGAGATACAAAATTGATTCGTGTCCGCTAAACAATAAAGCCTTGTTAGGTGGATATGGAGGATTTCCAGTTTATAATCAGCATTATGTCAATTTACATGAAACAAAGAGTCAACTGTAAAATTATTCTGCTTTAACCTCGAAAATTGTACCACAAGACCTGGTGTATTCTATGCTGTCTTGTGGAATATGAAAACTTTCATAGCCCGTATAATGTTTAGTGAGAACTGACGTATTTGTAAACTCTATGTAATATTGGCCAGGCATTGTTGGAGCCGTGAATTTGTAGATAGGCTCATTGGTCGGGTGGAAAGAGCCTGAAGATAGCGTGTCGGAAGAATAAAGCTCGCTTTCTCTATCATAATAGTAGATAGAAACCGATTGGCTCACATACTTGAAATATTGTCCAGGAGAAAGGAAGGAAATAGATGCTGTCACTTTTTCCCCTGGCTTGCAGGGGTTAGGCGACACAACAAGTTCCTTGGCGATGGGGAAAAATGGGGCAAAGGTTGTGGAAGGGCGAACCATTTTACTTCCCATTGCATATAAAGTATCTCCAGCCAATACGCTCAAGCTCCACCCCTTAGATTCATAGCCGTTTTTTAAGATGTTGTAATAGAAAAGAGTGTCACCATTGATGTGCCAGTCAAATTCAGTTGCAGACGCTATGAAAGTAGGTAAATTATTATATGAGTATGAGTATAACATACCGACTCTTGTATTCCACATCGCACCTGTATGGTCGGCATTGAAAAGCAGGTGGAAAAAATCTTTACCATCATTGGATCCAGACACCCATTCTCCTAAAACAGAGTTGTATGGTTCGTAATAGGAATGATTTGTTGGGGAGTAACTGTCGTCATCGTCGGAACATGCGATGAACAGAGAGGCTGAAAACAGAAAAGATATGACCTTGCAAATGTTAATCCATCTCATATTTTTTACTTGTTTTGTAAAATACATAATGACATAAAAATTTGTATTCACAAAGTTACACGAAAATAATGATTCGTGAAAAAGATGAGGATGATTTTTGTCGCTCTCCTCTCTCCGTTCCGCATTTTGTTGTGCTTTTGTTCACCGCATGTATCAGTTGCAGTTTTTCTTTCGAACTTTGTTTATAACCAGTTTATGTCAACTTAAATAAAACATAACGAATTACAAAGAAAAGCGTAAACGAAGCAATTTGTTTGCGCTTTTCTTGCGAGGGGGACTTCACACGATAAAACGAGGTCTTTACAACAAACACCATGAAAACTCTATATGAAACCCTCTGAAAACACCTCCTCAGAAGACACGAGCATGAGAGCGAAGTGATGACGAGCGTGAGGGCAAAGTGATGACGAGCATCGGAGCAGAGTGATAACGGGCAAGAGGACTCGGAAGACACGGGCAAGAGGCGGAGCAAGATACGGGCATGAGAACTCGGAAGACACGGGGCACAGTCTTCCGAGACGACGGGCATGAGGACGAGGAAGACATTGGCAACAGAGTTAGGAAGACATTGGCAATTGAGTTCGCTATCCTATTCCAAGCGTCATGGCGACAATGAGGACACAGATGTAATTGAAGAAGATGATGGTCATGAACGTATCGAGGTCGCTCTTAAGGTAACCTGATGATGTGAATTGTGCAGAGATGAGCCGCTTGGTACCTATACGCGGATGAACATAATGCTCCATTAGCCAATAAAAAATCCAGCCGAGAAGAGCACCTATGGTGAACCCTACACAGACATCACCCAAATAGTGAACACCCAGATAAAGACGTGTGAAGGTTGTGGTGAGCGACCAAAAGAAAAGGGTGAAGGCAACCTTGCCGCTACGGAAAAGCCATGAGAGAAACATTGCCATGCACATGGTGTTGCAGGCATGGCCGGAAAAGAATCCAAAACGTCCCCCCCGATAGTTACGCACAACATCAACAAAATACATGAGTTGCGGGTCTTGGGTAGGTCGCCAACGTGCGACCATCGGTTTGACAAGTCCAGAACAGATGCGGTCTGCTACGAATATGAGCAAAGCGATGGTGAGATACACCATGAGAGCCTCTTTCCAAGTGTTGTTCTTGAAAATGATAATAAGCAAGGTGAGGATGACCAATGACCATGAGAAAGTGTCGGTCACAGTGTACATCACATTGTCCCAAAAAAGGCTGTCGCTGCCATTGATGGCAAGCGTAAGCTGATGGTCGAGTTCGTTGAGTTCGTTCATATCGTTTCTGCGACATTGACAGGAATCCAGCCTTGTTTGCCTTCTTCAAATTTCACTTCCATCCATTCCTTCATTGAGGCATCGAGTATCTCCACTTTGGAACCCTCGTGAATGAGGAAAAGGTCGGTACTCTTTTCGCTGGGAGAACTTTTCACTGTGACAGCTGGAGCAAGAATGATGGCGGTGTTGCGACGGGTCTGGTCGATGTGCTGTGAGACCGCTGCCAGATTGGCTATAACCGCCATCACAAAAAGTACCATCGCCCCATAAACTCCTATCTTACGCGCTACCAGTTGGGGTACAAACATATAGACGAGCACTCCTATCAGCATGAGGATGAAAGCCGTGATGCCCAATATCGTCCACGCATCCATGCTCATACAGTTGGTGAGGTCGCGCCACCAAGTGACAAAGAACATCTCAGAGGGAGGAACGACTTTATCAATAGTTTTCCCACGTGCCAATGCAAGATTTGCTCGAATATCCGCATCACCTGGGTCAAGCAGGAAAGCACGCTCATAGTTGAGCACAGCGAGGGGTATCTCATCAAGTTTGTAATAGCAATTACCAAGGTTGTAATACACTCCTGCGGCTACACCTTGTTCTTTCAAGACTGCTTCGTAGGCGGCAGCTGCCTCACGGTATTGCTCTTGCTCGTAAAGTGCATCGGCTTCCACCTTGGTGGCTGCAACGGAAACCAAAGACAAACAACTAAAAACGAAAAGTAGAAATATCTTCTGAACTGACCGCATGGCAAATCGTAAATTGTAAATTGTCAAATCGTCTATTTTCATAGGTTGTCCTCCATTTTACTGATGGCATCGATGGCACTGTTATACACATTCTCCATGTTCTCGTTGACATCGCCTGGAGCATAACGGGCAAACTCGCAATCGTTGAGCACTTTCATAAACTGCTGGATATTCTCATCAGGCACATGACGTGAAGAGAGTGACTGTTCGATGTTCTCCTTATTAAGCGACTCTTGCGACATATTGAACTTATCGCCCACATATCCCCAAAGAGCACGGAGCACTTCGTCGTAGAACTGTCCGATGTCATGGCTGTCCAGCAGCTTTTTGGCAGTCTTCATTCTGCGAAGCGCCACCTTGTTGGCTTTCTTGCCACGGGAGAGTGCCACATTGGCACTTGCTTTCATCTGCTTGCGGCCCATGATGAGTATCAGCATAAAGAGAAGGAGAGGCAAGAGATATGCCATCCAGTATTTCCATGTGCCAAAGAAGGTATCGCCTGGCTGATGAAGCACGACTTCTCCTTTCTTGATGAAACGTACATCTTGGTTGAGTTGCTGCACATCCTGCTGCTGACCACTATAATTAGATACACTCTGTCCTGTCCCTCCCTTGCCTTTGTTTACTTTTAGTGTATAAGCTTCTGTGGTGAGCGTTTTATAAGAGCGGGAATCAGTATCGAAGTAGATGAACTGGGCAGCAGGTATTTCATACGTGCCTGCATGACGCGGCACAAATAGGTACTCAAACTCCTTGGTGCCAGCCAGTCCTGTGCGTGTCAGGTCAAAACGGTCGTTCACCTTGGCATCATAAGTTTCAAAATCTTTCGGGAAAGCCACCTCGGGGGTTGAGATAAGCTTCATGTTGCCATTTCCCTTGACACTGATTTTCAACGTGACAGCATCGTTGGCATCCACCTCTTGCTTACTGATGGTTGAGGAGACAGAGAACTTACCCACAGCTCCAGAGAAACCTGCTGGCTGGTTAGGCAGTGGCGACACATGAATAGTCAAGGCAGGTGTGGTGATTTTTCGTTTCACCTCCATCAACCCTCCTGTTCCATTGAAGAAGGCCTCGATAGGGTCGATGTTGCGGTTGCGAGTCACAACCACTCCTTCGTAGGTAATGGCAGGAATGGTGAGATTACCCGACTTCTGCGGGAACAAGAGGTATTCGCTCCACACCACTGTACGGTAATTTCTGCCGTTATACTGCTCTATACCAAACTCCTTGGTGCGTGGCAACGGTATTTCCTGTATCTGGAATCCGTCGAGTGTTGGCAATTTACCATCCAGTTGCGTCAAATCCAACAATGTATAAATCTTGTAAGTCAGCAAAATTGCTTCCTGTTCATGCACATTGGTACGTGATGCCGTGGCTGTCATGAAAAGGTCTTTAGCAGAGATGTTTTGAGCCGACGAAGCGTTTCTTCCATCACTCCCATTGTTGGAAGAGCCATTTCCCGAAGCAGAGCCGTTGGTCGAATTGCCACCAGAAGAACCTGCTGAGGGACTTTGACCCGAGGGAAGCACTCTGACCTGCACGGGTTTCGACTTGACAGCCTTTCCATCCACCTGTACACTGGCACTTCCAATCGTAAAGGTGCCGGGCGATTCACTCAAGAGCACGTAGGTGTAAATGATGCTACTACTCTGAGAAGTGCGTCCGTTAATCATTTGAAAACTGCTCTGAGAGGAAGTTGCGGGTCCGTATATCACTTCAAAACCCTTAAAATCAGGGGCACTGAAATTTGACACATTCTGTGTGTTCACCGTGAACTGCACTCTGAATTTGCCACCAGCCTCTACCGTGGATGGGGCACTCACCTTAAATGTCACATCTCCATCAGCAAACATACTGACAGAGATTAAGACAAATACCAATATGTGTATAATTCGTTTCATTTACCAGTCCTTTTCAAGATTGCGTCTCCTGTTATTCTGCTGCTGATTGATTTTACGCTGTACCCCCTTCTCGTCCTGCTGGGCAGAGTTCAAAAGTTGTTCAGCTGCTTGGTCGCTCATCTCATCCTTTTTCTTTTCAGGTTGTTGCTGCTGTTGGTCTTGCTTCTGTTCATCCTGCTTTTGCTGCTCTTCCTTCTTTTGTTGGTCTTGCTGATTCTGCTTTTGCTTGTCCTTATCCTGCTGCTGATCCTGATTCTTGTCATTGTTGCCACCTCCACCATTCTGGTCTTGGTTCTTCTTCAACTGATATTGTGCCATCGCCAGATTATAGCGGGTTTCGTTGTCCTCAGGGTTGCAACGAAGAGAACTTTTGTAGAAATTGACGGCATTCTGGAAAGCACCTGCTGCATTTCCTCCTTGCTGATGGCTGGCAGCCAATCCCTGTGCATACCAGATGTTACCCATATTGTGAAAGTTCTTAGCTTTCCTCATCGGGTCATTGGTTCCCACCGAATCTGCCTTCTTATAGTTCTCAAAAGCAGTGGAATCCTTCTGCTGCATCACATAAGTATTGCCCAAATTGTAATAGCCTTCAAAAGATGGGTCTTTCTCCACCGATTTCAGATAGAGCGTCTCTGCTTGGTCATATTGCCCATTGCGATATGCCACGTTGCCCAAACGAATGAAATCACGGGCACTTTGAGCCATCATGGGCATGAGCATCATCATCGTCAATATGCTAATAATCAGTCGTTTCATCTACTTCCATTTGATTACGATAAAGTCTTCATTTTCTATTTCCTTCAATCTGTCAAAACAGCTTCCATTTCTTATACACATGGTTTTGCCGCTCCATGATGCAAAGCTCTATCACCAATACGATGAAGAGCAGCAGAGCCACTGCCACAAATTGCTCGTCATACTCTGAATACATCGACTGCGAGATGTCTTCCTTCTGCATCTTCTCTATTTCTTTCTCCAAAAGCGACTGTGCCAAGTCGGTCTTATCCACATGGACATAAAGCCCGCCTCCTGCCTGAGCGATACCCTTACCTATCTGCTCGTTCAGTTTAGTGGTCACCACATTGCCCGACAGGTCTTTCTTATAGCTTCCATCCCCCATCGGGATAGGACCACCCTGTTCCGTTCCCACCGATAGCACAAATATCTGTATGCCTTCCTTCCGAGCTTGCTTGGCAGCTTCGATAGCACCAGGCTCATTGTCTTCGGCATCGGTGATGAGGATGAGTGCACGACCCACATTCGTCTTCTTAGAGAATCCGGCAGTAGCACGAGTGATGGCTTCTGCCACATTCGTGCCCTGCATGGAGATGGTGGCTGGGTTCAATTGATCGAGAAACATCTTGGCAGACACATAGTCGCTGGTCATAGGCAAAAGCGTGATGGCACTACCTGCAAAGGCAACCAATTCCATTTTGTCCTCGTCAAACTGCTCCACCAACTTGCTCACTATCATTTTTGACTTTTCCAGTCGGTTGGGGCTGACATCCTGACATAGCATAGAGTTCGACACATCGACCGCAATAGCCACCTCAATCCCAGAGCGTTTCACCTCTTCGTTACGGGTTCCGAACTGAGGTCGAGCCAGCACCACAGCCAAGAGTCCCAAGGCCAACATCATCAACAAAAACTTGACATGACGGCGCATGGGCGACACATCTGGCATGAGATAACGCATCAGGTCGGGGTCACCAAACAGCTTCACCTGTTTTCTCATCTTCACCTGCACCATCACATAGACAGCAGTCAGCACAGGGATAAGCAATAACAGATATAAATATATAGGGCTTGCAAATCTAAACATAATCAATCATCATTTTAAGGCAGTCTTTTCAATACCACTGTTCTCAGCAATATCTCCAACAGGAGCACCACCAAGGCAGCCAACGCGTATGGCTGATACAACTCTCCACGACGGCTGAACTGCTTGACATTGAATTTAGTGCGTTCCATCTTGTCGATGTCCTGGTAGATGGCATCCAGTTCGTCATTCTTCTGTGCACGAAAGTACTGCCCACCTGTCTCTGTAGAGATTTTTGTCATGGTTTGCTCATCTATCTCCACAGGCAACATGGCTGTACCTCCTGTCGGGAGCGGATAAGGAGCCATGCCGTTACGTCCAATACCAATCGTATAGATACGGATGCCATACTTCTTGGCTATCTCGGCAGCTGTCAGCGGAGAGATGTTTCCAGAGTTGTTCACACCATCTGTCAAAAGAATAATCACTTTCGACTTTGCCTCACTGTCTTTCAGTCTCAAGATAGCGTTCATGATGCCATCCCCAATGGCTGTTCCGTCGTCGATGATGCCACGGGCAGCCATATTGCAATCCACACTGTTGTAGAGATTCATCAGCACAACATGGTCGGCTGTGAGAGGACATTGAGTGTATGCCTCCCCTGCAAACATCGTCAAACCCATATTATCATTAGGTCGCCTTTCGATAAATCGCTGCGCAATCTCTTTCAGAGCCTCCACGCGGTTAGGCTTGAAATCTTGAGCCAACATTGAGGTCGAAACGTCAACAGCCAGCATGATGTCGATGCCCTCTACATCCGTGTTGCTCCATGAATGCTTGCTCTGCGGACGAGCCAAGATGCACACCACCAACGTAATGAGCACCAGCCGCAGCAGGAAAGGCAAGTGCATCAGATAGAGCCGGAACGTCTTTGGCACCTTCACATATTTAGTAGTGTCAGGCACCTTCAACGATGGCAGGCTCTGCTTAAACCTAAGCACATACCACACAATGTAAGGCACTAACACCAACAACAACAGGAAAAATAACGGGTTCTTAAATTCCATCTTACTTCAAATCCTCATTCCTAATTTCTAATTCACTTTTAGTTTTCTCTTACAATGTCAACATATATATTCTGTATCCTACAAAGAGAAGCACAGCCAACAGAGCAAGACTTGCCACCACTATGCTTCCAATCAGCAATCGCTTGGCTATCTTCGAGCGTCTCTCCTCCACCACAATCACTTCTGGCTGCGGTTTCTGCTCCACCTCCTCCAACTTCGTCTGGTTGATATACTCGATGGCACTCACCAAGTTGCGGTCGTTCTCATTGATAAGCGTGCTGTATTTCGCAAACTTCACCAAGTCGGCCGTCTGGAAGAGTTCCCTCAACTCGCTGATGGCCTCCTCGTCGTTCACCTCTTGTAAGTGTTGAATAATCTCATACGATGTCATCTCCATCGCATTGAATCCGTAACGCTCCTTAATGTAGTTGCGCAGCGTGTCGGTCAATTGCGTATAATACTCCTTCGAGTCCTCACTTTGCCACATCTTCTCCTCCTTGATTTGTTCAATCTTCTGCATAGCCACCTTGTGCGGAGCCAGCCGCTGCTTGTTGCGGATGCGGCGAATGATGGGCTTGTTGGTCTTCAGTCGATAAATCACATAAGCAAGCACACCTCCCATCAACAACGCAAGCAACACCATCCACATGACTTCTCTCCACTCTGCCCAGTCGAACGGTGGAGCCAGTTCTGGCTTAATGCCAAAGATGCTGTCAGCATGCAACGTGTCCACCTCAAACGTCAGCACCTTCAATGCCAACTTGTTGGAGTGATACACCTGTCCCCCCACCTTCACATCCAGTTCGGGGATGAGGTATAGCGCCGAATCAAACGACGTGAAATAGTAACGTCGGGAGAGCAACATCTGCTTCCCGTCGTTCAGATAGTTGGTGTCCGTCTGCTCAGCCCTGACAAACTCCAACCCCGGGATGACCAACTGCAAGGAGTCCCATTCGGGCAGTTCCACATCCTGTTTCGCCTCTGTACTCACCTCCAACGTCACTCCTATGCGCTGTCCGATGAAGATGCCAGCAGAGTCCAATTTTGCCTCCACAGTCACCTGAGCCATCACTTCAACACAGCTCATCAGCCAGCACAAAATCAACACGATAACACCGTTTCTTTTTTTCATAATTCCTGATTCCCAACTCCTAATTCTAACTCTTAATTTCCGTTCAAGCCCTCCTTCTGAACAAATTCATCAAACCCTTCACATAGTCCTCATCCGTACGGATAGAGATGTTGTCGATGTTCGACTTTGTGAAAGCATTCTTCAGCCACTGCTGATGTTGCACCCACCACTCATGATGAGCACGGCGCACAGCACTCGATGAGGTGTCAACAAAAGTATCCTTACCCGTTTCGGCATCCAGCATCTTCACAATGCCCACATCAGGCAGTTCCACCATCCTGCGGTCATAAATCTGCAACGCCACCACATCATGCCTCCTGTTCGCTACGGTCAACTGGTTCGTATAATCCTGGGCATCAAAGAAGTCGCTCAGCAGAAACACCGTGCAACGTTTCTTGATAGCATTGGTCATAAACTCCACTGCCTGCCCCACATTGGTCTTGTTGCTTTCGGGTTGGAAACTCAGCAACTCGCGGATAATGAACAGGATATGCTTCCTGCCCTTCTTCGGAGGGATGAACTTCTCCACCTTGTCAGAGAAGAAGATGACACCAATTTTGTCGTTGTTCTGTATGGCAGAGAAAGCCAACGTGGCAGCCACCTCCGTAAGCAGCTGCCTCTTGGTTTGCACCTGTGTACCGAAGTCAAGCGAACCCGACACATCGACCAGCAGCATCACCGTCAACTCACGTTCCTCCTCAAAGACCTTCACAAAGGGCTTGCCGAAACGGGCAGTCACGTTCCAGTCGATGTCGCGCACATCATCACCATACTGATACTCGCGCACCTCGCTGAACGCCATTCCCCTACCCTTGAAGGCACTATGATATTCGCCCGCAAAGATGTTGTTCGAGAGTCCTTTGGTCTTAATCTCGATTTTCCTGACCTTCTGTAAAAGCTCTTCAGTATCCACGTTAAGAATTAGTATTTAGTTTTCCCTGTCCTTATGGCACTTCGACTTTGTTCAAAATCTTGCTGATGATTTCCTCGCTGGTCACGTTGCTTGCCTCAGCTTCGTAGGTCAGGCCGATGCGGTGGCGCAACACGTCCTGCGACACAGCTCTCACATCCTCGGGAATCACATAACCACGATGCTTGATGAAGGCATACGAACGGGCTGCCAATGCCAGATTGATGGATGCACGGGGCGAACCGCCAAAGCCAATCAGCCCTTTCAGCTCCTTCAATCCATACTTCTCAGGATAGCGAGTGGCAAACACGATGTCAGCTATATACTGTTCAATCTTCTCGTCAATATACACCTGACGCACCACCTTACGGGCATCCTCTATCTCAGCCGTGCCCATGATAGGACGGATGTCCAGCTTCTCCTGCGCGATGTTCTGACGGATAATCTTCTTTTCCTCATCCAGCTTCGGATAGTCGATGACCACCTTCAGCATGAATCTGTCCACTTGCGCCTCGGGCAGCGGATACGTGCCCTCCTGCTCAATGGGGTTCTGAGTGGCAAGCACCAAGAAAGGTTTCGGCAACTCATACGTAGTGGTTGAGATGGTCACCTGTCGCTCCTGCATAGCCTCCAGCAATGCGCTCTGCACCTTTGCCGGCGCACGGTTAATCTCGTCCGCCAACACAAAATTGGCAAAAATCGGACCTTTCTTCGACTTGAACTCCCCGTCCTTCTGCGAGTAAATCATCGTACCGATGACATCGGCAGGCAAGAGGTCGGGCGTAAACTGAATACGGGAGAACTGTGCGTCGATGAGCGATGCCAATGTCTTGATGGCCTTGGTTTTCGCCAAACCCGGCACACCTTCGAGCAACACGTGTCCATCAGAAAGAAGTCCCAACAAAAGGGACTCCACCAGATGCTTCTGGCCGATGATGGCTTGATCCATTCCCGCCAAAAGGTTCGTCACAAACGCACTGTGCTTCTCAATGCGTTCGTTCAATTCACGAATATCAATAGCTTCTGCCATATATTTGTTTCTTTTATTTGTTGAATTTCTAAATTCTATATTTTTGAGTTCGCAAAATTACTGCTTTCTGAGCATTTCTCTTATTAAAATAATGTGAAAAAAACTTAACACCCACGCTGTTTAAGAGTTATTAAAAGTTCGAGTACAAGAAAATCTCCTATCTCAACACATCAACAAGAATCCCTTCTCAAATTCCGCTGTATATGCTTCAAAATTTGAGAAGGGTTCCACAAGTCCTTTCCATGCAACGATTTTTCCCAAAAAGGGAGAATTGGCATTTAAGGCAACTTCACCACCGCCCCGATAGGAACATTGTTGGGATCGGAAAAATGGTTCTCCCGAATGATGGCACGAACAGAATCTTTAGTGCCGTAGTACTTTTGAGAGATGCGAGTAAGGGATTCCCCGCGTTGCATCTTATGCGTAGTGGGCCGAGTAGGATTCTGAGCCGCTTCCTTTTTCTGGGATCCCTTCTTTTCCGTATTCTCCTTGTTGACCTCAGCAACCTTCACCGAGTCGGCGGCAACAGCCTTAGCAGTGTCCCCCAACTGCACCACTTTCAGCGAATCCTTCTTCGGCTTCGGAACAGGTTTGACGGGTTTTGCCACCGGTTGTTCCACGGATGGAACTTTTTCCACCTTCTCGATATTTCGGGAAGTCCGATAGAGGAAGTACACAATAGCGGCAAAGAGCAGCAGCAATACTGCTATTAGCCAAAATAGCTTGTTCCCTTGCTTCTTCTGTGGCTCCACCTTTGTTTCTTCTTTCATCAAACGGTTAAAGGCTTCCTGACGCCTTTCATCCTCCATGCCCTGTCCTGACTCCTGACCATCGGCACGCTCTTGAGGCTCCATTTCCTGATGAACCATCGTGGGCAAATCTTGCTGCTGTTCATCCTCTCCTTGCCCATCCTCCATGCCAACACTCTCATGTTCCGTCCCTCTTGTCATTTGCTCTGGCTGCACATTCGCCTCCAGCCTTGCCAGCAACTTCTCCAATTGAAGCTTATTTCTGTTCGCCTTACGGGCTTCCTCCACTGCCACCTCCATCTGCACCTTGGCCTCCTCATATTGCCGCCGAACATCCTCTACGCTTTCCGGCGTGGAAATCAGCATATCTATCCCACCAAATTCATCACGAGGAACCTCTACCTGCACAGGTTCTTCCACTTGTATCAGAGCTTCCACCTCCCCTTCTTTCGCATCATCACACTCATCATTTCCGCCATCCTCATCCGTCTCATTCTTCCTGTTCAGCAACTCCACCACCGCATCGTCGGGTGTGAAAGACACTTTCTTGTATCCTGGGATGACGATACGCTCGCCATTGGTCACATTGACGCTCTCTCGACTCTCTACCGAGACGAGCTTGAAGATGCCCAACCCTTTCACTTTGATAGCCTCCTCGCCACCGTAGAGGGCATCCACAATGGTGTCGAAGAATGCCTTGGTAAAGGAGTCGGCCACCTTTTTCGACACACCAGCCCGCTGAGAGAGGGCATCAGAAATGTTTTGGAATGATACCTTTTCGTTCATGTCGTTACTCCATATTTAATCGATCCTTAAGTGCGGCACTCATCTTGTATCCCAATGTGGTCTTGGAAGGCACCACTATGAAACTCTTGCTGGTGGGATTATACATCTTGCGGCGCGCCTTCTCACGGGGCTCAAACACGCCGAAGCCCTGAATAGCCACGCTATTGCCATCAACAATCTGGTCAAGCACCACTTCTGTCAGAACCGCCGACAGAACCTTCACATCCTCCATCTCAAAACTGGTCTTCGTCGAGACCTTCTCCATAAACTCTTTGTTTGTCATCTTATTATCTTGCCATATAAATCAAAGTCATCTGAATCAGTCACTTGCACACGGTAGAAGCAACCTCTCCTCAATATCCCTTCTTCCATTGGAATCAGCACCTCGGGGTCCACTTCTGGAGAATCGAATTCCGTGCGACCCACATAGTAGCCACCCTCCCTACGGTCAATGATGACCTTGAGGGTCTTGCCCACTTTCTCGGCTTGCACTTCTGCCGAAATCTCTTGCTGGAGAGCCATCAACTCATTGAGCCGCTGTTGCTTCACCTCGTCGGGTGTCTCATCCCGATAGTGGAGCTGGGCAGGCGTACCTTCTTCCTCAGAATAGGCGAAAGCCCCCATCCTGTCAAACCTTGCCCAACGCACAAACGCTTTCAGTTCCTCAAACTCATCCTCTCCCTCGCCAGGGAAACCTACCATCAGGGTGGTTCTCAAGGCGATGCCCGGCACTTCACGCCTGATGCGCTCAATCAGTTCGTAGGTATCCTCCTTGGTCACATGACGCTGCATCTGGGTCAACACCTTGGTGCTGATGTGCTGGAGGGCGATGTCGAGATACTTGCACACATTCTTCCGCTCACGGATGACACGAAGCAAATCCCACGGGAAATTCATCGGATAGGCGTAATGAAGACGAATCCACTTCACACCCTTCACATCACTAATGCGTTCCACCAGCTCCGCTATTTTCTGCTCACCGTAAAGGTCAACGCCGTAGTACGTCAGTTCCTGCGCAATCACCTGAAACTCTTTCACGCCCTCGCTCACCAGATGCTCCACCTCTGCCACAATATCTTCCATCGGACGGCTCTGATGCTTGCCCGTGATGATGGGGATGGCACAATAAGCGCAATGGCGGTCACATCCCTCCGACACTTTCAGATAAGCATAATGCTTCGGCGTGGTCAGGCGGCGTTCATACTGACGTTCCTGCTGGTACACCTTGCCCAAGTCATGCAGCAACTCTGTCCAATTGAACTTGCCGTAGAATTTATCCACCTGCGGAATCTCATGCCCCAGCTCCTTCATGAAACGCTGAGAGAGGCACCCCATCACATACACCTGCTTCACCCGTCCTTCCTCCTTCGCCTGACACAGCCCCAGAATCATGTTGACGCTCTCCTCTTGGGCATCGGCAATGAAGCCACAAGTGTTCACCACCACAATCTCACCCTGTGGATGTTCGCTGTCATGTGTGACCCGATAGCCATTCAACTCCAACTGACGGATAAGCCGCTCAGAATCAACCAGATTCTTCGAGCAGCCAAGCGTGATAATATCAACTGTATTCTTTCTCAACGCAAATCTTAAACCTTAAGCTCCATATACTTTATTTTCTCTCACTCTCCAAACAGGCTCTCCACAAAGGCTTTCCGGTTGAATGCCTGCAAGTCCTCCATCCCTTCGCCCAATCCGATGTACCGCACGGGAATCTTGAACTGGTCGCTGATGCCAATCACCACGCCACCCTTTGCCGTGCCATCCAGTTTCGTGATAGCCATCGATGTCACCTCCGTTGCCTTCGTAAACTGCTTGGCTTGCTCAAAGGCATTCTGCCCCGTCGAGCCATCCAGCACCAGCATCACGTCGTCAGCATCATAACCCGCTGCCTTTTTCACGGCATTCTTTATCTTTGTCAACTCGTTCATCAAGCCCACCTTGTTGTGCAGACGACCCGCCGTGTCAATCAGCACCACATCGGCACCGTTCGCCTTGGCAGAAGTCACCGCGTCGAAAGCCACAGCCGCCGGGTCGCTGCCCATCTGCTGCTTCACCACAGGCACACCCACTCGTTCGCCCCAGATGCAAATCTGCTCCACAGCAGCTGCACGGAACGTATCAGCCGCGCCCAAATACACCTGCAAGCCTGCTTCCTTGAACTGATAAGCCAACTTGCCGATGGTCGTCGTCTTCCCCACTCCATTCACGCCCACCACCAAGATGATGTAAGGCTTGTGGCCGCTTTCAGGTATCTGGAAGCCCTCGGTGTCCTCACTATTATTTTCCGTCAGCAAGGCGGCTATCTCCTCACGCAAAATCCCGTTCAGCTCGTCTGTGCCCACATACTTGTCGCGAGCCACACGCTCCTCAATGCGACGAATAATCTCCAGCGTCGTCTCCACACCCACGTCGCTCGTGATGAGCACCTCCTCCAAATCGTCCAGCACATCATCATCCACCTTCGACTTACCTGCCACCGCACGAGCTATCTTGCCAAACACACTCTCTTTCGTCTTGGCAAGCCCATTATCCAGCGTCTCTTTCTTCTTCTTTGAAAACAAATCAAAAAATCCCATGTTTTTACCCTTTCTTTAATCCTTTCTTTAATCCTATATATCTTATTGCTCCCTTATCAAAGGTACAAAGGTAACAACTTTTGGCGAAAGCACAAAAAAACCTCCCCTAAATATGGAGAGGTTAAGAATTTTTGGGCATTTGGCACGTTCAGTTGCCATTTCGCCACGCATTTACTGTTTCAGATAATCCTTCACCAATTCAGCAGGAACCATCTTCTCGTCAAAAGCGTATGCACCAGTCTTGGGAGACTTGAACATCTTGATAACCTTCGTGTAAGAACGTCCGTCCTTGTTCTGGAGGGTTGCGACTGTTTTCTTTGCCATAGTACTCTAATTATTTAATTTCCTTATGAACTGTCATTCGCTTAAGGATGGGGTTATACTTCTTCAACTCCAAGCGGTCGGGAGTGTTCTTGCGATTCTTAGTAGTGATATAGCGTGATGTACCAGGAAGACCGCTATCCTTCATCTCCGTGCACTCAAGGATGACCTGTACACGATTACCTTTAGCTTTCTTTGCCATTGCTTTGTTCTCCTTACTTTAATTGATTAGCCAATAACCTGGATGTCTTTCCATTCGCAGTGACCCTTGGCCACAGCCTGCTTCAGCGCGGCGTCGAGACCGATGCGGTTGATGATTCGCAAACCTGCTGCACTCACCTTGAGCACAATCCAGCAATCTTCCTCTACATAGTAGAACTTCTTAGTGAACAAGTTGACATCGAAACGTCTCTTTGTTCTGCGCAGCGAGTGAGACACATTGTTACCAACCGCTGGCTTCTTACCTGTAATTTGACAAATTCTTGACATTTTCTTGTTATACTTTTTTAATTTTCAAATCTAATTTTACTTGGAGAAGTACAGGCTTTCACCATCCCCGCGAGCCCGCAATGCCCGCCTTGCGAAATTGGAACGCTCCAGCCCTTTTGTTTTTTGAAAATTAGGGGTGTTTCTTTATTTCTTATCGTATGATTCGGTTGGGATTTAATGCCCCTTGCCCTGCCACGGGCAGTCAACCAAATCTTTTTTCTCCCTCAGAACTGGAAACGAGTTTCCATTCTTCATGGAAAAAATCTTTGTGATCCGGTTGGGATTCGAACCCAAGACCCACAGCTTAGAAGGCTGTTGCTCTATCCAGCTGAGCTACCGGACCATCCTCCACTGGACTTTCGCATGAGTCAAAACTCACACAAAAACATCATGCACAGGTACTACCCACGCATTTTGCGACTGCAAAGGTAGGAATTTTATTCCAACCACACAAATTTCCCACCACTTTTTTCCTCCTCGCCCCGTTTTTTCTTGTTTTTGTTCATTTTTAACACCTCAAATGCGCCCCACACACATCGTGGTCACACCTTTCTGTTATAAACCCCTCCCTTCCCCACATAGCGAGAGTACGATTTGTGCATCGTTCCACCCATACCCATTTGCATAAGACATACTCAAGTCTCTGAAAACAAAAAAGATTGCCTTTCATCTTTTTGCGATAACATCCAAGACGGCTTTCTCTGAAAACAAAAAAACGATTGCCATTCACCCCCTCCATTGCCGTGCCCTTCATCGCAATTACCTTATGCTCGTCATCGCAATTACCTTATGCTTGTTATCGTAATTACGTTAAGCCCTTCATCGTAATTACGCTGCTGAGGGTGGCATCGGCGCGGCGGCACGTATGTGTATCGTGCAATGTACAAATATAGGGAATCTTGGGGTTGCAATGCTACAACGCTACAGTGCTACAGCTACAAATGCTACAGCGCTACAATGCTACAGCTACAAATACCACAGTGCTACAAATTGCTACAGTGCTACAGCTACAAATACCACAGTGCTACAAATTGCTACAGCGCTACAGTGCTACAGTTAAAAAAAGCAGGGACGAAAGAATGAAAAGTAATTTTTATATTTA
>JAFSKR010000025.1 GCA_017448825.1 Bacteroidaceae bacterium
CGTCCTCATGCCCGTCGTCTCGGGCGACTGTGCCCCGTGTCTTCCGAGTTCTCTTGCCCGTATCTTGCTCCGCCTCTTGCCCGTGTCTTCCGAGTCCTCTTGCCCGTTATCACTCTGCTCCGATGCTCGTCATCACCTTGCCCTCATGCTCGTCATCACTCCGCTCTCACGCTCGTGTCTTCTGGGGAGGTGTTTTCAGAGGGGCTTGAAGGGTGGTTTCAAGGTGCTTTTTGAGGACTCGTCGGAGAGTTGGTTGATGACCTGAGCATAGGGGTAAACCGACGTGGGGCACGTCGGTGAGGCGGCGTGGGGCACGTCGGTCGACCGATGTGGGGCACGTCGGTTTTATGGATAAAACGTGCCCATGAATGAAGCTACCCGAAACTTCGAAAGGTGGAAGGTGGCTCATTCATACAGAAAGGATGATTCTTTGACAAAATGCGTGGCGATTTACGCTTGCCAGCTCTGATGACTTTCATACAGAGAGGATGATTCTTTTACAAAATGCGTGGCGGTTCGGGGGAAAAATCCATAACATAGGGTTCGCTGAAGGTGGTTACATTCGGAAAAACTTGAATAAATTTGTTTTTTCTCTCATTTAGTCGTAACTTTGCACGGTTTTTTACGTAGAACATGGTAAAAAGATACTATTATTATGAATAAAATTGTTAAGAAAGAGCAGTTCAGTGAGAAAGTCTTCAAACTGGTTGTTGAAGCTCCACTCATTGCAAAATCTCGCAAGGCTGGTCACTTCGTCATTGTGCGCGTGGGCGAACAGGGCGAGCGCATTCCTCTCACCATTGCCGACTCCGACGTTGAGGCTGGCACTATCACACTCGTGGTTCAAACCGTGGGTTATTCTTCCACCAAACTTTGCCGTCTGAACGAGGGTGACTACATCACGGACGTGGTGGGTCCTCTTGGTCAAGCCACTCATATCGAGAAGTTTGGCACCGTCGTTTGTGCTGGTGGAGGTGTTGGCGTGGCTCCAATGCTCCCCATCATCAAGGCATTGAAGGCTGCTGGCAACAAGGTCGTTTCGGTGCTGGCTGGTCGCACAAAGGAACTCATCATTCTGGAGGACGAGGTGCGCAAGCACTCCGACGAGGTCATCATCATGACAGACGATGGCTCTTACGGTCAGAAGGGTGTGGTGACTGTCGGCATCGAACAGGTGATTCAGCGTGAGAAGGTGGACAAGTGCTTTGCCATTGGTCCTGCCATCATGATGAAGTTCTGCTGTCTCTTGACAAAGAAATACGACGTGCCTACGGATGTATCGCTGAACACCATCATGGTCGATGGCACAGGTATGTGTGGTGCTTGCCGCATCACGGTGGGTGGCAAGACGAAGTTTGTTTGCGTGGATGGTCCTGAGTTTGACGGTCACGAAGTCGATTTCGACGAGATGTTCAAGCGCATGGGGGCTTTCAAGCCTATCGAAATTGAGGAGATGAAGAAACTGGAGGAGCACGTGGAAGGCATCTCTGCCACTAAGAAGGCTGAAACAAAGGCTGACCCTGCTGGCATGACTACAGACACGCCACTGGCAGAACTGCTCGACCGCAACGCTGCATGGCGTAAAGAATTGGCTGGTAGCATGAAGGCTAAGGAGCGTGGAGAAATCGAGCGTTGTGTGATGGGCGAACTCGACCCTGTCTATCGTGCTACCACACGCACGGAAGAGGTGAACACGGGTCTTACCATCGAACAGGCACTCACAGAATCCAAGCGTTGCCTTGACTGTGTGAAGCCCTCTTGTATGGAAGGTTGTCCTGTCGCCATCAATATCCCATCGTTCGTAAAGAATATCGAACGTGGCCAGTTCCTTGAGGCCGCCAAGGTGCTCAAGGCAACCTCTGCCCTTCCAGCTGTATGTGGTCGTGTATGTCCGCAGGAAAAGCAGTGCGAAAGCAAGTGCATCCACCTGAAGATGGGTCACAAGCCCGTGGCAATCGGCAACTTGGAACGCTTTGCTGCCGACTTCGAGCGTCAGTCGGGCAAGATGGCACTTCCCGAGTGTGCACCCAAGAATGGCATGAAAGTGGCGATTGTCGGTTCAGGTCCTGCAGGTCTTTCATGTGCAGGCGACTTGGCAAAGGCTGGTTATGACGTGACCGTCTTCGAGGCTCTGCATGAGATTGGCGGTGTGCTGAAGTATGGTATTCCAGAGTTCCGTCTGCCTAATGCCATCGTGGATGTGGAAATCGAAAACCTCCGCAAGATTGGTGTCAATTTTGTGAAAGACTGCATCGTCGGTAAGACCATTACGGTGGAAGACCTCGAGAAGGAAGGCTACAAGGCTATCTTCGTGGCATCGGGTGCAGGCCTGCCCAACTTCATGAACATCCCTGGTGAGAACAGCGTGGGCGTGATGTCCTCAAACGAATACCTCACCCGCATCAACCTCATGGATGCCTCTAACCCTGCATCAGACACTCCAATCGTGAAAGCCAAGAACGTGATGGTTGTCGGTGGTGGCAATACCGCAATGGACTCTTGCCGCACTGCCAAGCGTCTGGGTGCCGAACACGTGTTCATCGCTTATCGTCGTAGTGAAGCAGAAATGCCAGCACGTCTCGAAGAGGTGAAGCACGCAAAGGAAGAAGGCATTGAGTTCCTTACCCTGCACAACCCAATTGAATATATTTCAGACGAAAATGGCAATGTCACTCAAGTGAAACTTCAAGTGATGGAGCTGGGCGAGCCAGACGCATCTGGTCGTCGTTCTCCTATCCCTGTGGAGGGTCAAATCGTTACTCGCGACATCGACCTTGCCGTTGTAGCTGTGGGTGTGAGCCCCAACCCCATCGTACCGAAATCAGTAGCAGGTCTTGAGTTGGGGCGTAAGAACACCATCGCCGTCAATGACCAGATGCAGTCGAACATCCCGACCATCTTTGCCGGTGGAGACATCGTTCGTGGTGGTGCTACAGTCATCCTTGCGATGGGTGACGGCCGCAAGGCTGCTGCCAACATCGACGCGATGTTGAAATCGCAAGCATAAAGAAGCTATTCATAAATAGTCACTATAAAAACTTCGCTGCCATCCCCATCAGGATGGCAGCGAAGTTTTGTTACCTTTTTCTGAAACGTTAAAGTTCAACAAGGCTTGGAGAGGAAACTATAAATATAGAGTTCTAATTTATATGTATAGTGTCAGTAAAGAATCTCACGTAGTGTGTGGCGACCCACGAAGCGGCTCATATCCACATTTCCACGGATGCCGCGCACACTACCCGTGGCTGAATACTGCCACAGCACATAGTCATTGTCGCCATAAAGTGAAGGCTCTTCGAAAGCATACGCGGCAATGAAGAACTTGTAGGCACGAAGGCGCGAGTTACCATAAATATGCTTGTTGTAGAAATTCTTGCCCGTATAGATGACCGGTTTCTTTCCATACTCCTTTTCCAGCAGTTCGCAAAGTTCAAGCAAGCGTGCCTGAAAGACACCATCTGACACTCCTTTGATGGCTTCAGCATCGACAAGTGGCAAGAGATCCTGCTTCTTGGTATCGACCGTGGAAACAAACAGGTCAAACTGTGCCCGGGCAGAGAGATGAGGACGGAAGAACAGGTAACTGCCGACTTTCAGCCCCACACGCTTGCACTCATTGAAGTTGTAGCGATAAGTGTCGTCGGTATTGTTTACTCCTTCGGTCGCTTTCAGATAGACGTAGCCGACCCTGGAATCGCGAGCCACTTCGTCCCAGTTGATGCGCCCTTGATAGTGACTCACATCGATGCCATGCATATGTTCACCCACAAAGGTTCCTCGTCCGCTTGAACCACTCAATGCTGGTTGTTCAAGCGGTTGAGGGTGACGGTCGGGACGGGACTTCCGAGCAACAGGATCTGGCTGAAGGTCTATGATGATCTCTGTCTTATGAGATTTTTTAGGCTTATTGTTCTTTTGTGCCCACAATGGTGAGGCACATAGCAATGCCATGAAACTTGCTAATATATATATGTACGCGCGATAAACGTTTGTCATGTGTAATCAATGAATTTGACTACAAAAGTAGTCTTTTTTGGTCGAATCTGCAACTAATTGGCCAAGTCTTTCTGCTTTTAATGATTTTTACCACAAAAAAAACCTCCCGTCTCGCAAATTATGACTAATTTTGGCACGCAAAAACAAAAATGCGTGACATGAAACAGGAGGAGACATATTGGTTCATATTCATAGGTAATGCCTTAATGTTGGAACATGATGACAAGGGTTACCGTGTGCCGTATGGGACAGAGCCTCCATTGCCAATGAAGGAGTGGACACCTCAACAGGTTTTACCCAAGTTGGATGGAAAACCTTGTATTGCCTATAGCCTTGACACACCACCTGCCGATATGAAAGGATTAGAGACGGTGGGGCTGAGAGAGTCATGGCACGTGCTTCCACACGATGTCTATAACGTAGCGGGCAAGGCTGCCGAACTGCTCTATTGGGACAGCAACACAAGGTATTGCGGTGTCTGTGGAGCTCCGATGAAACGCAACACTGTCATCAGTAAACAATGCACACATTGCGGCAAGGAAGTATGGCCACAGGTGAGTCCTGCCATCATCGTGAGAATCAAGCGAGGAGACGACATCCTGTTAGTACATTCCAGGAACTTCCGTCGCAGTGAAATGTATGGACTTGTGGCAGGATTTGTAGAGACAGGCGAAACGCTGGAAGAGTGCGTTATCCGTGAAGTAAAGGAAGAGGTAGGATTGCAGATAGACAACATCCGCTACTTTGGTAGTCAAGCATGGCCTTACCCTTGTGGCGTGATGATTGGGTTTACGGCCGACTACGTAAGTGGTGAAATACACCTGCAAGAAGAAGAACTGAGTCAGGCACGATGGTTCAACCGTGACCACTTGCCCCCAATACCCGACAAGATGTCAATAGCCAGGAAATTGATTGACGATTATATTGCAGAAAGAGAGACCGAAAACAAATGATTTCTTCTAACCAACAAAACGCAAAAGAAAAATGAAAAAGACAAGAGTTACATGCCTAACACTGGCAACAGTGATGCTGGCAAGCAGTTGTACCAGTTCTTATCAAGCAGCAGGAGGTGTGACAGGTGCCATGATTGGCAGCCATGTGGGAGAGACCGTCGGTTTCCTTTCTGGACACGGTCGTTTTCGTGGTGAAAACGCTGCATTGGGTAGCCTCATCGGCATGGGCATCGGTGCCATGCTGGGAGTGGGTATAGCCAGCCAAATAGAACAGAACGAGAAGGCAGAAGCAGGCCTTTATGATGATGGCGGCGATTTCAGAGACAACAGGAGGAATGCCCAATCCAATGGAGGCTACAATGGCGATATGGATTACCAAATTGGTGGCGGTTCCTACAATGGTTCAACATCAAGTGCCGTTGTGAGCATTTCTGAACTGAACTATATGGATGCAGATGGCGACGGTTACATCTCGAAAGACGAAACTATTGAGGTGGAAGGTTTCATCACCAACACCTCAAATTCCACGCTGCATGATATCGTGATTTACCTAAGTGTGGATAATCCCAAGGCTTTCACTATTTCACCGTCGCTCACCACCACCCTACTGCCAGGACAGAAAATCCGTTACACTGGACGTGTTCATTGTACAAAAACACGTGGTTCTCAATCGGTGAGCATCAATCTGAACACAACTTATGCTGGCAAAACGAACACCAGCAATACGTTGTTTGTCAGAGTGCGGTGATTCGTTAGCTTGTGCAAGATTTTCAAGATTCTACTGGAACTGAAAAGACCTTTATCCCTGAGCATCAAACCTCTATCGTGGGAAGGTCTATGTAAGACACACGGCCATGTTTAATGGGGAAGGTGATGTCGATGCGTCCCTTCACCTTCTTCTTTCCCAATGTGGCAGGACGAAACTTCATCTTCTTACACACACGAACGGCTTCGGCATTCAATGCTTCGTTGGCCGAACGGACAACTTGTGCCTCGATAGGCTTCCCCTTGGGACTGACAATGACGGCTACCACGATTTTCCCGTCCCAACGCTCACGTTCTGACGGCTGACGAAAATTCTTTAGAATAAAAGATTTGATAGCAGACTCCCCACCCTTGTAAGAGGGTGCGGTGTACTGCTCCTTTTTTTGTTGCTGCATCTGCTGTTGAGGCGGAAATCCAAAAAAGAACTGTGCGCTTGCCGACATGGAGCACAGAAGGAAAAAGAGTAAAAGAATTGAACGTATCATGTCTCTTCCTGTTGGGTTATAAATTTGCGTTGTTTGAAATTTCAGCGTTCAAAATTAGTGGAAAGTTTTCTTTCTGACAAAAAAAACTTGGCAAAGATGGAAAATTTTTAATTTCTTTAATAATGTGTCAGAAGAAATGTCTAACTTTGCAGTTCGTAAGGCGAATGTGTTACATAAGTTGTGTACGCACACAGTTCCTAATCGAAATCAATAAGTTTACAAGAAATCAATAAGTTTACAATAGATATCAACTAATTTTGGACAAAAATGGCTGACACAAAGAAAATCAAGACTGCGCTCGTATCGGTGTTCCACAAGGACGGGCTCGATGACTTACTTGCAGAGCTGCACAAGAATGGTGTAAAGTTTTTATCAACAGGAGGTACACAAGCATTTATTGAAAGTCTCGGCTATCCATGCCAGAAGGTCGAGGACTTGACTACATACCCTTCCATTTTGGGAGGACGCGTGAAGACACTTCACCCCAAAGTGTTCGGAGGCATCCTTGGTCGCCGTGCACTGGAGAGCGACCAGCAAGAGATGGCTAAATATGAAATTCCTGAAATCGACCTTGTGATTGTGGATCTCTATCCTTTCGAGGAAACGGTTGCCAGCACTAACGATGAGCCTACCATCATCGAGAAAATTGACATTGGTGGCATTTCGCTCATTCGTGCGGCAGCTAAGAACTTCAACGATGTGGTCATCGTGCCCAGCAAGGCAGAATACAAGCCTCTGCTCGACATCGTGAAAGCACAGGGAGCAGAGACCACGAAGGCACAGCGCAAGCAGTTTGCCGAGCGTGCATTTGCAACTTCCAGCCACTACGATACTGCTATCCACGAGTATTTTGCAAAGTAAATTCAATCATTAAAAGAATATGGGATTTTTCTCTTTGACACAAGATATAGCGATGGATCTCGGCACCGCTAACACCATCATCACCTGTAATGGGAAAATTGTGGTGGACGAACCATCGGTGGTTGCTCTTGACAAGAAGAGCAATAAGATGATTGCTGTGGGGCACAAGGCAAAGATGATGTATGAGAAAGTGCATGAAGGCATCCGTACGTGCCGTCCTCTGCAAAATGGTGTGATTGCCGACTTCTTTGCTTGCGAACAGATGATGCGTGGCATGATTAAGATGGTGAAGTCTGGCCATCACCTCTTCACACCTTCACTTCGCATGGTGATTGGTGTGCCTTCAGGTTCTACCGAGGTGGAACTTCGTGCCGTGCGTGACAGTGCCGAGCACTCAGGCGGCCGTGATGTCTATCTCATCTTTGAACCGATGGCAGCAGCCATTGGTTGTGGCATCGACGTTGAAGCGCCTGAAGGTCAGATGATTGTTGACATCGGTGGCGGTTCCACTGAAATCGCCGTTATCTCATTGGGCGGCATTGTCAGCAACAACTCCATCCGTGTGGCTGGCGACGAATTGACATCCGATATTCAAGAGTATATGGCACGTCAGCACAACATTAAAGTGTCTGAACGTATGGCTGAACGCATCAAGATCAATGTAGGCTCTGCACTGACAGACCTTGGCGAGGATGCGCCCGAGGACTTCCTTGTGCATGGTCCTAACCGTATCACTGCCCTGCCCTTGGAGATTTCTGTTTGCTATCAGGAAATAGCCCACTGCATTGACAAGACGATTGCTAAGATCGAGACGGCTGTACTTCAGGCACTGGAGAACACTCCTCCTGAACTGTATGCCGACATCGTGAAAAACGGCATCTGGCTTACAGGTGGTGGTGCTCTGCTGCGTGGTCTCGACAAGCGTCTCACAGATAAGATTCAGATTCAATTCCATGTGGATGATGATCCGCTGCATTCTGTTGCAAAAGGTACGGGCATAGCACTTAAGAACGTCAACAACTTCCAGTTCCTTATGAGATAACACGCAATGCGTGCACTGTTCGACTTACTCATACAAAGCAAACACTGGTTTCTGTTCCTGCTACTGGAGGTTTTCAGCTTGATTTTCCTCTTTAGCTACAACGGATACCAAAAGAGTGTATATTTCACAACTGCTAATGACGTAGTAGGCACCACCTACAACGTCATTAGTGGCATTACGTCGTACCTGCACCTGCAAGAAGAGAACAACCAGTTGGAAGCCACCAATGAGCGGCTGCGCAAACAAGTACTTGCGATGCGGCAGCAATTGGTGCAACTGCAACAAGATAGCATCAAACGCCTTCCTGACTTGCCGCAAGAATATGACATCATACCAGCACAAGTGGTGAACATGACTTTACACAAGGCCAACAACTTCATCACCATCAACAAAGGTGAAGCTGACGGCATACGCCCAGAGATGGGTGTGATATGTTCTCAAGGAGTGGTTGGCATTGTCTATATGACCAGCCGGCACTACAGCATTGTCATGCCTTTGCTCCATGTCAACAGCAAAGTCAGTTGCCGCCTCCGCAATTCTGAATACTTTGGTTCCCTCATCTGGAAACGTGGTTATGCCAACATTGCCTATGTAACCAGCATTCCACGCCATGCCCCTGTCAAGAAAGCCGATGTGGTAGAAACCAATGGCTTCTCCGACATTTTCCCAGCAGGACTTCCCATCGGACGTGTGCAGGGCATTGGTGATTCTTCTGATGGCATGTCCTACCTCTTGCGAGTGAAACTCTTTGCTGATTTCGCAACATTGCGTGAAGTGTCCATCATCACCAACTACCACTCTCCCGAACGCCGATTGCTGGAACAGCAGGCAAGTGACCCTGCCAAACAAGACAGCATTTTGAAGGCTCAGGAGGAGCAGAAAATCATAGTGGAGGAAAAATTGGAAGTCGAGAATCCCCAACCTGATAAAACTGACACGATAAGATGAGTTCCCTATTTTTGATGCGTTTGTGCAGGCTTTTTGTTCTGCTGTGTGTTCAGGTGCTAATACTCAATCACGTGCATCTATTGGGGTATCTCACCCCACTGATCATCGGTTACATGATGGTGTGCTTCCATCGTGGGACATCCCGTGTCAGCGCGTTGCTGTGGGGATTCGCAATTGGCCTCATCTTCGATATGTTCAGCAACACCGCTGGCATGGCTTCGGCATCGTGCACGTTAATCGGCCTGATTCAACCCCCACTCTGCGATGCCTTTGCACCACGTGATGCTGCCGAAGACTTCACCCCTTCGTTTCAGACCCTTGGCTTTTGGAGCTATATCACCTACGTGTTCATCATCATGCTTGTGCTACATGGGGGCTTCTATCTGCTTGATGCTTTCACGCTTGCCAACTGGCCGCTGACTCTGGCAGCCATTATCGGAAGTTCTTTCATGGCCACACTTCTTATCATGTTCATCGAATTACTGGTACGCTCCCGCAAGTGAGGTACGCTATCGGCATCTGTCCATTCTCCATCAGCAGGCAATGAAAAATCATCTCTTCGAATACCGCAAATATGTTCTTGGTGGCATCGCGTTCATCATTGTTGTGGGTTATATCATCCGTCTGGCCTTTTTGCAGTTGTCTGACGGGGAGTATAAGAGCCGAGCAGAGGGGAACGCCTTTTTCAACAATGTCATTTTCCCGTCCCGTGGTGTCATCTACGACCGCAATGGTGAGTTGCTCGTATATAACCAACCTGCCTACGACGTCATGGTCGTCATGCGCGAAGTGGTCAACCTCGACACGCTCGATTTTTGTCATACGCTCGGCATCACAAAGGAGCAGTTTGACCAACGGATGGAGACCATCAAGGACAAAAACAAGAACCCTGGCTACTCCACTTATACCCAGCAGGTCTTCATGAACCAGATTTCTGCTGAGGAGTTCAGCATCTTTCAGGAAAAGCTGTTCCGCTTTCATGGCTTTTATGTGCGTTCACGCACCATCCGACGCTATGCCACCGACCATTGTGCCCACATCCTCGGCGATGTGGCTGAAGTGTCGCAGAAGGAGGTTGACAACGATGATTATTACGATCCTGGCGATTACATCGGCAAGCAAGGTGTGGAGCGAAGTTACGAACCGGAACTGCGTGGCGTGAAAGGTGTGGAGATCTTGTTGCGTGATGCACATGGACGCATTCAGGGGCACTATCGAGGCGGTGCGCTTGACCGCAAACCGGTTCCCGGCAAAAGCCTTACCCTCTCCATCGACGCCAAGCTGCAAGCGTTGGGCGAACGTCTGATGGAGGGCAAGATGGGAGCCATTGTCGCCATCGAACCCAAGACGGGTGAAATTCTCTGCATGGTCAGCGCCCCCAGCTACGACCCTCACCGCATGGAGGGCAAGCAGCGTGGGGCACAGATGATGGAGATGCAGCGCGACCCCATGAAACCCATGATTAACCGTGCCATCTCGGGCACCTACCCTCCCGGTTCCACGTTCAAGACCTCGCAAGGCCTCACCTTCTTGCAAGAAGGCATCATCGATGTGGAGAGCACCCGCTACCCTTGCAGCCGAGGCTTCCGCTGCGGAGGCATGAAGGTGGGTTGCCACGGCCACGGCTCTCCCCTGCCCCTCATCCCAGCCATCGCCACTTCCTGCAACGGCTACTTCTGTTGGGGGCTCTACCACATGCTCAACAACCGCAATCATTACAAGACCATCCAAGAGGCGATGACCACGTGGAAGAACTACATGGTGTCGATGGGCTTTGGCTATAAACTGGGGGTTGACCTGCCGGGCGAGGTGCGTGGCATGATACCCAACGCCGACTATTACGACCGTCGGCTGGGCCGATGGAACGCGCTGGGTGTCATCTCCATTGCCATCGGACAGGGAGAGGTCACGCTCACCCCACTCCAGATAGCCAACCTCGGGGCCACCATCGCCAATCGCGGCTACTACATCACCCCCCACATCGTCAAGGACATCGAGGGAGGGCACATTGCCGACAGCCTCAAGGTGAAGCACAAGACCAAAGTGGAGAAACGCTACTACGACATGGTGGCTGAAGGGATGCGCCGAGCCGTCACCGGCGGCACGTGTCGTTCCGCCAACACCTCCATGTATGAAGTGTGCGGCAAGACGGGCACGGCACAGAACCGGGGGAAAGACCATTCCGCTTTCATGGGTTTCGCTCCCAAGGACAACCCCCAGATTGCCATTGCCGTCTATGTGGAGAACGGTGGTTTCGGTGCCACCTACGGAGTGCCCATCGGTGCCCTCATGATGGAGCAGTACATCAAGGGAGAATTGTCCCCTGCCAGCGAGAAGAAAGCCGAGGTTTTTCAGAACAGACACATCAGCTATGGAACAGGAGAAAGGTAAAAAAGGCATATTTCTGAGCATCGACTGGATAACGATTCTGCTCTATGTCATCCTCATCGTGTGGGGATGGTTCAGTGTGTGCGGTGCTTGCTACGACTTCAACAACCCCGACCTGACCAGCTGGGAAACCAATTCGGGCAAACAGATTGTCTGGGCAGGCACCTCGCTGGTGCTGGCTGCCGTGCTCATGCTCATCGAGAAACGCTTCTACGACACTGCCGCCTACGTCATCTACGCCTCCATGATGCTCCTGCTCGCCGTCACCATCGTCATCGCCCCCGACACCAAGGGCTCCCGTTCGTGGTTGCCGCTCGGTCCCGTCAAGCTCCAACCCGCCGAGTTCGCCAAGTTTGCCGTGGCATTGGCGCTGGCGAAGCTGATGGATAAGTACGGGTATGACATCAATAAACCCAAGGACATTGCCATTGCAATCGGAATGATTCTCTTGCCGATGGTGCTCATCATCGGCCAGAAGGAGACGGGTTCAGCACTTGTCTATTTTGCCTTCTTCCTGATGCTTTATCGCGAGGGCATGACGGGTTCTTTGCTCTTCTGCGGCTTTGCCTGTGTGGCCTATTTCGTGGTGGGACTGAAGTTCAGCAACGACTATTTCGCCACCATGCCCGTCTCCATTGGCGAGTTCACCGTCTTGCTGCTTGCCATGCTCTTCTCCATCGGCATGGTGTGGGTCTATTGCCACAACTGGATGGCTGTCAAGCTCATGGCACTATCCTGTTTCGGTGTCACGCTGCTGGCTCTGCTTTTTTCCCTGTATGTCATTCCGTTCGACATCTGCTACGTTATGCTGGGCCTCTGTGTGCTGATGGTCGGCTACATTCTGGGGCTGGCGCTCTACACGCGCATCTATAAGTATGCGCTCATCGCCCTTTTCGCCCTGCTCTCCACTTCCTTTTTCTACATCACCGACTTCATGTTTGACCACCTCGGCGACCACCAGCGTGTGCGCATCGAGGTGTTGCTGGGCATGAAGGACGACCCGCGAGGCGCTGGCTACAACGTCAATCAGGCAAAGATTGCCATCGGTTCGGGCGGACTGCTCGGCAAGGGCTTCCTGAACGGCACGCAGACCAAGCTCAAGTATGTGCCCGAACAGCACACCGACTTCATTTTCTGCACCGTGGGCGAAGAGGAAGGCTTCCTCGGCGCGGCAGGTGTGCTCGTTGTCTATCTGCTCTTCATCTGGCGACTCATCGCCGTGGCAGAACGGCAGACCGACACGATGGGGCGTGTCTATGGCTACTGCGTGCTCTGCATCTTCCTGTTCCATCTGTTCATCAATGTGGGCATGGTGCTGGGGCTCACTCCCGTCATCGGCATCCCCCTACCCTTCTTCTCGTATGGAGGTTCCTCCCTCTGGGGCTTCACGCTGTTGCTTTTCATCTTCCTCCGCATGGATGCCGAGAGAAACCTGAAACAGAGATAACGCCACCGATTTCCAGAAAACAACTGAAAGAGTTAAACACCCATCAACACTCCAGTTGATGGCTCATCACAACTTCATGAACAAAAAACAATTCAAAACAAAATCCGAGGTCATCAAGTGGCACCACTTCACTCGCCACGGCGACGCCATCTTCCTCAGCTTAGGAAGAGAGATTCGCATTGCCGTACTGAGTGTTGCCACGCTGACGGCTGCGTGTCCCGAATCGGCTGCGGCACGGCTCGCCATGAGCCAGCGTCCCGCCGTGGACGAAGACACCACCGCCACGGCTGCCTCCTCTCCCGATGGAGACGCACCCCTTGACCTCACCGCGCTGCAGCAGGGCGACTTGCTCTTCAACATCGCAAGCCCCTCGCGCGATGGCCTGTCACGAGCCATCACCTCAGTCGCTGAAGGCATTGACCTTCAGCAAGTTTCTCATGTAGCCATCGTATGCCGAGAGCCCGACGGACAGCTCTACGCACTCGAAGCCTCCAGTCGGCACGGCGTGTGGCTCCACCCCATCTCTTCTTACTTCGCTGAAAGCGACCACTCCGCCGAGGGGCTTCCGCTCGTACTGCTCGGAAGACTGAAAGACACCACCCTCGCAACGGCAGCTGTGGAACGAGCCAAGTCGTATCTGGGCAGACCTTACGATTTCCAATACCTGCCCAGCGACTCAGCCATCTATTGCAGCGAACTCATCCAGCTTTCTTACCTCGATGCCACAGGGGAACCTCTCTTCCCCCAAGTGCCCATGTCCTTCCACGACTCGACGGGAGCCATCCTCCCCTTTTGGACGGAGCACTATCGGCAATGGGACATGGCTGTGCCCGAAGGACTGCCAGGCACCCATCCGGGAGGCATCAGCCGCAGCGACCGGATTGACATCATCGGCAGGTTCTTCTGACCCTCCCGACCATCCCCTCACGGGCTTCACTCGCACCCTCCGAATCCACCTCGTCGATACCCCAAAAGGGGTGTGACTCATACCGCCAAGGGGGTGTGACTCATACCGCCAAAGGGGTGTGACTCATACCGCCAAAGGGGTGTGACTCACACCCCAGAAAGGGTGAGACTCTTACCCCTTTTGGGGTGCAGGCGAGGGGGTGAAGAGGCACAGGGCAAGCGAAGGAGGGAGCATACAGGCAAAGGAAAAACAGACAAAGAAACGGAACATGAGAATCAAGACTTTCATCATAGCCACAGGAGTGGCAATGGCTGTCGGCGCACAAGACAGCCAGACAGCGTTCGACGTGACACTCAGCGACACCGAGGTGGTGGGAACACGTGCTCCCCTGCCAGCCGACAAGGCGGTGCGGCTGGTTCAAGTGATTGACCGACAAGAAATCGAGGCATCGAGTGCCCACTCGGTGAACGACCTGCTGAAACTGGCAGCAGGCGTGGATGTGAGGCAACGCGGAGGCTTCGGCATCCAGACAGACATTGGGGTGAACGGTGGCTCTGAGGACCAGCTGACCGTGTTGCTGAACGGTGTGAACATTTCGAATCCCCACACGGGGCACCTGACGGTTGACTTGCCCGTCAGCGTGGACGACATCGAGCGAATTGAAGTCATCGAGGGCGGTGCCAGCCGCGTGTATGGCAGCCAAGCCTTTGCAGGAGCCATCAACATCGTGACGCGCCGAGCCGAAAAGCGCAGCCTCGGGATGCACGTGCAAGGCGGCTCCTATGGCACCTTCGGGGCAAACGCCCATGCCAGCATGAAAACGAGCCACTCCAACAGCCGTGTGAGCGGAGGCTATGCGCGCAGCGATGGCGCCTGTGGCAACGACGACTTCAACAAGGGCAACGCCTACTGGAACGGACAGTACGAAAGCCGACTGCTGGACGTGAAGATGCAGGCAGGGCTGAGCACGATGAACTATGGTGCCAACACATTCTACGGCACGGGGTCGGACTCGCAGTATGAGCAAGACCGCCGCTATCTGGTGGCGGTGCAGGGCGAGTATAAGGGCAGAGTCCACGTACCAGCCCAAATCTACTGGAACCGCTCGCTCGACCACTATGTGTGGTGGCGTGAGCGTCCCGATGACTACCAAAACTTTCACCAAACCAACGTCTATGGAGCCAACCTGAACGCCTACACCACGTGGGCACTGGGCAAGACCGCCCTCGGAGTGGAGTTCCGACGGGAGAACATCCTCTCCACACGACTCGGCAAGGAAATTGCAGAGGCCGACCAGCACAAGTACAAGGTGCCCGGACACGACGAGTTCTACAAGTATAAGGACGGGCGCAGCAACCTTGGCCTCTACTTTGAGCACGACCTCCTGCTCGACCGCCTGAGCATCTCGCTCGGTGTGCTGGCCAACCACAACACGTCTGTCGAGGGCGGGATGAAGTTCTATCCAGGCATCGACCTCTCGTGGCGGCTCCCGTGGATGGAGGAGACGAGCGGCGGGCTGATAAAGCTGTTTGCCTCCTTCAACCAGAGCCTCCGCACCCCCACCTACACCGACCTCTACTACAATGGTCCCGGATTGCAAGGGAACAGCCAACTGAAACCCGAGCGGAGCACCGACTGGAATGTGGGGATGAGCTATGCCTCGCCAACGGTGAGTGCCCATCTGAAGGGCTTCTACCGTCACGGCACCGACATGATAGACTGGGTGAAATATGCCGATGCCACCGTCTATACCACCGCCAACAGCGACATCGACAACGTGGGCATGGAAGCCCTCGTCGCCCTGCGGTGTGCCGATCTGTGTGGCAAGGAGTCCATCCTGCAACGCCTGACGCTGAGCTACTGCTACAACTACAAATATCGCGTGAACAACGAACAGGCAGCCAACTATGCCTCTCGCATGACCTTTCTTCGTCACAAGTTCGTAGCCTCCCTCAACCACCGCATTTGGAACAAGCTCTCCGCACAATGGGACTTCACGCTGAAAGACCGCGAAGGCGAATGGGACAACGCGAAAACAGGCAAGAGGCAATCCTTTGGCACTTTCGGCACACTCGACCTGAAAGTGCAATGGACAGCCCCTCGCTACACGCTGTATGTTCAAGCCAACAACCTCACCAACCACCCCTACTACGATTTTGCCAACATCGAGCAGCCAGGTCTCTGGCTGATGGGCGGCATGAAGGTGAGACTCGAATAAAAAAGGGGGAGTTTTTGCTAATTGCCACCTCCAACAACCTTTTTTTTAGAGGAGGAACAAGAAAAAAATGGCAGAAGAGCGATAAAAAAGGATTTTTCTCTCTATCTTTGTCATGCAATTTAATGATGACTTGGCAATGAACCCGACGACCAACACACAGACAAGAGATGCCATACAACTGCTGGTTGCTGTGATGATGCTGACGATGGGAGGAACGGTCTATCTGTTGATACGCTCCCAAAGCCTGCTCTGGTTCAGGGTGATTGAGCATTGGGAACTATCAGACATGGTGAAAGGATGGCGGAAGGCCATTGATGTTCACCTGCCGGAATGGGTGACTTATTGTTTGCCCGACGCCCTATGGTCAGGAGCCTACATCCTCATCGTGGATGTCGTGACCCAAGGACACCCCACCCGCCTCAAACTTGGCACGGCTGCCATCGTGCCAACGATTGGAGTAGTGTCAGAAATGATGCAGTTGCATGGGGTGCTGCCCGGCACATTTGACCCCTTGGACATCGCGGCGTATGCCATACCATACATTATATATATAATAACACTCAAAAAACAATAAAGAAAGATGCAATTTACAAGCAAACAAATCACCATCATCGTTGTGGCCATCGCTTCCATCTTCATTCTCATGGGCATCTTCACGATTGTGGCCGTTGTGTCGGATGACTCGGATGACACCTCGAACGACACCAAGACCGAGGTGGTGGAACAGAAGCCGAACGTCGAACAGGAAGAGGAACCCACCGACAGCATCGTCATCAACGCACCCATCGAGGGAGACCCCTACGAAGAACTGGACGAACTGATTGGCTTGGAGTCCGTGAAAGAAGAAGTGCGCACGTTGGCCAATTTCGTGAAAGTACAGAAGATGCGTGAGAAGCAAGGAATGAAAATACCCAAGATGTCCTACCATCTTGTCTTCACTGGAAGTCCTGGTACAGGTAAAACAACTGTGGCACGCATCGTAGCGCGTATCTACAAAGACCTCGGTATCTTGAAAAAAGGGCATACCGTAGAAACCGACCGTTCCGGCCTTGTGGCAGAGTATGTAGGTCAGACCGCCGTGAAAACCAATGCTATCGTCGATTCGGCACTCAATGGTGTGCTCTTCATCGATGAGGCATACGCATTAGTGCCTGAGCAGAAAGGTAGCGACTACGGCCAGGAAGCCATCTCCACCCTCTTGAAACGCATGGAGGACGACCGCGACAAATTGGTGGTCATCATTGCAGGCTACACCAATGAAATGCAGCGATTCATCGACTCCAACCCCGGTCTCCAATCACGTTTCAACCGCTACATCGACTTCCCCGATTACACAGCCGAAGAATTGTTCCGCATCTTCGAGATGCAAGCACGTAAAAATGAGTACACCATTGCCAATGACGCGAAAGCATACTTGCAGGAACGTTTGGAATATGTGGTGGCACACAAAGACCGCAACTTCGGTAATGCCCGATATGTGCGCAACGTGTTTGAAAAAGCCGTGCAAGTGCAAGCAAACCGTCTGTCGGGACGGCACAACCTTTCACGTGAAACGCTGGCAGAAATCACAAAGTCAGACATAGAGGAGGCACTGAAAGGCAAGTCCAATATCTCGCACAAGTAAGAGCAAGACCTTTCAGCCTTCCCTCACGACCAAAATGAGAGGACTGAACCTTATCGACGGGTTCAGTCCTTTTTTCTGCAAATTCCCTATATGGCAGTATAAATTTTCTGCAAAAAGCCCCTTTTGCAGAAAATTTTTCTATAATGACCCCTTCTCCTTGGAAGATTTTTCTGCCCGCCGTAACTTTGCACCAGATTTCAAAACAAAGCAATTTATTAACAACTAAAAACTCATACAACTATGGCAAAGAAACTTCACATTGAGACATTGGCACTTCATGTAGGTCAGGAAACTCCAGATCCAGCAACCGATTCACGCGCGGTGCCTATCTATCAGACCACTTCTTATGTGTTCCACAACTCGCAGCACGCAGCTGACCGCTTTGGTCTCCGCGATGCAGGCAACATCTATGGCCGTCTGACCAACTCGACCCAGAGCGTGTTTGAAGAGCGTGTCGCCGCACTTGAAGGTGGTGTGGCAGGATTAGCTGTGGCTTCGGGTGCCGCTGCCATCACGTACGCCCTCCAGAACATCGCGCAGAACGGTGACCACATCGTGGCAGCCGACAACCTCTACGGCGGCTCCTACAACCTCATTACCCATACACTCAGCACACAGGGTATCACCAACACTATCATCAACGTGAACGACCTCGCTGCACTTGAGGCAGCCATCCGTCCCAACACCAAAGTCGTGTTTGTGGAGACCTTCGGCAACCCCAACAGCGACGTCACCAACCTCGACGCCATCGCCGAGATTGCGCACAAGCACCATGTGGCGGTAATTGTGGACAACACCTTCGCGCCCATTATCTTCCGACCCATCGAGCACGGTGCCGACGTGGTGGTGCACTCTGCCACCAAGTTCATCGGCGGTCACGGTTCCTCGCTCGGCGGCGTGATAGTCGATAGTGGCAAGTTCGACTGGAAAGCCAATGCCGACAAGTACCCCACCCTCGCCAAGCCAGACCCATCCTATCACGGTGCCGTGTTTGCCGACGTGGCAGGTGCAGCCGCCTTCGTCACCCGCATCCGTGCCGTCATCCTGCGCGACACAGGTGCCACCATCTCACCCTTCAACGCATGGATACTCCTGCAAGGCGTAGAGTCTCTCCCACTCCGCATCGAGCGTCACTCTTACAACGCACAGAAGGTGGTGGAGTATCTGAATCAGCATCCAAAGGTGAAAAGCGTGAGCCACCCTTTGCTTCCTTCTCATCCCGACCACGACCTCTACACGAAGTACTTCCCCAATGGTGGTGGCAGCATCTTCACCTTCGAAATCAAGGGCACTCAGGAGGACGCATGGAAGTTCATCGACTCGCTGCAAATCTTCTCCCTGCTGGCGAACGTGGCAGACGTGAAATCGCTGGTCATTCATCCCTACACCACAACACATTCACAGCTTTCGCCCGAAGAACTGGCAGCACAGCACATCACGCCAACCACCATCCGTCTCTCTGTCGGTGTGGAGCATATCGATGACATCATCGCCGACCTTGAACAGGCATTCAACTCAATTGACAATCGATAATTGATAATTGATAGTTGACAATTGACAGTTTATTAGTAACTTTGCAGTCGAAACAACAAAAAAATCATACAACTATGGCAAAAATCGCAAAACAACTGACAGAGTTGGTGGGAAACACCCCATTGCTGCAACTCAACTCCTATTCTAAGAAGGAGAACCTCCAGACAAACATCATCGCCAAACTGGAGTACTTCAATCCAGCTGGGTCCGTGAAAGACCGCATCGCCCTCGCCATGATTGAGGATGCCGAGAAGCGTGGCGTCATCAAGCCAGGCGACACCATCATCGAGCCAACCTCGGGTAACACAGGCGTGGGTCTCGCTTTCGTCAGCGCCGTGAAGGGCTACAAGCTCATCCTCACGATGCCCGAGACGATGAGCATCGAGCGTCGCAACCTCGTGAAGGCATACGGAGCCACCGTGGTGCTCACTCCTGGTTCGGCTGGCATGAAAGGTGCCATCGCCAAGGCCGAGGAACTGCGCGACAGTACCCCTGGTTCCATCATCCTGCAGCAGTTTGAGAACCCTGCCAACCCAGCTATCCACTACGCCACCACCGCTGAGGAAATCTGGCGTGACACCGACGGCAAGATTGACATCTTTGTGGCTGGTGTGGGCACAGGCGGAACCGTAAGCGGCATCGGCAAACGTCTGAAGGAACTGAACCCCAACGTGAAAATTGTGGCTGTTGAGCCTGAATCATCAGCCGTGCTGAGCGGTGAGGCTCCAGGTACCCACAAAATCCAAGGCATCGGTGCAGGCTTCATTCCCAAGACCTTCGACCGCAACGCTGTCGATACCATCTTCAAGGTGCCCAACGACGGTGCCATCCTCACCAGCCGCAAGATTGCTGCCAGCGAAGGTCTGCTCGTCGGCATCTCCTCTGGAGCCGCTGCCTACGCAGCCACCGAAATCGCCAAGCAACCTTCCAACGCTGGCAAGACTATCGTGGCACTCCTGCCCGACACTGGCGAACGCTACCTCTCAACGGTGCTATACGACTTCGAGAACTATCCGCTGTAAGGCAGTGAGAACTGAAAACTCGCTGTAGTACTTCAGCGAAAAGTGAAGAGTGAAAAGTGAAAAATCTAAGTTACTCTAAACTCTAAACCCTAAACTAAAGTTATGGTTAATAAATACTTATACATACTTATTGGAGCACTCCTGCTCCTCTGTTCCTGCAAGGGTGGGGGAACCGCTTCTCCGTTC
>JAFSKR010000026.1 GCA_017448825.1 Bacteroidaceae bacterium
CCATCCCGAACAGAGAAGTTAAGCCCGGGCGCGCCGATGGTACTGCACCGCAATGCGGGAGAGTAGGTCGCCGCCTTCTTGAGGGAGTCCCCCCACATCACGATGATGAGGGGGGACTCTTTGTTTGTATGGATACTGTCCTGTTGCGGGACGGGTGGGACTCCTTGGAGCTTCAGGCTTCGAGGAGTCCCTTTTTTGTGTGTCCTCATCTTGTTTTTGGAGGGAAAATTTGGGCGGTAGATGAAAAAGCTGTATCTTTGTGCCTTAAAGGAGAATTTTTATGGCTAATATGGATAATCGATATCCTCGGTTGAGGGAGACCAAGTTTGTGGATTTGATGCGGAGGCGCGTGTTTAATGTGCTGATTATTGCAAATCCATACGATGCGTTCATGCTGGAAGACGATGGGCGTGTGGATGAGAAAATCTTTGATGAATATGCCAAGTTGGGACTTCGTTATCCACCTCGTTTCTTTCGTGCTGCATCACAGGATGATGCGGCTGGTTTGATAGAGAAGAATTCTTTCGATTTGGTCATTTGTATGCCAGGAACTGCTAACAATGATGTCTTTGATATTGCTCGTGGCATCAAGACCGAATTTCCGACACTTCCTATTGTTGTGCTGACCCCCTTCTCTCATGGAATTACTCGCCGAATGGAGAACGAAGACCTTAGTGCTTTCGAATACGTCTTCTGCTGGTTGGGTAATACAGAACTTCTTTTGTCCATCATCAAGTTGATTGAGGACAAGATGAATTTGGAGAATGACCTCGCCGCTGGTGTGCAGATGATTCTTGTGGTAGAAGACAGCATTCGTTTTTATTCCTCCCTCCTTCCCAATTTGTATCAGTTTGTGCTTCAGCAAAGTTTGGAGTTTGCCACCGAGGCACTCAACTCTCAGTTGGAGATGCTTCGTATGCGTGGACGTTCCAAAATTGTTCTTGCACGTAGCTACGAAGAAGCGTGGGCACTTTATTCTAAATATAGCGATAATGTTTTGGGTGTCATCAGTGATTGTCGCTTTCCTATGCAGATGGGCAGCACAGAAAAGGATGAACTGGCGGGTTACAAGTTGCTTAGTGCCATCCGGGGAGTGGATGAATATGTGCCCTTGGTGCTTGACTCCAGCGAGACCGACAAGAAAGAATATGCCGACCGTTGCCACGCTGCTTTTATTGATAAGAACTCGAAGAAACTGAATCAAGACATCAAAGATTTGCTTTCCAAGCACTTCGGCTTTGGTGATTTCATTTTCCGTAATCCCGACACCATGCAGGAAGTCGCCCGTGTGCACAATCTGAAGGAGCTTCAAGACAACATTTTCACCCTTCCTGCAGACTCTCTCAGTTACCACCTACGTCACAACAACGTCTCTCGTTGGCTTTCCTCGCGTGCCATTTTCCCTGTTGCAGAATTTCTCAAGAAAATTACTTGGAAAGTCGAGAGTGACGTAGATGCCCATCGTCAATACATATTCGATGCTATCGTCAGTTACCGAAAGATGAAAAACCAAGGTGTCGTTGCTATCTTCCATCGTGACCGTTTCGATAGTTACAGTCAGTTTGCTCGCATTGGTGAAGGTTCTCTGGGTGGGAAAGGTAGAGGTCTTGCTTTTCTCGATAACATCATCAAACGTCGTATCGACCTCAACGAATTCGAGAATGCCAGTGTTCAGATTCCCAAGACTGTTGTTCTCTGCACGGATATTTTTGATCAGTTCATGGAGAGCAATTCCCTCTATGAGATAGCTCTTTCTGATATTCCAGACGAAGAGATTCTTCAGTATTTCCTTCGTGGTCGGCTGCCGGAAGACCTTGCTGACGACCTCATGTCCTTCATGGATGTGGTCAACGGCCCCGTTGCCATTCGTTCTTCATCCCTTCTTGAGGATAGCCACTATCAACCCTTCGCTGGCATTTATTCTACCTATATGATTCCCCGTGTGGGCGATAAGTATGTGCGTCTCGAGATGCTGTCCAACGCCATTAAGAGTGTCTATGCTAGTGTCTTCTATCGAGCCTCCAAGGACTATATGGTTGCTACCTCCAACGTCATCGACCAAGAGAAGATGGCGGTCATTCTTCAGGAAGTGGTTGGTCAGCAATATGCCCACGGTTTCTATCCCACTATCTCGGGTGTGGGGCGTAGCATTAACTACTATCCCATTGGCGACGAGAGGGCCGAAGAGGGTATTGTTGAATTGGCGCTTGGTCTTGGTAAGTATATCGTTGATGGTGGTCTTTGCCTCCGTGTCTGTCCTTATCATCCCGATAAGGTCTTGCAAATCAGTGAGATGGAAATGGCCCTTCGTGAGACACAAACCAAGTTCTATGCGCTCGACACCGACCCCTTTACCGACTCAGTCCTGCAGTTTCAGGTGGACGATGCTTTTAACCTAAAGAAAGTTACTGTTCGTGATGCCGACCAAGACGGGTCTCTTCGTTGGATTGTCTCCACTTACGACCCTTTCGACCAGTGTATCTATGATGGGTACTACGAGGGTAAGAACCGCAAAATCATTTCTTTCTCAGGCGTGCTTCAAAATGGTGTCATCCCTTTGCCCGAACTTCTTCAGAAAGTGCTCTACTACGGGCAGAAAGAGATGGCGCGTCCTGTCGAAATCGAGTTCGCTGTCAACCTTCACAACGACAAGTCGGGCGAGTTCTATCTCCTTCAGATACGGCCAATGGTGGACAACCAGATGCAGCTTGATGAAGACCTTACTACGGTGCCTGATGACCATTGCCTTATCCGTAGTCATAACGCTATTGGTCACGGTGTCATTAGCGATGTTCACGATGTTGTCTATATTAAGACCAACGACTATACTGCTGCCAACAATCCTGCCATAGCCGAAGAGGTGGAGCACATCAATCGTGGCTTTCTCCAGCGAGGCGAAAACTATGTCTTAGTGGGGCCAGGCCGTTGGGGTTCCAGCGATTCATGGCTTGGCATTCCTGTCAAGTGGCCCAACATTTCAGCCGCCAAGGTTATTGTCGAGGCGGGTCTCAGCAACTTCCGTGTCGATCCCAGCCAAGGAACTCACTTCTTCCAGAACCTCACCTCGATGGGTGTTGGCTATTTTACCGTCAACGATTTCATGGGCGATGGCATCTACAATCAAGCCGTCCTCAATACCTTGCCCGCTGTTGAGGAAACCGACCATGTACGCCACGTTCGTTTCCCAAGCCCCGTTGTCATCAAGATTGACGGAATGAAGAAAGAGGGGTTGGTTCTCTTGCCGATGGAGTGATAACCTTCAATCTTAAGAATGGAAAAGGGTATCGAAGACATTCGTAGTCGGGTTCTATCAGCTACAAACATCACAGCGTTTCAAAGGCGAGTATATCTTGAACTGCTTCATGTGCCTTGCGGAGAGACTATTTCTTACGGAGAACTGGCTCGCCGCATTGGGTGTCGTAGTGCGCAAGCGGTGGGACAGGCCCTGAAACACAATCCTTTTGCGCCCGATGTGCCTTGCCATCGAGTGATTGCCCGTAATGGTGCTATTGGAGGCTTTGAAGGGCAACGGACAGGTGATAAAATAGAGAAGAAAAGGGCCTTGTTGGAGGCAGAACGTTCAGCCTTAGATGATGGCTGGAACAGGACGTAGATAGAAAAGTTCAAACATCCTTTGGTAGGCAGTCACCTTCTTGTCGAAGGCGAGAGGGTAGGCGCGTGAGGAAGACGGAAGGCGGTAGAGGACAAGCTGCTTTCCGTCTTTGTTGTGGGTGTTGGGGATGGGGACAAAGGTGTTTACTTTAGGGACTTCGGGGATGTTGAGAGAGGTGCAGATAGTGTCTGTGGCTTTTTCGCCTGTGGTGACGATGGCTTGGCAGTGAGGAAGTTGCTGCAAGAGTGCGGGGATGTCGGTGGGGACAAGCACTTCGAGGAACTTGTCGGAGGCATTGTCTTTCAGCCGTCGGATGGCTGTGGAGGTGTCGAAGAAGGCGATGCCCTTTTCTTGGCAGAATGCCACGATTTCGTCAAGGCGGAAGCGTTTAGTCTTGAGGTCAACAAAATGGTTCTTGTCACCGAAGAAGATTTGTCCCTCGATGCGCCAGTGGTCGTTGATGAAGTTGGGGTAATAGAAGTCCATGCACCAGCGTTTGCGTTGGGGCGGAAAACTGCCGAGGAAGAGCACCTTGGCGTTTGCGGGCAGGAAGGGTATCAGAGGGTGATATTCCACTTCGTTTGTGCTTCGTTCGATGTTTTTTGTGTGTAGATAGCTCATGGTTTCATGATTTTCTTCTTGCAAAGATAGAAAAATTCAATGGAAAGGTGTATCTTTGTAGCATGAAAATTACAGATTGCTTGAAAAAATGGACGAGTATGAGCCTCGTCTTGCGCATCCTCATCGGTTTGGTGGTGGGTGTTGTGTTAGGTTTGTTCTGTCCGCAGTTTGCCGTTGTAGGCATTCTCGGCAAAGTGTTTGTCAGTGCCTTGAAAGCCATTGCTCCCGTGCTGGTGGCTGTGTTGGTAGCCGCATCTATTGCCAAGGCACAAGGTGGGTTGGGGGCGCGTTTCAGTACAGTCATCAGTCTCTACTTGCTGTCCACGTTCTTGGCAGCATTAGTGGCTGTGGTGGGCAGTTTCCTGTTTCCTGTCACCATGAGTCTCAAGGAGGCGGCATCTGGTGATGCTCCAGGGGGGCTGGACGACATCTTCACCCCTCTGCTCACCAACATGGTGACGAATCCGCTGCATTCGGTCACAGCTGCCAACTACATCGGCATCCTCTTTTGGGCTGTCATCATGGGATTGGCGCTGAAGATTCGTGCCAGCGAGCACACCATCCAAGTGGTCAGCGACTTCTCTGATGTCATCTCGCAGACGGTTAGTTGGGTGATTCAGTTTGCTCCTTTCGGCATCATGGGTTTGGTGTTCTCCTCTGTGTCTGAAAGTGGTTTGGAGATATTCACCGATTACGGCAAACTGCTTCTGCTTTTGGTGGGTTGTATGCTTTTCACCTCGCTTATTCTCAATCCTCTCATCGTTTTCTTTTATCTTCGGCGCAATCCCTATCCCTTGGTGTGGCAGTGCCTCAAGGAGAGCGGGTTGAATGCTTTCTTCACGCGTTCCTCGGCTGCCAACATCCCTGTCAACATGGCACTTTGCCAACGTCTTGGGCTTGACAAGAACTTCTATTCGGTCAGCATTCCGCTCGGTTCCACCGTCAGCATGAGTGGTGCGGCAGTCACCATCACAGTGCTTTCCCTTGCGGTCGCTCATACGGTGGGCATTGAGGTCTCTTTCTTTTCAGCCCTCTTCTTGAGCCTCATTGCCACGCTTGGTGCCTGTGGAGCCTCGGGCGTGGCAGGTGGTTCTCTGCTGCTGGTGCCGATGGCGTGTTCCCTCTTCGGCATCTCGCCCGATGTGGCGATGCAGGCTGTCGCCGTAGGATTCATCATCGGTGTGGTGCAGGACTCTGTCGAGACAGCCCTCAACTCCAGCAGCGATGTGCTCTTCACGGCCACGGCTGAGATGCATGACCAGCGGAAAAAGCAGAAGTGCTGACTCTTTCTCTTGCTATTGTTTCCATGAAAATCGTTGTGGCTCTTGATTCTTTCAAGGGCTGCCTTACGGCTGAAGAGGCGTGTGAGGCGGCAAGGGAAGGCATTCTCTCGGTGAAGGGGGATGCCGAGGTGGTGTGTGTGCCGTTGAGCGATGGCGGCGAGGGGCTGGTGTCGTGCTTTCTGCGGATGGGGAAGGCGAGGGTGGTGAGGGTGCGTGTGCATGGCCCCCTGATGGAGGAGGTGACGGCTGAGTATGCTGTCAGCGAGGGTGGCGAGACGGCTTATATGGAGATGGCGAGCGCGTGTGGGCTGATGCTGGTGCCGATGGACAGGCGGAACCCGATGGAGGCAACCACGTATGGATTGGGCGAGATGATGATGGATGCGGTGAAGCGGGGCGTGAAGCACATCGTGTTGGGCATTGGCGGGTCGGCAACGTGTGATGCGGGGATGGGAATGCTGGAGGCCTTGGGTTGCGACTCATGGCTCAATGACGAGGAGGTGCGCTGGCGACCGCTTAACCGACGTGCCCCACGTCGGTTGACCGATGTGCCCCACGTCGGTAAGGCGATGTGCCCCACGTCGGTTTTGACCGTTGCGTGTGATGTCAACAATCCTCTTTACGGAGTGGAAGGTGCGGCTTACGTGTTTGCCCCTCAGAAGGGAGCGACTCCCGAGCAGGTGGAGTTGCTCGACCAGCGATTGAGGGCTTTTGCGAAGGCGACGGAGGCGATGGGCATTGCCACGCCTGAGGATGCTTTCCATCCAGGGGCTGGTGCAGCTGGAGGCTTGGGGTATGCGTTGCTGACGTATCTGCGGGCGGACTTGAAGCAGGGCATCGAGGTGGTGCTGGATGCCTGCCGGTTTGAGGAAATGTTGCAAGGGGCTGACATGGTCATCACGGGCGAGGGCTGCTCAGACGTGCAGACGACACATGGCAAGGTGGCGGCTGGTGTGGTGTGGAGAGCACAGAGGCTGGGCGTGAAGACGGTGCTGATGTCGGGACAAATCAAGGACAGGGAGGCATTGCTGAGCTATGGCTTTGACTGCCTGTGCTGCATCAATGAGGGGGATGCACGCCCTGTGGCAGAGCTGATGAGGACTGAGGTGGCGAAGGCGAACATCAAGCGAACCTGCCAGCGCATGATGAACCATTTTATACGCCCGAAGAATGGGAGAAACTGAAGCCTTACATCGCTTATGAATAAGGAAGAATACGAGAAGCACAAGCCTTTTGCGGGCGAGAAGAAACCCTCCATGCTTCGGCGGCGGGTGGGGCATGACTATGAATCACGCCGCATCTACCTCATCACGATGACAGTGGAGGGGAGGCGACCGCTGTTGGGAAAGTTGGCAGGAAGAAGCGATGCGGAAAAGGGAACGGCGGAGTATCCACGGGTGGAGTTGTCGGAGTTGGGAAAACGAGTAAGGGGATGTTGGATGGAGATAGAAACTTTACACCCAGAAATTAAAGTGGTAGCATTGCAAATGATGCCCGACCATCTGCATGGCATTCTTTTTGTGAGAGAAAGGATGGGACAACACTTGGGCAAAGTTATCAAAGGCTTCAAAACTGGTTGCAACAAGGCTTACCGTGAGTTGCTGTTAGGTCAGCCTGTCAACTATGCTGCAACATTGTTGCAGCAAAGCGGACAAAAGAAACCCAAAGACGACCGCACCCACGGCTACCTCTGGTCTCGTGGTTACAACGACCACATCCTTTCTGGCAAAGGCGAACTCCAACGGTGGATTGACTATCTCCACACTAACCCCCTCCGCCTCCTCATCAAACGTGAGCACCCCGATCTCTTTCGTGTCCGCTTCGGCATCAATATCGCCGGGCAGACCTATGCAGCCATTGGCAACCAGTTCTTGCTCAACTACCCCCGAAAACTGCAAGTGCAGTGCTCCCGCAGCCTCACCGACGAACAAATCCAAGAAAAGGTTGCCTTTTTCTTGAAAGAGGCAAAGCAAGGCGCCATCCTTGTCTCCCCTGCCATCTCCAAAGGCGAGCAAGCCATTATGCGTGCCGCTCTCGACGCTCGCCTCCCTCTCATCTTCCTCACTCCTTGGGGCTTCAACACCTTCTCCAAGCCTGGACATCAATACTTCCAAGCCTGTTCCGAAGGTCGCTTCCTCATCCTTGCTCCATGGGAGCACCAGAACCAACGCATTCCTTTGACCCGAGAGATGTGCTTGACGCTGAATGGGATGACTCAAACCATCTGTAAGGTTTGATGTTTAGACTAAATAACTTTTCTTTATGTTTTTATAACGAAGAAGTCGCATAGAGGACAGGGAAAAGTTCGTACCTTTGCAGAAAAAACATGAATATTTTGATTGTTGGAGCCACTTCGGGTATCGGAAGGGCATTGTTTGAAAAGTTGGCAAAGGAGGACAATACGGTGGCTGTCGTTGGACGGCGGCAGTGCCTGTTGGATGAGTTGTGCCAACGCAATCCTGAGAAAATCTTTGCGGAGAAAGCCGATGTGACGAACATCGAAGAGGTGTCAGCGGTGATAGAAAGACTGGCAGGGAAGGTGGGACGCCTTGACCTTGCCATTGTCTGTGCAGGCACGGGAGAACTGAATGCCGCCCTTGACTATGAAAGGGAAGTGCCAGCCATTCAGACGAATGTCGTGGGTTGGACGTATGTGGTAGATGCACTTTATCGGCGCTTTGAGCAGCAGGGACAGGGACATCTTGTCGCCATTACCTCTGTGGGCGGCTTGCGGGGCGAACCGAACGCACCTGCATACAGTGCCACCAAAGCCTACCAAATCAACTATCTGGAGGCATTGCGGAAGAAGGCCTTTAAGGGCGGGAAGAAAGTCGTTGTGACTGACATCCGCCCCGGGCTCACTGACACGGCGATGGCGAAAGGCGAAGGGCTTTTTTGGGTGATGCCTGTCGAGAAGGTCGCTTCGCAAATCCTGTCTGCCATACAGAAAAAGAAAGGTGTGGCATACGTCACCAGACGCTGGCACGTCCTTGCTCTGCTGAACAAGAACGTGCCATGGAGTTTATATAAGCGAATGTGAAACTTTACTTTCTCATTCTCGATGTGTCCACTTCCTCGCGCTTCTTTTCCTTGTAGCCGCCGAACTTGTAGGTGAAGGTGATGCCGGCGATGCGGTAGCAGGAGAAGTCGGAGCGGAGGCGTTGGTGTGCCCAGGTGATGGTGGGGGAGATGGAGCGGGTTTGGAAGAGGTCTTGGCAGTAGGCGGTGAGGATGGCACGGGAGTGGGCGAAGGCGTAGCGGAGGGTGAGGTCGAGGTTGCCCGAGGCAGGGAGGTCCATCGTGCCTTGGATGGCTTTGCTACGGATGAGGCCATAGACAGTAAGTGAGAGGTCGTGGCGACGGGAGAAGCGGAGGGTGGTGCTGGAAGTAGCCATGCCGTAGGCGATGTCACGGTCGAAGGGGCAGGTGTAGTAGTCGCTGTCCTTCTCTCGCATCCACACGCCGATGAGATTGAGGCGAGTGGTGAACCACCACGAGAGGTTGAGGGGCAGGGATGCCATCAGCCCAGCCTGTTGATGGAAGTCGAAGTTGTTGAACTGGGCGATTTCGCTGAAGCGTTCGGACGACTGGTACATGGTTTGCATGAAATAGTCTTTCTGATAGGTGAACCAAGTGCGGAAGATGTACTTGCCCTTCAGGATGTGGCTGATGCTGGTGCTGTAAGTCTTAGAGGGTTTCAGCAGCGGATTGCCAAGGATTTCTTCATACGCACCGCCATAATAGGTGGTGGCATTCTGCACAGCCCAATAGTCGGGATAGCGTTTGTCGCTGCTGAGGGAGAGTTGCCAGATGCGTTGGGCTTGGGGAGTGAAGGAGAGGCTGAGGGTGGGGAAGAAGTCCCAATCGTTCCACACGGGTGTGCGGTAGTGCTCGGCGGCGAGAGAGGCTTCAGCTGAGAGGTGGGTGCTGAACGTGTGGGAAGCCCCTGCGTAGAGGTTGAAGGTCTTTTCTGTGTTGCGAGACAGGAGGTCGTCGGGCAGGTCGCTTTGCAGGGTGCTGCCTGTGGCGGTGTAGTGCTGTCGGCTGTGGTCAATCACGTAGGTGTAGGTGGCTCCGTAGTTGAGGCTCCAGTTTTTCTTCAGGGTGTGCTCTTGACGGAGGAAGTATTTGGTGCGGTTGATGCGTTGCTGGTTTTGTGTGAAGAAGTCCAGTTGGCTGCCATTGAGGTTGCTGACGAGGTCTTGCGAGTGGTTGCTTTCGTAGTAGGTGAGGTCTGCCCCGATGTTCAGTCCGAAGGGGAGGGTGTAGTCGATGTGCCCGTTGTGGAGGATGTCCTTCTTGGTGTTGGCAATGGCGGATTGCTGCATACCCGTCATGTGGCTCTGGTAGTTGCCGCCGTCGTTGTTGCCGGTGTAGGCGAGGCTCAGTTGGTGTTGGTCGGAGAAGTCGTAGTCGAGCCCGATGCGGTAGTCGTGGGTGGGACGGGCATCGGATTGGGTTACGTTGTGAGTGTCGATGGGGTGTTGGGTTCCGTCGTTCAGGGTGTGGATGCCCGTCTGATGCGTTGTGTGATAGCCCTTGCCGTGGCTGATGCTGTAGAGGGCATCGAGCGAGAGTTTGCCTTGGTGATAGAGCAGGGTGGCACGTTCGTTGAACGAGGCTTCGTGCTCTGTTTCCGCTTTGGCATAGAGTTCGCCTTGCAGGGCGGTGTCTCCGTTGGTGGCTTTGTTCAGCACCAAATTGAGGAGGGCACCCCGCACTTGGTACTTGGCAGGGGCAGCCATCATCAGTTCCGCCTTTTGCAGTCGGCTGGCAGGTGTGGACTTGAGCAGGGTGAGGAGTTGCTGGCGGGTCATGGAGGTGAGTTTGCCATTGAGGATGATGGGCACCGACTGTCCGCCCAGTTGCACGTCGTCGTCCGTGGTGGTCACGCCAGGCAGTTCTTTCAGAGCGTCGAAAGCGTTGTCGAGCGGTTTGCCCTCCGTCAGTTGGGGCATGTCGAAGATGAGTTTGCTGCCATCGATTTGCACGATGGGGCGTTCGCCCTTCACCATCACTTCGGGCAGGGTGAGTTGGAGGCTGTCGGTGGTGGCTATTTGGATTTGGTGGGTGGAGAGCGTGTCGCTTTGGGCACGGAGGCAGGAGGGCATGACCATCACCGCCAAAAGAAGAATCATCTGTTTCATGTTGTTTTTTGAGTGCAAAGTTACGGTGCTTTTTTCGTTCCCGGCGAAGACTTTCAGTTATGGAGTCTTACCAACGAGACAGAAAAGTGTTATTTAGTCTTATCAAAAAACGGGAATCTGCATGAAAACCCTTAATTTTGCAGCATGAAACTACCGCTCAAGACTATTACCGTTCTTGTCGTCGCAGCCCTCACAGCCATCTTCCTCTATCAGGTCTATTGGCTTCATCGCCTCTACGAGACCCGCAAGCAGGAGATGGAGGAGAGCATTGTGGAGGCACTTCGCATCTCGGATTATAACGAGATGGTGCTCCGCATCGCCAAACTCTCGCAAAAGACACAAACGCATGGCGAGGTCAGTTATGCCACGGGCTACAAGATGGACGTGGACAACCAGATGGTGTATGCTGGCTCTGTCACTACCGTCCGGCAGAAGGGCTACGACGCCATCATCATGAAGGACGAGAAACTGACCGACACCATCACCATTCGGCGTGACAGCGTGGCTGGCAAGCGGCACATGCGGGTGGACGTGCATTCATACGATACCGAGAAAACGGAGAAAAACAAGGCATTGGTGAGTGGTGGAAATGGGCTTTTCTCCGCCGTGGTGGACGACCAGAAGTCTGTCCGCGACTTGACGCAGATGATGCAGCAAGGCATCCACAACGGTATCGACCTGTTGAGCGAGCCCGACGTGGCGGTGTTCGACAGCCTCCTGACGTTGAGGCTGCAAGAGCATCACATCGACACGGCACATCGGCTGGAGCAACTTCTTTTCCATGTGAAAGCCACCGAAAAGGCGGACACACTGGGTGTGGACACCCTCAACCTTCTCACCACGCCTCACTATCAGCCCACCCCGAAAGCCGTGCATTACGACTACCACTACACCAGTTCGCCGCACAGCCTTTACCGCCTGTGGATGGAGCCGGTCGCCGTGAGTGTGCTGAAGTCGCTGAAGGGTATCATCGCCAGTTCCCTGTTCACGTTGATTGTTCTCGCATTCACGTTCTGGTATCTCATCCACACGTTGCTGAAACAGAAGACGCTCGACGAAATGAAGAGCGACTTCACCCACAACATCACCCACGAACTGAAGACTCCCATTGCTGTGGCATACGCTGCCAACGATGCCCTGCTTCACTTCCATCAAGGGGAGGACGCGGAGACACGGGAGAAGTACCTTCGTGTCTCTCAGGAGCAACTGCAACGCCTGGGCGGCATGGTGGAGCAGATTCTGTCGGTGAGTGCAGAACGGCAGAAAAACTTTGTGCTGAAACTGGAAGTGTTGCGTGTGAAGGACGTGGTGACGGCAGCCATGGAGACTCAGAAGATGAAGAACGGGAAGCCTCTCCACATCGCCACCGCCATTCGGCCCGACGACTTGACGCTGACGGCTGACCGCACCCTGCTCTTGCAGATGTTGGGCAATTTGCTGGATAATGCGGTGAAATACTCGGCGGCGGAGGCGGACATCAACATCTGTGGCGGCATCACTCGTGACGGAACAACGTTCATCTCTGTCAGCGACCGTGGCATCGGCATCACCCCCGAGCAGCAACGCCACATCTTTGAGAAGTTCTATCGGGTGCCTAATGGCAACCTCCACAACGTGAAGGGGCATGGGCTGGGGCTCTATTACGTGGCGACCATGATGCAGTTGCACCGAGGCGCTGTCTATGTCGAGAGCAAGCCAGGGGAGGGCAGCACCTTCATCCTTCATTTCCCCAAACCTAACGCCCACACGCTCAATCTTTTGGCATGGCTCATGGGCGGAATGCTCATCTCTTTCCTATAATTCCTATGACTCCCAACGAAAACATAACGGTACTCTTGGTCGAGGATGAAGCCACCCTCGCCCTCATCATCAAAGACACGCTCGACACCCAAGGTTTCTCCATCCACATTGCCCGCGACGGCGAAGAGGGCTTGCGGATGTACTTCTCGCTTCGTCCCGACATCATCGTTGCCGACGTGATGATGCCCCGCATGGACGGTTTCGACATGGTGAAACGCCTTCGTCAGACTGACCCCCACATTCCCGTCCTTTTTCTGACGGCACGCACGGCGACCGAAGACGTGGTGCATGGTTTTGAACTCGGCGCGAACGACTACCTTCGCAAACCCTTCGGCATGCAGGAACTGATGATTCGTCTCAAAGCCCTCGTCGGACGTGCCTGCATCGCTCCCGCCCCCGACAAGAAAGAGGAGCACCGCTTCATCCTCGGCAACTACCAACTCGACACCCTCACCCAGCAACTCCTTTTCTCCGATGCTGACTTCACCCCGCAGGTCTTCTCGCTTTCCCATCGAGAGGCTGAAATCCTGAAACGGCTCTGCCAGCATCGAGGTGACGTGGTGCCCATCCGCGACATCCTCCTCGAACTCTGGGGCGACGATTCCTTCTTCAACACCCGCAGCCTTCATGTCTTCATTTCCAAACTTCGCCACAAGCTCTCCCGCGACCCCGACATCCGCATCATCAACGTGCGCGGCATAGGCTACAAACTCATCACGAAAGACTGAACTCCTTACGCCCGATACCCCAAAAGGGGTGAGAGTCTCACCTGTACCATAGGTGAGACTCTGACGTATACCACAGGTGAGAGTCTCACCCCTTGTGAGGCATCGGGCGCACCTAAAAACAGAGAGAGAGGAAATGCCGATGGGGGCACTTCCTCTCTCTCTTTATGGGTTCTTTGTAGGGGTTAGTAAACTCTGAATCCGATAATCTTTCTCACCTCACGGAGCGTGGCAGCCGCACTTTCGCGTGCCTTTTCAGCACCGAGTTTCGCCACCTTGTCGAGCAGTTCCTGATTGTTCTTGTACTCAAGGATGCGTTCGCGGATGGGGGCGAGCGTGTTCACGATGTCCTCAGCCAGTTGCTTCTTCAGGTCGCCGTAGCGGATGGTCATGTCGTTCCACTTCTCGTTGAAGTAGTCGTAGGTCTCCTTGCTGGAGGCAATTTCCATCAGCGTGAAAAGGTTCTGGATGACTTCGGGCTTCTCCTGGTTGGGTTCCGTAGGACCTGAATCGGTCACCGCCTTCTTCACCTTCTTCTCGATGCTCTTGGCGTCTTCGTAGAGGTAGATGCAGTTGCCTTCCGACTTGCCCATCTTGCCACTGCCGTCGAGTCCTGGAATCTTGATGGCATGGTCGCCAAAGTAGAAGTTCTGTGGCTCGGGGAAGAACTCCACGCCGTAGATGTTGTTGAAGCGGCGGGCACACTTGCGTGCCATCTCCATGTTCTGCTCCTGGTCTTTGCCCACGGGCACCTTGGCGGCACGGTGTTGCAAGATGTCGGCTGCCATCAGCGTGGGGTAGGTGAGCAAACCGGCGTTCACGTTGTTGGGCTGCTTACGTGCCTTCTCCTTGAAGGTCGTCACACGCTCCAGTTCGCCGAGATAGCAGTTCATGTTCAGATAGAGGTACAACTCGATGGTCTCGGGCACGTCACTCTGTATGTAGATGGTTGATTTTTCGGGGTCGATGCCGCAAGCCAGATACTCCGCCAAGATGGTGCGAGCCGACTGCTGGATGTCTTCGGGCTTGGGGTGGGTGGTGAGCGAGTGCCAGTCGGCGATGAAGTAGTAGCAGTTATAGTCTTCCTGCATCTTCACAAAGTTCTGCACTGCTCCATAATAGTTTCCGAGGTGGAGGTTTCCCGTAGGGCGAATGCCACTCAAAACGATTTCTTTCATGTTTTATTTGCTTAAATTTTATGCAAAGGTAGTGATTTTAAGCGAAAAGTGAAGAGTGAAAAGTGAAAAATTGAAGTTTCCTTTGTCCTGATGGTTGGTAACTTCTGTTTTTCACTTTTCACTCTTCACTTTTTGCTTAAGAAACTTTCTTGTCCATCCACATCTTCCGTTCTCCCTCCGACATCTTCTCAATTGCATATCGGAGAGCCGTGCGGGGCATTTCGTGGGCGTGTAGGTCGAGGAAGTCGCGGAGAAGGTCGAGAGAAACACGCTTGCCCATCTCGCGGAGCATCCAACCGACGGCTTTGTGCATGAGGTCGTGGGGATGGTGAAGGTGCATCTCTGCATAGCGGAGGCACCACGAAGGGTCGCCCTGCTGTGAGGTCTTCCATGTGCAGACAATGCTCATGCGTTGCTTCCAGAGGTTGGGGCTGTGGGCGAGGGAATCGATGACTTTCTGTTTGTAGGCATGATGAAGCCCTGCCTCTTTGCCGCCAAGAAAGGTGGGCAGGAGCAGCCAATGCCCGATGACTTTAGGCACAGACATGTCCACCAAGTCCCAGTTGTTGGCTTGTTTGGCGTACTTCAGATAGAGCGTCACGATTTCATCTCGTTTGCGGATGGCATCAGGCTCGTTCGTCAGCCGTTTCGTTGCCAGTCGCTCGAATTTGTCAACCAGCAACAGCCAACCGCAGAGCCGCACTTCGTGCCAGCGGTTCATCAGCAGTTCGGGAATCTCGTTGAGTGGTGTGTCCTTTGCCGCCTTTACCACCTCTCGTGTCTGCGGCACCTTGATGCCCAAGAACTCGTCGCCATACCCATACTCTCCCTTTGCGGTCTTGAAAAACCGCATCAATCCCCGTCGCTGCTCCTCATCGTACAGCGACTCCATGTATTCGATAATGTCCTTTGCTGTTGTTTTTGTGTTCATACAATGATGTTTATTAGATGCTCTTTCCGTCAGCTACTCTGTCCCAACACTTCTCTTTGTCGGCTTCTGTAATCGGACGGATGACTCGGCAAGGATTGCCTACGGCGACGGAGTTGCTGGGGATGTCCTTCACCACCACACTGCCACCACCGATGACGACGTTGCTGCCGATGGTGACGCCCGGCATGACTTGCACACCGCCACCAATCCACACGTTGTCGCCAACCGTGATGGGATAGGCATATTCCAACCCAGCGTTTCGGCGTTCGGCATCGATAGGATGCCCTGCCGTGTAGAAGCCGCAGTTGGGAGCAATGAAGACGTTATCGCCAAAGGTGACCTTGGCGGCATCGAGAATCACGGTATTGTGGTTGGCAAAGAAGTTTTCGCCCACTTCGATGTTATAGCCATAATCGCACCAGAACGGTGCAATGATGCAGAAAGCCTCCTTGGTGCGTCCCAACAACTGTTGCATCAACGTCCGTTGCCCAGCCTCGTCCGACGGCTTCAACTGGTTATACTCATAGCACAGGTCTTTCGCCCGTTTGCGTTCCTCGAGCAGTTCGGGGTCGTAGTTGGCATCGTACATCAACTGATGCAGCATTTTCTCTTTTTCACTTAATATTTCCATGTTAGTTCTTCCATTCTGTTATGCAAAGGTATCACTTTTTTCTGAAAAAACAATTGCTCAAGATGGAAGAATCAAGAATTATCATTATCTTTGCAACCATAAAAACAGAAGCGCATCATGAAAATAGGCATTTACGGAGGAAGTTTCAACCCCATCCATCGGGGGCATGTGGAACTGGCGGCATCGATTGTGAGGCAAGGGCTGGTGGATGAGTTGTGGTTGCTGGTTTCGCCGCTGAACCCTTTGAAGCAGGGGGCAGAGAGTGACATTGCGGAGTATGAGCATCGGCTGAACATGGCGCGGTTGGCGACCGAGGGAGTCGATGGCGTGAAGGTGTCGGACTTCGAGCGGCATCTGCCTGTGCCTTCTTATACCATCACCACGTTGGGCGAACTCCGTAAGGCATATCCCGATCATGAGTTTGTGTTGGTGATTGGGGCAGATAATTGGGAACGTTTCCCGAGGTGGTATCATGCACAGGAGATTGTGGACACATATAATATATTAGTGTATCGCCGACCTGGGCATGAGATAGATGAATCGGTTTTGCCTCCTTCGGTTCGGGTGGTGGAGACACCGTTGTATGATATCAGTTCGACAGAGATAAGGGAAGGGGTACAGAGAGGAGAGGACATGAAAGAATGGGTGGATGAGAAAGTGTCAGGGTATATCAAGGAACATGAATTATACAGTTGAAACTGAAACGCCAAGGAAAACGGTAATGGAACACCAACAAAACAGCAATAATCAGACGCTACAGGCATTGTGCGAAGCCGTGGAGCAACGGATGGGCTGGAAACCGAACACGCCCAAGGATTTTGATCATCTCATTGGCGACATTTGGCAGAAGACACATGAACGCATCAGTGCCAGCACCCTCATGCGTATCTGGGGATATATCAAGAGCAACGGAATGCCCCGCATAGATACGCTCAACATCTTGGCTCACTATCTCGACTACGCCGACTATGCAAGTTTCGTCGCCACCTTACGTCCCGAATCTACCTCCCCCACACAAACTACGCCTGAGCCTGTGACTTCTGTCGTGAACAATCGTAAGAAGTCGATGCACGGTTTGTTCGGGATTTGCATAGCCCTGTTTATCGCCTTGTCTCTCATCGCCGCATGGCATTTCTGCCATCAATCGGATGAAGATGTCAAAGGTCGCATGCTGCGAAAGGGGGAATATTTTGCCACCTATGACGACTATCTCTCCCTCTTTGGCATCAATTCCCCTTACGAACGGCACTACAAGAAGTTGCCTGACTATCCGGACATTGTATTGTGGGGACCCCAGTACCAACATCCGCAATACCACAACAGCGGTGACAGTGCCGCACTCTTTCCCACCATTTCGGAATACTTCACTGGAATCTGCCCCGACAGCGACAACTGGGCAATCACCGATTTCAACGAAAAACGATACTATCAGGCAATCGCCAACAACGAGGTGCGGTGTGTGTTCATGCAAAACCTTGTCGATTCTGGTTTTGTTTTTCTCGGTGTCTATCGCATGTCTCTCAATATGTCAAACACCGATTCCGTCGTTTGGGTTCGTGTGGCTGACTCCTGCGACCTCTCCAACCTCAAGGTCCTCCTCAACTACAGGAACTAACCCTCTTTTTGGGGGATGTTTCTCTTCTTTCTCCCTTTCCTTCAAGTGCTGTTTCACGGCCATTTCAAATTTGAAATAGTATTTGAAATGGTCTTTTTTATGCCATCTTTTTTGCGATAGCGTATCTTTGCAAAGTGAGGCCAGCCCCGAATGCCGTATGGGCTGGTTAAGTACGCACTGGTTTTAACCTCGCCGACAGGCTGGAACAACAAAACAACTAAAACAATAAAACAAAATGAAAGCAGAGAGAAGTAAACAGAAAAAAGCATGGATAGGCATGATGCTCATGCTTTGTGTCACGATGCTATGTAGCAGTTGTGACTCCAACAAGGGAAAGGTGAAGGAACTGACAGTGCAGTTCGTGGCAGCCGTGAACAACGCTGACAAGGCGTCCATCTATGACCTTTACCCCACAGCCAAGTCATACGGCAATCTACAGATGGTGACCAACATCACAGAGGGAGACGTGACCGTAGAGCGTGACGACTCCACCTTGTTTTACACTGCATCCATTGACAACCAGCGCCAGCAGAAACTGGTGTTCTCGGTTGACACACTTGGAAATATTACCCTTGTGGACAGTTATGGTATCCTGCTGTTGGACTCCTTGTCGAGTGAACTTGCCTTGAAGTGCGGCGTGCCCATCAAACGCATATCCGACGTGGAGCAATCGAAGTTGATGGACGAGGAAAGTCTCTTCCTTTCATGGCTAAAGGAAAAGCACACCGAGGTATACGGTTCACTCCATGCTTCTTATCTCTCATGGTCATGGGGCAGAAATTCTCAGGGATTCTATTGCTATGTTCACATACCTGTCACGAACTCGGGCAACCAGTTGGTGCATGGCAGTGAGTATACGCTCGAGGTCAAGTGCTACTCAAGCAATAATCCATACGGAGTGAGCATATCCAAAAGTTTTGACGGTGAAGATATTGCGCCGGGAGCAACCCGTACGTTCGAGTTTCAGGATGTAGGTTTGTATAACTGGGCCAAAGATAAAGTTCTTGCTGGATCCACTTCGGTGAAATACCGCAATAATTCGTTTGTAAGCCGACTTTTGCAGTATGCCACCTTTACTGGCTCAGAATATGAGGACTATGGTAAAGAGAAAGATAGTTACTATGTGATGAAAAAGGGAGAAGGTGGCATTGCCCGAAACGAGAAACAAGGACACGTCAACTGCTATGCTGAACCCTCGAAAGAAAGTCAAGTGACTGGCACAGCTTATCATCGCCAGAGCATCCGCATTGTTATCTCTCAGGAACAAGAGGGATGGAGCAAGGCATATCAATATGACGAAGACAGCAATGCCTACATCCTGCTGGGCTACATCAGCGACAAAGAATGGGTGAAAGATGACGAATTTGCCACGCTGAAACCGCTCTACATCTCAGATATGATACTGGTCTCGGAAAACGACAGCGACATTCCTGTCTATGCCAAAGCCGACAAATCGGGCAAAGTGCTGAAACAGATGAAGCCCAAGACAAAGGTGCTTTCCGCATACGAGAACGACTGTTGGGATGTGGGCTTCATGGCCCTTTACGAGGCTGATGGGCAAGGCGGCTACAAAATCATTGGCTATGTGCCTATAGAGAATATTATGGAAGAGATGTCCTATGATGAAGACAGTGACGACCCGCTGGGGATTGGCGAATAGTAAGTGTGTCGAAACAAGCAACAGTCAACAAATCATAACCAATAAAAGCAAATCAACATGATGAATCTTAAACATTTCGCCTTGCTCAGCCTGCTGTCCTTTCTGGGCTTGGGCTCGGCATCGGCACTGGGTAACGCCGCCCGAATGAGCGACATGGCAGTTTGTAGCCTTTCTTCCAGAGACAAAAAACAAAAAAACAAGGGAAAGGAGAATGCCAAGCCCAAGCCTGTGAAAATGGGTGAATACATAGAATATAGCGGCAATGTCAATGAAGAGGGGCAGCCCGAAGGCAAAGGCACCCTCGAAGTGACCATAACGAAGAACGGTCTTCCTATCGGCAAAGATGTGATAACCGGCACTTTCACGCCCGGCAGCACTATCGTCCCTGATGCTGAGATTACATTTGCCTCTGGTTGGAAGTTCAAAGGGGGCATGTCCTATCGAATCCGCGAAAGTTACGACTTGATTGCATACAATCTTCAAGCAGGCTATCTGCTTGCATTTGACCCTAATACCAATCGGGCTGATATGGTCATGAAACTGCTGCCCGTGGGGGTGAAGAACGACACTAATGTATATCTCCAACGTTCGCTGCCTTCTAACGAGTCCACCATTTCCGTGCCTATGTTCCATATTTTTTCCCCAGCGAACTATTACGACTGGCTGAACACCATCGCTTCGACAACAGCGGTGAACCAAGTCCCCGTAGCAAACGATGCGGACGCCAATCAGCAGAAAATAGACGACCTGAAGAAGAAGCGGAATGAATATGAATACTTTTTAAATAATCGCGTTTCGGGCATGGACCCTGCTTTCTTCCAACAGCAGATAGCCATTATCGACAAGCAGATTGCAGAACTTGAAGAAAAGAACAGCACTGCTGGGAATGCGACAAACACAGAGGGTGGCGAAAACAGCGAAACTCTTCCATTTCCCAAGGAAATGACCAGTTCCCTTTTCAGCCGTCAGGCGAATTCCGCTCCAGCCCAATTCATCTATCCGCTCAGGATGGATGACTTTAAGTCCTGTGGATCTTTTTACTTTGTGTTGAGTGCAACCATCAAAAGTATTGACGAGTCGAAATGGGGAACGGGTGACTGGGGGCAAGATTCCCCGACAGGAGCCTTCAAGTCCATCGGCATCAATCTGGACGACATCCACGAGTTCTGGGCTCTGGATTACTACGGATTCACCCTCCATTTTGAGGATGGAACGGAATTGGGGAATTGTGACTATCAGGAAGCCCAAGATGAATATGCCATCTCCGTCAAGATACCAGGCCGGGATAACGATGAGTTTATCTACACCCCCACCCGAGGTTCAGACATGTTCGATACGGGGTGCATCTTGAGCATGAAAGTGAAACGGGATGGCATCGACTTTGAAATGAAGGGCAAGGCCAGAACTTCTGGACACGATTGTCAGGTCAACTACAAGAATGCCAATGGAGACCGATACGAAGGTACAGGATTCCTTCTCAAGGATTCGTCCTATGACTACCTGCATTGGGTGTTTCAGACCTACTACATGCCGAATCCAATCAATACAAAGGCATTGGAATCCTCCTTTTGGCCGGTAACTGGAACGTGGAAACGTGCCAATGGAAAGGCTGAGGAGTGGTATGAAAGCACAAACAGGACTGCCAAGCAAGAGGAAAAGAAAGCCAACGAGCAGGGACTTGTCAAAGCCCTGCCACCATTCTACCAGAAGTATGGCAAGGCGAATGTTGACCAGTTCGTCTATGGCGATCCCACGACTGGTATGTCCATAGCCATGATTCGGGATTTGGTATATACCAAGAACCAGTACATTCGGAAAAAAATTCCCTACACCATCCTTTCAAAGCGAGCCCCCAGCGTATCTGAGGCTATCAAATATGGTTCTGGAATAGAGGTCTATCGCCTCGGTTCCACCTCTGGAATATATAATGATGTGTACTATGCTTTCGTCCTCTATGTCCGCAATGGAAAAGTTGTTGCAGGTCATGTGAACTGGTAGGTGTTGGAAACTGACAAAACAAAAAGCCTACCCGCAGTCGGTGGGCTTTTTGTTTTGTCTTGTCTAAATAACAATAGATTCGTGTCAGAACTTCCAACGCACTTGCACCTGCAAGTCCTCCCGATGGTCGGCGTTTATCATCTCTAATCCTGTGCCGATGCTCTCTCGGTCGAAGTATTTCGTCATGCCGAGTTTGGCATTGATGAAGAGGGATTGCTTGATGATGGGGATGGAGGCGAGGAGGGTGGTGCGGATGCCTTGATAATAGTATGATGTGGAAGCATAGGAGTAGAGGAGGGAAGGCTCGTAGTTGTAGATGCGGCTGTCATAACTGTCGGTGTTGAAGTAGATGATGCCAAGGTCGATACGGAGTTTCGTTTGAGGGTTTTGCCAACGGAGGTTCTCTCCGATGGCAAAACCTTTTTCGTTGGGATTGGCGCCGAAACTGATGAGAGAACCCGATGCGGAAGTGCGGAGGCTGAAAGAGGGGGATAGGGTATAGTTCAGTTGCAGTTTCAGGCTTTGGTTGGTGTTGTACTTCAATGTTCTGAAGGTCCGTTCTGCTGCATCGTAGGAGAAGTCCTTTTGTTTCGATTTGATGCGGTAGCGGGCAAGCAAACTCCAACGGCTATTGGGGGAATAAGTGGCTTGCAGCATGCCTTCGTAGCCGTAGGAACTTTCTGACGTTTGGTACTTCAGCCAAGGGAAGTACATAGCATCCACGTAGGCTTCCACCATCATGTTTCGGAGTGATTGGGTCGTCCAACTGAGGAACACGCCCTCTTCATTCTGCACCGCAGAGTTCTCGCCAAAAGCCTTTCCGTTGAGGCTCACAAACTTGGCACCGTAGTACCGCCCCACGAGGGTCAGCACATTGTCGCCATTCACTCGCCAACGCAGGGAGTTGAGGGTGGCAGTGCCGTTCTGATGCTCGTTGTTGCTCATGGCTGTTTCGCCGCTGAACGTGAGGGATTGGTGGCGATAGGCGTAGGCAATGCTGCCGACAAAGAAATCTTGTCCGTGCGCATTGTAGAGGCGGTAAGTGCTGGAGGGAGTGTCATGCTTCGGAGCCAAAGGCACGGACAGGTGTGTGGCAATGGCTGTCGTCGAGAGTTGCAAGCCGTGGCTCGCCCAATGGAGGTTGCCACCAAAGTTGCTGGTGCCGAGATTGCCTTTTTTGCTATGTTCCAATTGAGTGCGGTGCAAGCCGTCGGTTTTGAGAGAAGACATGCCTGTGGAATCGCTGTTGTAGGTTCCATCATTTTTCCGATAAGAACCGAAGGCAGAAACCTCCACTTGTCCGAATCGGAGCGTGGCTGCCCCTCCTGTGAAATAGCCGTATTCGCTGGTCGATGAATGCTTCCTGATACCCACGTCCATCCTGTCCATCGAACTGAACATCATCATCTTGCCAAACTTTGCCGAAGTGTTCACCGCCAATCCCTTTCCGAAACTCAACCGATAGTTGCCCACAATGGCGTTCTTCACCACGCCCATGTCTTTCACTTGCACATATCCCGACACATAATCCACCCCTTTCTCTCCAGCATCCTTCTCCATGTTCAACCCTGCCAACAAATGGTTCATGCTCGAAAACGCATACCGAAACGCATGATGAAACCTGTCGCCCCGATACACCTTGTTTGGCGATTTCTCCAACACTTCCGCTGCCACATCCTCATATCCAGCCTTCTTGTAAAACGGCACATCTGTCCTCCAAACCACCTCATTCTTCCCATACTTTAGCAACTTTCCCATGTTCCGTATGTCGTCATGCCATGACGACCCCTCCTTCACCTCCACAAACAGCCGCAATAGTTCCCTTCCTCTCTTTCCCAACTCCTTCACAAACATCAACTCTCCCAACGACTGCACAGGTCTATTTTTCTCCACATACCTCACAATCCCCTCAATCTGCTCCTCATTCAAAAACGGCAGCACCTCCAAGTCCTCTTTCCTCACCTCATTGATGTCCAACGGATTTCCATGCAACTCATACAACTGCTCCATCAATTCCTCATCCACCCCGTATCCCTCATCGTTCTCGTCCATCATCGCCTCCACAAAGTCCTCCCATGACATCCTCTCCACTTCCTGCTCCGTTTGGGCGAAAGAGAGGGGAATGTGAAGACACGTATATAGTAATATAATGAACAAACGTTGTTTCATCATTGAGGATATTTGAGAACAAAGGTAGAAACTTTTTGCCATATATACAAACTTTGTAATGCGATTGCTAACAATTTTCACAACTTTGGCTTTGCCGAAGTTACTATTACTCGGACGAGCAAAGAAAAACAATTATTCTTTGCTCTTCTCTCGTTTTTCCGTAACTTTGCACCCGAAAAGGAAACATCGTGAATTGTCAAACTTTTAATGGTAAATGATATGATGACTGATGTATGGGATATTGTGCTGGCAGTGGTGGGCATCGTGAACGAGATGTCCCCCTATCTGCTGTTGGGATTCTTGTTGGCAGGCGTGATGCACGCCTTCATCCCTGACGGATGGTACACTAAATATCTGAGTGGAAACACGGTGCGGTCGGTGGTGAACGCCGCCATCTTTGGTGTGCCGCTGCCACTGTGCTCATGTGGTGTGATACCCACCGCCATGTCGTTGCGACGTGAAGGAGCCAGCAAGGGAGCGGTCGTGTCGTTTCTCATAGCCACGCCACAGACGGGTGTCGATAGCATCTTTGCCACCTATTCGCTCATGGGGCTTCCGTTTGCGGTGGTGCGTCCCATCGCGGCACTATTTACTGCCGTTATTGGCGGCACGTTTGTGAATATGGGAGAGAACCTCTCTCCAGTCTCTCAGGAGCAGACCCTCCCCTCACCCTCCCTACAGGGAGGGAGTAGTATCTCTGCAGATGAGAAAACAGACGAGCAAGGTAACCACTCCCTCCCTGTAGGGGAGGTGAGGGGTGTTTTTGGCTCTTTATGGCCGAGGGTCCTTTCCGCTCTCCGTTTTGGTTTTGTCGAGATGATGGAAGATATCGGTAAGTGGCTTGTGGTGGGTTTGGTGGTGGCAGGTCTTATCACCGTGCTGGTGCCCGACTCGTTCTTTGCCATCTTTAAGGATAACACACTCCTGAGTATGTTGCTGGTGCTGTGCATCAGTGTTCCTATGTACATCTGCGCCACGGGCAGCATCCCCATCGCGGTGGCACTCATGATGAAAGGGCTCACTCCAGGTGCGGCGCTTGTCATGCTGATGGCGGGACCTGCTTGCAACGTCGCTTCCATTTTGGTGGTCAACAAGGTGTTGGGCAAGAATACGCTGATTCTCTATCTCGCCGCCATCATCGGAGGCTCCATCCTGTTTGGAGTAGGCATCGACTATCTCTTGCCTCGTGAGTGGTTCACGGAGCACCTGAGCAACACCCATGCTTGTTGTCACGACGTGGCAAGTTGGTTCGAGTGGCTTTGTACAGGCATCCTTGTCTTGCTTCTCCTCAATGTCTTGCGCATGAAACTGATGCATCAGTCAGCCTGCAGTTGTGGGCATGAACATGGTGGTCACAGCCATTGCCATTGCCACGATGAGGCTTGCAGTTGCGAAGCAGAAAAGGAAGTCGATGCCCATATAGCCTATCAACCCCATACTTACATCATAAAGGGCATGAATTGCAACCATTGTAAGAACAACGCGGAAAAAGTTATCCGCACCGTCCCAGGGGTGGAGTCCGTTTCCGTTGACTTGCAAAGCGGCATCGCCACCGTGACAGGTGACAACATCGATGACGCAGCCGTTCGTGAAGCCGTCGAAAGCATCGGCTTTACCCTCCAGCCCTAAAGCAAATCCTTACGAATCGAAAAAAACTGGTTCGATTTGATGAAGTATTCAGATAATTTCTTTACATTTGCAAAAGAAACGCGGCACTCACCATCTTGAAAGTGGAGGAGAAGCCGTTCTGTAAAACCTCAAAACCAAAAAGACAAAGAAAAGAAGAATTTAGACAACATCATAGATTAACAAAGCATTAGCTATCTCGAAGTACCCCGAAAATTTGGCGATTTGAAAAGGTATTAAACAGATTTAGTTCATGTTCACGTTGTAGCGTGGGCAGGACTTATCGTTTGATACAGGTTACGCCAAATACCTCGGGTACTTGATAAGGGTCCACGCTTTTTGTGTGCCTACAAGTACCCGAGGTTTGTTGATGTAACCTGTATCTCTCCGATTTAGACTGATGTGCAAGAAGACATGCACATGGACACTTTGATGCCCCCGCATCAGAAGGGGCAAATCAAGTCGAAGGAGCGTGTGTCGAAGCATGGAGAGGTGTTCACCGCCGAGCGCGAGGTGAACGCCATGCTTGACCTCGTGAAGCAGGAGACGGAACGCATCGAGAGCCGTTTCCTGGAACCTGCGTGTGGCGACGGTAACTTCCTCATAGAGATTCTGCGCCGCAAGTTGGCGGTGTGCGAGGAACGTGTCCGCAAGCGGCAATACACCCAATTGGAGTATGAGAAGAATGCTGTGTGGGCGGTGAGCAGCATCTACGGCATCGAACTATTGCCCGACAATGCCGAGGCTTGTCGGCAGCGCCTCTATGCCTATTTCTGTGAGCAGTATGAGCGGCTGTTTGGCAAGCAGGGAAAACCTGCTTGTCGCGAGGCGGTGACGTATCTGCTGGAGCGCAACATCATTATGGGCGATGCGTTGACCTACCGACGAGTCGATAACCCCGACGAGTGGATTGTGGTGAGCGAGTGGTCGTTCATTGGCAATGGTAAGGTGGTGCGACGCGACTACAGCTTCTCCTACTTGGTCGCTACAGGACAAGGTAACGACCTCTTCAGCGACACCCCTTGCGACACCTTCCCGCCTGTGTATTTCTTGAACCTCAACCAGCAAGCCTATGAAAAGTAACACGTACAACCCCGATGTGCTCAACTGCCTTGCCAACCTGAGCAACGATGAGGTGTTTACGCCTCCCACGTTGGCCAATCAAGTGCTCGACCTCTTGCCGCAAGAGTTGTTCACGTCTCCCACCACCAGGTTCCTCGACCCTGTCTCGAAGTCGGGAGTCTTTCTTCGCGAGATTGTCAAGCGGCTCGACCGAGGGCTTACACCACAGATGCCTGACCGCCGTCAACGCATCGACCACATCCTGCGCAAGCAGGTGTTTGGCATCGCCATCACGGAACTGACGGCCCACCTCTCTCGCCGTTCCGTCTATTGTTCCAAAGATGCCAGCAGCGAGTATAGCGTCACCCGTTTCAAGACCAAAAGCGGCAACATTCTCTATCGTCCACTTCGCCACACATGGGCAAATGGTAAGTGCCGCTATTGCGGTGCCTCCCAAGAAGTGTACGACCGAGGCGACCAAGCCGAACAATATGCCTATCAGTTTATCCATACAGACAACCCCCACACATTATTTAATAATATGAAGTTTGACGTAATTATTGGAAACCCTCCGTATCAGTTGAGTGATGGAGGAGGTATGCAAACAGAATCATCAAGTGGAAGTGCCATTCCTTTGTATCAGAAATTTGTAGAACAAGCAAAGAAATTGAATCCGAGATTCTTAATAATGATAATCCCTGCAAGGTGGTTTAGTGGTGGACGTGGATTGGATGAATTTCGTGATACAATGCTGAAAGACTCCCATTTATCCACATTAGTAGACTTCTCTGATTCAAGAGATTGTTTTCCTGGTGTTGATATTGCAGGTGGGGTCTGCTATTTTCTATGGGAAAGAGGATACAAAGGTTTATGCAATATTACGAACATCTATGGAGGTAAAAGATACACAAAAGAAAGAAAACTCGATGAATTCCCTGTTTTTGTACGATATTCCATTTGTGTGGATATAATAAAGAAAGTCCTTCTCAAGAAGGAAAGACTCATGTCTAATGTAGTATATAGTTCTAAACCTTTTGGCTTCAGAAGTTTTGAGACAGGACGTAAAACAAACTTTCCTGCATCAATAGAATTGTTAGGTAGTAAAGGAATTTCTTACGTGTCAGAGAAAGAAGTTTCTATAAATAAGAATCTGGTTGGCAAGTGGAAAGTAATAATGTCTAAAGCAAGTGCAGAACATGCAGGGCAGACAGATAAAGATGGACGGAAAAGAATCGTTTCGAAAGTCGAGGTGCTTCCTCCTAATACGATTTGTTCAGAATCTTACTTGTTGCTTTCCGTTTTTGACGATGAACAGAAGGCTAACAATTTAAGAGATTATGTGAAGACAAACTTTTTCCGTTTTCTTCTTTCTACAATATTGCTCACACAAAATATCGCTAAAGATAAGTTCCAGTTTGTCCCCCTCCAAGACTTTTCCCATCCATGGACAGACGCAATGCTTTACAAGAAATATGGCTTAACCGATGAAGAGATTTCCTTTATCGAGAGCATGATACGACCGATGGAATAATCCGAAGAAATAAGGTATGCTCGCAACCCCCAAAGCGGTCTGACTCAGACCGCCTCGGCGGTGTGAGTCAGACCGACAAGTCGGTGTGAGTCACACCGCTTTTGAGGTGCTGAAAGCCCAGTTTGAGGGATGCTGACGGAGGGGGAGGAAGAGCGACGGACTTTCGGGAGGAAGGAAGAAAATAGCATAGAGAAAACAACAAGAGCCTTATCATGGCTCGGCACGTTCTTTGAAATAATTTTGGAAAAAGAGGACAAAAAGTTTGGTGGTGTCTGTGAAAACATGTACCTTTGTGCCGAAAACCAAAAGGAGAAAGACTATGGCTTTAGGCGACAGTGTTTTGATTTCACCAGACCTGACGAAACAGAAGGAATGGGTGGAAGGAAAAGTGATAGAGGTGGAAAACAACTCTTTCATAGGAACCGTGATTTCGGCTAAGACAGCGAATGGTACCATTTACTTTGGACGAGCAGAGGATTTTAAGGGGATTGCATAACCATGTTTGCCATTAGTTTTGATTTAACGGTGTCCATTCTGGAGGAGGTCTATGGAACACCTTACAACAATGCCTATTATGAGGTAAAGAGTCTATTAAAAGCTGATGGCTTTGAATGGATTCAGGGAAGCACGTATTTGACCCCAAGCAATGACTTATCTACCGTGCTGAGGGCAATCATGCACTTAAAGCAGATAGATTGGTTTGTTAAGTCTGTGCGTGACATCCGAGGCTATCGTGTCGAAGACTGGTCAGACTTCACCGATTTGGTGAAGAACGGATAGGAAATCCTCCTAACAAAAAAACTCTTTTCCACAAATCTTTTTCAGGGTTCGTGCCATAAACAAAAAATTGCTTATGGCAACAACAGAACTATTACAGGGCAGAGTGGAAGGTCAGCCTTCCATCTATGCTTACGAGTTGCCCGAGGTGCCTTCGCATCGCGGGATGCTGAAGGTGGGTTACACCGTGAGGACTGCCGAGGAACGGGTGGCGGAGCAATGCAGGACTGCCCACCTGAAGTACAAGATTGTGCTGGTGCGCTCGGCGATGAAGTCGGACGGCACTTCGTTTGATGACCATGCTGTGCACAGGGTGCTGCGTGGGGCAGGGTTTTCCAATCCCGAAGGGGAGTGGTTCCGCTGTTCGGTACGGGAAGTGGAACGGGCCATCGGGGCGGTGAAGGCTGGACGGGAGACGATGCTGGAACGCACGGAGACGTTCGCCATGCGACCAGAGCAGAAAGCTGCTGTGGACAAAACGGCCAGCTATTTTGAGTCTTTCTACCGTGAAGAGTTGGCTGCTGGAAGGACGGGAAAGGCGGGGGCGCCCCAGTTGGTGCCTCACTTTCTGTGGAACGCCAAGATGCGTTTCGGCAAGACCTTCACCACTTATCAGCTGGCACTCCGCATGGGGTGGAAACGGTTGCTGGTGCTTACGTTCAAGCCTGCGGTCAAAACGGCTTGGAAGGAAGACCTCTTGACGCATCGGGACTTTGAAGGATGGCAGTTCTGCGAGAAGCAGGAGGTGATAGGACAGAGTGCCCGTTTCAACCGAGTGGATGAGCGGAAACCGTTCGTGTGCTTCGCCTCGTTCCAGGATGTGCTGGGACGCAATGCCGCTGGTGGCATCAAGGCGACGAATGAATGGATTCAGGAGGTGGAGTGGGATTGCATCGTGCTGGACGAGTACCACTATGGTGCCTGGGGCAAACATGCCAAGGACTTCTACAATAAGCAGGATGTGGAGCAACTGGCTCGTGCGGTGGAGGTGACAGAACTGATGGCGGAAGATGCAGACAGCCGCAAGGAGCTGGACAGCCGAGAACTGTATGATGAGGGGCTGATGCCGCTCACCACCCATGCTTACCTCTATCTGTCAGGCACTCCGTTCCGCGCCATCAGCACGGGCGAGTTCATCGAGGAACAAATCTACAACTGGACTTATTCGGACGAGCAACGGGAGAAGGAAAACTGGAAGGGCGAGAACAACCCCTATTTGGCGTTGCCGAAGATGGTGATGATGACTTATCAGTTGCCTGACAGCATCAAGGAGGTGGCTGACCAGGGGGAGTTTGATGAGTTTGACCTGAATGAGTTCTTCCGTGCCGATGAACGGGGCTTCGTGCATGAGGAGCACGTGCAGAAGTGGCTTGACTTGATTCGGGGTTCGTACAAAGAAAATATCATCACCGAACTGAAACAAGGCACGGAACGTCCACCTATGCCGTTCAGCGATGTGCGTCTGCACGGCTACCTGCAACACACCTACTGGTTCCTGCCCTCGGTGGCGGCTTGTAAGGCGATGGAACGGCTGATGGCAAAGCCCATCAATCGCTTCTACCACGACTACGAAGTGGTGGTAGCAGCTGGCAACGAAGCGGGCATGGGCGCAGAGGCGGTGCGACCTGTGTATGAAGCCATGAATAGGGAAGGAGACCCACGGCAAAGCAAGACCATCACGCTGTCGTGTGGCAAACTGTCAACGGGTGTGACCGTGCGACCTTGGACGGGGATTCTGATGCTCCGCAATGCCCGTTCGCCAGAGACGTATTTTCAAGCAGCGTTTCGTGTGCAGTCGCCGTGGACGACTCATGACGAGTGGGGCAAAGAGGTCATCTTGAAACCTTATTGCTATGTGTTTGACTTTGCACCGAATCGTGCCCTTCGGCAGGTGGAGGAGTACAGTTGCCAACTGAACCTGCATGAGCCGAACCCTGAGAAGAAGGTGGAGGAGTTCATCCGCTTTTTGCCGGTGCTGGCTTACGACGGCAGTTCGATGAAGGAGATTGATGCGGCTGGCATCCTCGACATGGCGATGAGCGGCACGACTGCCACGCTGCTGGCGAGGCGGTGGGAGAGCGCGGTGCTGGTGAATGTGGATAATGCAACCTTGAGCCGACTGATGAACTCGCCCGAGGCGATGAAGGCGCTGATGAACATCGAGGGATTCCGCTCGCTGAATCAGGACATCGAAACTATCATTAACAAGAGCGAGCAGGTGAAGAAGACCAAACGTGAACAGGGTGAGAACTTGACTCCGAAGCAGAAGAAGGAACTGACGGAGGCGGAGAAAGAGTATAAGAGTAAACGCAAGGAGATTCAGCAGAAACTCATCAAATTTGCCACACGCATTCCTGTATTCATGTACTTGACCGACTTCAGGGAATACTCGCTGAAGGATGTCATCGTCAATCTGGAGCCAGAACTGTTCCGCAAGGTGACGGGCTTGAGCATCAGCGACTTCGAACTGCTGGTGAGCCTCAATGTGTTCAACAGCGAACTGATGAACGATGCGGTGTATAAGTTCAAACGCTATGAGGACAGCAGCCTCGACTATACAGGCATCGACACGCACAAGGGAACGGTGGTTGGTGGTTGGGACACGGCGATAGAGAGGAGTGTGCTTGATATGCAGAAAAGCACCCTGCCTACAGCCAAGGAAGATGCCTTGAGGCAAAAAGACGTGAAAAAGGACTTCGTGCAGGAGAAGAAACCATCGCGGAATGAACAAAAAAGGCTGCCCAAAGAGGCTGTTTCACAACCTGCTTGGGCAAGCCTAAAAGTGGGTGATTCTGTCACGCACAAATCTTTTGGTCACGGTGTGGTGAAGTCGGTCGATGGACGCTTCATCGTCGTCGCATTTTCCTACAAGGAAGCGAGGTTCCTCTATCCCTGGGTATTTGAACAAGGATATATGTGTTTGGAGCAGAATTAAACCTATGGGCAAAAAAAATGGGTAGCCGCCGCTACCCGAACCTTTGTTAACCTTAAATCTAATACTATGAAAAACACGTTGCAAAGGTACGAACATTTTTTATATGTGTCAAGTTTTGGATGAAAAAAATGATGAAAAAATTGCATTTTCATGATTTATGTCAATAGAATTCATGAAAAATGCGATTTTTTTACAATTATTTGGGTTAAAATGATGCACATGTCATTTTTTTTGCCTAATTTTACAACCTATATTGGTGAATTGTGTGCTGATGAGTCGTGAGAAAGGGCTGAAAATGTTGTGTTGATGGAGTGCGGAAAGAGGATGAAGTTTGTGCTGTTGATGGGAGATAAAAGTGATGATGAACCCTAAAAAAGCATAAAAAATGACAACATATAATGATTTACAAATGGAATTACCAACCACCTACAACCGAGAAACAGGCACAGGCGGCAGAACTGGCTGAAGCGGCAAATGTTAGTTTGCCGATTGCACAGATGCTGGTGGCGCGTGGCATTTATACGGCAGAAGCGGCGAGGTTGTTTTTCCGTCCGCAGTTGCAGGAACTCCACGACCCCTATCTGATGAAGGATATGGATGTGGCTGTGCAGCGACTGAACGAAGCCATGGGGCAGCGCGAACGCATCATGGTGTATGGCGACTACGATGTGGACGGATGTACGGCAGTAGCCCTTGTCTATCGTTTCTTGACACAGTTTTACTCGAATGTGGAGTGCTATATTCCCGACCGTAGTGAAGAGGGGTATGGCGTATCGTTGAAAGGGGTGGATTATGCGGCGAGTCAAGGCGTAAAACTCGTCATCGTGCTCGATTGTGGCATCAAGGCCATCGAGGAAATTCAGTATGCCAAGCAGAAGGGCATCGACTTCATCATCTGCGACCATCATGTACCTGACGAGGTGCTTCCATCGGCTGTGGCGATTCTCAATGCCAAGCGTGTGGACAACACCTATCCTTATCTCGACCTTTCAGGATGTGGGGTGGGCTTCAAGTTCATGCAAGCCTTTGCCATCAGTAATGGCATTCCGTTCAGCACTTTGATACCGCTGCTCGACCTGTGTGCCGTCAGCATTGCCAGCGACATCGTGCCCATCATGGGTGAAAACCGCATCTTGGCATATCATGGCTTGCGTCAGTTGAACAACAACCCCAGTGTGGGATTGAAGGCGGTGATTGACGTGTGTGGCTTGACAGGCAAGGACTTGACAATGAGTGACATCATCTTCAAGATAGGCCCTCGCATTAATGCCAGCGGACGCATCCAGAATGGAAAGGAATCGGTTGACCTGTTGGTGGAGCATGACTTCAAGAAAGCCTTGGTACTGGCTGACACCATTAACCAATACAACGAAGAGCGTAAGGAACTTGATAAGCGCATGACGGAAGAGGCGAGTCAAGTGGTGGGGCATATGCCTGGCATCGAAGAGAAGAGTGCCATTGTCATCTATAACGCTGATTGGCACAAAGGTGTGATAGGTATCGTTGCTTCGCGATTGACGGAAGAGTTCTATCGTCCAGCAGTAGTGCTGACTCTCGACGGCGACACCGTAACGGGTAGTGCACGCAGCGTGAGTGGCTTTGATGTCTATAAGGCGATTCAGCAGTGTGAGGACTTGCTTGACAATTTTGGAGGACACACCTATGCTGCAGGTTTATCGATGAAATTAGAGCATGTGGCAGAGTTTACACGCCGTTTCGAAGCGTATGTGCAAGACCATATCGACCCCGAGCAGACACGTCCGAACCTCGACATCCATGCTGTCATCAGTTTCCGCGATATCAATTCGAAATTCCAGTCAGACCTGAAACGAATGCGTCCATACGGCCCCGATAATCCCAAGCCCGTCTTCTGTACGCAGCACGTCTATGACTATGGAACCAGTAAGGTGGTGGGTCGTCAGCAGGAACACATCAAACTTGAATTGGTCGATAACAAGTCCAACCGTGTGATGAATGGCATTGCTTTTGGACAAAGTTCGGAAGCACGCTACATCAAGACAAAACGTGCGTTCGACATCGTTTATAATATAGAGGAAAATTCACGCAAGCATGGTGAGGTGCAATTGGTGATTGAGGATATTCGAATCAGTGAACCAGAAGATGGTTCTACGGGCGGACAGGAGACCCCTGCCAATGGTTCTCCAATCTCTCCCAAACCCAAGGAAACGACAACGAAATGATGGACAGCAGGTGTCTGGACATACTGAAGCAGTACTGGGGATACGACTCTTTCCGGGGCATACAGGCCGACATCATCGAGAGTGTTATCAGTGGTCGTGACACCTTGGGGTTGATGCCTACGGGTGGTGGCAAGAGCATCTGTTTCCAGGTGCCGGCACTGATGATGGAGGGGCTTTGTATCGTGGTCACTCCACTCATTTCACTGATGAAAGATCAGGTGCAGCAGTTGAAGAGTCGTGGCATCAAGGCTGAAGCGGTCTATTCAGGCATGATGCGTGAGGACATCATCCGAGTGCTTGACAATGCAGTTTTAGGTGCGTACACATTGTTGTATGTCTCTCCTGAACGACTTTCCACTGAAATTTTTCTGGCAAAGGTTGAACGCATGCGTCAGGTGAGCATGATTGTGGTCGATGAGGCACATTGCATCTCGCAATGGGGCTATGATTTCCGTCCTTCTTATTTGCAAATATCGAAAATCCGGCAACTGTTGCCTACAGATGGAGTGCCGGTTCTGGCATTGACTGCAACCGCTACACCAAAGGTGGTGGATGATATTCAGGAGCGTCTCCGATTTAAGGAGAAGAATGTTTTCTCCATGAGTTTTGAGCGCAAAAACCTCAGCTATGTGGTACGTGAAACGGAGGACAGGGCAGGGGAAATGTTGCGCATTCTCCAATCGGTCCCCAATGGTAGTGCCATCGTCTATACGCGTACTCGTCAACAGACGGTTGATGTTGCTCGTTTTTTGGAAGAAAGTGGTGTGACTGCCAGCAACTACCATGCAGGACTGACCGATGCTGAAAAAGATTACCGTCAAATTAACTGGACAAAGGATCGTGTACGTGTGATGGTTGCTACCAATGCTTTTGGCATGGGTATCGATAAGCCTGATGTGCGGTTGGTTATCCACTTCAATATGCCTGATTCGCTCGAGGCCTATTTTCAGGAGGCAGGACGTGCAGGGCGTGACGGTAAACCCTCTTACGCTGTGCTGCTCTACAATCGCCAAGACCTCAAGACCCTCAACAAGCGTGTCGCTGAAGCCTATCCCAGTATCGACTATGTACGTCAAACCTATGAGAATGTATCCTTCTTTCTTCAAGTGGGTATTGGTGAGGCATTAGGTCGTACTTTCTACTTCCCAATGGAGACTTTCTGCCGTACTTTTCATCAGTTCCCTGTACAAACCAATGCTGCGCTTAGTTTGCTCAACAATGCGGGGTATATTGAATTTCATGAGGAACAGGAATTTAAGTCAGCCCTCCATTTCATCCTCCGGAAAGAAGAGCTCTACCGCATCCATGAAGCAGACGAAGAAACCGATCTTGTCATCCAAGCCATCCTTCGTTCCTACCCAGGAGTCTTTGCCAAATTTGTCTATATCGAGGAGACCTTTCTCTTTCATCAGACAGGTCTTTCGGTTGAGCGTATCTATCAGATACTCAAAGACCTGCACCATAATCGCGTGATAGACTTCATCCCTCACCGTACGACACCTACCATTTGCTATACAGTTGCACGTGTTGATACAGAACAGATATATCTGCCGCAATGGGTTTATGAAGACCGGAAGAATGACTTCCAACAGCGTATTAACCAAATCATTGAATATGTCACCTCCACAGACAAATGTCGTAGCCGTATGCTCCTTCGCTACTTTGGTGAGACAGATACGCATGATTGTGGCCAGTGTGATGTCTGTATCGCTCGCAAGAAGTCGGAATCTGCCAACATCGAAGACATCCAACGAGCCTGCCAAACCATCACGGACTTCCTTCAAGATGGTGAACTACACCCACTCACTTCCTTGAAGACTTTGCCCATCAAGACCGCTATTCTTGACGAGGCCATCCGTTATATGGCCGCTGAAGAAATGCTGCTGGTTGATGGCTTTAAAGTAAAAATTAGAAGTTGAAGGTTGAATGAATTACATGGTCAACTTTCAATTTCTCAACCTTTCAATTCTATAAATTATGTTACCCATCGAAATAATCACCCAAACCACTCAAGCTATTGCAGCTAACCCCTCTGACACAAAAGCATATCTGCTTCGTGCCGTCACTCTTTACCAAATGCAGCAATATGACGAAGCACTGAAAGACTTCGACACCCTTATCGACACTTTCCACGTCGAAGATGCCGAAATCTATCAACTTCGTGGTGATCTTCGTATGAAAAAGAATGACAAAACTGGTGCCCTCGATGATATGCGTCATGCCATAGCCCTTAATCCTGAACTGCTCCACCAATTTAGTGGAGAATTCAGGACCAAGGGAAAAAGGGGCGAGGAAGCATAGGTCAACATATTGAGGTATGATTCCTCACTGACGATTGTGATACAGCTTGTTTACTTGATGTTCTTCCGAATCTTCGTCAGGTATTGCTGCATGTGCTCTTCGTCGCGGGTGTCGATGATTTCGATAATCTCTTTCATCTCCTTGCGAATTTGTTCCACTTGCCCCTTGGTGTAGGGGTTGAAGAGGATTTCACGCAACAGTGTGTCATCCTCACTGAGCACACCCTTGGCTATCTTCATGTGGCGCTTGAAGGTGGTGCCAGGGGCATCTTGATGTTTCATCACGGCAGCGAAGGCGAAGGTGGAGATGAAGGGAATGGAGAGAGAGTATGCCACCGTCTGGTCGTGCTCCTCGAAGGTGTATTCGAAAATGTTAAGTCCCAGCCGTTGGTAGAGGTCTTTGAAGAAGCAACGCCCCATGTAGTCGCCTTCATTGATGATGATGGCGTTCTCGTCGCTCAGTTTGCCGAGGTTGGCAAACGTGGGACCAAACATGGGGTGGGTGCTGACATAATGGAAGCCGCTTGCCTCGTAGTATTCCTTGAAGCCTGTCTTCACTGACGAAATGTCGGAGAGGATACAGTATTCCTTGGGCAGATAGGGGATGACTTGGTCAAACACTTGCAGCGTATATTTGAGGCTGACAGCGTTGATGACAAGGTCTGCCCTGAATTTGCCAATCTCTTCCAGCGTGGTGAACCGCTGGGTGTTGTACATGAATCTTAATCGCTTGGGGTCGATGTCGTAAACAGCCACCTCGTGGTCGAATGACAGCAGGTCGGTGAAGAACGAACCCATCTTTCCTGCTCCTAATATCAGTATCTTCATGATGCCATTATTTGTTGATGATTTCTATCTGCTGGTGTACGCTTTCCTCATGGATGCTCTCAAAGACCTTGGCAACGAACTCGGGGCTCATGCCGCAGAGTGAGCCTTGTACGCCTCTCTTCGAGAGAATCTCGTTGTAGCGAACAGCCTGCAAGACGGTCATGTTGTGCTCCTTCTTGTAGTGGCCGATTTCGCGACACACTCGCATGCGTTTGGCAAGGATGTCCATGAGCTGGTTGTCCAGTTCGTCAATCTGCTTGCGCAGGCTGGTCAGGCCCTCGGCGGTAGTGTGCTCATCGCGGATGATGAGCAGCGAGAGGATGTAGTCAAGCACTTCGGGCGTCACCTGCTGCTTGGCATCACTCCATGCCTTGTCAGGGTCACAGTGAGCCTCGACAATCAGCCCGTCAAAGCCCAAATCCATTGCTTGTTGGCAGAGTGGGGCAATGAGCTCGCGGCGGCCACCAATGTGCGAAGGGTCGCAAATGATGGGCAGGTTGGGGATGCGGCGGTGCAACTCGATGGGAATTTGCCACATCGGGGCATTGCGGTAAATCTTCTGCTCGTAGCTGGAGAAGCCTCGGTGGATGGCTCCCATGCGCTTTACCCCTGCTTGGTTGATGCGCTCCAAGGCACCAATCCACAGTTCGATGTCAGGGTTGACGGGATTCTTCACAAACACGGGCACATCTACGCCTTTCAGTGCATCGGCCAATGCCTGTACGGCAAAAGGGTTGGCAGTCGTTCGGGCACCTACCCAAAGGATGTCCATGTCGTATTTCAGTGCCAATTCCACGTGTTCGGGGGTGGCCACTTCGGTGGAGATGAGCATGTGGGTCTCTTCCTTCACTTGCTTCATCCACGGCAGGGCCTTCTCTCCGTTGCCCTCGAAACCTCCAGGCTTGGTGCGTGGTTTCCACACACCGGCACGGAAGTTGTGGCAACCTTTCATGGCGAGTTCACGTGCTGTTGTCATCACTTGCTCCTCCGTCTCGGCTGAGCATGGGCCAGCAATCACGAACGGGCGTTCGTTGTCGCTGGGCAAATTCAATGGTTGTAGTTCGAGTTCCATATCAGACCCCCTACCCGCTCCCCCTATGAGGGAGAGAGTAGAATATTAGTGGGGAGGATTCTACTTGTTGTTTCTATCTTATTCTTGTTTTTACTATCGGAAGATGAGGTGGCCACTCCCTCCCTCACAAGGAGGGCGAGGGGAAGACCTCCTTAATTCTCTGCAATGCGGTTTTCATTTTCTCGTCTTTGGCACAAAGCGAGATGCGGATGTAGCGTGTGCCATTCGAACCGAAGATGAAACCTGGAGTGATGAAGACGCGGGCTTCGTGCAGCACCTTCTCCGTCAAGTCCTCCACGTCGGCAATGCTGTCGGGGATGCGTCCCCAGAGGAACATGCCCTGCTGTGTGGGGTCGAAGGTGCAGCCGAGGGTGGTCATAATATCTTCAGCAATCATGCGTCGTGTGGCATAAGTCTCAATGTTGGCGTGTGTGTGCCATGCTTCTGTGTTTTTGTATGCTTGTGCTGCGGCTAATTGCAGTGGGCGGAATGTGCCCGAATCGATGTTGCTCTTGATTTTCAGAATCCACTGAACAAACGTGCTGTTTGTAGCCAGCATACCCACACGCCAACCAGGCATATTATGGCTCTTTGACATCGAGTTGAACTCGATGCAGCATTCCTTGGCACCTTCCACTTGGAGGATGCTTAGGTGCTCGTCTTTGTTCAGGATGAAAGAGTAGGGGTTGTCGTTTACCACTACGATGTTATGCTTCTGTGCAAACGCCACAATCTTCTCATACAGTTCACGGGTGGCACGTCCGCCTGTCGGCATATTGGGATAGTTCGTCCACATCAGTTTCACCCCTGTCAAGTCCATTGCCTCCAACTGTTCAAAGTCTGGTTGCCATCCATGGTTCTCCATCAGGTCATAGTTCACAATCTCCTGACCCAGAATCTTGCTCAATGACGTATAAGTTGGATATCCAGGGTTCGGCACCAGCACCTTGTCCCCAGGGTTGCACAGTGCCAAAGTCACGTGCAAGATACCTTCCTTGCTGCCGATGAGCGGCTGAATCTCTGTGGCAGGGTCGAGTTCCACGCCATACCACCTTTTGTAGAAATCTGCCATTGCCTTCCTCAGTTCGGGGATGCCTACCGTGGGCTGATAGCCATGTGCATCGGCTTTTTTCGCATTTTCACAGAGTACGTCGATGGTTTCTGCACTGGGTGGCATATCGGGCGAGCCGATGGCAAGCGAGATGATGTCCTTGCCCTCCGCATTGAGTTTTGCCACTTCTTTTAGTTTTCTCGAAAAGTAATACTCGCTGACCAATGCGAGTCTGTCTGCTGGCTGTATCATAAAGACCCCCTCCCCGCTCCCCCTGGAGGGGGAGAGTAGAATGTTGGTGGGGAGGATTCTACTTGATATTATTTTGTTGTTATTTATCCTTGTTGTTTTTTTGTATGCTGTAGAGGTAACCGCTCCCTCCCTATAGGGAAGGTTAGGGGAGGGTCTCCTTGCCTTCCTTATATTCTCCTAACACTTTCAGTTGCTTCGTCAGCGGCCTTACCGCATCAATGCTCTGACGGTAGCGTGTGTAGTCATTGTACATCACGTCAATGTAGAACATATATTCCCATTCCCTCCCGATGATAGGTAGCGATTGAATCTTTGTTAAGTTGATTTTGTAGAATGAGAAGATGCTCAACACCTGCGAGAGCGAACCCTCGCTGTGAGGTAGGCTGAATACGATGCTTGCTTTGTTTGACTGGCTCGGTACACATAGCTCCTCGGCATGCCAAGGGTCTGCCAGCACTAAGAAGCGTGTGAAGTTATGCTTGTTTGTCTCGATGCCCTCCTCCAGAATCTTCATGCCGTAAAGTGGTGCAGCAAATTTCGAGCAGATGGCGGCGTGTCCTCTCAACCCCTTCTCTCTGATATTCTTTGCAGACCCTGCCGTGTCGTCCGTTTCTACAATCTTCAGATTAGGGTGACGCTTCAGGAAGTTCCTGCACTGCATCAGTGCCACGGGGTGCGAGTTCACTTCCGTGATGTCCTCCCATTCATCTTCGGGCAGACACATGATGCTGTGCGAAATCCTCAGCTTATGCTCTCCCACAATCTGCACGCCGCTGTCGCGCATCAGTTCATAGTTGTGCAGCAGCGAACCGGCAATGGTGTTCTCTATTGCCATCATGCCAATTACGTTCGAGTCCTTCTTCATCTCTTCAAACACCTCCTCGAAAGTGTCACAGCACACCAGTTCGATGTCCTCGCCTTCAAAGTAATAGTGGCTTGCCACATCGTGATAACTGCCAATCTCTCCTTGTATTGCTACTCTTCTCATATTTATTATTATAGTATATTCATCAAAAAAGCCCCACTCGTATGAGCGGGGCTATATTGTTACTTTCTATGTATCTTTCGTAGGTCTGATGAAACACATAACTTCCCGCTCTTACTCGTTGCTAAAGTAAAAGTAAAAATAAAAGTATGTGTTGTACCAAGACTTCATCTTTTTCTATTTCTTTTCAAAATCGCTGCAAAAGTACACACAAATATTGAAACTGCAAACATTTTTTAAGAAAAAATATACTTTTCATTGAAAAAATATACATAGAACCTCTTTTTCGTGCCGAATCGTCAGTTTCTCTATTTCCTCACACGGAACTTCTTCCCCTCCCTGATATAGATGCCTGGACTGAGGTTGTTGTCATTGACGCGGCGACCGCTGAGGTCATAAGTGCTACCCTCTGTAGTGGATGAATGGCTATAGGCTGCACGGATGTCCGTTTCCTTCTCAATGACTTGATGGCGGAGTGCCGAGCGTACGGCATACCACGCAGGCTTGCGGGAGAGTCCTGACGTGTAGAGCAGCGGACTGGATGCCTCCCTCCAGCTGTTATTGTCCTTCAGCCCCCAAATGATGAGATTCGGGCAATGCTCGTTATGCAGCATGATGTCCGTGATGACACGATAGTTGCGAGCCTGTTCCTCTAAGTCGCTGGCAGAGGTCGATGGAATGCCCATGTCCAGTTCCGTGATAATGCACTTCAGCCCTGCCTCCGCAAAACGCTGGATGGTCTTTTCCAACTTCACAGAATCCACGTCGCCTATCGAGAAGTGGCACTGCAAGCCCACACCATCAATCGGGATGCCGCTTTTCTTCAAACGCATGGCGAGGTTATAGAAAGCCGTAGCCTTCGCCTTGCCCTGCATCTCCACGTCATAGTCGTTCAGATAGAGCAGGGCATCGGGGGCTGCGCGATGAGCATACACAAAGGCAGAGTCGATGAAGTCCTCCCCGATGGCAAGAGTCCACACGCTCGAACGCAAGTCGTAAGCCTCAGGGTTGGAGCGCACGGAGGTTTGGTCATCGCTCAGACATTCATTCACTACATCCCATTCAGCCACCTTCCCCTTGAAGTGCTTCGCCACGTTGGTGATATGGTTCTCCAGTATCTGCAACGCCTCCTTGCGGCTCCAGTTCTTGTCGTTCTTCTTGCCGTCACTCGACACCCATTGGGGCAGCTGCGAATGCCATGCCAGACAGTGTCCCCTCATTGCCATGTTGTTCCCGTGAGCATAGTTGACCAGATTATCCGCAGCCCAATAGTTGAATTCGCCACGTGAAGGTTCCAAAGCATCCCATTTCATCTCGTTCTCAGCTACAAGCATATTGAATTGTTGCCCAATTTCCATTGTTTCGGCAAGGCTTTCGTTCGTGATGTCATTCTTCCATGTGGAGATGGCCGTGCCGATGTACTTCCCGTTCTTTTCCGCATAGTGGCGCAAGGTGTTCCTGTCTGTTTGGTCATCGATGCCGTCATCATAAAACGCACCCATGAGTTCCTTGTTGTCGGGGTCATCTGGATCATCGGGATTGTTTGGATTATCAGGCTCATTCATCGACACCACTCGCACCCTCACCTCATATTGTCCGTTTCCCTCACTTTCCACCAACTCCCATGTATAGTGTGCTGGCTGCTTCAGTTCAAACGCCCATTCGCCTGCTTTCGTTGTCTTGCTCTTTGCCGTAAGCAGAAGAAACTCGTCACCCACCTTCACACCAGCATCCTCCTCCAGCACTAGTTGAATGACAGGCATCCTTTCACTGGCCGAAAAGTCCTGCATGATGTTCAAGTATCTCACTTCCCCGTTCACCACCAATCGGTCATGGCTCATTGCCGAGGCGATTTTGAAGCGCAGTGCCGAGGCTGGACGCACAAAGAGGTTCGTCTTCTTCGAAGTCGTGGCAAAGTTCTTCAACGTGAGCGTTCCCACAGCGTTATCTCCAGGCTCAATGGTGCCATAGTTATCCACCGTGCCACCAACACTTCCTGTTCCACCCAGCACACCCTCCTCAAACACATATACAATGGCATCGTTCTCCTCAGTCTTGGCACCCAAGGCACCCCTCAGTTTCTTGCTTTCCGCCATCTTTGGGTCGTTCATCACCAACACGCGTCCTTCCATCACCCGAAGTGCCCCCGTCAGATAGTTCTCGTTGCCCGTGATGCGGTAGGTGCCCTTGCCCTCCTTGATGATGCCCACAGGATGCGAGTCGCTGTAGTCAGGCGGTGCAATCCTTCCTGCTATCGTGGCATCAGTGCCGAGGTTGCCTACCACGAAATAGGCGGAACGGGTGTTCTTCTTCATATATCCCTGAATCGTGCTGCCCGCCTCCGTGTTCAGTTCACCGATGCGGAATCCGGCACCGTTCGTGTTCGCCTCACAGCAGAGCACAGCTCCATCATGCAGCGTCACATGACACTTCTCCATCGAGTTGTTCACCTTGCCAGATTTGATGGCATCCTCCACATTCTCAGGCGAGAAGTTTTTGCCGCCATGTGCCATCACCACACCATAGAACCCCGCTTTTGCCGAGTTTTCCTTGTAGGGATAAATGTGGATGTCGCCCTTGAAATTCGTCCAGTTAGGCCAGCTGGCACCTTTCGCCGTGCCCAGATAGCAACGCTCACCACCAGCATAGAGGTTTAGTGTGCCCGTTCCCGTGATGGTCGAATTGAAATAGCAATACCGCGCCATCAGCACGTCCACAGTCTTGTCTGACGGCAGTGCAATGGCCTTGTCATACGAAACATAATTCTTGTCTGTATTGTCACCACTGATGTCAATGGTGCTGTTCTGAGCCATCGCAGACGACAGCATTAACTGCAAGGCAAAAACAAAAAAAGCTTTCTTCATTACTCTTTCATTGTAAAAAACGCTGCAAAGTTACCGAAGAAAACGAAAACCACCTCTCTTGAATGTGTCAGAAACTATCAATTCTGTAACACAGTATGGGCACATTCATGCAAAACCCATGCCGCTGATGCTCACCCTGTACTTCTTCTGTAACGCAGCATGGTCACAGTCATGCCCTGAGGGACATCAAGATTGTTTCTTCCACCCCACACCGCTGTATTAGTAAGTCTGTGCTTTGCTTTCATGCTCATTACTGGAATTGGGTGGTACGAATGCTGTTCACACGAAATCCAACAGCGATGATGGTATCAAGCTTGTAGAACTTTGTGTTATAGTTCTTTCCATCTGAGTCAGTATGTACAAATTTTGTGCATACTTGTGGCTCATATAGTTCTCCTGTCTCAAAGACATTTCTCAAATGCTTTGTGACAACACTCCTGTTGTAGTCGAACAGTACGGAAAAGGCTTTTTGTGTAACCCCAATGTTTTCTTCTTTATAATCTTTACAATATACTTCCACACCCTGCTCCCTTGTCTCTGCTTGGAATATCAGGAACTCGGCTGTACTATTTCCTTTCGTTTGACCATATAATAGTAGTATTTTATTCCTTTTATATAAACAAGATTATTCGTCGATGTTAGTTGTTAAGTATTAGGTTTCATTCACAAAGTAGTTAAAACAAAAGTCCCCGTTGAAGGACGAGGACTGAACCTAAATGTCTTCACAACGGAATAATCCTTATTGTGAATTGCTACAATTAGTGGGGCAAAGATAAAGTTTTTTATAAAAATGAACAAAAGAATCAAAGAAAATTTGTAGATTTGTGGCCAAAAATATCAAAAACAATCTTAATAGCAGAAAATAGCACCATGAAAAAGATATTAGGTCTTGATTTAGGCACAACAAGTATTGGATGGGCGTTGGTCAATGAAGCCGAAAATCAGAATGAGCACTCATCTATTATAAAATTGGGCGTGAGAGTCGTTCCTCTTACTACCGATGAACAAGGGAATTTTGAAAAAGGCAAGAGTATCACGACTAATGCAGAAAGAAGTTTGAAGAAAAGTATGCGACGTAATTTGCAACGTTTCAAGCTTCGTCGACTCAATTTGATAGATTGCTTGTTAGAGCATCATATTATCGATGATGAGACTATCATGTGTGAGCAAGGTAATTTCACTACATTTCAAACATATAGAAATCGGGCTAAAGCAGTCTCTGAGGAGATTGGATTGGATGAGTTTGCAAGAGTGCTGCTCATGCTAAACAAAAAGCGTGGATATAAAAGTAGTCGTAAAGTTACTTCTGATGAAGGAACATTGATAGATGGAATGGCTATTGCCAAAGAATTGTATGAAAAGGATATGACCCCTGGCGAATATGTCTTGCAACTATTGCAGACGGGTAAGAAGTATGTTCCCGATTTTTACCGTTCCGATTTGGAAAGCGAGTTAAAACGAGTGTGGGTTTTCCAGAGCCAGTTTCATGGTTGTATCTTAACTGATGAATTTGAACATCAGTTGGCAGGGCGTTCAAAAACCAATACTTCCAAAATATTTTTGGCCAAATATGGTATCTATACTTATGAAAATAAGGAAAAGGACAAACGTTTGAATGCTTATAAACTGCGTGTTAAGGCACTGAAAGAACCTCTTGAGAAGGATGAATTAGCCTTTGTTATAGCTGAATTGAACGGTGCCATATACAATTCCAGTGGCTATTTGGGAGCTATCAGTGATCGTAGCAAAGAGTTGTTCTTCAACCATCAGACAGTGGGGCAATACTTGATGAAAAAATTAGACCAAGACCCACATTTCAGTTTGAAGAATAAGGCATTCTATCGTCAAGACTATTTGGACGAATTTGAAAGAATTTGGGAATGTCAGGCCACATTTCATCCCGAGCTAACCCCGAAACTCAAAAAAGAAATCCGTGACATCATTGTTTTTTATCAACGACCGCTGAAGAGCAAGAAAGGCTTGATTGACATATGCGAGTTTGAAAACAGGCAAGTGGAAATAGACGTAGAGGGTAAGAAGAAAGCGAAGACCGTTGGGCTAAAAGTCTGCCCTAAATCTTCGCCCTTGTTTCAAGAATTTAAAATTTGGCAAATTCTCAATAATCTGAAAGTCACTGATACTTTAAATGGTACTTCACGAACATTGGAACAAGAGGAAAAAGAACTCCTATTTATTGAGTTGAGTACCAAGGAGAAATTGTCAAAAACGGAAGTCTTGAAATTGTTGTTCGACCGTACCAAGAATTTGGAACTGAATTACAAAGATGTGGAAGGCAACCGTACTATGTCACCACTTTTGAAGGCATGTCTCCAGATTGTAGCCATGACTGGGCATGATGAGTATGATGCAGCCAAGCTGAAGGGTTCAGAAGTGCTCCATATTGTTGAGAGCGTGTTTGCAGGGATAGGCTATAAAACCGATTTTCTGCATTTCAACGCAGAGCTGTCTGGCAAAGATTTCTATCAGCAGCCAGCCTATCAATTGTGGCATTTGCTCTATTCATACGAAGGAGACAATTCTAAGACAGGGACAGAAAAGCTGGTAGAAAAAATAGGTGTGCTGACGGGGTTGGAGAGTGAATATGCCTCAGTCATCTCTAAAGTCACTTTTTCCGATGATTATGGCAATCTCAGCGCCAAAGCTATCCGTAAGATTCTGCCGTTCATGAAAGTAGGAAACGAATATAGCCTTGCTTGTGAGTATGCGGGCTACAGGCATTCCAAACGCTCGTTGACAAAAGAAGAGATTGCAAACAAAGTATTGGTCAATAAGATAGAGTTACTTCCACGCAACAGTTTGCACAATCCTGTGGTTGAAAAGATTCTGAACCAGATGATTAATGTGGTGAATAGCCTCTCGGTCACTTATGGAAAACCTGATGAAATACGTATTGAGTTGGCGCGTGAACTGAAGAAAAACGCCAAAGAGCGTGAAGAATTGACTTTGGCCATCAACAAGGCAAATGCTCTGTACGAGAAATACACAGAAACCCTACAGAAAGAATTCGGCATCCTACATGTGAGTCATAACGACATTTTGCGTTATCGGTTGTATCTGGAGTTGGAATCTAACGGCTACAAAACACTCTACACCAACACCTACATACCCAAAGAAAAACTGTTCAGCAAAGACTTCGATATTGAACACATCATTCCACAAGCACGTCTTTTTGATGATTCTTTCTCAAACAAGACTCTTGAAAGCCGTGCTGCTAATCTGGAGAAAAGTAATACGACAGCCTACGATTATGTACAGGGGAAATACACAGATGAGGAAGTTGAGAAATACAAATTGCGTGTGGATGACCTTTGGAAGAGCGGTGCCATCAGCAAAGCCAAGCATGATAAATTGTTGATGAGAGAAGCCGACATTCCAGAAGGATTTATAGAAAGAGACTTGCGCAATTCTCAATACATTGCAAAAAAAGCAATGGAAATTCTAGAACAAATGGTTCAATTTGTTGTTCCAACAACTGGTTCAATCACAGACAGACTACGCGAAGATTGGCAGTTGGTTGATGTAATGCAAGAACTCAACTGGATAAAATATGACAAATTGGGTATGACAGAAACCTATAAAGACAAAGATGGTCGCGAGATTCATAAAATAATAGATTGGACAAAACGCAATGACCACAGGCACCATGCAATGGATGCCTTGACAATAGCATTTACTCATCGAGCCATTATCCAATATTTAAACAACCTGAATGCCCGAAGTGACAAGTCCAGTAGTATCTACTCAATAGAGAAGTCATATCTATATCGTGATAAGCATGGACGATTGCGCTTCAATCCGCCAATGCCGCTCGATGAACTACGTTCAGCAACGAAGGAAGCCTTGGAGAACATTCTAGTGTCTATCAAGTCGAAGAATAAGGTAATGACTCAGAATGTCAATAGATCAAGAATAAGGGACGGATACAACCGAAAAATTCAATTAACCCCACGTGGACAGTTGCATAATGAAACCATCTATGGAAGCATGAAACGCTATGTGACCAAGGAGGTGAAGGTTGGTGCTTCCATGACAATGGAGATGGCAGAGAAGGTAACGAAGAAAAAATACCGTGAAGCCTTGCTTGCTCGTTTATCAGCATTTGATAACGATTCGAAAAAAGCATTCTGTGGAAAAAATTCTCTTGACAAGAATCCAATCTATCTGAATGAATTTCATACAGAACAAGTACCTTCAAAAGTTAAGATTGTAGAATACGAAACAATCTATCCTATTCGTAAAGCAATTGACAAAGAATTGAAGGTCGATAAAGTGATTGATAAAGGAATTCGTGATATTTTGCAGCAACGGTTAGAAGAGTACGGAAGAGATGCCAACAAAGCCTTTTCTAACCTTGATGAAAATCCTATTTGGTTAAACAAAAAGGCTGGCATCAGCATTAAACGTGTGACTATAACAGGCATAGCGAATGCGACGCCACTCAGAGAAAAGAAAGACCATCAAGGAAACTTTATCCTTGATGATGAAGGCAAGCGGCAACCTGTCGACTATGTGAATACAGGCAACAACCACCATGCGGCCATCTTCCGCGACGAGAAGGGTGAACTGCAAGAACATCTGGTTTCATTCTATGAAGCTGCAGCACAAGTTTCTCTTGGCTTGCCTGTGGTGGATAAGGAATATAAGCAATCCGAAGGGTGGACTTTCTTGTTTACAATGAAACAGAATGAATATTTTGTTTTCCCTAACAAAGAAACTGGTTTCAATCCAAAAGAAATTAACTTGATGAGTCCTGATAATTATGAAGAAATCAGCCAAAACTTGTATCGGGTACAAAAGTTCTCATCTAAAGATTATTATTTTAGACATCATTTGGAAACAGTGTTGAATGATGATAAAAAACTTAAGAATATAACATGGAAACGAATAAATTCCATGTCAGGATTAGAGGGAATAGTAAAAGTCCGCATCAATCACATCGGCCAAATAGTTTCTGTAGGTGAATATTAAATGATTAAAAAGACTCTTTACTTTGGCAACCCAGCCTATCTTTCGCTCAGCAAAGCACAGCTGGTTATTCAAATTCCAGATGTGCAAGCTAACAACACGTTGACACCTGAGTTCAAAAAAATGAACGAGCGCACCATCCCGATTGAAGACATCGGGATGGTAGTACTTGACAACAAACGAATCACCATCACTTCGGGTGCCATCGAGTGCTTGCTGGAGAACAATAGTGCTTTGATAACGTGCGACAGTAAAAGCATGCCGACAGGACTGATGTTGCCACTTGAAGGGAATACACTGCAAAGCGAGAGATTCCGCCATCAGATTGATGCTTCACTGCCGCTCAAAAAACAACTTTGGCAACAAACAGTTAAACAAAAAATCATGAACCAAGAGAATGTGCTTTCTATGTATGGACAGACAAACACACAATGTATGAAGGTGTGGTGTCATGAGGTGAAAAGTGGTGACACAGACAATGTGGAGGCCAAAGCTGCAGCTTATTATTGGAAGAACATTTTTCCTGATGTGCCAGATTTTACACGGGGAAGAGAACTTGCTCCACCCAACAATCTTCTTAACTATGGGTATGCCATTCTTCGTGCTGTTATTGCCCGTTCGTTGGTGGGTAGTGGGCTAATTCCCACGTTGGGCATTCATCACCACAACCGTTACAATGTCTATTGCTTGGCAGATGACATCATGGAACCTTACCGTCCGTTTGTTGATGAATTGGTCATTCAGATTATGCATAGTGTGGATGATTATTCAGAATTGACACGTGACATCAAGGCTATGTTGTTGAATATTCCTGTCCTTGATGTGTTGATAGAAGGTAAACGGTACCCCCTGATGGTAGCGGCAGGTTTCACTACGGCATCGTTGGCCAAGTGTTTCAGCGGAGAATCGAAACAAATAAAATACCCAGAAAGATTGTAGATCATGTTTTTCGACTTCACACGTTTCAGTGAATACAGAGTTATGTGGATACTTGTTTTCTTCGATTTGCCGACAGATACCAAGAAAGACAAGCGGGCCTACACGGACTTTCGTAAGAATCTGCAACGCGATGGATTTACCATGTTCCAATTTTCCATCTATGTGCGTCATTGTGCCAGCAAGGAGAATATGGATGTCCATATGAAGCGTGTCCGTTCCTTCCTGCCTGAATTCGGGAAAGTGGGAATGTTGTCTATCACCGATAAACAGTTTGGGGACATGGAGATTTTCTATGGGAAGAAAAGTGTGGAGCCGAAAGCACCAGGGCAACAGTTGGAACTTTTCTGAATATTTCAACGTTTTTCCCTTTGTTCAATTTTTTTTGTTCATGGCGATGTTATGTGAAAACCTTCCATTTTGCAAAATAAAGATGGCAAAGGGGAAGAATAAAATCTCTGAATGTGACTTTCTCATAAAAGAAAGAATCTCATCTATAGTGATGAGATTCTTTTTTCTATCATACGGTTTTTTTTGAGTCTGCTTCTATCATAAACAATTGATTGTGATACTAATATGTATAGTCTGTTGTTTCTGATAGTGCAAAGATACTAATTTGTAAGCAATTCACAACCAGCCACTTGCCCTGCTCCACGGAGGAAGGTTGTTTCTGATAGTGCAAAGATACTAATTTGTAAGCAATTCACAACATCTGTATCGGTGCCATGTCGTAAGCGAGGGTTGTTTCTGATAGTGCAAAGATACTAATTTGTAAGCAATTCACAACTGTATGGGACGAAAATCCTCACAGCGTGGAGTTGTTTCTGATAGTGCAAAGATACTAATTTGTAAGCAATTCACAACCTTCCACAGACTCCACCAGCGGCGGCGGTAGTTGTTTCTGATAGTGCAAAGATACTAATTTGTAAGCAATTCACAACAGGTGAAGGAGGAGAAGGCCGAAACCGTGGTTGTTTCTGATAGTGCAAAGATACTAATTTGTAAGCAATTCACAACTAACCCACGGGCCGGGTGTTCGCTGGCAAGTTGTTTCTGATAGTGCAAAGATACTAATTTGTAAGCAATTCACAACGCAGTTGCAGTTTGATGTAATTGAGGTTAAGTTGTTTCTGATAGTGCAAAGATACTAATTTGTAAGCAATTCACAACTCTGTGAAAAAGGGTGAGTGTGATGTTCGGGTTGTTTCTGATAGTGCAAAGATACTAATTTGTAAGCAATTCACAACTGGCGGTCATGTCTTTGCGACGAAGTGGGCGTTGTTTCTGATAGTGCAAAGATACTAATTTGTAAGCAATTCACAACCCTCGTGTGTATCAAGAGCGCAGAGCGTATGTTGTTTCTGATAGTGCAAAGATACTAATTTGTAAGCAATTCACAACCAATGGTGCATTCTCTCCCATCTACATGGTGTTGTTTCTGATAGTGCAAAGATACTAATTTGTAAGCAATTCACAACTAGCGTTTAATCCTTCTCGTAGTAGGTCTTGTTGTTTCTGATAGTGCAAAGATACTAATTTGTAAGCAATTCACAACCCGTCGCCGAGTTGCCCCAGCGCAGCCAGCGGTTGTTTCTGATAGTGCAAAGATACTAATTTGTAAGCAATTCACAACACATGAAGCCCACGTTGTCGGCTACGAGGTGTTGTTTCTGATAGTGCAAAGATACTAATTTGTAAGCAATTCACAACACTTTCTTGATGCCACGCTCCTGCATGGTGTTGTTTCTGATAGTGCAAAGATACTAATTTGTAAGCAATTCACAACACCTCCCAATAGATGCACTCCTTCCCGTTGGTTGTTTCTGATAGTGCAAAGATACTAATTTGTAAGCAATTCACAACCTCGCTCGTCTTGGCTGTCACCATTCCCGTGTTGTTTCTGATAGTGCAAAGATACTAATTTGTAAGCAATTCACAACCTGCTGCTGCTTTGTTTGCTGCTGTTTTTTGTTGTTTCTGATAGTGCAAAGATACTAATTTGTAAGCAATTCACAACGTCGAGGGAAAACAATGTTGCGAAGTTAGCGTTGTTTCTGATAGTGCAAAGATACTAATTTGTAAGCAATTCACAACCGGCTGCTGTTGTTTGCGCTGTTTGCGCTGGTTGTTTCTGATAGTGCAAAGATACTAATTTGTAAGCAATTCACAACGTGCTGCGTTATCAACTACGGCGGCGGGGGTTGTTTCTGATAGTGCAAAGATACTAATTTGTAAGCAATTCACAACATATCTTCTAAAGATTTTGCCGAAGATACGGTTGTTTCTGATAGTGCAAAGATACTAATTTGTAAGCAATTCACAACTATACTGGTGCAGTGCCTCCAGTGTCCACTGTTGTTTCTGATAGTGCAAAGATACTAATTTGTAAGCAATTCACAACAGTGCGCCGTAGGCTTCGTCCCGGCTGGCAGTTGTTTCTGATAGTGCAAAGATACTAATTTGTAAGCAATTCACAACTAATAATGTCCTGATTGAAACCCTTCCTATGTTGTTTCTGATAGTGCAAAGATACTAATTTGTAAGCAATTCACAACGTATGAGAGTGTTTAATCTTCAATTTCTAAGTTGTTTCTGATAGTGCAAAGATACTAATTTGTAAGCAATTCACAACACTTATTTTTGTCGTACCAAAACATTATCGGTTGTTTCTGATAGTGCAAAGATACTAATTTGTAAGCAATTCACAACCGACCACCTCTGCCCACTCCTGCGTAGGAGGTTGTTTCTGATAGTGCAAAGATACTAATTTGTAAGCAATTCACAACATGCTATCCGTGAGTATGCGGAACTGAGCGGTTGTTTCTGATAGTGCAAAGATACTAATTTGTAAGCAATTCACAACTTGTCCTTGGAGCGTAGCGAAGAGGGCGTGGTTGTTTCTGATAGTGCAAAGATACTAATTTGTAAGCAATTCACAACACCGTTCCGTTTGGCCGCCACAAAAGACGGGTAGTTTCTGATAGTGCAAAGATACTAATTTGTAAGCAATTCACAACCTCCGCGATGTCTGCACCTTCAACCGCTAGTTGTTTCTGATAGTGCAAAGATACTAATTTGTAAGCAATTCACAACAGGGATATGCAACGACAGATGCCGCCACTGGTTGTTTCTGATAGTGCAAAGATACTAATTTGTAAGCAATTCACAACTCTGCACTTTTTCTTTTCAAAGGTACGAAAGTTGTTTCTGATAGTGCAAAGATACTAATTTGTAAGCAATTCACAACCAGTAGGCGCAGGACTGTCAATCGACGAGTGTTGTTTCTGATAGTGCAAAGATACTAATTTGTAAGCAATTCACAACACGTGTCGAGGAAGGCAGGGCTGCGCGGCAGTTGTTTCTGATAGTGCAAAGATACTAATTTGTAAGCAATTCACAACGTGTAGAGTTCGGCTTTCTGTTGCGACACTGTTGTTTCTGATAGTGCAAAGATACTAATTTGTAAGCAATTCACAACCATTCTGCGACAAGAGACCGAACACGATGCGTTGTTTCTGATAGTGCAAAGATACTAATTTGTAAGCAATTCACAACTGTCAGTCCGTACTTGTCATTGAACATTATGTTGTTTCTGATAGTGCAAAGATACTAATTTGTAAGCAATTCACAACAGACTGTCATTGTGGGAGATGTGCAGGAAGTTGTTTCTGATAGTGCAAAGATACTAATTTGTAAGCAATTCACAACTCGCTTGGCTTTGTTAAACAAGGTGATAATGTTGTTTCTGATAGTGCAAAGATACTAATTTGTAAGCAATTCACAACTAAAATTGAAAAACATTCATTGGCGCAGAGTTGTTTCTGATAGTGCAAAGATACTAATTTGTAAGCAATTCACAACTGGTGAAGTGCGATTCCATCAAGGACGACAGTTGTTTCTGATAGTGCAAAGATACTAATTTGTAAGCAATTCACAACTGCTCGAAGATGGGGGAGCGGGCGGTCTCGTTGTTTCTGATAGTGCAAAGATACTAATTTGTAAGCAATTCACAACGGTTGTTAATAAGGGCAGGCTGCGGCAAGGTTGTTTCTGATAGTGCAAAGATACTAATTTGTAAGCAATTCACAACTTGCAGTGTTGTGTAGTGCTGCACGGAATTGTTGTTTCTGATAGTGCAAAGATACTAATTTGTAAGCAATTCACAACTATATTATTGTGAAACGTATTGAAAAACAAGTTGTTTCTGATAGTGCAAAGATACTAATTTGTAAGCAATTCACAACTCGCGGATGTCCTGCCACATGCGGCGTGTGTTGTTTCTGATAGTGCAAAGATACTAATTTGTAAGCAATTCACAACTTGGAATGTTGGCAGCAGTATTGGGATAAAGTTGTTTCTGATAGTGCAAAGATACTAATTTGTAAGCAATTCACAACTAGTAATCATCCGTTGAGGTACATGCAATTGTTGTTTCTGATAGTGCAAAGATACTAATTTGTAAGCAATTCACAACTAAGTGGCGGGGTTAGTGTTGTCGTGTGTAGTTGTTTCTGATAGTGCAAAGATACTAATTTGTAAGCAATTCACAACGCCTTTGGCGGCGGCATCTGTGCGGCCTGTGTTGTTTCTGATAGTGCAAAGATACTAATTTGTAAGCAATTCACAACCCACCCGTGTACCTATGTCGATACTCGCATGTTGTTTCTGATAGTGCAAAGATACTAATTTGTAAGCAATTC
>JAFSKR010000027.1 GCA_017448825.1 Bacteroidaceae bacterium
CCCGGTGTTCCACCTCTTCCCATCCCGAACAGAGAAGTTAAGCCCGGGCGCGCCGATGGTACTGCACCGCAATGCGGGAGAGTAGGTCGCCGCCTTCTTGAGGGAGTCCCCCCACATCACGATGATGAGGGGGGACTCTTTTGAATTTTACCACAAACCGATGTCTGAGTAGTAGTTTAAAGTATAGTCATCATCACTTTTGTATATAATGGCGATGCTGTCTATTTGACTTTCGATGTTGCAAAAGCCTCTTCGGTAGCGGTATTCTTGCATGGCCTTCCTTATGTGTCTTATTTTTCTTCTGTCAATAGCGATTTGAGGCTCACCATATTTGTCTGATGAACGTGTTTTTACTTCAATAAAATGCAACTTGTTGTCTTTCATGGCAACAATGTCCAACTCGCATCCTTTATGTAAGTTCCAGTTGCGGTCGAGAATCCGATAATTATTCTTTATGAGATACAGACTTGCCAGCTCTTCTCCAGTTTTTCCTATTTCTAAGGCTTCCTCCTTTTTGACTTTTCTACGTGCGTTCCTTTCTTCTATCCTTTGTTCCAGATCAATATGAGAGATGTAATGCCCATTGGCTGAAAGGTGTAGCACATTGAACATCTCTTTTAGAAAAGCGCCGATTAGATTGAAGCGTTTGCTATTTGGGGTATCACTTGTATTGTCGATAAGGCAGATGCTGAAACCTTTACTTACTCCCTCTTTGATACGCTCAACTCCTTTTTGGAAGCTGTCTGTCTTGATGACTTTTTTATATATAATGTGACCTCGTTTGTCTTGAACTTCCTGTGAGAAATGTCCGAAATGCTCATAAAAAGGGATATAAAATATATGGTTGATTTTCAGTTGTTTGTTGAGTTCTTCGACAGGAGTGTTACAAGCATATGTGGTCATGTTTGGATGGCGACAATCCACCACGCAATTGATGCTATATGGATAGAGCAGAGGTAGCAGTTCTTTGACTTCGATTCGCTCATTTCCATAAGTATATATAGTACCCTTCTGTTCCATTTTTAATGTTTCCTGTTATTTCATGGCAAAATTAAGTAAAAAATGGAAGATATCTATCAGTCTTGCTGTTTTTTCTTTGATTATGAATAGCTTTTTTCATCTTTTATGGAAAAAGAAAGCCCCACACAGGATTTGCCTGTGTGGGGGCTTTGAGAAATCTTATGTTAGGGAATAGGCCATTTAGTTTGCCTTGTAGTACTTCTTGTAAGGAGCTGCGAGGGTGGGCTGCTGGGTGTTGTTGTAAAGGATGTAGAGTGACTCGCCCCAGAGTTCGGAATCGTCTGGATTTTCGGCTTCGAGTTGCTTGAACATCTTGATGGCCACATCCATATCCTCTTTCTTGCCGCCACCAGCTTGAGCCTTCATCCAAGCTGAACGTGCGGCCATGAGCAGGCACTTCGGCTCATTGGGATACTTTTCTTTGGCAGCGAGGAAGATGGCTTTGGCACCGTCATAATCCTTTGCTTCGAAAGCCATCTGACCTTCCATCAAGTAGGCATTGATAGCGTTGTCGTTGTCGGCAAACTCTGTCTTAATCAGCTCGGCAGTCTTCTTGAAGCCTTCCTTATCGCCTTTGCGGAAGAGGTTCTGCATCAGGATGATGGCAAAGTTTGCACGGAGGTCTTGCTGTTCTGCATCGCCTTTCAGTGCATCGACTCCTTCCTGCAAGTACTGGTTCTGCTTGTCTTCATTCTTCTCGCGGTAGTAGTTGGCGAGCGACTGATAAGCCACACCCTTATACTTGGTGGTCATCAAATCTTTATAGGCTGCTACAATTTTCTCTTCGGGTGTGCCCGTAAGGTTGTAGTAAGACTGGGCGCGGAAAGCCTTTGCGTAAGTCTTCCAATCATTGAGGTTTTGATTGCTGAAATCGCTCATGAGGTGTGATTTCTCCATCGCATTGAGGAATGCCTCAGAGTATTTGACACCCAGCTTGAGGTCTTCCTGCTTGTCGCTGTTCGAATTGTTCTGTGCTGCCTGCAAGAGTTGGATGGCTGGATTGACACCCATATTTTGATACTGAGTGTGGCGCAACTTAATCTCTTCGGGCTTAGCCTTGGTGTCGAGGACGAGGAGAGAGTCATATTTGGCGCAGTAGTTGAGCACGTCGTAAGAGCAGTCGATGAATTCCTGTTTCTTCTGCTCGTTGTCGGGATCGGCCTTGGTTTCGTTCTCCAGTTTCAGATAGTACTGATACTGAATGTCGGCGGCTGTCTGCCATGCTAAGGCATTGTCTTTCGTGTACTCGCTCTTGATGGCTTCTTGAATGAGTGGGAGTGCGCCCGAGAGCTTCTCGTAGTCAGTCTCTTTACGGCCGTACTGTGGGTTCGGAATGGAGGTCTCATAGATAGACCTTGCCTTCTTGAGCGTTGACTCAGCGGCTTTCTGTGCTGCCTTCTGAGCCTTGAGGGCTTCCTTGTCCTGTGCATTGGCTGCATTGAAAAGGAAAAGTCCTGCCATCATCAAAACTAATTTCTTCATGGTTGAAAAGTTTTAATAGGGTTATTAATGTAGGTAATTTTATTCCTGTGATGTTGTTGTTTCAGGAGCATTGTCAGGGTTGGTTCCGTCGGCATTTTCGTCAAGCAGTTCCTCTGGTTCCTCGGTGTGTTCCACCACACAGACAGAACTGATGACATCGTTACGCTTTTGGATGTCAATGAGTTTCACACCCTGTGTGTTGCGCGATGACTGCTTGATGTCCCTCACGGCCAGACGGATGGTGACACCACTCTTGTTGATAATCATGATGTCCTCGTCTTCCATCACTTTCTTGATGGCAACCAGTTTGCCCGTCTTTTCGGTGATGTTGATGGTCTTCACACCCTTTCCGTTACGGTTCGTGATGCGGTATTCGTTGATGGTTGAACGCTTGCCCACACCTTTCTCTGAGAGCACCAGGATGGTTGGCATATCGGGATAAGGATTCTCGATAGATGCTGTGTCTTCAGCATTTTCAGAAGATTCAGCATTTTCCATCCACTCATCATACCCTTCAGGTTTCGTGAGGGCTATCATGCCTACAACCTGATCTTCCTTGTCCTCATCAAGACGCATGGCCTTCACACCTGTTGCTCCACGTCCCATGTTGCGCACAGTGCTCTCGTTGAAGCGGATGGCACGACCGTTGCGGTTGGCAATCAAGATTTCATCCTTTCCGCTGGTGAGGAGCACTTCTACCACTTCGTCGCCCTCGTTCAAGTTGATGGCGATGATACCGTTGTTGCGTGGACGTGAGTAGTTGACGAATGCCGTCTTCTTGATGATGCCCTGACGGGTACAGAAGATGAGGTTGTGTGTGTTCACCCATTCTTCGTCGTTGATGTTCTCGATGCAGATGAAGGCCGTTACCTTATCATCGCTGTCGATGTTGAGCAGGTTCTGGATGGCACGTCCCTTGTCGGTGCGTGAACCTTCAGGAATGTTATATACTTTCATCCAGAAGCAGCGTCCCTTCTGTGTGAAGAACATCATCGTGTTGTGCGTGTTGGCAGGATAGATGAACTCTATGAAGTCTTTGTCTCTTGCCGTTCCGCCTTTCACACCAATACCGCCACGTGCTTGCGTGTGGAATTCGGTGAGGGTGGTGCGCTTGATGTAGCCAAGATGGCTGACCGTAACCACCACTTCCTCCTTTGCATAGAATTGCTCGGGGTCGAAGTTCTCGCTGGCAGTCACATCGATTTCTGTCTTGCGTTCGTCACCCCACTTTTCTTTCACTTCGAGCAGTTCGTCCTTCATCACCTTCTTGCAGAGTTCATCATCAGTGAGAATCTGCTCCAGATACTGGATGAGTTTCTGAAGTTCGTCAAACTCGGCATGCAACTTGTCCTGCTCCAGACCCGTGAGGGCGCGCAGACGCATATTGACGATTTCGCGTGCCTGAATCTCGTCCAGATTGAAGCGCACCATGAGGTTTTCCATTGCCTCCTGTGGGTTCTTGGCAGCACGGATGATGTGTACCACCTCGTCGATGTTGTCGCAGGCAATGATAAGACCTTCCAGAATGTGTGAACGCTCCTCAGCCTTGCGCTTGTCGAATTTTGTACGACGAATCACCACATCATGGCGGTGGTTGACGAAGTAACGGATGCAGTCCTTCAGCGAGAGTTGCTTTGGACGGCGGTCGGCAATGGCGATACAGTTCACAGCGAAAGTGCTCTGCAAGTCAGTCAGCTTGAAGAGTTTGTTGCGCACCACATTGGCATTGGCTTCACGCTTGATGTCAATGACAATGCGCATACCCTCACGGTCCGATTCATCATTCACATTGCTGATGCCGTCAATCTTCTTCTCATTCACCAGTGCGGCAATCTTCTTGATGAGTTCCGACTTGTTGACGTTGTAAGGTATCTCGCTGACGATAATTTTATCATGCAATCCTTCCGTTTCAATTTCTGTTTTCGAGCGAATGACAATACGTCCACGTCCTGTCTCGTATGCTTCCTTAATACCGTCCACTCCGCAGATGATGCCACCCGTCGGGAAGTCGGGGCCTTTGATGTAGTGCATCAAATCGTCACATGACAAGTCTGGATTGTCAATGTATGCCACACAGCCGTCAATCACTTCTGCAAGGTTGTGTGTTGGGATATTGGTTGCCATACCCACAGCGATACCCGTTGCGCCATTGACGAGCAAGTTTGGAATGCGAGTAGGGAGCACGGTAGGTTCTTTTTCCGAATTGTCGAAGTTATCGACCATATCCACCGTTTCTTTCTCAATGTCCTGCAACATCGCTTCGCCCAATCGGCTGAGGCGTGCCTCTGTGTAACGCATGGCTGCTGCACCGTCGCCATCCACCGAACCGAAGTTTCCTTGGCCATCCACCAGTGTGTAGCGCATCGCCCAAGGTTGGGCAAGACGCACCAACGCACCATATACAGAGGAGTCGCCATGAGGGTGAAGGTGACCGAGCACATCACCCACGATACGTGCACACTTCACTGTTGGTTTGTCCGAAGTGTTTCCATGCTTATCCATCGAATACAGGATACGGCGGTGAACAGGCTTGAAGCCGTCACGCACCTCGGGGAGAGCACGAGCCACAATGACCGACATTGAGTAGTCAATGTAGCTCTTCTTCATCGTTTCGTTGATTTCAACCTTAATAATTCTGTCTAAATCTTCCATCTATTATGTGTATGATTTTGTTTTTTATGGATGCTCGTTCATATATATTAAATATGTGGACAAAGTTACACATTTATATTTGAATACGAAAGCAACATTAGTTCTTTTTAACGTTCGGAAAACGAAAAAAGTCTCAATATGGCTCAAAGAGGGGGCATTTTGCCATTTTAGGGTGATTTTCGAGGGGAGGTCGAAACGAGATGGAAAATGGGCTCCAGCCCCCGAAAAAGCCCATAAAGCCCTCCTTGCTTCTTTCCTCGTTGTCTATACGTGTCGAGTGCTTCTTCATTCTATACCCCGAAATGTCTTCAAACAGTCCTTCCGTAACGATGCCCAATGTCCACCGACTCCATTTGCAGTGGGTGACTCAGAATGATGGTTTCCCATGTGCTGCCGTGATGGTCATTTCTTCGGGGGAGAAAAATTGTTGGGCGCAGCGTTGGATGTCGTGAGGGGTGAGGGCTTGGGCTTTCTGTTGCTCGTACAGCAGGTCGGTGAGGGTACGCCCATAAGCTCGTTGGCTCATCAGCAGGGTGCTGAGCGAGAGTGAGGTCTCGGTTTGGCGGCAGAACTGGCCGAGCATATAGTTACGTGCCATTGTTAGTTCTTCTTGGCTGATGGGGTGTTCCTGCAAGTCTTGGATGTCTTTCTTGATTTCCTCCACACATCGGGCGACGTGCTCACGAGGGGTTTCGGTGGCAATAATGAAGATGTTGTGTCGTGGGATGGGGAGGAATGTTGAGCCGATACCGTATGTGAATCCCAATCGTTCGCGGATGTTCTTCATCAGGCGGCTGCCGAAGTAACCGCCCAGAATGACGGACGTGAGCATGATGGCAGGGTAGTGGATGTTGTTGTTATCAGGCATGACCTTTCCCATGCGGAGCCCTGATTGTACGGAAGGTACGTTCAATTCCACTTGGTGCATCTGCTGTGGTGAGGTTTCGATGGGTGCCTCGGAAAGTTGCAGTAGCTGTTGCTGTTTGCATGGGAGATGCCCCACATGGGTGTTCAGTAGTGATAGAAGGGATTCGTCCACCTTTCCTGTCACATAGATGATGGCATTGGAGAGTTGGAGGATTTGCTGATGATAGCGTTGCAAGTCCTCATGATGAATGTTGTGGTAATCTGCTTCGTGGGCATATTGTGCGGCTGGGTGGCAGCTGCCGAGCAGCTGTTGGTAAAAGAGTCGTTTGTTCACTTGCGCCACTTTCTGCTCGTTCACTTGATAGGCTCTGATGCCTTCTTCGATGGCGTTGTCAAGCAGTGGCTGCTCATATTGTGGCGATGTGAGGATGTCGCATAGCAACGGAAGCACATGGGGCAAGGTGCGACGCAGGCAGTGGAGTTGCAGGAAACAATACGATATGGTGGCACCAGCTTTAAGTGTGGCTCCGTAGTAATCCATCTGTTCATTCACAGTTTCCGATGAGAAATGAAGGGAACCTGATTTGATTTGACGGATAGCGTAGTCACTCTGCAGCTTTTTCATTTGCACCCACTGTCCGCCCTTGAACATAAGCGTGATGACCACAAGGTCTGTTGAGAACAATGGAATGGCATTCACTTCCACTCCGTTGTCGAGATAGACTGGTACTGGAAGTGTTGACACTTGCGGTTGAATGGTGTTCAGTTGGGGTTGTTCCACCGCTGTGCTCATGAGTGTTGTAGGGATTGCAGGAACCGTTCTGCCCGTTCAAGGTCTTCGGGTGTGTCGATGCCAATGGTCTCTATCTCGCTGATGCCCACTTTGATTTTATAGCCGTTCTCCAGCCATCGGAGTTGTTCGAGCGATTCTGCCAGTTCGAGGCTTGACTGGGGCAACGAAGTAATTTCTTTCAATGCCTTGGCCCGATAGGCATACAAGCCAATGTGCTTGTAGTAAGTGTGTCCAGACAGCCACGTTTCCTTTTCTTTGCCACGCATGAAGGGGATGATGCTGCGTGAGAAATAGAGTGCTTCCATGCGTTTGTTCACCACCACTTTGGGCGAGTTCACGTTTTCCAAAGCGGCAAAACCATCCTCTGACTTGAAGGGTTTCACCAGTGTGGCAATATCGACCGAGGCATCGTCAAAGCACGCACGGATGGCTTCGAGTTGCTGTGCCTGAATGAAGGGTTCATCGCCCTGTATGTTCACCGCCACATCGAAGCCATTGCCCACTTTCGTGAAGGCTTCATACACTCGGTCGGTGCCGCTCTTGTGGTTCACGCTTGTCATCACCGCCTTGCCACCAAAGGCAAGCACGGCATTCAGAATGCGCTCATCGTCGGTTGCCACCACAACATCGTCCAACACTCCCTCCACTTGGCGATACACACGTTCGATGACTGTCTTCCCACCCAGTATGGCCAATGGCTTTGCGGGAAAACGTGTGGAGGCATATCTTGCAGGTATGATACCAATAAACTTCATGTGCGTTCTCGTTTAGAAAAATTCTTCGTCGTATTCAACAATTTCTTCCTCCTCTGGGTTGAGGATGGATTCGGCGCTTGGCAGCGACATCAGTTCGTTGTCGCAAGGTTGCCATCCGCGTGGAATGGCGAACGTGTCCTTTTCAGCGATGCCGAACTGCTTGCTGTTGTAGATCTTGCGCATCAGCTTTCCGTAGATAGGCAATGCCGCTCTGGCACCTTGACCAAACGCCATGCTGCCGAAGTGGATGTCGCGGTCTTCGCCGCCCACCCAGCAAGCCACCACCAGTTTGGGGCAGAAGCCGATGAACCAACCGTCGGCATTGCTGTTGGTCGTACCTGTCTTGCCGCCAATGTCTCCAGAGATATGGTAGGCACCACCGCGAAGCGCACGACCAGTACCCTCGTTGATGACCGCCTTGAGCATATAAATCATCTGGTATGCTTTCTCCTGCGACAGCACCTCGTTCATGCGTGGGGTGAAGTTGGCGATGATGTTGCCTTCTGTGTCTTCGATGCGTGTGACCAGCAGGGGCGAATAGTGCACGCCATAGCTGGGGAAAATTGTGTAGGCACTTGCCATCTCGCCGATGCTTACGTCGCCCGACCCCAGTGCGATAGTGAGGTTCGGCTGCATCGTGTAGGTGGATATTTTCAGTTGTTTGCTCAGATAGTCGATGAAGGTTTGGGGCTTCAGCAGATTGAGCAAATAAACCGAGGCGTGGTTGTTGGAGTGGGCAAGTGCTGTCTTCAGTGGCACCATGCCCAAAGCACCACCCTTGGGTGTCCATCCGCCATAGTTCTTTGGGCTGGCATCCACCACATCACAAGGGGTGTAGCCGAGGTTGGAGAGGGCAAGCGAATAGAGCAGGGGCTTGATGGTGGAACCCACCTGACGATGACCGCCACCCAGCACGTTGTCGAACATGAAGTGCTCAAAGTTCAATCCTGGCACGTAGGCTTTCACTTGTCCATTGTTGGGGTCGATGGCACACACCGAGGCACGGAGGAATTTCTTGTAGTAGATGATGGAGTCGCGTGGGCTCATGTGCACTTCCACCTCTTCGGGGGCATCGTAGGAACTGCCGTATTTGAGTACACGCATATCAATGGGAACATTGAATGCCGCCATGATTTCATCCTCTGAGTGGCCGCCAGCCTTCATGGCACGATAGCGTTCACTCTGACGGATGTAGCGGTTGATGACATCGTTCATCTTGCTGACCGTCATCTGGCGATAAGGTCCAGTTGCCGAGTTCTTGATTTCACGTTCGAAGGCAGGTTGCAGATACTGTGCCACGTGCTCGAACATGGCATCTTCCGCCATCTTCTGCATTCGTGTGTCGATGGAGGTGTAGATTTTCAAGCCGTCCGTATAGATGTTGTAGTGAGAACCATCCTTCTTGGTGTTCTTGTTGCACCAACCATATAGGGGGTCGTTCTCCCATGCAATTGAGTCGTCGTTGTATTGCTGACCCTGCCATGAGGCGTATTGGTCGCGCTGTGGACGCTTTGCCATCATAATGCGTCGCAAGTATTCGCGGAAGTAGGGGGCTGCACCCTCCTTATGAGTCGTGATGATGGGTTTGGGCAGCATGGTCAAAGGTTCGTTCTTCACAGCCTCCATCTCGGCTGAGGTGATGAACCCAGCCTTCTCCATCTGCGACAACACCACATTGCGACGCTCGCGGCAGTTCTCATTGGGCAAATAGGCGCCGTTCTGACGCTTGTAAGGATTGTAGAGCGAAGGGTTCTTACACATGCCCACCAGTGTGGCGCACTCGTTCAGATTGAGGTCGATGGGTGCCTTGCCATAGTAGGTGCGTGCGGCGTTCTTGATGCCCACACCTGTATAGAGGAAGTCGAAATAGTTGAGGTACATCGTCAGAATCTCTTCCTTTGTGTAGTAGCGTTCCAACTGCACCGCGATGAACCACTCGATGGGCTTCTGCATCATGCGCTTGCCGTCCGTTTTTGCCACATCCGAATAGAGTTGCTTTGCCAGCTGCTGCGTCAGCGTAGAGCCGCCACCTGCACTGCGTTGTCCCATAATGAGCCGCTTCACGACCGCACGTCCGATGGCCTTCATGTCGATGCCCGAATGGTCATAGAAACGCACGTCCTCTGTCGCCACCAGCGCATTGACCAGATTTTCCGGCAGTGAGTCGTATGACACCAGCAGGCGGTTTTCGCTGGCATAACTCCATGTGCCAATCAGTTTCTCGTCTGCTGAATAGATGCGCGAGGCATATTTGTTGATGGGGTTTTGGAGTTCGCTCACGGGGGGCAACTTGCCAAACCATCCTTGTGAGATGGCAAATACACAAAAGAACATCAGAAGGATGATGAAGCCCGTGATGGCCCAACACGTTCTGATGACCTTGTTGACTTTTGAAGTATCGTTCGATTTCTTCTTCGCTTCCATATTGGTTGATTCGCTGCGTTTTACACACATATTTTTATATAAGCGTTGCAAAGTTACGAAAAAATGCGGAAAATGAGGTGCTTTCAGTCGAAAAATGGAAGAAAAAGCCGATTAAGCATAAAAAAAAGTGAAAAAAAGGAAAAAATGTTCGTCCTGTTAAAAAAAAGCATTATCTTTGCCAAATAGAAACAAAAAACACAGCATAACCATGAAAGAAATCAAGATTAGTGACTACGCGCGTCAACAGATTCGCAAGTTATTTTCTCTGCGCAACACGGTCAGCACTTTGAAGCGTGACCCGGAGCTGACACAGATTTTTGACAATTTCGCATTCGACGAGGCACTCAAACTGACTGAGGAGCCTGTGCTCGAGAAGACACGTGCCATGTGCATCTTGGCAAGCACCATCGGCTGCAACGCCATGAGAGAGTTTAAGGTGTACGTGGATGTGTGCTTGAATGTGGGCGTGAAACCACGTGAAATTCGTGAGGTGGTTTATCAGACAGTGCCTTATGTAGGCTTCTCGAAGATGATTGACTTCCTGCTGGAGATGAACGAGGCATTTGAGGACAACGACATCAAGTTGCCATTGGACGACCAAGGCACCACTACGCCAGAGAACCGCCGCGAAAAGGGACGTGAATACATCGATGGAATCTTTGGCGCAGGCACAGCCGAACAGATGGAGAAGAATGCCCCCAAGGGACAGGAGCACATCGTGGAGTTCTTGGAGAGCTACTGCTTTGGCGACTTCTACACGCGCAATGGTATCGATATGCAGCACCGCGAGCTGGTCACCTTCTGCTTGTTGGCATCAATGGGTGTTGCCCAACCGCAGTTGGAAAACCACGGTCACGGGTGTCGCAACATGAAAATCAGCAAGAAGGAGATGGTGGCAGTGCTTACTGGTATGCTGCCCTACATCGGCTTCCCCAAGACTCTCAACGCCCTCACCGCTGTCAACAAGGCCTATCCTGAGGACGAAGAATAAAATCAGGCATTGAAAATCATTGTTTCAATGGCGTATGCCACACCGTCGGCTTCGTTGCTCAACGTAACGAAGTCGGCGGCTTTTTTCACCTCGTCGGCAGCATTGCCCATCGCCACGCCCATCCCTGCAAATTGCAGCATCGGGATGTCGTTGTAGCCATCGCCAAAGGCCATCAGTTCCTCGGACTTCATGCCGATTTTGTCCAGCAAAACCTTCAGTCCCTCCGCCTTGTCGATGCCGCTGGGCACAATTTCCAAGAAGAACGGTTCGCTGCGGTAGGCTTCGGCTTTACCCCTGAGCGGCTCCTGCATGGCCAACTCCAATTCGTGGAGGGGTTCGGGGTCGCCCACAATCATGCACTTCGACAGGGGGTAAGTCACTTCGGCAAGGAAATCTGGCACGGTGCGCACAGGCATCTTGTTGCGCATGGACGTGAACTGGATGTAAGGGTTGTCGGCCACTTCCGCGACGATGTTGCTCCCCACATAAGTCATGATGTGGAAGCCATGCCGCTTGGCACATTCGTACAGATAGGGCAGCACACCGCTGTCCAGCATCTTGGAATAGAGTTGCTCTTGCGTTGCCCAGTCGAAAATGGCACCCCCATTGAAACTCAGCAGATATCCACCGTAGTCGCCTACATGCAACAGGTCGGCAACGGGAGCTGTTCCGTAAGTGGGTCGCCCGGAGGCGATGACTACCTTCACGCCCTGTTCTTGCACACGGAGCAGCACCTCCTGCGTATGAGGCGAAATCGTCTGGTCTTTCCTGACCAGCGTGCCGTCCAAATCAAGTGCTATCAGTTTGTATGTTCCCATCTTTGTTGTCATCTTTGCAATGCAAGGGCAAAGGTAATACATTTTTTGTTGCCAACCAAATTCTGCATCAGGAATTATCCATAAATTGCAGATGTGTTTTTTCTTTCTTTTTCATGGAAGTTTCCACCCTTCCATTTCCTCGGGGTGGGAAGGCTCTGAAGGCTTGTGGGGAAACAAGGCTAAGGACTGTAGGTTTCTGCGGGGAAAGCCCGTGAGCTTCTGCTGGGAAAGCCCGTGAGCTTCTGCTGGGAAAGCTCGTGAGCTTCTGCTGGGAAAGCTCGTGAGCTTCTGCTGGGAAAGCTCGTGAGCTTTTGCTGGGAAAGCTCGTGAGCTTTTGCTGGGAAGGCCTGCAAGGGAACTGGAACGGGGTATGGCGGTCAGAGGGTTTGTCAAGTGATGGTGCTCACTTACGTACCGTTGGCTCCACGCAAAGTACTTACGTTCGGCATTTAGGACGAAAAAATTGTTTTTCGTTTTGTTTTTTGCTCACTTAATCGTACCTTTGTGCCCATAATAAATATATGTATTGGCATGAAGAAGGTTTTTTTTACGTTTTGTATGGTATGTCTCTCTGTGGCTGGTTGGGCACAGGAGGCATTCACGGGTGTCTATTACAGCAAGGAACTGAAAGCGACGCTGCGCATCAATCTGATGGAGAAGAACATCCCCTTGACTGACCTCGACTTTGATGAGACCTATGGCTACATGGCTGGCAACGTGAATGGCACGTGGGTCATTCTTGATGTGAAGAAGGCGGACAATCAGAAGGCACTTGTGCGCATGGTGAGCGATATGGGCAACGATGCTCAGAATGTGGAACTGCGCTTGACGGAGAATGGCCGCATTGAGCTGAAGTTGGTGGGCGAACAGAACATCAAGATGGTGCAAGACAGGAAGTATGTGAAACTGCCCAAGGTGGTTGTTTTCAACAAGAAGTGATGGGAGACTACTTGGATTCGTTCAACCCGCCACAGCGGGCAGCGGTGGAGTATTGCGACGGGCCTTCTCTGGTGATTGCAGGTGCAGGGTCAGGCAAGACGCGTGTGCTCACCTACAAGATTGCCTACCTGATGGAACAGGGCTATCAGCCGTGGAGCATCTTAGCACTGACGTTCACCAACAAGGCGGCTGGCGAGATGAAAGAGCGCATTGCTAAAATTGTGGGGGATGAATTGGCGCGGAGTCTGTGGATGGGCACTTTCCACAGTATCTTCCTGCGTATTCTCCGTATGGAGCACTCGTATATTGGTTTCTCGCCTAACTTCACCATCTACGATGCTGCCGACAGCAAGAGCCTGGTGAAGGCAATCATCAAGGAGATGGAGCTGGACGACAAGACTTATAAGCCTGGCACGCTGTTGGGCACCATCAGCAACTGCAAGAACCAACTCGTCACAGCCGAACAGTATGTGGGCAATCCTGCCAATGCACAGAGCGACGCACGGCGCAATATGCCGGCTATGGGACGGATTTTCCAACGCTATTGCAGCCGTTGCCGACAGAGTGACGCGATGGATTTTGACGACATCCTGCTCTATACGTTTTTGCTCTTTGAACAACATCCCGAGGTCTTGGCGAAGTGGGAGCAGCGTTTCAGGTATGTCTTGGTGGATGAGTACCAAGACACGAACTTTGCGCAGCACCGCATTGTGTGGCAACTGACGAGGAATCATCAGCACGTGTGTGTGGTGGGAGACGATGCACAAAGCATTTACAGTTTCCGTGGAGCAAATATCGACAACATACTGACGTTCCAAAAGTTATACAATGATGCAAGGCTGTTCAAACTGGAACAGAACTATCGCTCCACACAGAACATCGTGGAGGCGGCAAACAGCCTCATCAACAAGAATAGCCGACAAATTCATAAGGACATCTTCTCGGTGAACGATCGTGGCGAGAAGCTGCATGTCTTCGACACCCATTCCGACATTGAGGAAGCGAGGCTGGTGGTCAACACCATCCGAAGCGTCAAGAGGCGCGAGGGGTGTGAATACTCCGACTTTGCCATCCTCTACCGTACGAATGCCCAGAGCCGTGTGTTTGAAGACACGTTGCGGCAAGAGTCGTTGCCCTATCGCATCTATGGTGGGCTTTCCTTCTATCAGCGCAAGGAAATCAAGGACATCATCGCCTATTTCCGACTGGTTGTGAATCCGAATGACGAGGAGGCGTTTCGTCGTGTCATCAACTATCCTGCGAGAGGCATCGGGCTGACGACGGTGGCTAAAATCTTGCAGGCGGCTCATCAGCACGACGCAAGCCTGTGGAGTGTCATCAATCTGCCTCAGCAGTACGGATTCGATGTGAACAGAGGCACGATGGCGAAGATTGAGAAGTTCCGCGACTTGATACAGCGTTTCAACGAGCAGGTGCTGTCGCTGCCAGCCAACCAGATAGGCACCATGATAGTGAAGGAGAGCGGCATCATTGCTGACATCTATCAGGACACCACTCCTGAGAACCTCTCTCGGCAGGAGAACGTGGAAGAACTCATCAACGGTATGCAGGACTTCTGCGACTCGCGCATGGAGGAAGGCAACATGAATATCTCGCTGAGCGACTACCTGTCGGAAGTGTCGCTGCTCAGCGATGTCGATACAGACAAAGGTGAGGATGAACATAAGGTGACGCTGATGACCATTCACTCGGCAAAAGGCTTGGAGTTTGGAACGGTGTTCATCGTCGGGATGGAAGAAGGTCTGTTCCCCAGCGATATGGTGTCGGGCAATCCGCGTGAGATGGAGGAAGAACGCCGTCTCTGCTACGTCGCCATCACGCGTGCGAAGACCCATTGCTATCTTTCCTATGCCCAGAGCCGATTCCGCTACGGGCAGATGGAGTTCTCGGCACCCAGCCGTTTCTTGGGTGACATCGACCCGAAATACCTTGACCGTAAGCAGCACACGATGGCATCGACGAGGCGTGCCCCCTGGGACGAGGTGGAGCTGCCGTGGAAACGGCGAACGACCCTGTTTGAACGCGACGAGCAGCCTCAACATCCACGGTCTTTCCATCCGGCTGTCACAAAATCCATGCCGTCCAACCGCTCAACCGTCCAACCGCTCAACCGCCCAACCGCCCAACCGTCCCACCGTTCAATCGTTCAACCGTCCAACCGCCCAATCGTATCCGTTTCTTCTTCTACTCCTGTGTCACAAGCCAGTGGGGGGCATCAGCTAAGTGTCGGCAGCCTCATCTTTCACAACCGTTTTGGACGTGGCGAAGTGCTCCGCATCGAGGGAACGGGCGATGGCACCAAGGCCACCGTGCAGTTCGAGCACGTGGGCACGAAGCAATTACTGCTGAAATTTGCTAAATTTGAAGTAATCGACTGAACAATGGCAGATTTATTGGAAAAGAATATAGCGCAGATTCCGTCTCCGTGTTATGTGATGGAAGAGTCACTTTTACGTCGCAACCTCACCCTCATCAGGGGTGTGGCACAGCGTGCCGACGTTGAAATCATCTTGGCATTCAAGGCGTTTGCCCTGTGGAAGAGTTTCCCCATTTTCCGTGAATACATCCATCACACCACGGCATCCTCGCTCTTCGAGGCGCGTCTGGCAAAAGAGGAATTTGGCAGCAAGGCGCACACCTATTCTCCGGCTTATACGGAAGAAGAGTTTGAGGACATCTTAGCTTGTTCCAGCCACATCACCTTCAACTCGTTGAGTCAGTATGAGCGGTTTGCGTCCAGGGTGCAGGGTAGGGCTTCCATTGGTTTGCGTGTCAATCCCGAGTATAGCGAAATAGAGACGGAACTGTACAATCCCTGTGCGCCCGGTTCGCGTTTTGGTGTGATGGCAAACGACCTTCCCGAGCCGTTGCCCTCCGACATCGAAGGATTTCACATTCATTGTCATTGTGAATCGGGAAGTGACGTGTTTGCGCGTACGCTTCAGCATATTGATGATAAATTTGCCCAGTGGTTTCCGCAGCTGAAGTGGATAAACTTCGGGGGTGGACATTTGATGACCCGCAAGGACTATGATGTGGAGTTGTTCATCAAGACTTTGCAGGATTTCCATGCTCGCTACCCCTGGCTGAAAGTCATCCTCGAACCGGGCAGTGCCTTTGCTTGGCAGACGGGACCGCTCGTCACCAAGGTGGTGGACATCGTGGAGAATCACGGCATCAAGACAGCCATCATCAACGCCAGTTTCACCTGCCACATGCCCGACTGCCTGGAGATGCCGTATATGCCGGAAATACGTGGAGGACAGACTCTCTCCCCAAGGGGCAGGTCTGAGGGTCTTTTTCTTTACCGCATCGGCGGCAACTCCTGCCTTTCTGGCGACTTCATGGGGATGTGGCAGTTCGACCACGAACTTCAAATCGGGGAGATACTCATTTTTGAGGACATGATACACTACACCACTGTGAAGACCACCATGTTCAACGGCATCGGACACCCCTCCATTGGCATGCTCCATGAAGACGGAACGTTTGAACTCTTCCGCCGTTTTACCTACGAAGACTACCGCGACCGTATGTGCTGAGTCACATCAACCGTCATGATGAATCGGCACACAATATCAAGAGTGAAAGGATTTGTTCCATAAATGCAACAAGGGAATACTGAATGTTTGTACCTTTGTGGTCGAATTAAAAGACCTATTTTTAGCAAGTAAGGAATACTAATCCTATCACATTAAAAACATGAAAAATCTCGGAAAAATCTTTGTGGTTGCAGTCATGGGACTCACCACAAACTGTTGGGCTCAACCAACGTTGGAATCGCCGTCTGTTACCTGTCATACGGATGGGACGGTCACCTTTTCTTATCAGAACGAAAAAGCCAAAGAGGTGCAGGTGGACGTGCAGTTTGCTGGCAAGCATTCGATGACGCGTGATGCCAACGGCACATGGACGGTGACGCTGGGACCTGCTGCTCCAGATATGTACCCCTATCATTTTGAGGTGGATGGGGTCAGCATCATGGATCCTCAATGCCCTCAATACTTTCCGAATGAAGGGTTCAAGAACAGTTTGCTGGAGATTCCAAACCCGAATGGCTCATTGGCACATGACATCAAGAAGGTGCCTCACGGTAAGGTGGAATATGTCCACTATTTCTCGAAAAGTCTTGGTGCGACGAACAATGCCATTGTCTATCTTCCTCCTCAATATGAGAAGAAAGGCAACGACAAGAACTACCCAGTGTTTTACCTCATCAGTGGAACGACCGACACGGAGGAAGTTTACTACAAGGTGGGTCGCATGAATTATATTTTGGACAATCTGTTGGCTGAGGGAAAGGCAAAGGAAATGATTATTGTCCTTCCTTATGGTAACCCCACGAAACTGCTGCCCACTCCTCCACAGAATCCTATGGGAATGGGCGATGTGTTTGGTAATGACCTCATCAATGACTTGATGCCATACGTGGAAAGCCATTATCGCACCATCAATGACCGTGACCATCGTGCTATCGGCGGTTTCTCGCGTGGAGGCAATCAGGGGCTTTCCTGTGGATTGATGAATCTCGACAAGTTCTCTTACCTGTGCTCTTACAGTTCGTTCACCTCTACCAATTTGCCCCAAGTCTATGACAACGCAGCCGACACCAACAGCAAGATTCACCTTTTCTGGCTCGGTGTGGGTACTGATGATTTCCTTTACGGCACCGCACGCGATTACATGGAGTTTCTTGACAAGAAAGGAATTCGTTCCGTGAAGGAATACACTGATGACAAATTTGGGCATACATGGATGAATGCCAAATACTTCCTCAACAAGACTTTGCAACTGCTCTTCAACCCTGAAGCCTCCGAAGAGGCAATGAAGAACGGACAGCCAGCGCTTGCTGCCACAGGAAAGGAACAGGCTTTTACGCCTGGTGTGATGGCACGTTTGTTTCCACGTCCCATCATCTCACCAGAATTTGGTGATGACATCACTTTCCGTTTCAAAGCTCCAGGCGCAAAAGAGGTGTTGCTTGAGAGTGAATTGCTTGAGAAGCCTGTACCGATGCAGAAGGATGCCGATGGCGTGTGGAGCATCAAGATGCCGTCGAAGGTGACGGATGTCTTCAAGTATTGCTTCGTAGTGGATGGTGTGCAAGTGGCTGACCCCAGCAACATGTATCTGTCTCCTGACAAGGGCTTCAAGTATAGTGTCTGCAACGACCCTGCTGCACCTTATAACTTTGCAGCAATGGGTGACATCCCACATGGCAAGGTCTCCTACGACCTCAACCTCAATGTGGCATATTATTTTCCACCCTTTGAGAACGATTTCTCCCTTCCTCTCATCCGTCTCATTCCAGCAGCTGACGATACGATGGAGAGCTGGTTTAAGGTGGGTGGTGCCGATGCCATTGCAGACAAACTTCTTGCCGACGGCAAAACGAAGCCCTGCTTTATGATGACAGATGTGTTTGCAGAAGCGGACTTCAGCCATGCGAAGAATAAGGTCTATACGCTCAAGGCTTCCGACTACAAGACTTGGGCAGAACGTCGCAAAGCGTTGGAAAATCTTTTACTTACACTAAAATAGCCAAACATGAAGAAATTAGCTTTAATTATGATGGGTTTGCTGTCGCTGACCTCATCATGGGCACAAACACCGAAGAATCCTGTCTTATTTGATGCATACGAGTGGGACTTTGGTGTTATCAATGCATCGAAAGGAACGGTTTGTCATACGTTCACTCTGAAGAACACATCGAATGCGGCAGTCAAGATTGGTAGGGCAATTCCCAGTTGCGAATGTATCAAGGCTCACTATCCTACAGGTATGATTCTTCCGGGCGAGGTGACGAAAGTGATGGTGGCTATGTCTCCTTCGGGTGCATCGGGGCGGACATATCGCAGTGTGGAACTGGTGGACACAGAAGGTCGCACATTGGGTTCGCTTTCTACGAAGGCGCTGGTGGAAGAGAGCACTTCCTCCCTCCTTCAGCCTGACGAGGGGCAGTACCCATTTCAAGACCCGAGACTCTCGAATGAAGAACGTGTGGAGAATCTTATTTCGTTGCTCACTCCCGAGGAAAAGGTGGGTTTGATGATGAACAAATCCATTTCGGTTGACCGTCTTGGCATTCCATCTTACAATTGGTGGAGTGAGGCTTGTCATGGTGTCCGTCAAGGGGGCTACACTGTTTATCCCCAGCCAATTGGCATGGCGGCTGCGTTCAATGAGAAATTGGTGTATGATGTGTTCTCGACCGTTTCCGATGAGGCTCGTGCTAACTGGAACCGTTCCGACCACAATGTGTTCAATGTGCCAATGGGTGTCACCTATTATCCTGGCAACCCTGAATTGACGTTCTGGTGCCCCAATGTCAATATCTTTCGGGACCCCCGTTGGGGACGCGGGCAGGAAACTTGTGGGGAAGACCCGTATCTGAACGCTATGCTAGGTGTACAGACGGTCTTAGGTATGCAGGGCAACGATGACAAGTATTTCAAGACCCATGCTTGTGCCAAGCACTACGCCGTGCATAGTGGTCCGGAGCCGTTGCGTCACACCTACAATGCGTCAGTCTCGATGCGTGACCTTTGGGAGACTTATCTGCCTGCATTCAAGTCGTTGGTGAAGAAGGCCAATGTGCGTGAGGTGATGTGTGCTTACAACCGCTACGAAGGGAAGCCATGTTGCACCAGCGACCGCCTTTTAGTGGACATCCTCCGTCGCAAATGGGGGTATGATGCCATCGTGGTGACAGACTGTGATGCCATCAACAACTTCTATAGCAAAGGACAGCATGAGACGCATCCTGACCCGCTTTCGGCATCGGTGGATGCTGTGCTGAATGGCACCGACCTCGAATGCGGCAAGGTGTTTATGGTGCTGACAGAGGCTTTGCAGAAGGGGCTTATCAAGGAATCCACGCTTGATGACCATTTACGCAAGACCTTGATGGGGCGCTTCGAATTGGGTATGTTTGATCCTGCCGACGTGATTCCTTGGGCAAATCTGGGTCCTGAAGTGATCAGCAGTGAGTCAAACAACGACCTTGCAGTGCAGGCAGCTCGCGAGTCGATGGTGCTTCTACACAATGAAAAGGTAAAAGTGAAAAGTGAAAACTGGGGTGAGTACGTGCTCCCACTTTCGAAAAATCTTAAGAACATTGCAGTGGTTGGCCCGAATGCCGACGACGTGGAGTTGCTGAATGGTAACTATGGAGGCACACCCACTAAGGAACATCAGCATTCCCTGCTCGAGGGCATCAAAAACGCCGTGCCCAATGCTAATGTCTTCTACAAGAAGGCTTGTGAACTATCCGATGGCTACAACACCATTCACCATTTGCAGGATTTCAATGATGGTAAGGGTGTCCGTGTGGATTTCTTCAATAATGGAGACTTGAGTGGTGAGCCAGCCAAGACCGATTATTACCAGGAAATAAACTTCTCTACCTTTGGTGCATGGGGCTTTGCTCAAGGTATTAGCAAGGATACGCTCTCTGTGCGCATCAGTGGCCAATATAAAGCTACCTTCACTGGTGAGATGAAGTACACACTCTCTACCGACAACGGATATGTGTTGCGTATCAACGGTGAAGTGGTGGAAGAAGCCAAAGCTGTTGGCAGAGGTGGATTCGGCTTCCGCAGAACACCTGAGTATAAGTCCTTTCCAGTGCAAGAAGGTCAAACCTACGATGTCGTGATTGAGTATCATCATGGCAAGGGTCCGTTTGCCATGCTTCGTGGCGACATCTGTGAGCGCAAGCCTGTCGAGTTCGACGACCTTGCTCAGGAAATGAAGGATATGGAAGTCATCATCATCATCGGCGGCATATCCGCACAGATGGAAGGTGAGGGCGGTGATAAGGCAGACATCGAACTGCCAGCAGTACAGCAACGATTGGTGAAGGCGATGCACGCTACAGGCAAGCCTGTCGTGCTTGTCAACTGCTCGGGCTCAGCCATCGCCTTTGGAAGTGTGGACGGAAGCTACGACGCACTCCTTCAAGCCTGGTACCCGGGGCAGGGTGGTGCGAAGGCTCTGGCTGACGTGCTTTTTGGCGACTATAATCCTGGAGGAAAACTGCCAGTCACGTTCTATCGCTCGAACGATGACCTGCCCGACTTCCTCGACTATAACATGGACAACCGCACTTACCGTTACTTCAAGGGCGAACCTCAGTATGCCTTTGGCCAAGGATTGTCCTACACCACCTTTTCGGTTGGCAAGGGTAAGTTGTCACAATCGTCCATGAAAACGGATGGAAACGTGAGACTGACGGTGCCAGTCACCAATACGGGCAAGCGTGCAGGCTCTGAAACGCTTCAAGTCTATGTGAAGGCACTCGATTACCCAGAAGCTCCTATCAAGTCCTTGCGAGGTTTTCAGAAGTTGAACCTTGCTGCTGGCGAGACCGGAAAAGCGACCATCACACTCGATGGAGAAGCCTTTGAATACTACGACCCATCCATTGACGAGCTGTCCACCCGTCCGGGGCGATACAAGATTCTCTATGGAACTTCCTCGCTTGACAGCGATTTGCAGAGTCTGGACTTTGTAGTGAAATGAAAAAATAGAATAGCCTTTGAGGGTTCACGAAGGTTTTCTGTGTGAATAATGAAGGGTGAGGTCGGTTCGTCAGAATCTGCCACCGCCAGCACCGCCGCCGAAGCCTCCGTTTCCTCCACGGCCTTCACCTCCGTTGCCACCTCTTCCGCCACCTTCACCGCCGAAGTCGGGGCGTTCATAGCCAGCATTCATGCTGCGGGCGTTGCGGAGATTCTGGCGTGCCTCCTTATTGCCGAACATGTTGAGCCGGTAGATGAAGTGTGCCATCACGTAGCTGTTGATGCTGTTGGTTTCGGTGTCGCGGCGTGAGTAGGCACTGATGGTGCGGCTGATGTTGCTACGATTGTGCAGGATGTCGAAAGCCTGTAGGGAGAGGGTGGCTTGTCGGTTCTTGAGGAATCGGTAACTGATTTGGGCATTCCAAATGAGTTCGTTCGTGTTCATCGAGGCAGACGAATATCCCCGGCGTGAACTCATTCCGATGTCGGTGGAGAAGCCGAAGCCATTCTCGAAGTTACCGCTGGAGGAAAGCCCGTAGTGGAAGTTAAATGTGTTTTGGTTGCTGGCTTCCACGATATCGCTTGTCGATTTTGACCAGGTGATGCTGCCGTTGGCGCGTATGTCGAAGTAGTTCAGTCGGAGTGTGAGGCTCATGTTTTCACCCAGCGAGGTTTGCTTCACCAAGTTCTTGAACGTCTCTTGGTTCTGGTAGATGTAACCCACATTGTGGCGGAGCGATGCCGACGTGTTGGTGTTGAGCGTCAGTTTATCCCATCCCAGTGGCGTGTTGAAACCGATGTTGCCGCTGATGTTCCAGTTGCCGTTGATGTTCTCTGGGCGTGTGGTTTGTCCACCTGTCTCCTCGTTGTACTCTGTGCGGTTGCTGATGCTGTTGAGGGTGTTGCTGAACGAGAAACGGCCGAAAAGTGTTTGTGATGTGGCTGTGAAGTAGTTGTTGTAGTCGGCATTGATGTTGTTGGTGAACGACGGTTTCAGGTCTGGGTTGCCTTGTCGGATGTTCAGTGGATTGCTGTTGTCGGTCAGGTTGAAGAGGTCGGTCATGTCGGGTTGGCTGGTGTTGCCTCGGTAGGTGAGCCGCAGCGTGTGTTGCTTCGTGAAGCGGAATCGGGCATTCAGCGTGGGAGAGATGCGGGCAAAGTTGCGGCTTGCGATGGTGTCAAGTCCCTGATACTGATAAACCATCTTCTGATTCTGTTGCTCGATGCGCACACCTGCCGAGATGTTCAGCCGCGAGGTGATGTAGCGCAAGGAAAGGTCGATGTTGTGGGTCTTGTTGATGTTGTCGGTGTAACGTGAGAGCGAGTCGCTGAGGAACTCAAAATAGTTCGGAGCCAGCATCCCATACTGCCCATAGTTGTCCCACAGTATCTGCCCGATGGAGTCAACTTTCGCAAAGTCGTAGGTCTGCCCGTCGGCATGGCGTTTGGAGTAGTTGTAACTGTAGTTCACCTGTGCGAACAGGTTGCGCAGTATCGGCTCGGAGTAGGTGAAGCCGATGCTGTAGTTGCGGTTGTCCGACGGGTTGTTGCGGAAACGGTAAGTCAGGTCGGTGGAGTCATTTCGCTGGTGATAAATTACATTTGAGAAACTGTAATTCTTGTTCTTGTTGCCGCTGGTCGCTCCGCTCAGGCGAAGGCTGATGTTGCGTCCACTCCGCTTGCCAGCCTCCGCGCCTTCGCCAAACCAGGGCTGACCTCCCAACTGTCGATTGAGGGTCAAGTTCCCATTCAAGTTATAGCTTGAACCGTCGCTCCAATTCTTTGAGGCATTTTCGTTGATTTTGATGTCGTTACTGATTTCCTCTATTTGTGAAAGCGGATTGCTGATGCCATTCTGATAGGGGTCGTTGTTGAAGGTGGCAGACGAATTGGTGGAATTGCCATCGGTGTCGCCAAAAGAGAAGTTTGGACGGAAGAGCAGGGTGGTGAGCGAATCGAGTTTCCACTCGATCTTGAAGTCGCCGTTCACGTTCTGATTCTTGTTCCGATTGTTCGAAAGGCTGTTGCTGAAGGATGAGTTGGTCGATACGAAGTTCTGGCTGCTGTTGTAGGTACGTACGTCGCTCTTCCGATAGTTGTAGCGGATGTTGCCACCCAGTTCGAAGTTGTCCAAATCGACCACCAATCGTCCACCTGCTTGTCCCACCGTAGTATTGCCGTTGTTGCCACCACGGCCACCTCCGCCACCTGTCTGGCTGTTGGTGTTGTTGAGCGAGCCGATGACATTCGCTTGAATCTTGTCGGCAAAGCGGTTCACCATCGCACGCTCCGCATACCGCTCCTTCGAGCCGTATCCCAAATCGACGTTGCCAAACCACCCCTGCTTCATGCCCTTCTTGATTGTCAGGTCAATCACCGTCTCCTCTTCACCGTCATCAATTCCCGTGATGCGGCTCAAATCGGATTGCTTCTCGTAAGTCTTGATTTTATCCACTATTTCAGTCGGGATGTTCTTCATCGCCATACTTTGGTCGTTGCCGAAGAACTCCTTTCCCTCCACCATGATCTTCTTTACGGTCTTTCCATTGATTTTCACCGTACCGTCGTCACTCACTTCGGCACCAGGCAGTTTGCGAATTAGTTCTTCCAGCACGCTACCTTCGGGCACCTTGAATGCATCGGCATTGAAGATGATGGTGTCCTCTTTCACCTCCACCTCCTTCATCTGTGCTGTTACCACTGCCTGTTTCAGTTCCACCGTGTTGGGTACAAGCATCACCGTCCCAATCGCCTGGCTGCCGTTGTTCGTCGTTCTGTTCACGGTGATGGCACGGAAGAAGTTGTGATAGCCGATGTATGAAATTTTGACGATGTAGGTGCCATCTTTCACATTCTTGATGCCGAACGAACCATCCTCGTTCGTCGTGCCGCCTGTCACCATCCGTGCGGTGTCCGTTGTCATCACCATCACGGTGCTACGCATCAGCGCGTCACCATTTTCGCTGTCAATCACCTTGCCACGGAGCAGCGTCTGTGCACTGATGCTTGTGGAAATGCAGATCAATAAAAAAGTTGAGAGTAAAATAGATAGGAGGTTTCGTTTGGGTAATGCCATACTGGTCTTATTTTCGGTTTACGATGAATAAGACAATCTTTTTCGGGAAAGGTTTAATCACGCTTCCCGTTTTTGTGCGTTCCCTTTACTGCTTCCCATTCAAAGGGGAGAGGCAAAGAGCGTACAACCAGTTAATCAATAAATCTTTGTGTCAATCCTCCAAATTCTTCGATGCGGCGGTCACGAAGGAAAGGCCACCAGCGGCGAACATTCTCGCTTCGTTGCATATCAAGGTCGATGACGGCGACCACTTCTTCGTCTTTTGGCGCGCGATAGATTAGTTCACCTTGAGGACCTGAGACGAAACTGCTGCCCCAGAATTGAATCCCGCCTGTCTGACCAGAAGGGTCTGGCTCATGCCCTGTGCGATTTACGGCGATGACAGGGAGTCCATTCGCCACAGCGTGACCCCTTTGTATGGTGGTCCATGCTTCACGCTGCCGCTCCTGCTCTTCGGGAGCGTCTGTCGATTCATAGCCAATGGCCGTCGGATAGATAAGCAATTCTGCTCCTTGCAGTGCCATCAGGCGTGCACCTTCAGGATACCACTGATCCCAGCAGACCTGCACTCCTAAGCATCCGACACTCGTATGAATGGGATGAAACCCCAGGTCGCCAGGTGTGAAATAGAATTTTTCATAGTAGGCAGGGTCATCGGGAATGTGCATCTTCCGATATTTCCCAGCGATGCTGCCGTCACGTTCTATCACTACGGCCGTGTTGTGATACAATCCTGCTGCCCGTCTTTCGAATAGTGACAAGACCATCACCACATTCAGTTCCTTCGCCAGCAGACCGAACCGTTGGGTGGAAGGTCCTGGAATGGGTTCCGCTAAATCGAAGTTTATCGGGTTTTCCACTTGGCAGAAATACTGTGAATTATGCAATTCCTGCATTACAATCAGTTCGGCTCCCTGCTGGGTGGCCTGACGTGCTCCCTGTTCTAAATGGGCTATGTTTTTTTCGATGTCTTCTCCGCACCGTTGTTGTATGATTCCGATTTTCATTGAGTTGGGATGTTCGTTAATAACGACTGCAAAGTTATACATTTTTTAGTTATTTCTAAATTGAAGGGGCGAAAAACGTAAAGAAAAAGGAGATGATGTACAAAAATTCTCATTTTTTTGAATAAAAAGTTATGAGGATGATGACCATCTCATGGTTTTTCCCTATCTTTGTACCCTAATTAATAATAATAGAAAAAGGGATTCCGAAAAAGGTATAGGAGGGCAAATGACAATGAAAAAAGCCTATTTTGTGTATTTATTATTCTGCGTGCTTGTGCAGGTTCCTGACCGGATGAGTGCGGAAGAACCTTTTGTGTTCACCACTGTTTGGACAGCGCAGGCAGAGTTTGCGGGCTATTATGTGGCGAAAGAGAAGGGTTTCTATCGTGATGCAGGATTGGATGTGAAGATTCAGCATCCGTCGTTGGCAAGTTCTGTCTATCATCGTTTGGAAACAGACGAGTGTGACGCGGGGATGTTTGCTTTGATGTCGGCGATGGAACTGAATGCCAACGGTTCGCAGTTGGTGAACATCTTTCAGACATCCATGAACAGTAGCTACCTCATCGTGTCGCGCTGGGGAAAGAATCCGTTAACTCAGAAGGGCATCCGCGTGGCAGTGTATAATTCGGAACCTAACTACCTGACGCTGATGATGGATAAACGTGAAAAGATGAACTATGACTTTATATATTTCACGGAAGGTGTGAACGTATTTCTTTCAGGTGCGGTAGATGCGATGGTGGTGGTGAGCTATAATGAATACTATCAGTTATTGCAGGCTGGTTTCAAGATGGATGAGAAAACACTTTACCGTTTCCGCGATCATGGCTACAATATCCAAGAGAATGGAGTCTATGTGAAACGTGAGTATTATGAAACCCACCCCAAACAGGTGAAAGCGTTTGCCGATGCCAGCCGGAAAGGATGGGAGTGGGCGGCAGAACATCCCCAAGAGGCGTTGGATATCGTGATGAAATACGTGAAGGCAGAGAACGTGCCGACCAATCGTGTGATGCAGAAATTGATGCTGGAGGAAATTCTAAGATTGCAGAAGGATCCCGATTCAGGTAAGCGTGAGTTTAGGGTGCGTCCCGATATGGTGAAGAAAGCCAATCAACTGATGCTTGAATGTGGTATGCTGAAGCGTGAAGTGACTTACGATGAGTTGATGGGAATGGGGGGGACCGATAGCAAGAAAGGAGGATTGAAATGACGATTATTAATTACATACGGCAATCGTTGGCAGCTCGACTCAGTATATGGATTATTGTCTGCGTGGTGGCATTGTTTATAACAGCATTGGGCATCTTGTTCCATTATTCACGCATAGCCGTCAAGGACGAAGCGATGGAAAAGGCGACGCAGACGTTGGAGGGTACATTGCTCCATGTGGAAAGCACCTTGCGAGAGGTTGAGGTGGCTGCTGACAATATGAAATGGCTCGTGGAACAACATATTGACTCTCCCGATTCAATGTATGTGTTTAGTGCTAAAATACTGGAAAATAACCCCCACTTGAATGGTTGTTCCATTGCGTTTGAACCCTATTATTATCCTGAAATGGGACGCTATTTTTCTGCTTATTCTTATAACGGAGGCAATTTTATCGAAACCGAGCAGGAGGGGAACGATCTGTATGAATACTATTGTATGGATTGGTATCTGATTCCGAAATTGCTTGAACGCCCCTACTGGGTGGAACCGTTCCGCGAGCAAGATACAGGGGGCATTCAGGTGGCTGATGTCATCACCTCTTATTGCCAACCTATCCGCAATCGTGAAAATCGTGTGGTGGGTATCCTGTCGGTGGACCTTTCGCTTGATTGGTTCAGCAAGACCATTTCGAACACCAAGCCCTTTCCAAACTCCTATAGCATCCTGTTGGGCAAGGGTGGTACCTTCTTGGTTCACCCCGATTCAACAAAACTCTTCTATCAAACAATTTTTACCGCTACGCTTGAAGAACCAGATACCGTCATGACAGCTCTGGGCGAGGCAATGCTTGCAGGAGAAAGTGGACATAAAGAGTTCAAAGATGAGAAAGGGGAGAATTTTTATGTCTTTTATAAGCCCTTTAGCCATACGGGTTGGAGTGTTGCCATAGTGTGCTCTGAGAAAGACATCTTCGAGCCATACAATAGTTTGCAAACCTATTTGATGATTATTGCCATCACAGGACTTATCCTGTTGCTTTTCTTCTGTGTGTTCATCATTCGTAAAGATCTTAAACCTCTCAAAGCGTTGGCGCAGTCAGCACAACGCATCACGGATGGTAATTATTCGGAAGTGGTGCCAGACAGTCATCGTTGCGATGAAATAGGCCACTTGCAGCACAGTTTCGCTAAGATGCGGAAATCGTTGGCTGAACACATCGGAAAAATGGAAAGTGTCACCGAGATACTGACGCAACGCAACCGTGAACTCATGCGTGCTAACGAACTGGCACAAGAGGCTGACCGTGTGAAGACTGCATTTATCAATAATATGACAGACCAGATGGCTCCCCCCGTGAGCGTTATTGCCTCCGAAAGCGACATCATTCGTGAGAAGTATGGCGAGTTCTCAGAGGAAGATATGAAAGCACACGTGGACATCATGTTGGAGAATACAGAAACAATCACCCGTCTGCTGAATCAGTTACTTGACGCTTCCGAGCATGGAACGCCGTCAACATTGTCTAATGAAGAAATTGCTGCATCATGAAAAATCCTATTACATACATACGGCACTCGTTGTCCCTTCAGCTTTCACTGTGGATTCTCATCTTCGCAGTGCTCATCTTCGTTATATCCTTGGGATTCCTTTTTATCCGTACTCGTGAGTATATCCGCCAAGATGCTTTCGAACGAGCAGAGAAAGTGTTGAATAACACGGCACTCAGTGTGGCTGAGATATTGAATGAAGTGGAGATTGCTACAGCTAACGCGGATTGGATGGTGAGACGGCATTTGTATCCAGACTCTATTGCGACTTATTCACGGCGTGTTTTGATACAGAACCCAAACATCTACGGATGTTCGATTGCGTTTGAACCTTATTACTTTACAGAAAAGGGACAATATTATTCCATCTATTCGGGACGTGAGGATGTCGATTCCATTGAGACCGAACAGGAAGGTAGCGACAATTACCGTTATTTCGGCAAGGATTGGTATAAAATTCCCATGGAGCGTAAGGAAGCTTGCTGGGTGGATCCATATTATGACTATTATCTTGACACCGCTTATGTGAAAGAAATGATTACGTCTTATTGCAAGCCGTTTACCGATCTACAAGGACGCTACATCGGTGTCATTTCCACGGACCTTTCGCTCAAATGGCTTTCAGAGACCATTTCAGCGAAGAAGCCCTCACCTCGTTCCTACTGCATCATGTTGGGCAAGGAGGGCAACTACTTGGTTCATCCCGACACGACAAAGTTGGTTTATCAGACCATTTTCACGGGAGCCTCTCCTGAAAAAGATGCTGACCGAATTTGGTTGGGACGTGATATGGTGGCTGGCAAGGAAGGAATGAGAAAAATCACCATTGATGGTGAATCGTGTTATGTGTTCTTCCGTCCATCAACACGCACGGGATGGAGTTTAGCTGTGGTTTATCCAGAAAGTGAGATGTTCAGAGGCTACAACCGTCTTTTCTACATTGTTCTTGGCATCATTGTCATCGGATTGCTGCTCATGCTTTTCTTCTGTCGGCAGATTGTCAACAAGGCTCTTGTGCCTGTCAACCAGTTGGCTCACCAGGCTCGTCACATTGCTGCTGGCAACTACGACGAGAGATTGCCTAAGAGCCAGCGTGTTGATGCGGTGGGAAGGTTACAGAATAGTTTTTCCTCCATGCAACAAGCCATCTCCACCCATATTAATGACATCCAAAAGATGAACCAAGAGATTGAGCTGCGCAACGAAGAATTGGTTCATGCCAATCAGTTGGCGCATGAGGCCGACCTGAAGAAAACCGCCTTCATGCAAGATGTCACCCATCAGGTGCGTACACCACTCAACATCATCACGGGATTCGCTCAAGTGCTCCGGGAGGGCAGTCAATTTGTCACGGAAGAAGAAATGGTGACCATCATCGACGCCATGCAGGAAAACTCCAAGAATATCACGGGCATCATCAGCATGCTGATGGCGGCTTCTTATATTGAAACACATACGATTGAGTCGGAAGATGACGTCCTCTGCAATGACCTGTGTCGCGAGGTGGCAAATGCCCTCCGTCTGAAGAACCCTGATACGGTTAAGATGCAGGTGATAACCGATGTGCCCGATGAACTCACCATCTGCACCAACCGCGAGTTCCTCAAGAAAATTTTGCAGGAGTTGCTTGACAATGCCAACCGATTCACACGCGAGGGGCATATTGCGATTGGTTGTACGCTCAATGACAACGACACCATCAATTTCATCGTTACCGATACGGGCATAGGCATTGCCGAAGAAGACCATCAGCGCATCTTCGCCCAGTTCACGAAACTTGACGACTTCACAGATGGAATAGGTCTCGGTCTTACACTCTGCAAACGTGTCGCCCTCATGCTCGGAGGTGATCTCAACATCGATGCGGGTTACACAAAGGGAGCACAGTTCATCTTGACCTTGCCGTTGAAGAAATGATGCTTTCCCTCCCCCTAGTCCTGTTCTGAAAAGGGAAACTTTGTGGAGTGCGGAGGGATTATCGTGGTGTTTTTTGCAAAAAGTTCAGCAGACAGGGACATTATGCCGCAAGAAATTTGTACCTTTGCAGTCAGATTGTACAAAATCAGAAAGACAAACAGAAGACATGCCTAAAATTTCAATACGAGGAACGGAGATGCCCAGTTCGCCGATTCGCAAACTGGCACCTTTGGCAGAAGACGCTAAGAAGCGTGGCATTAAGGTGTATCACCTGAACATTGGTCAGCCCGACCTGCCCACTCCGCAGGTGGCACTGGATGCCATCAAGAACATCGACCGTAAGATTTTGGAGTACAGCCCTTCGCAGGGCTATCGTAGTTATCGCGAAAAGTTGGTGAACTACTATGCCAAGTATGATATCAACCTGACGGCTGATGACATCATCATCACCAGTGGCGGTAGCGAAGCTGTGCTGTTCTCGTTCCTTGCCTGTCTGAACCCAGGTGACGAAATCATCGTGCCCGAACCCGCCTATGCCAACTACATGGCGTTTGCCATCTCGGCAGGAGCGGTTATCCGTACGATAGCAACAACAATTGATGAAGGCTTCTCGCTCCCTAAAGTGGAGAAATTTGAGGAACTCATCAACGAACGTACTCGTGCCATCCTCATCTGTAACCCTAACAACCCGACGGGCTATCTTTACACGCGTCGTGAGATGAACCAGATTCGCGACCTTGTGAAGAAGTACGACCTCTACCTCTTTTCCGATGAAGTGTATCGTGAGTTCATCTACACGGGTTCTCCTTACATTTCTGCGTGCCATCTGGAAGGCATCGAGCAGAATGTGGTGCTGATTGACTCCGTGTCGAAGCGATATAGTGAGTGCGGCATCCGCATTGGTGCCCTCATCACTAAGAATGAGGAAATCCGCAAGGCCGTGATGAAGTTCTGTCAGGCACGTCTGAGTCCTCCACTTATCGGTCAGATAGCTGCTGAAGCAAGTTTGGATGCACCAGAAGAGTACAGCCGTGATGTGTATGACGAGTATGTGGAACGGCGCAAGTGCTTGATTGACGGTTTGAACCGCATCCCTGGTGTCTATTCTCCCATCCCGATGGGTGCGTTCTACACCGTGGCAAAACTACCAGTCGATGATTGTGAAAAATTCTGTGCGTGGTGCCTCTCCGACTTCAACTATGAGGGTGAGACGGTGATGATGGCACCTGCATCAGGTTTCTACACCACACCAGGTTCGGGTAAGAACGAGGTGCGCATTGCCTACGTGCTGAAAAAGGAAGACCTGCTACGTGCCCTCTATGTGTTAAGAAAAGCATTGGAAGCCTATCCTGGTAGAGTGAGAGAATAGGGCAATGTCTTTTGAACCTTTCATAGCAAAACGTATTTACGCAGACAAATCTAAGGACGGGGAACGGTTTTCCCGTCCTGCCATTCGTATCGCCATGTTGGGCGTGGCGATAGGGGTGGCGGTGATGCTTGTCAGCCTTGCCGTCGTGCTGGGTTTCAAACATGAGGTGAGTTCGAAAGTGATAGGTTTTGGTAGTCATATTCAGGTGCTGAGTTTGACACAGAACCAGAACTACGAGATGCTGCCCGTCTTGACGAACGACACCTTGATTCGGAAGGTGAAGAAAGTGCGTGGCACCGACCACATCCAACGTTTCGCCACCAAGCTCGGCATCCTGAAAACGGACGAGAATTTTCGTGGGTTGACTTTCAAGGGAGTGGGGGAAGATTACGACCTCGGCTTCTTTCGTCAGTGCCTCGTCGAAGGTAAAATGCCCAACTTCTCTTCCAGGGAAGCAACGAACGAGCTCCTGATGTCGAAGAAAGTGGCAAATGACCTTGGGGTTCGTGTGGGAGACAAAATCTTTGCCTATTTCATGGGCGAGGAATCCATGCGGGCTCGCCGCGTCAAGGTGGCAGGCATCTTTGCCACCAACATGAATGACTACGACAAGAACTATGTCATTACCGACATTTATACAGTACGGAAACTTAACGGATGGGACGAGGAAATGTCATCGGGTTTGGAAGTCACCGTCAAGGATTTCGACCAAGTGGATGCACTTGCCCGACAGATGCAGTTTCTGCATCAGGGTGTCGATAGAAACGGGGTCACCTACGGTGTCTTCAGCATCAAGGACATCGCCGCCCACACTTTCTCGTGGCTGGCGGTGCTCGACATGAACGTGGTGATGATTCTGGTGCTGATGATTCTGGTGAGTGCCTTCACTGTAGTGAGTGGACTGCTTATCATCATGCTTGAACGTATCAACATGATAGGCATCCTGAAAGTGCTCGGGGCCACCAACGTGTCCGTGCGTCGCATCTTCATCCAGTTCAGCCTCATGCTGGTGGGCAAAGGCCTTGTGTGGGGTAACATCGTGGGGCTGCTCCTTTGTTGGATTCAGCAGCAGTTCCGTCTCATCTCCCTCGATGCCTCCGTCTATTACATTGACTCCGTGCCCATCCAGTTCAATTGGTGGATGATTTTGGGCATCAATATAGCGACTTTTCTCATTTCCACGCTCGTCATCTGGGGCAGTTCCCATCTCATCAGCATAGGCAAGCCTTCGGAAACGATTCGCTACGAATAATACGTTTGCGAATTAACAAGAGATTTCTTTATCTTCCAAACTTTTCTCCAACTTTTTTCATTTCGGAGAGGTGGTTTCGCTTAAGGCGGCTATGCCTAAATGAAAAATGATAAATGAGAAATGATAATGGTGGTCTTCATCTGAGTCGGATGATGAAATGCTGGAGTGTGATGGTAAATAGGCCAGAGTGAAGGTTTTTGTGGGTGAAAAACAGGGTTTGTTGTGACAAACTTGGGCTTTCCTTGTGGCAATATGTGGAAAAATGCTTACCTTTGCAAGTCAAAAATTAAAAACCAATGGAATTAGCGAAAAATTATAGTCCCTCCGAGGTGGAGGGCAAGTGGTACCAGTATTGGATTGACCACAAACTCTTTGCCAGTAAGCCAGATAGCCGTGAACCCTATACGATTGTGATTCCGCCACCCAACGTGACGGGTGTTCTTCACATGGGTCACATGCTCAACAATACGATTCAGGATATTCTCATCCGTAAGGCACGTATCGATGGCAAGAATGCCTGTTGGGTGCCAGGCACTGACCATGCTTCCATCGCTACGGAGGCAAAGGTGGTGAATCGACTGGCAGAACAGGGCATTAAGAAGCGCGACCTGACTCGCGAGGAGTTTCTGAAGCATGCATGGGCATGGACAGACGAACATGGTGGCATCATCTTGAAGCAGCTGCGTCGTCTGGGTGCGTCGTGCGATTGGGACAGAACGGCCTTCACGATGGACGAGAAGCGTAGCGAGAGTGTGCTGAAGGTATTTGTTGACCTCTACAAGAAGGGACTGATTTATCGTGGTCTCCGCATGGTGAACTGGGATCCGAAGGCACAGACGGTGCTTTCCACAGAAGAGGTGATTTATCGTGATGAGAAGAGCCATCTCTTTCACTTGAAGTATTATGTGGCTGACCCAGAGAATCTCACCGCTGTAGGCAGTAAGGTCTCTATTGAAACTTTGGAACAGGAGGGTAACATTATCCACAAGGATGCCAAAGGCTACTACGCTGTGGTAGCTACCACTCGTCCTGAGACCATCATGGGCGACACCGCCATGTGTATCAATCCTAAAGACCCGAAGAACCAGTGGTTGAGGGGTCACAAGGTGATTGTGCCGTTGGTGAACCGTGTGATTCCTGTCATCGAAGACCGCTATGTGGATATCGAGTTCGGAACGGGCTGTTTGAAAGTGACTCCTGCCCACGATGTGAATGACTATGCGCTGGGTAAGGCACACAACCTCGATACCATCGACATCTTCAACCCCGATGGCACGCTCTCAGAGGAGGCTGGGCTGTATGTGGGTATGGACAGAATGGATGTGCGCAAGCAAATCACCATCGACTTGAAAGAGGCAGGGCTGATGGAGAAGGTGGAAGACTATGATAATAAGGTGGGCTACTCGGAACGCAACCAAGACACGGCAGTGGAGCCTCGTCTCTGCAAGCAGTGGTTCCTCTCGATGAAGCACTTTGCCGACATTGCCCTGCCGCCAGTGTTGGAGGGAAAGATTAAGTTCTATCCCACCAAATATGTGAACACCTACCGCAACTGGATGGAGAACATTCAGGACTGGTGCATCAGTCGCCAGCTTTGGTGGGGACACCGCATCCCTGCATACTTCCTGCCTACAGCTGAAGGGGAGGAGGAGAAGTATGTGGTGGCACTCACTCCCGAGGAGGCTCTTGAAGAGGCGCGTAAGATAAAGGGTTTTGAGAACATCACCATCGACCAGTTGCGTCACGACGAGGACGCACTTGACACGTGGTTCTCTTCGTGGCTGTGGCCTATCTCTCTCTTCGACGGCATCAACAACCCTGGCAACGAGGAAATCAACTACTATTATCCTACTTGCGACCTTGTGACGGCTCCCGACATCATTTTCTTCTGGGTAGCTCGCATGATTATGGCAGGCGAGGAGTATCTGAAGGATGTGCCTTTCCGCAATGTGTATTTCACAGGCGTGGTGCGCGATAAGTTGGGGCGGAAGATGTCGAAGTCGTTGGGTAATTCTCCTGACCCCATAGGGCTGATTGAGAAGTATGGTGCCGACGGTGTGCGCATGGGCATGTTGCTTTCCGCTCCTGCTGGCAACGACATTCTTTTCGACGAGCAGCTCTGTCAGCAGGGTGCCGCCTTCTGCAACAAAATTTGGAACGCGTTCCGACTGGTGCAGGGATGGGAAGTGAAGGACGACCTTGAGCAACCCGAGAGCAACCGAAAGACCATTGCATGGATGGAGGCAACCATCAAGACGACACTTGTGGAAATCAACAACCTCTATGCGAGATACCGTCTCAACGAAGCCTTGATGACCGTCTTCAAGCTCTTCACTGACGAGTTCTCTGGCTGGTATCTCGAAATGATTAAGCCTGCTTATCAGGCACCGATTGACGCGGAGACCTACAAGGTAACCCTTGGGTTCTTCGAGCAACTGATGAAGATTATCCACCCCTTCATGCCATTCATCACCGAAGAACTGTATCAGCACATCGCTGAGCGCAAGGAGGGGGAGAGCATCATGGTGGATACGCTCATTCTTGATGCACCAACGGAAGCTGACGCACGTCTCATTGCTCAGTTTGAAGAGGCAAAGCAAGTCATCTCGGGTGTCCGTGCCGTTCGTCAGAGCAAGAACATCTCACCACGCGAACCTCTTACCTTGGAGGTTGTAATTGCTGAAGATGCTTGCAATGTGACCAAGAATCCTTCCCTTGGTGCTGTCATCAAGAAGATGGCCTCGCTTGCTGATATTCAGTATGTTCAGACGAAGAGCGACGGCACATCCACATTCCTTATTGGCACAACGGAGTATGCAGTGCAACTAGGCAACCTCATTGACGCTGAAGCTGAGATTCAGAAGATGGAGGCAGAATTGAAGCACCTGCAAGGTTTCCTTATCAGCGTACAGAAGAAACTGGGCAACGAACGTTTCGTCGCCAACGCTCCTGTACAGGTCGTGGAACTTGAACGCAAGAAGCAGAGCGATGCCGAAACGAAGATTGCTGCACTCACCGAAAGCATCGCAAAACTGAAAAAATAAGTTATAGAGTAAGGAAGACTGGCACTCAGTGTCAGCCTTTCTTGTACTCTTTTTAGAGAAAGGACTGTAGAATAATGAAGAAGTTTGTCTTGACCACAACGTTCGCATTGGTGGGAATGTCTTTGCAGGCACAAAAGCAGTTTGTAGTTGTGAAGGAAAATCCTATCACGAGCGTGAAAAACCAACATCGTAGTGGAACATGTTGGGACTTCGCTACGTTGGGATTTTTTGAAAGCGAGATTCTCCGAAATACGGGGAAAACCTATGACCTGTGCGAAATGTTTGTGGTGAACAAAGACTATATGGACTGTGCTACCCATTTTGTGAGAATGCATGGATACAGCCAGATTACGGAAGGTGGTTCTGCTGACGATGTGTTGGACATCATCAAGCTGCATGGCATTTGCCCTGAGGATGCGATGCCCGCACCAGGCTCGTTGGTGGGGGATAGTCTTGCCAATTTCAAAACCTTTATACCCCAATTGGAGCAAACTATCAGAAATGCTGTGAAAGATGAAAAGCACCCATCGGCACATTGGCGCGACAGTGTGCAGTTGGTCATCAATCGGCACGTCGGTCAGTGTCCAGAGCAGTTCACTTATGAAGGAAAGACATATACTCCTCAGTCGTTTGCCGAGAGTTTAGGATTGGATTGGGATAACTACATCAGTTTGACGAGTTTCATGCATCATCCTTTTGAAAAGTGGTTCATCATCGAATCTCCTTATAAGTGGCGGCTGAAACCCAGTTATAACATTCCGATCGACCAATTGCTTGCTGCGTTGGACAGAGCATTGGAAGCAGGATATTGTGTGGCATGGGGTGGGGATGTCTCTGGTGATTTCACTCGCACAGGACTTGCCATCTTGCCCGATGGTGTGACTCCATCGCAAGAACTCCGCCAACAGCAGTGGGATGATTGGACATTCACCTATGACCATGTGATGCTGATATATGGCACAGCCGTTGATGAGCAGGGTAAACCCTACTATATGGTCAAGAATTCATGGGGGACAGCAGGAGATTACAAAGGTATTTGGTATATGTCACGGGACTATATGGCACTTAACACGACTTATCTTTTCCTGAATCGTGAGGCATTGCCCAAACAAATGTGTAAGAACATGGAGAAACTTGTTTTTTAGTATATCTTTAAAGATTGAAAAATCCCCATTCATGTCGCGATGAGCACATGAATGGGGATTTTTATTTTTGTGTCTCTAAATAGTCCAACAACCCTTCGCAGGCATCTTCCAGGATTTCGATGACATTTTCAAAGCCTTGGTCACCACCGTAATATGGATCGGGTACATGGTCGATGACGTGCGTCTGGCAAAAATCTGTCATGCGGACAATTTTCGTTTCAGCCTCCACGGTTGGGGCAAGTCGGTGTAGCCGTTCCCAGTTGCTATCGTCCATGCTGACAATTAGGTCAAACACGTCAAAGTCCACCTCTCGTACAGGTCTGGAAATGTGTGTCAGAAGGTATCCGTGCCTTTTGGCGTGAAACTTCATTCGTGGGTCAGCCCCCTCACCTTCATGGTAACTGATGAGTCCTGCGGAATCTATTTCATACTCCGTGCCAAGTCCTCTTTCTTTCACGAGTCTCCGCATCACAGCCTCTGCCATTGGTGAACGGCAGATGTTCCCTAAGCATATAAAGAGAATCTTTTTCATTGTTTGGCTTCCTTTCTTCCGTTTGTTATTTGGGTTCGTCCGATGAGTCTCATTTTATTGTTTCGTGATATCTTGAATAACGAGAGCTGCCAGCATGAAACCGAAAATGGCGGTGATGTGGGCGATGGTGCCGTTGCCTTTGTCATTGGGGTCTATGGGTTTCTTGTTCTCCTGCAATTCGTCGGAATAGACGCACTGGAATTTGCGCTTGGGAAACACTTTCTCGTGCTTGAAGCGGTTGCGGAGGGCACGTGCCAGTGGGTCGCCCTGCACTTTCCAAAATTCGGCGGTTTTGATGCGCGTGGGGTCAAGTTTCAGAGCTGCACCCATTGACGAGAAGAACTTCGCTTGCGTCTGTGTGGCCATCAAGATGAGTAGTGCCTTATCTTTCAGCGAGTCGATGGCATCGATGATATAGTCATAGCTGTCAAGTTCGAAACTTTCTGCCGTTTCTGTTGTGAAAATCTGTTGTAGGGCGGTGATTTCTGCGGATGGGTTGATGCTGAGCAGTCGCTCCTTCAAGACACAGACCTTCGCCTGTCCCACCGTCTTCGTAGTCGCCATCAACTGGCGGTTGATATTTGTGATGCACACGCAGTCGGGGTCAACAATCGTGAGTTGACGGATGCCAGAACGAATCAGGCTTTCTGCACACCATGACCCCACGCCACCCACGCCAAATATAATGACACGTTTTTGGGCAATGCGGCTCATGGTCTCGTCGCCCAACAGTAGTTCCAATCTGCGGAAAATCGCTTGTTCTATCGCCATAGTTTGTTTCTCCCAGTTGATTTTTTCTTTACATGGTCTTGCTAATCTTGGAATCCTTTTATTCCCCCATGATTGTTGCTACCAGTTTTCGAGTCCCACCATAATTTCGGTATTCGCAAAAGTAGATTCCCTGCCAGGTTCCCATATTCAAGCGCCCGTCAGTGATGGGGATGGTCAGGCTAACACCACTTAGTGTTGACTTTGCATGAGCAGGCATATCATCGGCCCCCTCTAAGGTATGCTCATACTCTGGCCTGTTTTCTGGCACGAGGCGGTTGAAAATGGTTTCCATATCAACCCTCACGTCAGGGTCGGCATTTTCATTGATGCTCAATCCACAACTTGTATGCTTGCAAAAAAGGTTGATGATGCCAGTCTTGGGTAGTTGGGGCAACTGACGCAGAATCTCGCTGGTCACCAGATGAAAGCCTCTCGACATGGGCTTTAAGGTTATTTCTATTTGATGAATCATGCTGAATATCGTTGAAAATCGCCACAAAATTACTAAAAAACGCTCAAAAACAACCATACGGAAAGTGAACTTGTGTTATTTTTGTTATTTTCTAATAGAATTTGTGTAATTTTGTAGCCCAATCTATGAATTTCTATTGTAAGACATAAATATAAAGGCGTATGAAGAAAATCATCACTTCCTTGCTGGCAACGCTTGGGCTGACAACAGCCTGCGGACAACAGAATTTTGACCATGCAGACGTTCATGCATTCTCTGAACTGAAAGAAGAATTGAATGTTGTGGTGCTGGATGTACGTACTGCCGCAGAATTTGCGGAGGGGCACATTGAGGGGGCTATCAATATCGACCAAGGACAAGACGATTTTATGGCAAAAGCCAAGGCGGCTCTGCCCCTCTCGAAGACTATCGCCGTTTATTGCAGAAGTGGTCGCCGGTCTTCCCGTGCTGCTGGAATGCTTGCTGCGGAAGGTTACAGGTGTGTGAACCTCAACGGTGGTATCATGGCTTGGGAAAAGGCAGGAATGGGCGTGACAACTGACACCTACGAGATAGATGTGTTCAAGACTAAGAGTGGAAAGACGGTAAAGTTCCATGCGTTAGTTCACGCCAGCATACGGATGGAGTATGATGGTCTCGAGATTGAGATTGACCCTGTGACAAAACTTGGAAACAAGACGATTGACTACACCACCATGCCGAAGGCAGACTACCTTTTTGTGACGCACGAACATGGTGATCACTTCGACAAGGAAGCCATCAAGCTCTTGTCTAACGAGAAAACACACCTTGTGATGAATGGGCGGTGTGTGGATATGTATGGTGCTGGTGAAACGATGAAGAATGGTGATAAGATACAATTGACAGACGATTTCTCTATAGAGGCTGTTCCTGCCTACAACATCACGGAAGGCCGTACCCAGTTTCATCCCAAGGGGCGTGACAATGGCTATATCTTAACCATCGACGGTCTGCGAATCTATATTGCTGGCGATACGGAGGATATTCCTGAGATGGAGGCTATCAAGGACATTGACATCGCTTTCTTGCCCTGCAATCAGCCTTACACGATGACCACAGAGCAGCTGATTAGAGCGGCGAAGACCATCAAGCCCAAGGTGCTTTTCCCCTATCACTATGGACAAACAGATGTGAGCACCATTCCTTCGATGCTGCAAAGTGAAGGAGTGGAAGTCAGGATTAGGCATTACGAATAGCAGCGATGTAAAATGTATGGTGTCCATCTATGTCCATGCCTCGTGTCTTTATGGGTTCATTGCTCGTATCTTATTCCATTCCTTCCCCGTATCTTATTTAATCAATTCCCCGTATTTGATTCGTTTCCTTGCCTGTTGTCTTCAACGACACTGTTCCGTGGCTGGTTTTGACCTGAAGGGCATACGAAAAAGGGCGTAAACAAATTGCTTCGTTTACGCCCTTTTTTTGTGCCATTACTGGAGATGCTATCAGAAAACCCATCAATGGTTATTTTATGGACACGGTCTGATGAGTGAAATATTTTACCACTGCATGAGTTCGCGCAGATATGGAGTGAGTTCGTCCGCCATCTTTTGGTGCTGGCGTATGGAGGGGTGCCATGAGGCACCATAACCGAGGTCACCCGTCTGTGGTGTGAAGTCGAAGCGATAGACCTCGGAGTCCCCCTGCTGATGGGCCTTGGCAACAACGGTGTCCATTGCCTTTTGGGCGGTGGGGAGGTCGGTTTCGCCACGCATCATGCAGCCACAGAGAAAGACAATTTTGGCATCGGGATAGTGGGAACGAACCTGTCGATAGAGGTCCTGGTACCCTTTGAGCAGCAGCTTAGGATCGGCACCCGTGGTGGAGGTGTCGTTGGTGCCCAAGTTGATGCACACCACCTGTGGAGTGTAGCGTGAGAAGTCCCACAGGTATTCCTTATTATATAATAATGTGTGTGGGTATTCGGTGTTCATGTTCACCGCATCGCCAGTGCGGAGTCCGTTGTAGTTGCGATAGACCCCGATGCCGCTACGTGCCACCACCAGATGTTGTGCGTCAAGACGACGTGCCGTGATGGCGGCATAGGTGTGGTAGTGGTTGGCGGTAGCCTCCAGATAGGGTGCGTTGGCATCGGTCGCCTCGACACCGTAGCCGCAAGTGATGCTGTTGCCGATGAACTCGATGCGGCGGTCGGGCAGGGCAGGGGCTGGTGCCAAGGCTTGCCCTTGATCTACAATGAAACCACGAAATTCGGGCAGACGCTCGTAGCCTTCGCCCACATACATCACCTTTGCTTGGTGGATGCCTTGGGGCAATGCGGTGGCAAGAGTGACGATGGAGTCGGAAGTGTTGAAGAATGACACCTTGAAGGCTTCACCCTCGTCGATTTGTGCCATGAAGTAGCCGCTGTAGGGCTTTGCCATCATCTGGAGCGAGGTGCCTGTGAAGCCTGTGCGTATCTGCACACCAGGGAAGGTGAACACGGGACGCTCGGAATTGGAGTCTTCGATGCGCCCGATGTATTGTATGTTGGGGTCGGTGGGTTTAATCACTGTTCCTTGGGGGGCTACCGTCTGGGCACAGAGGGTGAGTGCCGACAGGAGAAAACTGACGAAAAAGATGTTACGGCTCATTTTTTCTTGCTTTTGTTAAGTGGATGGATGCGCAGGATGCTGAAGGAGTAGGGAGGTAGAGGCAAGGTGAACTCGTTGGCGATGGTGAGGGTCGTGGTGTTGTTTACGTCCCAATCGCGTGCTCGGTCTGGTTGACTGGCTTTCGACAGCACCATGAGGTCGGCGGTGGGGTTGTAGCCGTTCATGGCGTCGGCTCCCAGCTGAATTGCTACGGTTGATGCCTTGGGCAGGAGGCTCACCACCTTGATGATGAGGTCGCCTGTCTGACTGTCGATGACAACAGACTGGTCGATGCGTGTGCGCACGTCATTGTTGCCGTCCACTTGCAGGTCAGAGTAAATGTATTCGTCGCCGGTGTTCTGTCCGAAGGCGCGTTGCACATAGTAGTTGGCGGTGGGCTTCACTTCGGTGTTGTTGAAGTAGATGAGGTCGGGATTCCAGCTGGTGTGCCCCTCCTTGGCGAGCAGGGGTGCGTATGAGGACATGACCACCACGTCGGCGTTGCGTTCTACGTTAGTCAGATAGGCAGCCTCGATGAGGGCGTTGCTGACATTGTTGCCTTTCGAAGCCCATTCGCCGAGGTAGACCTTGGTACCCTGACGGTCGTAGTTGTCATAGAAGTCGCGGTGGTGGAAATACCAGCCAGGGGAGTTATAGTAGTGCTCGTCCACAATGGGGATGTCCTTTTCTTTTGCTTCCTGCCAACCATATTCGTAGTCGCTGCCTTCCCAGAATGGTCCTACAGTACCGACGATGGTGATTTCGGGATGTGCTTTCTTCACTCCTTCGATGAGGAAACGGTATCTTTCGAGGAAGGTGTCGCCGATGAGGTCTTCGTTGCCAATGCCCAAATACTTGAGGTTGAAGGGCTTGGGATGTCCTGCCTTGGCACGGATTTTTGCGAGTTCGGAAGTCTTGGTATCACCGTTTGCCCATTCGATGAGGTCGATGAGTTCTTGCAGATAGCTCTCCATCGTGAGGGGCTTGCCCATGTAGGTGTAGGGTGAGGGCTTTCCGTTCAGGTCTTTCTCGAAGGGGATGCCACCCTGCTGTCCGTTGCCACCCTTCCATGAGTTTTGACAAGGAACACCTGCTGCCAGCACAGGAAGCGGTTCTGCACCGATGTCTTCGCAGAACTGAAAGTACTCATAGAAACCCAGTCCTCGCGTCTGGTGATAGCTCCAGATGTTCATGTCGGGTTGACGTTCCCACAGGTCACCCACCGTGGCTTGCCAGTGGTAGATGTTGTTGATGCCCTGACCATGGGAGGCACAGCCACCAGGGAAACGGACGAAGCGGGGACGGAGGTCGGCAATCACCTCTGCCAAGTCTTTGCGCAGACCGTTGGTGTGCCCCTTGAAGGTCTCTTGTGGAAAAAGAGAGACGAAGTCGATATGGATGTTACAGGCTTCGAGTGGCTCTATAACAAGTATTGCCTTTTCTGCTGATGAAGAGGGAGTTAAGACAAATTTTTGCTGCTTCCATTCTTTCGTGGCTTTGAGGGTGGTAGAGGCAATGGAGGAACCATCGTTCACGAGACTGACGCGAAGGCTTCCTGCACCTTTGGTGAAGAGGGATAGGTTATATTTCTTTCCTTTTTGTAGGGCGATGCCATCCCAACCTTCATTGATGAGTCGGGCACCTTTTGTCGTTGTTTTCAGTACGGCATAGTGGGCGTTGTTGGGGTGAATGGGTGCATCGGAAGCGATGCTCCACGTGGTGCCTTCTCCTTCCAGTCGCCATGCTGTCTGGGCATTCCATCCACGATGGTCGTCGGCGGTGTATTCAAAGTCTCGATTTTGGATAAGTTCAGCATACAAACCACCATCGGCAGCATAACTGATGTCCTCAAAAAAGATTCCCATCAGATTGGGGGAAATGGCCTTGCGGTCGTTCCAATTGATGGTCAAAGTGGAAGTGAGGTTGTCCATCTTGCCTTCGAGCACTTTGCCAGTCTCAATGAAGTTCTCGCGTTCCCAGACTCCGTTTTGATTAGCCAAACGTTGCTTGGTAATCAGGTTCTTCAACCCTTCGTAAGGGATGCGGATGATGTTGTTCTCGGAAGCCTTCTGTTGCTCGGAAAGTACCTTCTGAAAGTCACTTTCAGACAAATAGGGATAATCCTGTGGCTTCCAAAGAGAGAAATTGCTGGAGCGTGTTACGGCTATCTGTGGATGTTTGGGGTTCGGTATGAAAGTGGCGTGATACTCCTTTCCGTCATAGGAGAGAACAGGGTAGTAGAGTTTCTTCTCGCTGCCCCAGGGACCATAGTCACTCTCGAAGAGGTTGCAGGAAACGTGTGTCCAGTGCTGCTTATCTACCGAGTAAGCTATTTGAAAGTCGCGTGTGCCGTTCTTCACATCAGGACGTACATAGACAGAGTCTGGATGGTTGGCGAGTGCTGGCACAGAGGTAAGTGTAATCGCAATAGTCAGTAAAAGTTGTTTCATAGGTTATTGTAAGTTAGGGGGTTACGGTGAATTGGGTGGAGATGGTGCCCATCGGTGCTGGGTCGAGATAGGGTTGTTTGCCCGAATAAGCTGCCATGAGGGTGGGGCGCACCGTGAGTGTATAAGTGGCAACAGAGTCGGGGGCGATGAAGGTGAAGGTGGTCTCCGATTTGGAACTTCCACAGGTGAATTCGCCAGCCACAGCTGCAGGGTTGGTGGCATATTTGTAAGTGCCGTTCACGTAGCTGCCTTGGTCGCTGAATGTAAGGGTCGCCTTCAGCGTGTCACCTGGCGATGCTACGGAGGGAGATACGGTGAGTTCGCCAAAGACTGGCATTTTGGATGTTGTGTCGTTGTCGTCGCTGCAACTGGAGAGAATTGTAGATGCTGCAACAAAGAGGGCTGCGAACAAAAATATGTTCTTTTTCATTGTTTTTGAATGTTTTTTGTTAAGATAGTATGATATTTTTCGGCAAAGTTATCGATTTTTATTGAAATTACCATTATATTTGCACACATTATTAATATTTATTTAGAAATTATGTTTAGTGGCATCGTAGAAGAGTTCGCAACAGTGGTCGCTATCGAGAAGGAACAGGAGAATGTTCACTTCACGTTGACGTGCTCGTTTGTGGACGAACTGAAGATAGACCAAAGTGTGGCACATAATGGTGTGTGCCTGACGGTGGTGAAGATTTTTGATGGAAAGTATGTGGTGACAGCCATGAAAGAAACCTTGCAGAGGAGTAACCTTGGTGATTTGAAGATGGGCGATGAGGTGAACGTGGAACGCTCCATGATGATGAATGGACGTTTGGACGGACACATCGTGCAAGGGCACGTTGACCAAACAGCTGTCTGCACAGCGAAGATAGACCAGCAGGGCAGCTACACGTTCCGCTTCAACTATCTGTTTGATAGAGAGATGGCAAAGAAGGGGTATATGACGGTGGACAAGGGAAGTGTGACTGTGAACGGTGTGAGTCTGACCGTGTGCAACGCACAGGATGACAGTTTTGAGGTGAATATCATCCCCTACACGTATGACAATACCAATTTCCACAGTATCGAGGTGGGCACACGGGTGAATCTGGAATTTGACATAATAGGGAAATATATTGCCCGTTTGCAATCGTTTGACCAATGAAAAGGATATGTATGATGGGGGTCGTGTTTCTGATGATGGCTTTTGTCAGTAACACATACGCTCAGAAAGTGCTGAATGTAATAGGGGACAGTTATGTGGCAAATCATCGCTGTCCGAAGGAGGAGACATGGCACTCGAAATTGGCGGCTGAATTAGGTTATACATATAATAATTATGGGCGTAACGGTTCGTGTGTAGCTTTCGACCGCACACACGACGGAAAGTGGAACTTTGGACCTGCCATGTGGGTACGTTACACCGCCATGTTGCCAGACGCAGACTATGTGCTCATCATTGCAGGACATAATGATGCTGACAAGGTGAAGGAGAATCTCGATTCCTTGCAGATGTTTGCTGACTCATTGGAGGTGTTGCTGACAGGCATCGAGACGTTGTGTCCGAAGGCAAAGATTGGTTTTGTTACGCCGTGGTATGTGGATCGACCTGGGTTTGCTCCTGTCTGCAAGACCATCAAGAAGGTGTGCAAGCGACATGGTATCCCCGTTTTGATGAATTACGACAAAAAGTGTGTTGTCCAAGTGCGCAACGCACCTTTCCGTAAACAATATTTTCAGGGCGAGAATGACATGGCTCACTTGAATGCGGCAGGCCATGACTTGTTCCTGCCTGTGGGAAAGGAATGGTTCTTGAAGCACTTGGCAAAAGTAAAAGATTGAATATATACAAATATAGAACTTATAGAATCAATTTGATAGGATGAAAAGGATATTGCTGTTTTTTGTATGTATGGCGACATTCTGTTGGGGTATGAATGCACAAAAAGAAGACCCAAGCGGCTTGTACAAACTTCAACGTTTTTGTTTTGAAAATGGACAGGATGATATGGTGGTGCAGTACGACCAATACAAGTATTGTGGAGACACTGTTACTTTGCAACTTGATATCCGTAGTAAGACGGATGATATGTTGAATATCACCACAAGACGGAATGATTCGAAACCGTTGAAATATACGGGCAAGATACCTGTGGGCGAGGATGGACACGGAACGGAGGTGTTTAATAGTAATAAGAAACACTTCACGCTTCGTTGGTATAATACGCACAGTAATTACAGTGTTTGGCCTGACGAGTCTTTCATCAACGAAGTCTATGATTCAGAGAAAGGGATTGACCCACGTATGAATCACCTGATGGAGATGTTCATGATGAAGGGTGAAAAGGCTGACAACAAGTTTGTGGGGTGTTGGCATCGACTGGGTGTGTTTGATGAACTGGATGGATTCACGTATATTTTCCAGAACGTGCCAGAGATGTATAAAATCTATGATGGCGAACATGTGGTTCTTGTGATAGGCCCGTCCGATAGTAACACCTTGATGGAAACCACGACGATTTTTTGGCCTTGCACTTATATTTCTGACACGAACATCAAAGAATTTCAGAACGATTGCCAAATCACGTGGTTGTCAGCCGACTCTTTCAAGTTGAGGTTTGACAGGGGCGACGGTGTGATGGTGGATGAATTGTGGAAACGTTCAGGCTTACCTCGTAATTTTCAGCGTCTATTTGGAACGAATGAACCTATCTTTGAGTGGATAGACCCATTGTCGAGATAAGCCAAGACGTGCCTTTCTCAATTCCTCTCTTTTTGTGCATCATAAATGATAAAAGAAGTGAAATCCTTGTGAATTATAGGGTTTCACTTCTTTTTTATGCCAAAAGATGTGTTAAATGTCAAGGTAAATTCGTAATTTTGCATCGTTTTACTCCTTTCCCACTACTTGGGAGAGGCATTTTGTCGTAAACAGGGATGGATAGGATGTCCTTCCGAAAGCGTAAAAAGATTAAAGAAAGCTCTAACAAAATGAAACATCAGTTACGTAGTGCTGTCTGCACTGAAGGTCGCCGTATGGCTGGAGCACGTGCTCTCTGGGTAGCCAACGGCATGAAGCGAGAACAGTTTGGCAAGCCAATCATTGCCATTGTTAACTCGTTCACTCAGTTTGTTCCGGGTCACACCCATTTGCATGAGGCAGGACAGATTGTGAAAGAGGAGATTGAGAAGATGGGTTGCTATGCGGCCGAATTTAATACCATTGCCATTGACGACGGTATCGCAATGGGGCATGATGGTATGCTCTATTCGTTGCCTTCACGCGACATCATTGCCGACTCTGTGGAGTATATGTGCAATGCGCACAAGGCTGATGCAATGATTTGTATCTCCAATTGTGACAAAATCACACCAGGTATGCTGATGGCAGCGATGCGTCTGAATATCCCTGCGGTGTTTGTTAGTGGTGGCCCAATGGAAGCAGGCAAATATAAGGGTGAGAACCTTGACTTGATTGCTGCCATGATTAAGGGGGCTGACCCAACGGTGAATGATGCAGAATTGGCTGAGGTGGAGAACCGTTCCTGTCCTGGTTGTGGATGCTGCTCAGGTATGTTCACGGCCAACTCTATGAACAACCTGACGGAAGCCATCGGTCTTTCTCTCCCTGGCAATGGCACTATTCTTGCCACTCACGTGAATCGCAAGGAACTGATGAAGGAAGCTGCCCGTCAGATTGTGAAGAATGCATTTGCCTATTATGAGGATGGTGATGAGTCCGTGCTTCCACGTTCCATTGCCACTCGTAAGGCTTTCCTCAACGCTATGACCCTCGACATTGCAATGGGTGCATCAACCAATACGGTGTTACACTTGTTGGCTGTGGCACAGGAGGCAGGAGTGGACTTTACGATGGCTGACATCGACGCGCTTTCCCGTAAGACTCCTTTCCTTTGCAAACTTGCTCCCAACTCGCAGAAGTATAGTGTGCAGGAGTGTGGTCGTGCAGGCGGTATGCTGAATCTGCTCGGTGAATTGGCAAAGGGTGGCTTGATAGACACGAATGTGAAGCGTGTGAACGGAGCTACTTTGGCAGAAGATATTGAAAAATATTCGATTCTGAAAGCAGAGGTTGACCCAGAAGCAAAGCGTATCTATTCGAGCGCGCCGGCTGGAGTGTTCTGCAATCAACTTGGTGTACACAACACCAGCTATGAGACATTGGACACAGACCGTGAAAACGGTTGCATCCGTGATATTGAACACGCTTACACCAAGGACGGCGGTATGGCAATTCTCTTCGGCAATATCGCACAAGATGGTTGTGTGGTGAAGACAGCTGGCGTGGATGAAAGCATCTGGAAGTTCTCTGGTCCTGCTGTGGTGTTCGATTCACAGGAAGACGCTTGTGAGGGCATTCTCGGTGGTAAAGTGAAGAAGGGTGATGTGGTGGTTATCACTCACGAAGGTCCCAAGGGCGGTCCTGGTATGCAAGAGATGTTGTACCCCACTTCCTACATCAAGAGTATGCACATGGGTAAGGAATGTGCCCTCATTACAGACGGTCGTTTCTCTGGTGGTACATCAGGCCTTTCGATTGGGCACATTTCTCCAGAGGCTGCATCGGGAGGCAACATCGGCAAGATTGTGGATGGCGACATCATTGACATCGACATTCCAAACCGTAGCATCAATGTGCGTCTGTCGGATGAAGAACTGGCTTCACGCCCACAACAGCCGCTCAAACGTAATCGAGTTGTTTCAAAAGCCCTCCGTGCATACGCTCAGAGTGTAGCGTCGGCAGATAAGGGAGGCGTAAGAATTATAGATTAAGATATGGAAAAAATAACAGGTGCAGAGGCTTTGATGCGTGCCCTTGAGCATGAAGGGGTGGATGTTCTCTTCGGCTATCCTGGAGGCTCCATTATGCCAACCTACGATGCACTTTATGATCATAAGAAAACACTGAATCACATTCTTGTTCGTCATGAACAGGGTGCTGTTCATGCGGCTCAAGGTTATGCTCGCGTGAGTGGCAAGGTAGGTTGTGCTATCGTGACTTCGGGACCTGGTGCCACCAACACGGTGACAGGTATTGCCGATGCGATGATTGATTCCACTCCGATGGTGGTAATTTGTGGACAGGTGGGCGTTGCCATGTTGGGAACAGATGCTTTCCAAGAGGTCGATGTGGTCGGCATCACGTCGCCAATTAGCAAGTGGAGTTACCAGATTCGTCGTGCGGAAGATGTGGCATGGGCGGTATCTCGTGCGTTTTACATTGCTAAGAGTGGTCGCCCAGGGCCTGTGGTGCTGGACTTTGCCAAGAATGCACAAACAGGCATGGTGAACTATGAACCAGCAGATGTGGACTTCATTCGCAGTTATGACCCCGAACCTGATGTGAACATGGCGGACATCGAGCGTGCTGCCAAACTGATTAATGCCAGTGTCAAACCCTTTGTGCTGGTAGGGCAGGGTGTTGAACTGGGTAATGCTCAAGAAGAATTAAAAACCTTATTGGAGAAGGCAGATATTCCTTGTGGCACCACGTTCTTGGGGCTTTCAGCCATTGCGTCCGACCATCGTTTGAATATGGGTATTCTCGGTATGCATGGCAACTTGGGTCCTAATGTGATGACCAACCAGTGCGACCTGCTCATTGCTATCGGTATGCGTTTTGACGATCGTGTGACAGGCAATCTGGCTACATACGCCAAGCAGGCGAAAATTATCCATTTTGATATTGACCCTGCAGAGTTCAACAAAAATGTGTCAGTGGACTTGACGGTGTTGGGCAATTGCAAGACAACCCTCGCCGCAGTCACCAAATTGGTTGATACAGCTAAGCATACGGCATGGATTGAAGGTTTCAAACCTTACGCTGAAAAGGAATATAACAAAGTCATTGACAGGGCTCTGCACCCAACGGAAGGTCCACTGCTGATGGGCGAAGTGATTCGTAAAGTCAGTGAGGCGGCCAACAATGAGGGCATCCTTGTGACTGATGTCGGTCAGAACCAGTTGATGGCATGTCGCTATTTCAAGTTTACGAAGCATCGTTCAGTGGTTACATCTGGAGGACTCGGTACGATGGGCTATGGTCTTCCTGCTGCTATTGGTGCCACCTTTGGTGCGCCCGACCGTACGGTTTGCCTTTTCGTGGGCGATGGTGGTTTGCAGATGACCATTCAGGAACTCGGCACCATCATGGAGCAAGGAGCACCTGTCAAGATTATTCTCTTGAACAACAATTACCTCGGCAATGTGCGTCAGTGGCAAGAGATGTTTTTTGCCCATCGCTACTCGTTCACACCGATGCTCAACCCTGACTATGAACTCATTGCAAAGGGTTACGGCATTCCCGCCAAGACAGTCATTGAGCGTCAAGACCTTGATGCTGCCATTGCGGAGATGCTTGCCACCCCTGGTCCGTATCTCTTGCAGTGTGCCATCAAGGAAGAGGATAACGTGCTGCCGATGACTCCTCCAGGAGCCAACATTGACGAGATGCTGCTTGAAATCAAGTGATGGAAAAGAAGACATTTGGCGGACAGTGTGGAGAGTGCTCCTCATGTGGCAAGTGCGACAGGCTCTTGAATCCAACTGTCCCAGTCATCAAAGAAGAAGAAAAAGTACAAACTCCAACAATGGAACAGGATACAACAAAACTCTATACCTTCCTGATTTATTCAGAGAATGTGCCCGGTCTGCTGTCTCAGATTACAGCAGTCTTTACGCGTCGTCAGGTCAACATTGAATCGCTCAATGTGTGTGCATCCAGCACACCTGGTGCACACAAATACACGGTGACAGCCAACTGCGACGAGCGTATGGCTCGCATCCTTACGGCACAAATTGAAAAGCGCATCGAGGTGTTGCAAGCCCATTACTATACGGACGACCAACTCTTCATCAACGAGACGGCACTGTTCAAATTGAGCACACCCGTCATGCTGAAGAATCCCGATGTGGGACGCCTCATCCGCTTCCATAACGCTCGCATCATTGAAGTGAATAGTACCTATGCTGTGGTTGAAATTACGGGAATCACCAATGATATCCTCTCACTCTTTGATGCCTTGAAATCGATGGACTGCGTCTTGCAGTTTGTACGTTCAGGTCGTATCTGCATCACGAAGAGTCGTGTGGAACATCTGGACGAGTATCTGGCTGTGCGCGAAGCAAAGAGAAATGCATTATTAAAGAATTAAAAAACTTCAATTATAAACCAGCAAGGCACTATTCCTTGCACAAATAAAACAAAAAGCAAAATGGCAAAAATGAATTTTGGTGGCGTTATCGAAGAGGTAATGACACGTGAAGAATTCCCACTGGAAAAGGCTCGTGAGATTTTGAAGGACGAGACCATCGCAGTGATTGGTTATGGTGTACAGGGTCCTGGTCAGGCTTGCAACCTCCGCGACAATGGTTTCAACGTGATTGTTGGTCAGCGTCAGGGCAAGACTTTCGAGAAGGCTATTAAGGATGGTTGGGTACCAGGCGAGACCCTCTTCTCTATCGAAGAGGCTGCCGAGAAGGGTACCATCGTGATGTGTCTGTTGTCAGACGCAGCCGTAATGTCTGTATGGCCAACCCTGAAGAAGTACCTCACTCCCGGCAAGGCACTCTACTTCTCTCATGGTTTCGCTATCACTTGGAACGACCGCACAGGCTGTGTTCCTGCCAAGGACATTGACGTGATTATGGTGGCTCCTAAGGGTTCTGGCACATCACTCCGCACCATGTTCCTCGAGGGTCGCGGTCTGAACTCTTCTTACGCTGTATATCAGGACGCTACGGGCAAGGCTCTTGACCGTACACTTGCCCTTGGTATCGGTATTGGTTCTGGCTACCTGTTCGAGACCACTTTCCAGCGCGAGGCTACTTCTGACCTTACGGGTGAGCGTGGTTCGCTTATGGGTGCTATTCAGGGTCTTCTCCTCGCTCAGTACGAAGTGCTTCGTGAGAACGGTCACACTCCATCTGAGGCATTCAACGAGACAGTTGAGGAGCTTACCCAGTCACTCATGCCTCTCTTCGCTCAGAAGGGTATGGACTGGATGTATGCAAACTGCTCAACCACCGCACAGCGTGGTGCCCTTGACTGGATGGGTCCTTTCCACGATGCCATCAAGCCTGTGGTTGAGAAGCTCTACGCTTCTGTGAAGTCAGGTCACGAGGCTCAGATTTCCATCGATGCCAACTCTAAGCCCGACTACCGTGTTGGTCTGGAGAAGGAACTCGCTGCTCTCCACGATTCTGAGATGTGGCGCACCGCCGAGGTGGTTCGTCAGCTTCGTCCTGAGAACAACTAAACTGTTCAGAACCATAATTAATAAACAAAAAGAAGCCTCGGTAGGATGATGTCCTGCCGAGGCTTTCTTTGTTATTCTGTGAATTGTTTTTTTTAGTAAAGATAAATCTTATAGTTCTTCACGCTGCCAGGAGCACCTTGTTCTGCACGTGGCAGGTATTCGAGGGCGGAGATTGTCTGCTCGCTGCCAAGGTCGATGACCAGCAGGTGGGGCAGGGTGGCACCCTTTTCGGTTTGCCAGTAGGTGGACTCTTGCAAGTCATAGACTTTGTCACCCGTGTGGTTGCCGTTCTCCTCTTCGCTGTTGGCATACTTGGTGGTCCAAGGCTCACGAGAGATGCGCTTGCCGTCGGTGCCTTGCAGATAGATTTCGGCAATGGCCACGCGGTCATTCTCTTTCTGAGTGCTGAGGCATTCGATGGCGAGATAACGGCCCTTGGCTGGAGCGTTGAACTTGACGGTTTGCCAGCCATTGCCTCCGTTGAAGGCACCTGTGGCGGCAGGAGTGGCACTGTTGAGGTCGGGCTTGTCACCGATGTTGTTGTGCTTGTTGCTCTTTTCGAGTTGGAGCTTGTTCAGTTCTGGCACAGCCTGCCCCCAAACCACTGCCTCCTTGGGACCCACGACATCGAGGACGATGATTTCGTTCTTGCCCTTCTTTAGCCAGCAGCCAGGCACGTAGAGCGTCTGCTGAGGACCAATCGACCAGATGCGACCCAGAGCGTGACCGTTCACATAGACCTGTCCCTTGCCCCATGTCTCGAAGTTGAGGAAGGTGTCACCCACCTTGGTGAGATTGAAGTAGCCACGATGGTAACCGGGCTTGAAGAAGTCTGTGAGTTGGGCGGATTCCTGATAATTGCGTGTGACGGCGATGCCGGGGACAGAGCCTTTCATGTCAGGCAGTTTCTCATTGAACGACTTGACCATATCAAGTGATCCCTTGGCAATCTCGTAGTAGTCGGGAATGGCGACATTCGTCCAGTTCTTGGGTGTCAGCACCATCTCCGCTTCGTCGGTCTCTGTGCTCAGGGTGACATTGCCGACGATGCCCTTGAAGTCCTTGATGGCACGTCCGAAGTTGATGCGCCCCATGCCCTCGACGATAATCGTGAGGTCGGCTCCCTTCTTCACGGCAGGAATGGTGAGCGACTTCTCGTTCTTCACACGGTCAATCTTTCCGATGTACTTTCCGTCGATGAACACCTGAGCAAAATCGTGGAACTCGCCTGTCAAGACACTCTCGGAGGAGATTTCCGGCAGTCGGGTGGAGTAAATCATCAAGCCCCAACCCATATTCATCTCTTCGAACGTCTTTAATGCGCCTGTCTCTGCCTGTCCTTCTTTCATCGTCCCTGTCGCAGTCATGAGCGTGGCAAACTCCGTCAGTTCGAACTTCGGAATGGTGATGATGGGCATCGGAGCCTTGGGCACAGCAGGCAGTTTCTTGTCGCTGTACTTCTGCATCATCTCGCGCAGCTCGTAGTATTTCTCTGTGGCATGACCGTATTCGTTGATGGGGGCATCGTAGTCGTAAGAGGTAACATCAGGCGCAAAGCCAGGAGAGTTGGCACCTGCCCAATGACCGAACGACGTGCCTCCGTGTGTCATATAAAGAGAGAAACTGATGCCCTTCGACAGCATCTCGTCCATTCCTTCCACCATGTCCTTGGCAGGACGGGTCTCATGACGGGCACCCCACTTGTCGAACCAACCGCTCCAGAACTCGGAGCACATCTTGGGGGCGTTGGGACGCAGCTCGCCGAGGCGGCGGAACTGGTCGTTGATGTTGGCACCCGTACCGAAGTTCATCGTCCACGTCAGGTCGTCGAGACCGTTCTTCTCGAAGTTGGAAGACCAGTCGCACTGGAAGAGCGCCAAGTCCTTGCCATAGATTCCACGCAGACAGTCGCGAATTTCGCTGACATAAGGCTTGTCCTCTCCGTAGGAGCCGTATTCGTTTTCTACCTGCACCATGATGATGGGGCCGCCGTTCTGAATGGTCAGACCAGCCAGTTGCTCACCCACCTTCTGCTCGAAAATCTTCACGCGTTCCATGAAGTAGGGGTCGCGCTCTCTGAGCTTGATGTCTTTCTTCTTCAGGAGCCACCAGGGCAGACCGCCCATCTCCCACTCGGCACACACGTAGGGGCCAGGACGCACGATGACGTACATTCCGTTCTTCTGTGCCAGACGGCAGAACTCCGCCACGTCGTTGTTGCCCGTGAAGTCGAACTCGCCCTCACGCTGCTCATGGATGTTCCAGAAGATGTAGATGCACACGGTGTTCATGCCCAGTGCCTTGCACATCTTGATGCGGTGGTCCCAATAGGGTTTGGGAATACGGGGGTAGTGGATTTCAGCGGCCTTCACCACGAAAGGTTTGCCATTCAACAGGAATGTGCCGTTTCCAGTCTCAAATGTTCCCTGTGCCGTCTGGGCACATGCTGGCGATGCCATCATCATGGCCACCACCAGCGAGAACCAACAGAAAAATTTTCTCATACGTATATAAATAGGTTTAAGTTAGATGTTTTTACAAAGGTAAAGGATATTGCAGATAAAACCAAACAAATTCGTTTTTATTTTTGGAGAAGCAGGGTGATTCGTGTACCCAAAGCCTGTCAATGCCACTTTTTTTTCGTATTTTTAGCAGAATCTTTGTGTTTATACAAAAATTAACGTATCTTTGCCAACCGAATCACTAACTAACACATTTCACCGCAATGTCAATTTGGATTATTTTTAAGCTTCTGGGTTCGCTGGCGCTGCTTATGTTCGGTATGAAGGCCATGAGTGAAGCACTCCAGAAGATGGCTGGTCCACAGTTGCGCCACGTGCTGGGCGCGATGACCACCAACCGTTTCACAGGTGCCCTGACGGGTATGTTCGTAACCGCCGCCGTGCAGAGTTCTACAGCCACTACGCTGATGACCGTCTCGTTTGTCAATGCAGGTTTGCTCACGCTCGTGCAGGCGATTTCTGTTATTATGGGTGCCCACATCGGTACCACTGTCACAGCGTGGATTATGTCGTTCGGCTTCTCGTTCAACATTGCCGACTTCGTTTACCCTGCTTTCTTTATCGGTATCATCCTCATCTACATGAAGAAACGCCGCATCATCGGTGATTTCCTTTTTGGTGTGTCGTTCCTCTTCTTGGGTCTGAGCACCTTGAAGGAGACAGGTTTCAATCTGGTGAACGACCCTGTGGCAGGTGAAGCCATTGCCAATTTCTTCTCGAACTTCAATGAGCCGACTTTCCTCAATTCGTGCCTCTTCTTGCTGATGGGTACCGTGCTGACCCTCTGTGTGCAGTCATCCGCAGCCATCATGGCCATCACCATGATGCTCTGTTCTACGGGTGTGCTTCATATTGATCAAGGCATCATGCTTGTGTTGGGCGAAAACATCGGTACTACCATCACCTCCAACATCGTTGCCATGAGTGCTAATGTGCAGGCACGCCGTGCGGCATTTGCCCACATGAGCATTAACGTGATAGGTGTGATTTGGGTGCTCATTGTGCTCAAACCTTTCTATAGTGCCGTGTGCCACATGACAGGTTTCGACCCTTCCATGTCGTCGTCAGCCCCTGGATTTGCACTGAAGGCTTCTATGGTGCTCGCCACCTTCCACTCTGCCTTCAACGTCAGCAACACCCTTCTGCAAATCTGGTTTATTCCCTACATCGAGAAGTTCGTCTGCTGGGTCATCAAGCCGAAGAAGCAGGACGAGGAGGAGGACTTCCGTTTGCACTTTATCACTTCTGGTATTATGAAGACTCCCGAACTCTCTGTGCTTGAAGCTCACAAGGAGATTCAGTCATTTGCTGATCGTATGCAACGTATGTTTGGCATGGTACGTGATTTGCTTACAGAGAAAGATGAGAAGGCATTCTCCAAGTTGTTCTCACGTATTGAGAAGTATGAGAGCATCAGCGACAATATGGAATTAGAAATTGCCAAATATCTTGACCAAGTCAGCGATGCTCATCTTTCCGATGATACGAAAGCCAAGATTCGTGCCATGCTTCGTGAAATCTCCGAACTGGAGAGTATTGGTGACTCCTGCTATAATTTGGCTCGCACCATCAATCGCAAGTTCAATGGCAAGACAGACCATTTCGATGAGCAGCAGTATGACCATATCCACCAGATGATGGATCTCACAGAGTCTGCCCTCACACAAATGAATCGCTTGATGTCTGGTCGAAAGGAGTCGTTCGATGTCAACCGTACTTTCAACATCGAGAACGAAATTAACAACTACCGTAATCAGCTCAAGGCGCAGAACATAGTTGATATCAATAACCACAAATACACTTACGCAGTCGGTACCATTTATATGGATTTGGTCAACGAGTGTGAGAAACTGGGTGACTACGTGGTTAATGTGGTTGAAGCTCGTATGGGTACACGCCAACGTGTAGCGTAAACCAACTCCAAACGATGTCCTTGGCATCGATTAACAGACCTCCCCGACATTGGCATACCGATGTCGGGGAGGTCTGTTTTATAGGATGTCGGCTCATTTTGTTCTGAAACATCCTCATAGTTTTATGGGTTGATGCTATTTTTTAGCCTCTTCCAAGAAAAAGTCGGTCATCTTCTTAAAGGTGTCTTCGTTAAAGGTGATAGGACCATGCTGACCGTTGGGCACGCTGATGAATTCTTTGAGGCAGCCAACTTTCTTCAGCTCTTCGGAGAAATAGACACCTTGGCAATGAGGAACGACATTGTCTGCATCTCCATGGAAGACCAAGAAACGTGGGCAAGTACTGGTCACGTAGGTGATGGGGCTGACAAGTGCCACCATAGCGGGCATATCGGCTGGTGCACCACCGATGAGGGCTGCTTCTGGAGAATTGGCATCTTTCACCGTTTCGCAGTTCTCCATGCGTGCCATGTCAACGGGGCCGAACCAATCGACCACGGCATTGACAGCACTGCTGAACTCCTCGTTGCCGCCCACTGTTCCTTCGAGGTCAATCGTTGTCTGGCCTACGGTGCGACTGTGCATATTGTTGGTCACGCCAGCCATAGAGGACAGATGACCGCCTGACGAGAAGCCTGTGATACCGATGAAGGAAATGTCGAGTTTATACTTGTCGGCATTAGCACGGAGGAAACGGATGGCACCCTTCACATCTTGAATCTGTGCAGGGAATTTGGCATCACCGCTTGAGCGGTGGTTGATGCATACGACGGCAAAACCCGCATCGGTCAGCGGTTTGCCTATCGACATATAGGTCATGCCTTTCATGTTGTTGGAGAACCATGCGCTGCCATAGATGGCTACGATGACTTTGTATTTCTCTTGATTGGTCTTGGGCAGATAGATGTCCAAACGGTGTGCCTCCAAGTCATCGCCTGCATAGTTGATGTCCTTGAAGTCTGGTGTTACTCCGGGCTGACCGAAGCCAAACCCTTGAGGCTGTGCCCATGTGATGAGTGTGAAACACAGGGTGACAATAGATAAAGCAGTTTTTTTCATGTTGTACTGATTTAGATGTTTCTATAATTTGAATTTTAACACCTTGCCACCATTAGCAGGCATTTCAATGTAGAGAGTGCCATCGGGTATGAGGGCTTTTTTCTCTTTCTTGCCTGTGAGGAGGTCTTTACATTCATGTTCCTCTTTGCTGACAGGGATATCGAGACAATCGAATGCATGGGCAGGAATCTTCACCCACGAACGGGCTGGTTGGTCATCAAAGTTGGCGATGACGAGTATCAGTTCTTTGCCGCTTTTGCGGAGGAAGGCATACTGACGGTGCTCGTTCATGCCTTCGTCATAATTGACGTACATGATGTCGAAGAAGCTGCCTTCTCGGATTGCTTTTTCGGTATTGCAGAGGTTCAGCACCTTGGTGTAATACTTCTGCAAATCCTTCTCTTCTTTTGAGAGTAGGGTGCCGTCGAACTTGTTGTTGTTTCGCCAACGACGGATGAGGTCTATGGTCCAATAGTCAAAGATGGTTGTTCTTCCGTCCTGTCCGCTGAACCCTTCCGAGTACATACCTTGCTCACCCAACTCTTGGCCAAAATAAATCATCATCGGGTTCGTGTTCATCAATGCACTGACGAGCAAGGCAGGTTTGCCCTTCTCGGCTTTGCCGGCAAAGAACTTAGAGGCGATGCGCTGTTCGTCGTGGTTTTCGAGGAAGTTGAGCATATGACCATGAATATCATCCACGCTCATCCATGAACCCGTGATGCTGGTGGCGGTGTTGCCGTCCACTACGGAACGGATGGTGTCGTATAGTCCCACTTTGTCATAGAGGTAGTCGAAGCGTCCGCGATAGATGTAGTTGCGATATTCGTGTGGGTTATACACCTCGGCAATGAAGATGATGTTGGGGTGCTTTGCCTTGATTTGCGGTATGACCCATCCCCAGAAATCGCAAGGCACCATCTCTGCCATGTCGCATCGGAAACCGTCAACGCCCTTGTTTGCCCAGAAGAGAAGGATGTCACGCATCTTCAACCATGTGTTGGGGGTGGAGGGGCAGAAGATGAGTTGGTTGCATCCTTGATAGTCAACTCCGTAGTTGAGTTTGACTGTCTCGTACCAGTCATTTTGACTCACCCAAGGCGAGAAGCAGTCGTTGCCCGTCACCTTGGCAGGTGATTCCACGTAGTCACCCATCTCTTCATCATGCAGTGAGAAGTTGGGTGAGAACTGGGTTCCTGGCAGGTAGTAAAAGTTGTTATAGGGGTCGAACGAAAGAGTGTTGTCATCCTCTTCACCGAGGTCTTTCACCCCTTCTGGCTTGGCATCCGAATGATACTGACGAGCCACGTGGTTGGGTACAAAGTCAATAATCATTTTCAGTTCTGCCTTGTGTGTACGCATGACGAGGTTTTCGAACTCTTTCATGCGCTCGGGTACTCTGACGGCAAGGTCGGGGTCGATGTCGTAGTAGTCTTTGATAGCATAGGGGCTTCCCGCTATGCCTTTCACCACAGATGGGTGGTCCCGTTGGATGCCATACTGCGAGTAGTCTGCCTTGGTGGCGTGTTCGATAAGGCCCGTGTACCAGATGTGGGTAACACCCAACTTCTTGATTTCGGCAAGGGCAGCACCTGTGAAGTCTGCCATCTTGCCACACCCATTCTCCTTTTTAGTGCCGTTGCTAACGTTTTTGTTAGCATTGGCACCAAAAAGGCGAGTGAATACTTGGTAAATGATGAGTTTTTCCATATCCCACTAAGCAATGCCGTGGGCTGTTACGTTCCGGTCAATCTTGGCAATCATGCCTTGGAGTGCTTTGCCAGGGCCACACTCAGTGAAGTCAGTGGCACCCGCTGCAATCATTGCCTGTACTTCGTATGTCCACTTCACAGGAGCCGTGAGCTGAGCGATGAGGTTCTGCTTGATTTCTTCCGGGTTGGTGTGTGCCTGAGCATCTACATTCTGATAAACTGGGCACTTGGGAGTGGAGAACGTTGTGGTCTCGATGGCTGCCTGCAGCTCGTCCTTGGCTGGCTGCATGAGAGGGGAGTGGAACGCACCGCCCACAGGGAGTGGGAGCGCACGCTTGGCACCAGCTGCCTTCATGGCCTCGCAAGCCTCGTTCACAGCCTCGATGTTGCCAGAGATGACCAATTGGCCGGGGTTGTTATAGTTTGCTGGCACTACAATATGACCGGGTTTTGAGATGGAAGCACAAATCTCCTCAATTTTGGCGTCATCGAGACCGATGATGGCTGCCATAGTGGAAGGAGCAGCTTCGCAAGCCTTCTGCATGGCCTGGGCACGCTGAGAAACAAGCTTCAGACCATCTTCGAAAGAGAGGGCACCGGCAGCAACGAGGGCTGAGAACTCACCGAGCGAGTGACCGCCCACCATGTCTGCATCGAAGGCATCGCCGAGACAGATGGCTGAAATGACAGAGTGGAGGAATACAGCGGGCTGGGTTACCTTGGTTTGCTTCAGTTCTTCGGCTGTGCCTTCAAACATGATTTTGGTAATCTCGAAGCCGAGAATCTCGTTGGCTTTGTCGAAAAGTTCTTTTGCTACAGGATTTGACTCATAAAGGTCTTTGCCCATTCCCGAGAACTGAGCACCCTGACCAGGGAAAACAAATGCTTTCATGTCTTTTGATTTTAATGATAAAAGCACCTTCCTCCCATGAGAAGAAAGATGCTTTATTTGAATAACTAATGTTGATTTACTTTACCTTCTCAACGATAGCCTTGAATGCCTCTGCATTGTGTACGGCGAGGTAAGCAAGTGTCTTACGGTTGAGGTCGATACCAGCCTTGTGGAGAGCACCGATGAACTGAGAGTAAGACATACCCTCGGCACGGGCAGCAGCGTTGATACGCTGAATCCAGAGAGCACGGAACTCACGCTTCTTGCGACGACGGTCGGCAAATGCGTAGGTGAGGCCTTTCTCGTAGGCATTTTTAGCAACGGTCCAGACGTTCTTGCGAGCACCAAACTGACCTTTTACGCGCTTCAAAATCTTCTTGCGGCGAGCGCGTGATGCAACATGATTTACTGATCTTGGCATAATTTTGTTTGCTTTTTGAATGTTAGCGACGTTTCTTGACGTTCTTTTTTGTGGCTAACAATTCGATTAAACTTTTGAGTTGATTTCTTACTGTTTTTGTTCTCTCGAACTTGTGGTGTGCGTCTTTATTCAAAAGGATTCACCACAAAAGGGGAAAGATGTTTAACGGAGACAGAGTTGCTCACGAACCTGCTTGCGATTTGCTTTTACGACAATCGTGCTGTGGTCGAGGTTTCTCTTCTGTTTCTTGGTCTTCTTCGTCAGGATGTGACTGTGATAAGCGTGCTGACGCTTAATCTTTCCTGTTGCAGTAAGTTTGAAACGCTTCTTTGCAGCGCCCTTAGTTTTTACTTTTGGCATTTTTTTGTAGTTTTAATTATTTATTAATAATGTGTGGCAACGCATATACCAAGGCGTTACGCACTTCTTCTTTCTTGTTTCAAGTCCTCTATGTTATTCTTCCTCTGTAGCTTTGGCAGCCAGCTTTTCAGCCAGTCCTGCGAAAGGACTGTTGGGGTTGGGGCCTGCTTCTTCTTTAGCCTTGGCATCCGCTTTTGCCTGTGCTTCGGCTGCTTCGTTGTCGCGCCGCTGTTGGCTTTTCTTCGGAGCACCTGCTTTCTTCGGAGTCAACGTGAGGAACATCTTTTTGCCTTCGAGCGATGGCATGCTTTCCACTTTGGCCAACTCTTCGAGGTCGTTGGCAAAACGGAGCAACAGCACCTCACCTTGTTCCTTGAAGACGATGGAACGTCCCTTGAAGAACACGTATGCTTTCACCTTGTTGCCGTCGGTCAGGAACTCCTGAGCGTGCTTCAATTTGAATGCATAGTCAGCCTCACCTGTCTGAGGACCGAAGCGAATTTCCTTCACTTCCACCTTCACCTGCTTGGCTTTCAGTTCCTTCGCCTTCTTCTTCTGCTGATAGAGGAACTTGGAGTAGTCGATGAGCCGACATACCGGAGGTTGAGCGTTAGGAGAAATTTCTACGAGATCTACTCCATTGTCTTCTGCAAGACGTAGGGCATCACGGGTTGGCATGACGGTGGATTCCACACCTTCGCCTACTATTCTCACTTCGTGTACACGAATCTGTTCGTTGACCCTGTACTGCTGTTTTTTGTTGTCACCTTTCATTCGGTTGGCTTTGTCCTTCGGTATGTTTTGAGTTAAGTTTTTGTTTTTTATTGAATTTCGGCTGCAAAGTTAGAAATTTTCTGTCATTTGACGAACTTCTTCTTGAATTTTCTTCGCAAAATCGTCGATTTTCATTGTTTCCTGTTGTTGGGTGCCTTGTTTTCGGACGTTCACTGTGCCATCGGCAGCTTCTTTCTCGCCCACAATCAGCAAGTAGGGGATGTGTTTGATTTCGTTGTCACGAATCTTTCTGCCAATCTTCTCGTTGCGTTCGTCGATGATGGTGCGCACCTCCTGAGCATTCAGTGTGGCAGCCACCTGCTTGGCGTAGTCGTTGAACTTATCCGAGATGGGGAGCACCACCACTTGGTCGGGAATGAGCCAAAGCGGGAAGTGGCCAGCGGTATGTTCGATGAGCACGGCGATGAAACGCTCCATCGAACCAAACGGTGCGCGGTGAATCATCACAGGACGGTGCTTCTGGTTGTCCGCGCCTGTATATTCCAGTTGGAAACGCTCGGGCAGGTTGTAGTCCACCTGAATGGTGCCCAATTGCCAGCGGCGACCCAGTGCATCCTTAATCATGAAGTCGAGCTTCGGTCCATAGAAAGCGGCTTCGCCCAACTCTGTGCGAGTGGGAAGTCCCTTTTCGGCGCAAGCCTCGATGATGGCATTCTGTGCCTCTTCCCACACTTCGTCAGAACCGATGTACTTCTCTTTGTCATCAGGGTCGCGGAGTGAAATCTGAGCCTCGAAGTCCTTGAAGTCCAGTGCCTTGAAGATGATGTTGATGATGTCCATCACGCGCAGGAATTCGTCTTTTACTTGGTCTGGACGGCAGAAGATGTGAGCATCGTCTTGTGTGAATGAGCGCACACGGGTCAATCCGTGCAACTCGCCCGACTGCTCATAGCGATACACCGTGCCAAACTCTGCACAACGGAAAGGCAAATCTTTGTAGGAACGGGGTTGCCATGCGAAAATTTCGCAGTGATGAGGACAGTTCATCGGCTTCAGCAGATACTCCTCTCCCTCTTCTGGCGTGTGAATGGGTTGGAAAGAATCTTTGCCATAGTGGGCATAGTGACCTGAAGTCACATAGAGGTTCTTACCTCCGATGTGTGGCGTGATAACTTCTTGATAGCCATAGCGCTTTTGGATTTTACGCAAGAAGTCCTGCAAGCGAAGGCGCACGGCAGTTCCCTTTGGCAACCACATCGGCAGTCCCTTACCCACGCGGTCGGAGAACATGAACAGTTCCATCTCCTTGCCAATCTTGCGGTGGTCACGCTTCTTGGCTTCTTCAAGAGCCACCAGATACTCGTCCAGCATCTTCTTCTTGGGGAAGGAAATGCCATAGATGCGAGTCATCATCGGACGCTTCTCGTCGCCACGCCAGTAGGCAGCTGCCAGCGACAGCAACTTGAACGCCTTGATGGGGGCGGTTGTCATCAAGTGAGGACCCTTGCAAAGGTCGATATAGTTGCCCTGCGTGTAGGTGGTGATTTTACCATCCTCCAACTCCGCAATCAGTTCATTCTTATAAGATTGTCCCTTTGAGGCAAACAACTCCATCACATCCTGCTTCGAGATATCTTTGCGGATAAGTGCCTCTTTCTTTTGCTGAAGTTCCTGCATCTTCTTCTCGATTTTCGGGAAATCGGCATCGCTCAACTTCACTCCTTCTGGTGGCATCACGTCATAGTAGAAGCCATTCTCGATAGCAGGGCCGATACCGAATTGCGTGCCAGGATAGAGTTCCTCAATAGCCTCTGCCATCAAGTGGGCAGATGTATGCCAGAAAGCATGTTTACCTTCAGCATCCTCAAACTTGTAGAGCGCAATCGTTGCGTCTTCATTGATAGGACGGTTCAGTTCCGTCGTTTCACCATTCACACCACACGCAATCACGTCTTGTGCCAGACGTTGGCTGATGCTCTCGGCAATCTCAAGACCAGTGACGCCAGCCTCATACTCGCGCACCGAATTGTCAGGAAATGTAATTTTTATCATTTGTATATTTACAATTTTGTTTGTCTTTCACCATTTCAGCACGTTCGCAACCACACAAAAGCTTGCAAATTTAGCACTAAAAATCCGTTTAACAACAAACTTTTCACAAAAAAACACCTTTCACCCCGATTTTTACTGACCAACACTCATCCATGCCTCATTTTATGTTTAGCCAGCGCACAATTTCTATCCATATTCATGCCTTGAAAGGCATTGCGGCAGCCGAGCGTTTCTATCATGCCATCGGTATGCCCAATAGCATCCACGAACTCATCGGACTCGAAGTGACGGAGATGAAATCAAAGAAATGGCACGCAAGTGTACGCGTAACTATACCATCACGCAGGGCAAATTCAAAACTCTCCAAGCGGCTGACATCGAAGCGATTTTACCGTATGGCGAGGTGAGACATGAGAGGGGGCGTAGCCGTGTTCTCAGTGTCGTGTCCCAATGCTTCCATCTCAAGAGATGCCCAGATGAAGGGGCCCACCCCTTTGGCATCGTTGTCACGCACAGGTTCAGAGAGGTAGTAGCTGAAAGAGCCGTCGCGACGTTTGTTTTCTTTCACGTTGGGGGCTGCTTTCAGCACTTTCTCACTGATGCCGGGGCCTAATCCTGCCACAGCGCAACAGTGGGTGAGCGAAAGGCTTTGGTCTGCATTCACACGGATGAAGTGCTGAAGGATGCCTTGATAGGCTTTCATTCCTGCCTCTCGGTAGGCCGTGAGGTGGGTTTCACGATGTTTTTCGTCCGCATAGCCTTTCCGTGCAGCTTTCAGCAGTGCATAGGCAAACATGGAGGAGCAGGTGGATTCGAGGTAGTTGCCTTCACGGTTGGGAGCATCCATCACCTGATACCATACACCTGTAACCTTGTCTTGCCACCGCATGATGGCATCGAGGTCGTGCTGCAAAATGTCGATGACTTCCTCGCGCCGTTCATCGTTTTCAGGGAGCACATCCAAGAGTTCGATGAGTGCCATCGTGTACCATCCCTGCGCGCGTCCCCAGCAGTGTTGGCTCAGTCCTGTTGCTGGGTCTGCCCAAAACATCTCATGGGTTTCGTCCCATGCATGGCGGTTCAATCCAGTGGATGGGTCGAGTGTGCGGCGATAGGTAGCGATAAGCTGGTTGACAGCATCGTCATACACCTTTCTTGCCTCTTGCGGTTTCAGCAGCATCGATGCCGTGAGTGCATGGAAAGGCAGACCCATGAAGATGCCGTCGAGCCATACCTGGTAGCTGTATATCGCCTTGTGCCAGAACACTCGATCTTCGACGGTGCGCGGCTGGTGTTGTAGTTGTTGCATCAGTCTTTTCATCGCCAAGAGAGTCTTGGTTTCAGGCCTTTGCTGATACATCCGCGCCAGAAAATGCCCTGTGCGGATATTGTCGAGGTTGTAGTCCTCCAGTCGGTAGCCACGGATGTCGCCACGTGCCCCAATCATCGTGTCCGTATATTCTTGGCAATAGTCGAGAACACGTTGGTCGCCATAACGAAGATAGGTGTCGAGCATTGCTTCCAGTTCGATGCCCATCACATAGCTCCATTTGGGCTTCGTCGAGAAGTCAAGCAGATAACTCTTCGGAACTCGCTGCATCTCCGAGTAGGTCATCCACTCGCTATAATGTTGGTGGGGCTTCTTCTGTAAACACAGGGACCCATTGACAAAGAACTGGTCGAACACCGCATTTTTTGTCTTCCCCGTGATGGTATTGCCTTGCTGCACGCCATTGAAGCGGCAGTTCTTCACCGTTATGTCATGGACAAACGTGTCTTCGTCCAAGCCGATGATTTGTACACCATACCTTGACTGTTCGCAAGTCACATTTTCCATCAGCACGTTTCTCACCAATGGATAATTACCTCGGCAACAGACTTCCCGAGGCTCGTAGTTCAGGTTGATTTTCAACACCGACTCTCCACAGTGTCCCACCTTGATGTCCTTCATGCAGATGCCTTCTATCACGCCGCCACGGCACGAATTGGTCTTGATGCGCAACACACGGTCGAGGTTGGGCGAATCCATCACGCAGTCGTGGGCAAACACGTTTCGGCAGCCACCGCTGATTTCCGAGCCAATCACCACGCCTCCATGTCCGTTCTTCATCTCGCAGTGACGGATGATGATGTTTTGGCTTGCCATCCCACGGGAGCGGCCATCGCGATTTCTGCCGCTCTTGATGGCGATACAATCATCGCCCGTGTCGAAGAAGCAACGCTCAATCAGCACACGGTCGCACGACTCGGGGTCGCAACCGTCTCCGTTAGGCCCGTCGTTGATGATGCGCACCCCTCGCACCGTTACGTCCGTACACTTCAGTGGATGAATGACCCAGAAGGGCGAGCGCAACAACGTCACGTCCTCTATCAGCACTCGTTCGCACTGGTTCAGCCCTAACAGCTGCGGGCGTAGCCCATCTGTGGCAGTGAACGTACGCTGGGCAGAACGGTGTCCTTTCTCGTCCACCATTGGCACACCGTCTTCACCGTTTTGCAACAATCGGGAACGTGCTCCCAACTTCTGACTCACCATCCCCTCTTTCCAACCGTATTTCGTAGTCCCACACCAGGGCCACCAAGTCTCTCGATTGCCGCCACCATCAATGGTGCCCTTTCCTGTGATGGCGATGTCGTGTGCACGAAATGCATAGATGCAGGGGGAGAGGTTGTAGCAATCAAGACCTTCCCAAGAGGTTTCCACAATAGGGTAGAGCGATGGAGCAAACACGAACTCCAACACTGCATCTTCTTCCACCACAAGGTTCACTCCACTTTTCAGTTCGATGGCACCCGTTCGGAACGTCTGTTGGGTAGGCACCACGACTCGTCCACCGCCTTGCCGAGCACATCGGTTGATGGCCTTTTGTATGGCTTTCTGATTCTCCGCAGCTGTTGCCGCAGGCTTGGCGCCACATTGAGTGATGGCGATGGCTGTTTCATGCAGTTCTGGTGTTGCAATGCTTGCCTCAATCTGCCGATAAAGTGTTTCGTTCCATCCCTCTGCCATTGCCATCAAGGGAAAGAGCAGCATGAATAGGGGAGTGATTAGTTTCTTCTTCATCCTTATCTGTCATTGCTTTTTGTCCAACAATGGTACAAATTTAGCAAATCAAGGGCGAATATGTCATCAATTTGAAGATATTTCTTCTCGAATGACCTTAAAATCCATCCCCTTTCTGTAAATTTGTATCCAACAAAGAATCATTTGAAGTGAGATGCCATTAAACCTATCAAGGTTTTTTACGTCAAAGCATCCAGCGGTCTGCCGCGATAACAAACTTCTGAAAGAGGTACAATTAATTTTGAACACATATTTTTTATCATACACTAATCTAATTAAAAACAAAAAAGATGAAAAAGTTCTATCTTGGAGCACTTTTTGTGCTTGCCATCGCCACAGTTCATGCACAACCAGGTGGCGGAATGTTTGGTGGTATGCCACAAATCGACGTGAAATTTAATGAGTATGTGGCTGCGCCTGATGGATTCGACAAAGAAACAGCGGGCATTGAATGTGGCACTATTGAAGAGACTGAATACCAGTCCAAGACCGTCGGCACCACACGTAAGGTGACGGTCTATCTGCCGCCGAAGTACGACAAAACCAAGAAGTATCCGGTTCTTTACCTGCTTCATGGTATCGGTGGCGATCACAAGGAATGGATGCAGGGTGTGCCCAACATCATCATGGACAACCTTTATGCCAAAGGCAAGGCAAAGCCTATGATTATCGTGATGCCTAATGGACGTGCACTGCCTAACGACAAGCCCGAAGGCGACATCTATGGGCCAGAAAAGGTGAAAGGTTTCGAGATTTTCGAACGCGACCTCATTGACGACCTCATCCCCTTCATTCAGAGCAAATACAGCACTTATACTGACCAGGCCCATCGCGCCATTGCAGGCCTCTCGATGGGTGGTGGACAGTCTCTCAACTTTGGTCTTGGCAACCTCGATTTATTTGCGTTCGTGGGTGGATTCTCATCAGCTCCCAATACCAAGCAGCCAGAGCAACTCATTCCTGACATCGAGGCGATGAAGAAAGCCAACCAGTTGCTTTGGATGGTGTGCGGCAGCAAGGACTTCTTGATGTTCAACAGTTCACGCCTCAAGGCATTCTGCGACAAAAACGACATCCCTTGTACACTCATTCAGTATCCTGACGGTCAGCACGATTTCGTTGTATGGAAGTACGGGCTCTACCATTACGCGCAACTCATCTTCTAATCCGACTCATATACCTACGTAACATCACAACATCGCCCTCAAAATCGGTCATCAGACCACGGTGTGGTGCCACGTTGCCCGCGTATGTCCGCAAGCATAGCCTGTGTATATTCGCGGGCTTTTCTTGTGTATGTCCGTGAGCGTTGCTTGCGTACGCTCGTGAGCTTTGCCTGCGTATGCTCACGGGCTTTGCCTGCGTATGCCTACGGGCTTGGCTCATATCAACGAGCCGCATCCCTATTTGTTGCCCATTTTCATGAGCAGGAGGCCAATGGCGGTGAAGAAGATTTCTCGCACACGGCAGATGATGCTGACGAACATGCCGATGTCGGCAGTCATGCCCATCTGGGCGACGGACATGGCGAAACCACCCTCTCTGCCACCCAGTTGGAGCGGCAAGAAGAAAAGGAGGTTGGCAAAAAGACTTGTAAAGGAAAGAATCAAGAAGGCATAGACAAGGGTCAATCCACCTCCTGTGCCGGCATCGAAAAGCAGGAGCATAAAGTAGATTTCGAGACTTTGAAGGATTCGCCCTACATATTCAAGGGCAAAGCTGGCATAGAAACTCCGTTGGTTTTGCGACTGAAGCTCGGAAATTTGGACGTCAATCTTTTGGAGATCTTCTTGATGGCTCTCGGCAAAGCGGCGTGCCCAATTCTTCAAGCCTGGGATGTGCCCTATGAAGCGAATAAGCTTGACTACCATGCCATTCTTGTACCCTCGGATGAAGAGATAGATGCCGCCACCACAGAAGCCGAGCATGAAGAGGAGCACGATGGCCATGCCTGTCCCCAGTGGCAGCAAGTCCCACAGGGCAAGCGCGATATAGACCACGATGCTGGTTGCCCAAAACCAGAAGTGGGCAAAAATGTGCATCATGGCGAAGAGCAGCACGCTGGAAGTGGCCCTTTGTGTACCGATGTGGGGCTTCAACTCCATGATTTTGTAGGGTTCGCCCCCCATCAGTCCTGCCGGTGTGGCATAGTTGAGGGCAAAGCCCGTGATGGTGAGTTTGAGGATTTTCCAGAAGGGGATAGGGCAGTCGCCTGAACCTTGGATGATGATGCGCCAAGTCCATGCGTTCATGGTGTAGAGCACTACCCAAAGTGCCAATATTGCCCACAGCCAGTATCCTGCACGAAGGATACTGGCCCATAGTTGTGCGAATGACACCTTGAACGTGAACAGCATCACCACTACTGCGATGAGTCCGAAGGCAAAGAAGATGTTGCGGGTTTTAGTTTGCATCTTCTTGGTCGAGCTTCAGCTTGTCGGAGTCGTCGCGCTTCTCGAAGTATTGCTTCTTCAGCGGATTGCTGCGCTCTTTGTCGAAACGATTGCGGTTGCGCGTGGTGTCAATGGCAATGTAGATGGCCTGCCGAAGTGCCTGTTCGTCCACCATGTCCTTGCCCGCCAGTTCGTAGCTGACACCGATGGCTGGAGCGGTGCGGATGATGGAGAGACCTGCTGTATAGTTGATGCCGTCGTTTTGGGTGAGTGCCTTGAAGGCTGCAATACCCTGGTCGTAGTACATGGCGAGCACGGCATCAAAGCGGGTGAAAGCGTCAGTCCCGAAGAATTGGTCGGCGACGTAGGGGCCTATGCAGCGGACTCCGCGCTTGAAGAGTTCGTCGATGACGGGTGTAATGATGGCTGTTTCTTCCTGTCCATCGGCAAATGGATTCAGTGCCAACACGGCAATGCGTGGGTTGTCGATGAAGAAGTCTCGTTTCAGCGTGTTGTGCAGGATGACAAGTTTCTCGGCAATGGCATCGCGTGTGATGTGGGAGGCAATCTCTGAAACAGGCATCTTGTCGGTGGCGAGTGCAATGCGAAGGTTGTTGCTGATGAAGAGCTTGAGCGCCTTCTTCTCGTCGTTGGTCTTGTGCTCGATGTAGGAGGTCTGCCCAGTGAAATGCTCACTGTCCTCAACCTTGATAGTGGCGTTGTTGAGTGGTGCTGTGACCAGTGCATCAATCTTGCCCTCTTGCAGGTCGGCAAGTGCTTGGTCAAGGGCTGTCATGGCTGCCTTGCCCGCCTCCTCGCTGGGGGTGCCCAGTTCTATTTTCAGTTCGTCCTCGCCAAAGCAGTTGACCATGTTGACATTGTTCTCCTTGGCAGCCTCAGCTGTTTCAATCACCTGGAAACTTGTCTGGCTTCCGAGGGTTTTGCGGTGATAGGTTGCCACTTTGGGTGAACCGTAAATGATGGGGGTACAGATGGAAGTCATTTCTTCCGTCTCAAAAGTCTTGAGTATCATCTCGTAGCCGACACCGTTGATGTCGCCCTGCGTGATGCCTATTTTCATCTTTTCCATATAGTTTATGTTTTTATTCTTTGTCACTTGGGGTTTCTAAGGTGTAGAGTGCACCCTCCAACCGTCGGAGCATGGTGCGCTTCATCTTGTCGGGGGCATAGACGAAGCCTTCAACCACAATCACTCGGTTGTTCTTCTCGTCCAGCCGCGAATGGCTGATGAAGGGGCCGCCCATCGCGTCGTTGCGCATTTCCCACAGACCACGCGCCTCCATTGCAAAGTGGCCTGCCACGTTGATGTTTTTGGTCCACACGAAATCGGGATTGGTTTGCATCCACTGATTGGGATGACCGCCTGGGATGTTGTGCTTCATCACCGTGTCGCGTAGGGCGATATAGGGCTTCTTGGTGAACATCTTCTCGCTCACGTAGGGTAGGGAATAGATGCAGATGTTCTGAATGGTGGACAGCCCGTCGTCGCTTGCCCAAATGAAGTCTTCGCCTATCTTCATCTTCTTGATATCGACAGGGATGTAGAACTCACAGTCGAACATCTCCTTTACGGCCTTGGCAAACTTGATGTTGTGGTCGAAGTAGAGGTCGTTGGCCTGGCGGTTGATTTCCTCGCTGGTGATAAGGCTCTCAATGTCTTTGGTGTGTTCGGTGATGTAGATGGATGCTTCGAACTGATTGGGGGCATGGAGGGTCATAATCATCTGTGGTGTGGAGTGTACGTCTTTCTCCACCACCATCTTCGCCTTGGTGTATTCCTTGCCAATCTGGATGCGGAAGATATTGCGGAACAGGTTGGTGATGTGGTCGTAGTGCTTCTCGGTGATATGGCTTTTGTGAAACTGTGGCTCGTCCTGTGGCAGACCTCTCAAGGGCTTGTCGAGGATGGTTTGGATGGCTTTGCCAGCATAGCCTGTCCACACGCTGTCGTCTGCCACCACCATCACTTCGTAGGGATTCCCCGACGAAACAGGTGTGAGCAAGCTGCCGCTCCGTTTGTGGCGCTTACCCGTGGCAGGATTGCTGTTGGTGTCGCAAGCCGAAAAGGTGCAGGCTAAAAGTAAAAGTGTTGCTATAAGTTTTAGTTTCATATTGATTGATTTTCAGATTGTTTCTTTGTGGATAGAAGACCACATGCCGCCTCTATGTCTTGCCCCCTTGATGCACGGATGGTGGTGGGGATGCCGTGGCTGTTCATGTAGTCGCGGAAGTGCTCCATTGTCTCCAACTTGGCCTCTTTCAGCGGCACATTGGGCACTCGATGCCAGCGGATGAGATTGACGCGACAGAAGAGTTCGCGCAGCAGTTTGGTCAGTTCCTTGGCGTGCAGCGGTGAGTCGTTGGTACCATCAAATAGGGTGTATTCAAACGTGATGCGCCGTTGGTGGCTCCAGTCGTATTCTCTTAATAATGTCACGATGTCGGCAATGGGGAACTGTCCTTCGGCGGGCATCAGTTGGAGGCGTTGCTCGTGGAGGGGCGAGTGGAGCGAAACGGCAATGTGGCACTCGCTCTCGTCGAGCAATCTGCGCATGTTCTTCTTTAGTCCTACAGTAGAGATGGTGATGCGTCGCGGACTCCATGCCCAGCCATAGTCTGCCGTTAGTATCTCCGTCGATTTCAACACATTGTCGAGGTTGTCCAATGGCTCGCCTTGCCCCATATAGACGATATTGCTCAGTGGCGTCTTTCCCTCCTCGGCAACGAGTTGGTCAACGCTATAGATTTGGTTGAGAATGTCTCTCACAGTCAGATTGCCGTGCCATCCCTGCTTGCCTGTCTGACAGAAGAGGCAGTTCATTTTGCAGCCCACTTGACAGCTCACACAGAGTGTGGCGCGGTCTCCCTCTGGTATATAGACGGTTTCCACATATTGCCCATTCTCTGTCGGGAATAGATACTTCACCGTTCCGTCCTTGCTTTTGCAGACATCGGCTGGCGGAACACATCCTACACAAAACAACGAATCCAACTTCTCGCGGTTTGCCTTGGAGAGGTTGGTCATTTCGTTAATGTCATGTATATGCTTACCATATATCCACTGCGCCATCTGTTTGGCAGTGAATTTAGGCATAGAGAGTTGCAGGCACACGTCCTGCAACTCTTGTAGTGTCATACCTAATAGTGGGGACTGCGTCATTTTACCAAGCGAAGAGCGGGTACTTCTTCATGGTTTCGTTCACCTCGCTGCGCACCTTTGCAATCACAGCTTCGTCTTCAGGCGCATTGAGCACCTCCTCAATCCAAGCGGCAATCTGTATCATGAGGTCTTCTTTTGCGCCACGTGTAGTGATGGCAGGTGTGCCAAGACGGAAACCTGAGGTTTGGAAAGCGGAACGAGTGTCGAATGGTACCATGTTCTTGTTGATGGTGATGTCGGCAGCCACAAGTGCGTTCTCTGCCACTTTGCCTGTCAGTTCAGGGTACTTCGTGCGGAGGTCAACGAGCATGGAGTGGTTGTCAGTACCACCGCTCACAATGGAGAAGCCACGTTTTGTCAGTTCTTCAGCCAACACGAAAGCGTTCTTCTTCACCTGCTTCTGATACTCCTTGAACTCGGGCTTCAGGGCCTCGCCGAATGCCACAGCCTTGGCTGCAATCACGTGTTCCAGAGGACCGCCCTGCTGTCCAGGGAACACGGCAGAGTTGATGAGTTGCGACATCTTCTTCACCACACCCTTCGGAGTCGTGTAACCCCAAGGGTTGTCGAAGTCCTTGCCCAGCAGAATCAAACCGCCGCGAGGACCACGAAGGGTCTTGTGAGTTGTTGTGGTAACAATATGTGCATACTTCACGGGGTTTTCCAAAAGGCCGGCAGCGATGAGACCAGCAGGGTGGGCCATGTCAATCATCAGGAGGGCGCCCACCTCGTCGGCAATCTTGCGCATACGGGCATAATCCCACTCACGGCTGTAAGCAGAACCGCCACCGATGATGAGCTTCGGTTTGTGTTCCTTGGCCAAAGCCTCCATTTCGTCGTAATCCACACGCCCCGTCTCCTTCTTGAGGTTGTAGCCAACAGGCTTATAGAGAATACCAGAAGTGTTTACCAGCGAGCCATGAGAGAGGTGACCGCCGTGGTCGAGGTTCAAGCCCATGAACACGTCACCTGGCTTCAGTACAGCGAGAAGCACGGCAGCGTTTGCCTGTGCACCAGAGTGAGGCTGCACGTTGGCAAATTCGGCATCGAAAAGCTGGCAAGCGCGGTCGATGGCCAATTGCTCGATTTCATCCACCACTTGACAACCACCATAGTAACGGTGTCCGGGATAACCTTCTGCATACTTGTTGGTGCAGTAACTTCCCATGGCTTCCATCACTTGGTCGCTCACAAAGTTCTCTGATGCAATCAATTCAATTCCTTTCAGCTGACGCTGATGCTCCTTCTCGATAAGAGAGAAAATTACGTTGTCTCTTTCCATTTTTTATCTTTTAATTAATGCTTATTCTTCCTTACGTGTGGTAAAAAAACATGCAAAGGTAAGGAAAAAAAACTAAAAACTAAAAGTTATAGTTACAAGCCATTTATTAGGGTAAACACTATCACTTTGAGTTTTCACTTTGAGTTTTTTTCATTTCTTCTGCAAGTTCGCCTTCGACCCTTTAATGTCCACTGACTCCACTTGCCTGTGTCTTTCGGAAACGATGCCCAATGTCTTCTTAACACAGTTACCAAGGTCTTCCTTAACTCTGTCGCCAATGTCTTCCTTAACTCTGTCGCCAATGTCTTCTCAACTCTGTTGTCAAGGTCTTCCTCGTCCTCATGCCCGTCGTCTCGGGCGACTGTGCCCCGTGTCTTCCGAGTTCTCTTGCCCGTATCTTGCTCCGCCTCTTGCCCGTGTCTTCCGAGTCCTCTTGCCCGTTATCACTCTGCTCCGATGCTCG